>NZ_JBVPGN010000028.1:0-469972 GCF_055816715.1 Enterobacter sp. PL_is514 | reverse complement strand
ACGCAGGTTACGGTCGCGCTTCATCGGCCACAGGTCAGGCTCCACCGTCAGCTGGTACACCGCATAGCGGGTGCCCGTCAGCTCAACGGCGCTGACCGCCACGCGGGTAATCTTGCCGTTAATATAGCGGGACGTCAGCAGATTCTGCGTCGGGATGGTCACCGTGACCGGCTGGCCCAGCAGCTTACTGCGGTCAATGCGCGCGTCCGTGCCGAGCACGGTCAGCATCAGCGCGAACGACTCGGACATCGCCTCACGGCCCGTCAGTTTCCAGAACAGAAGCCCCTCCACCGGGAGCTGAACGGTAATTCGGTTGAGCATAATCTTTATTCCATCTAGCTTATGCGATGCAGAAAAGGGGTTCGCATCTGTGATAAAGCGTCATTCAAGAAAGGGGCTTTTCCCTCTTGATCATCCAAAAAACAAGAGAGTAGATTTTCAGTAACTCTGAAGTGACAAATAAGCCTACATTCAACCAGATGTTTGAAATATCAAACATACTTACTAAAAGAGGGAAAAATGAGACCGAACATCTGAATGAAATCAAGCGAAATAATTCCTGAGCAAGGGCAAATTTAATCGCTCCGATCTTTCGCTTGAAGAATAACCAGGCCGAAGTACACAAAGAGAGTAATAAAAGTAAGTCAAGCACAAAAAAAAGCATGGCCAAAATGCTGAAACCATCACCTGCATAATAATGCAACGAATCACTAAACGCTTTTGCATCAGAAATGAATGGAATTCTGTCGTGGCGAACTGAATTCACGCAATAAAGCAATATTGCGAGAAGATCCATACTTCCCCAGAAATACCATAATTTGCTATTTAAATGAGCGAGGTTATCTTGTGTACGCCCGATATTGTTATTTACAAAAATGGGGAGGCACATGTTGGCTTCAACTCAACTCTCCGGGTTAGGATTAAATTCAAAACGCATAAACAGGAGAGACAATCTTCTCGCATTCCCTGGATGAAGCCTCTGGCTTCGAAGATCGTACACTTCCATAGTCTCTCCTGTTTAAATTCCTACGGATTCACCAGCCAGGTGCCCGGCTTGGCAATATCCAGCGTCTGGCCACGCGTTCTTCCGTTGCCCTGCAGTTCAATCTTCGCCTCTCCGGCCGGCAGCTTGAGCGATGCATAGCCGTTGGTTCCCGGGCGCAGCGCTTTTGGCTCGCCGTTCACTTTCAGCGTTTCGCCGTCGAGGATGCGGATATAGACCAACGCAACAGGGCTCGCGGCAGGCGGTGGCGTCTGTTGCGCCGTCGCCTGCTCGCTCACCTTCGCTGTTTCCGGCTTCACGTCTGGCGCGTTCGCGGCGGTTTCGGTCGAACGCGCCTCTGCCGGTGCCTGTGCAGCCTGCTCAGGCGTATCGTTACTACTGCTGAACAGCATCGCGCCAGCGACAACGCCGACCAGCACGCCTGCGGCAACCATGCCCGGGATCCTGTAGCGACGCCAGTCGAGCAGCGACGCCGGTTTTTCGTCTTCAACCGGTACCAGCATCGTGCCGGGCTTTTTCGCCGTCAGCACATCGTTGATACCCGCGACCGGCATCTCAATCAGCGCAGCGAACTCGTCGATGGACTGCGGACGGTCCTCCATGTGCAGCGCCAGCGCGCGGTCAATGGCCTGCAGCAGCGGAATGGAATAGCCCTGCGGCATGATTTCCACCAGCGGTTTGCAGGTATCCTGAATAGAGCGCACCACGCTGACCGGCGGCGGAGAACCCACAATCAGAGTACGCAGCACCGCGCCGAGGGCGTAAATATCCGTCCACGGGCCCTGCTCGCTTTCGTTGTCGTCGGTGTACTGCTCAATCGGCGCAAATCCCGGACGCAGCATGGTTTCCGTTTCGTCGGAGAGATTACCGATGGTGCGTCGCGCGGAGCCGAAATCGAGCAGCACCGGCAGGCCGTTATCCTGGATCTGAATGTTATCCAGAGAGATATCGCGGTGCAGGTAGCCTTCGTCGTGGATGGTCTTGATCGCACCGAACAGCATCGGCAGCGTGCGGCGGATCCAGGCTTCGTTGATCAGCTCCGGCTTTTCTTCGCGCAGGCGCGACAGCGTGGTGCCGCTGTAAAACAGCGTCCCCATATAGGCCGTGTCGTTTTGCACCCAGAAACGCAGGACGTGCAGCAGGTTCGGGTGGTTAAAGCGCGCCAGCAGACGCGCTTCCTGAATAAAGCTGTTCAGGCCCGCGGAGAACGCTTTGCCAAAGCGCTCGCTGCGCAGCACCAGGGTCATGTCGTCGCCGCGCACGGCGAGCGAGGAAGGCATAAATTCTTTGATAGCGATAGTGCGTTCGAGCTGGTGATCCCACGCGCGATAGACAATGCCAAAACCGCCGCCGCCGATCACCTCTTTGATTTCAAACTCGTTGAAGCGGTACCCGACCGGGAGCGCGTTTGGGACAGTCCGATTGTTATCATTATCCGTCATCTTTTACAGTTCTCTTGATGATTATTACGCGGCAAACTGACAGTGAAACTCGCCCTGCTCGCAGGTGACGTGCAGACGTCGGTACTGCTCGTCGCTGCGGCTGGCGGTAAGTAAGATCTGGCTCATCTGAGGCAGCAGAGTGTTGGTCAGAATAGCGTCCACCATGCGGCCGCCGGACTCCACCTCGGTACAGCGCTGAACAATCTGTTCCACCACGCTGTCGTCAAACTCAGAAATAATGCTGTGATTCTCTTCCAGACGACGCTGAATGCGCTTGAGCTGCAGGCGAACAATCTGCCCCAGCATCTCGTCGCTGAGCGGGTAATACGGCACCACCAGCAGACGGCCCAGCAGTGCCGGTGGGAACACCTCCAGCAGCGGCTGGCGCAGCGCGCCGCTCAAGGCGTCCGGCTCCGGCACCAGCTCCGGATCGGCGCACATGGCGCTAATCAGGTCGGTGCCGACGTTAGACGTCAGAATAATGATGGTGTTACGGAAATCAATGTGGCGCCCCTCTCCGTCTTCCATCCAGCCTTTATCAAAGACCTGGAAGAAGATTTCGTGGACGTCCGGGTGCGCTTTTTCAATTTCGTCCAGCAGCACCACGCTGTACGGGCGGCGGCGCACGGCCTCGGTCAACACGCCGCCTTCACCATACCCTACGTATCCCGGAGGCGCACCTTTTAAGGTGGACACGGTGTGTGCTTCCTGGAACTCACTCATGTTGATGGTGATAACGTTCTGCTCGCCGCCGTACAGCGACTCCGCGAG
The DNA here is from genome assembly GCF_055816715.1 of Enterobacter sp. PL_is514. NCBI lineage: Bacteria > Pseudomonadati > Pseudomonadota > Gammaproteobacteria > Enterobacterales > Enterobacteriaceae > Enterobacter > Enterobacter sp. PL_is514. Next base: position 466,756 of record NZ_JBVPGN010000028.1, on the reverse strand, counting down.
CGCCAGCGCGGTTTCGGTTTTACCGACGCCGGACGGGCCGCACAGCATAAAGACGCCCACCGGTTTGTTGGGATCGTCGAGCTTCGCCCGCGAGGTTTTCACGCGGCGGGCAATCAGATCCAGACCGTGACGCTGGCCGATAACGCGCTGGTTCAGCGTGTCGGCAAGGTTGAGCACCGCGTCGATCTCGTTTTTCACCATCCGGCCCAGCGGAATCCCGGTCCAGTCAGAGACCACCGCGGCAACCACGTTTTCATCCACCGCCGCAAACAGCAGCGGTTCATCACCCTGTAAGGCGTTCAGCGCCAGCTGCTGTTCCGTCAGCTTGCCGCGCAGCTCAGCGGTATCTTCTTCGCCCGCCGCGAACAGCGCGGCGCGCAGACGGATAATCTCCTGCACCAGACTGCGCTCTTCTTCCCAGCGCCGGGACAGGGCTTCGCGTTTTGTCTCATACGCGTCGCGTTCGGCGCGTAACGTTGCTACGCGCTCAGCGTCTCCGGCACCGACGCGCGCCTCGCGTTCTGCGATCTCAATTTCCACGTCCAGCGCGGCAATATGGCGCAGGCAGTCTTCCAGCTGCGCAGGCGGCGCGCTCTGGCTGACCGCGACGCGGGCGCAGGCGGTGTCGAGCAGGGCAACGGCTTTGTCCGGCAGCTGACGCGCCGGAATGTAGCGATGCGACAGCTTCACCGCCGCGCTGACCGCTTCGTCAAGCAGCAGAACCTGGTGGTGCGTCTCCAGCGGCGACACGGTGCTGCGCAGCATCAGAATGGCTTTCGCTTCGTCCGGCTCGTGAACCTGCACCGTCTGGAAACGACGGGTCAGCGCCGGATCTTTCTCAATGTACTTTTTGTATTCCGCCCAGGTGGTGGCCCCGATGGTGCGCAGCTGGCCGCGCGCCAGAGCTGGCTTCAGCAGGTTCGCCGCATCGCCGGTCCCCTGCTGGCCGCCTGCGCCAATCAGGGTGTGGATCTCATCGATAAACAGAATGATCGGCGTGGCGCTGGACTGGACTTCGTTAATGAGCGCCTGCAGACGGGCTTCAAACTCGCCTTTCATGCCTGCACCGGCCTGCAGCATGCCGATATCCAGCAGCCACAGCTGAATGTTCTGCAGCGGCTCCGGCACGTCGCCGTCGGCGATACGCAGCGCCAGCCCTTCCACCACCGCCGTTTTCCCGACCCCGGCTTCCCCGGTCAGCAGCGGGTTGTTCTGGCGACGACGCATCAGGATATCCACCATCTGGCGGATCTCCTCGTCGCGCCCGACAACCGGGTCAATCTTCCCGTCGCGGGCGCGGGCGGTCAGATCCTGGCCGTACTGGGCCAGCGTCCCCTGCGCAGCCGGTACTGCACCCGCCGGTGCATCGACGGCAGCAGCGGCCTGCTGTGTCTCTTTGCTGTTGGCGCAAATAGCGTCGAACTGCTCAATCAGCACCTCGACGTTAAGGCGGGTGAACTGCGACGAGATGCTTTTCAGCACGTTGGCCAGATTCCAGGTTTTCAGCATGCCGATCAGCAAATGGCCGCCGCGAATACGGCTGACGCCAAACTTCAGCGAGCCGAAGACCCAGGCGCGCTCAACGGCGCTGTCGATATGCTCGGAGAGATCGGAAACGGAACTCGCCCCGCGCGGAAGGACATCCAGCGCCGCAACGATATCGCGCGTCAGCTGCTGTTCATCAAGGGCAAAGTGGCGGATGACCTGCTGCAGATCGCCATCCTGCTGCTGCATCAGCTGATGCAGCCAGTGCACCAGCTCAACATAGGGGTTGCCGCGCAGCTTGCAGAACGCAGTGGCGCTTTCCAGAGAGGTAAATAACAGCGTATCCAGTTTGCCGAAAAGCACGGCACGGCTTATTTCTGACATGTTCGGTTCCATTGATAACAATGCGTTAGAAAAATTATCGCTCTGCGCAATACACCAGATCGCCACGCGGGACAGGCCGCGGCTGAAGGCCCAGCCAGGTGTTGTAGCCTAATCGCCCGGCACCGCCGAGCGTGGTGCCCTGCACCGCGTCTTCACGCAGGATCACCCGTGTTTCCCATTCAAACTCCACCCCGGCGTACTGACGCACCCAGTCACGCAGTTCGGTGACCCACGCTTCCCCCGGCAGAAAACGGTTGTACTCCTCCGCGCTCAGCGGGCCAATGTCGATGCGAAACTTATGCTGCACGTCGCGGACGGCGACGCCGAGAAAAGCGGACTCACCCATGCGCGGCATGCGGCGTCCTGCTCCCAGCTGCGCCTGCTCGCGCGTGGAAAGCGGCATCCACTGCGGCACGTTGCTCACCAGCTTAACCGGCGCCTTAAAATAGCTGCGCAGGATCTTCTCCAGCCCCTCCGGATCCCGTCCGTGACGGGTCAGGTGCCCGGCGTGGGTAAAGCGGGCATGAGAACTCAGGCTGCCTTTGTTCATCTGACCCGGCTGCCCCATGCCAATCAGCGACGCCAGGTAGCCTTCAAAGCGCCTGTTATCGGCGCGATCCAGTGAGACAGTGGGCTGCGCATCCGCCCAGGCGCGGTAAAACAGCAGCGCAAGGCGGTGATGGAACAGATCGGCAAACGCGCTGAGGCTGGTGTCCTGATGATGATAAATACGCTCGCGGGCGTATTCTGTCATGTGGACCGGCAGCGGGCCGTTCGGGCCAAACAGGCCGAAGCTGAGGATAGACACCTCATGCAGCCCGCTTTCCTCCCGCTGACGCACCTGAGCCAGCGTCGACGGAGCAAAACTCATCGACGGCTGCTGGCCGATGCGCAGCGGTTCAAATTTTGGCAGCGGCGCGCGGCCCAGCGGGTAGCGCTCGCCGCCCTGGGCATCAATGCGCCTTAACAGCTGAAACAGATCGTAGCGCCAGGGCGTCTCGCGCACCCCGTGCCAGAACGCATCCGGCAGCTTCGTCAGGCGATGCACGCGCAGCGGTGCAGCGGTGTCACTCATATCAGCGCCCTTTTACCCATGCGCGGCGCCCAGTAGCCAATCTCGCCGCGCTGCTGACTTTTCAGGGTGAACTCCGTAAAGCTGTTGATCGACACCAGACGGGCAAAGAGACGCTCCATCACGCTGCCGAAGAGCCACGGACTGGCGCCGGAAAAGGCTCGCTCATCCACCGTCAGGGTAATGCCGATCCCGCGGGCGAAAACGACCGGGCCGGGTTCAGGCACGCGGCGGTGAACCGGCTCCAGCACGCAGTGACGAACGCCTTCCACCTGACGCGCCACGGGCGTTTCTGCCAGGTTGGCGTACAGCCCTAACAGCTGTCGCAGCGCGGCTGCGCCCTCTTCGTTTTCGCTGTCCATCAGGCTGAGGTAGTTCATCTGCAGCTGGCTGATGAGCCGCCAGGTGCTGAACCCTTCTGCCAGCGCCGGACGCGGCGGCGTCGGGCCTTTACGCAGCGTGAGGGATTTCACCGGCATGGAATCGGCCATAATGAACTGCCCGAGCTCCTGCTGCAGCATCAGCGGCAGATCGCGGCTGGTGCAGAGCACCTCGGCAGAGATATAGCGCAGGTTTTCCTGCCAGGGGGCGTGCTGTTCATCCACCAGCGAGACAAAGACCTCCGAGCCGATATAGCCGGTACGCGTACCGTAGCGCAGGGCGTGTTCGGACAGCACGCGCTGTTCGCGGCGCAGGGAAAAATAGGCCCCGTAGTTGCCCGCATCGCCGCTCCAGGTGCTCCAGAACGGACGAAACGTCTGGTCATCACGCTGGCCGTCCGCGCTGCCATAGATTTTTTTGACCGCGTAAATTTCATAATCCAGCGGACGGATGTTATCCACCACCAGATGGTATTCATGCTGGCCTTCATTCAGCTTCTGACGCGCCGCGACCTTGGGGAACAGGTTGATGACTGGCGTGCAGTGCAGCGCCAGGTGGCTGGCATCGACCACGCGCTCCAGCTGCTCATCCGACTTGTCCAGCAGAATGAAGATGTCGAAGGCTTTTTCGTCTTCACAGCGCTGGATGAGCTTGCTCAGGCCGCTGAGGCTAATGAAGCGGAAACGGGCCGGAAACGCGAAATACTCCTGCAGCAGGCGATAGCCGTCAAAGTTGCGCAGATCGTCCGGAAGCAGCGCCTGGTCAGGCTCAAAACCCTCCTGGCGCAGCGCATCCGACGCCAGCAGCTGTCGCTGCGGCTGCGTGCTGACCGTCTGACAGACGATCCCGACGTGGTGCTCCATCACCAGCTCCAGCAGCTTCAGCGCTTCAATATCCGGACCGCCGAGGAAAAATTCCAGACGGTCGAAATCCAGGTGCCCGAGGTTTTGCGGGCCGTCGCAGGCGATGCGGATCCGCAGAGCGCTGCCGATCCCCCGCTGGCTCAGCCCCAGCTGCGCGAGCGGCAGATCGGCGGGCACGCCGCCCAGCTCGACCTTGTCGATTTTCAGCGGCAGCAGGTTGACCTCGTGCGCCGTGGTATAGCTGCAGGTCACGCCGGTTTTTTTCAGCGCCAGGCTGTCCATCATGGTACCGCGCGGCACAATGAAGCCCTTGCTCAGGTCACCCCTGCTGCTGTCGGGCTCAATCTCCGCGATCGCCATCGACGGCGTGGGCGCAAGATAGTTCGGCGCAATCATCTCCAGCAGACGCTGAGAGAAGCGCGGAAACTCCGCGTCCATTTTCATCTGCACGCGGGAGGTCAGGAAGGCGAAGCCCTCCATCAGACGTTCGGTATACGGGTCCGCCACCTCGATGCCGCGCATGCCCAGCCGCCCGGCGACTTTAGGATAGCGTTCGGCAAACTCGGCCCCCATTTCGCGCAGGTAGGCCAACTCACGGTTGTAGTATTCGAGCAGTTTACTTTCCATGATTACCCCGCATCTTTCAGTTCAAAATGGCCGTTTTCCAGATCGACATCGGTACGAAACAGAAACTCCAGCGGGTAAGGCACACACCATAAACGCCCTTTGATCTCGATGGAGAGCACGTTGTGCAGATCCAGCGAGGAGGTATCCGACACGCAGCGGACCTGCAGCCCCTGCGGCAAAATGCGCGGCTCAAAATTGATGATGGCCTCGGTGAGCTTGCGCTGAATATCGTGCCATTCGATGTCCGACATTCTCTTTCCGGCCAGCGGCGCGACGCCGAAGTTAACCACCGAGCGGCTCACATGCGGTAACGCGCTCAAATCACCGGAGGCATCGTGGTTGATGGTATTAAACAGCCACTGCAGATCGCGCAGAACATTGCGTCGCAGGGCGGCGTGGGTGATCAGATTGCTGTTGGCCGACTCGCGCTTTTTTTCCGGGTCGTTATCGGTGAGGCGATCCAGCAGCGAGGGCTGCATTTTGTCGCGCGCCCCCACCTTCTCCTGCTTGCTGCGGGCTTGCCAGCCGCTGCGCAGCAGATCGCCTTCGCCAGCGGGATTACTCATCGGCTCCATCCGTCGCAAACGTCACGAGGCTGAGCGACAGCAGCGGGCTTTCGCTTTGCTCGCTCAGCCAGGCCTTCTGGCCCTGGCCTTCATACAGCGTGCCGTCAGTATCGAGCGGGTGCCAGTCGGTGGTGCGTCCCAGTTTGACCGCATCAGAGGCGTCGTCTGCAAACGGGTAACGCGCCGGGATCTGACACACCTGCTCCGTCCCGTCGGTCAGGCGCACCAGGGCGTGACGCCAGACCAGATCGGTCACGCTGGCGGGCGCCTGGAAACGGATCTCCGCGATAGCGCTAAACGGCAGCCAGAAATAGCGGCCGTTCACGATGGTTTCGCAGACCGGGCCGAGACGGGCGTCGCCGTCCATCAGCCAGTCAAAAGCCTGCGTCTCCTCATTTTCGAGGGCGATATGACCAGGGTTTGCCTGAGCCTGTTCAAGCGCTTCAAGACGCAGCGCCCGGGCGCGCTCGCCCTCCTCGCTCAGCGCCGCGGCAAGGGTAGTCAGCCACGGCCACTGGGTTTCAGGCATGGCCGGACGCGCCTGTCCCGCCATCACCTGCGCGCGCTGCAGCTCGCCCTGGATGGACTGCTCCAGCAGCGTGACGGTGGGTTTCGCCTGCGGCTTTAGCGCCAGCCAGCTTTTCAGCTGGGTCAGGGCGCGTGTCCAGTTGCCGCTGAGGGTTAAAAACTGCACGAACCCGGCGCGGAGATCGGCATCCGCCGGACGGGCTTTGATTTCAGCTTCAAGGCGCGCCAGCGCGTCGTTGAGCGACTCACCCGCCAGGTGTTGATAGAGCGTATTCATAGCCATTCCTTAATTCGCCGCGCGCCATGCGCCGACGGCCGGATCGCGCAGCTGAGGACGCAGGGTGTCAATCAGCACGATATTCAGCGGGGTACCGGGTGCCACCCAGGCGCTCCAGGTTTTTTTCACCGCCGCGATACGCGCCTGCAGTTTTGCATCATCGCTGGCGGTTTCACGGGAAATCTCCACCGCGACCGTGCCGTTGCTCTTCCAGCTGTTCAGGGCGTTGTCGTAAGGCAGGATCATCCAGCTCTGGTCGCTGTTTGGCGTGCTGAATACCATGCGCTCTTTGTTGACGGAGGTGATCAGCGCGTTTTCCGGATCGGCGCTTTGATTCAGTCCGGTCACCGGGAAGCCATGGATGTAGGTCACCGCCATCTCTTTCTGCCCGCCGTTGCGGGACTGCGACACAACGGTGTGTCCGCTCAGCCAGCTGCCGTTCCCGCAGCGGGTGGTGTCAGAATCCGGAATAAAGAGCGCCGGTGCAGAAGCGCCCCCTTCCCAGAAGGTGCGCAGGTGGCAGCCGTCCTGAAGCGTAAACTCCTGCCACGGCGTACGGTCGGCGGCAACGGTGCGGGATGCAGCGTTCTGGTCTGGCGGCAGTAACGCGCCGCTGGCTGGGGTTGCGGTGATGGTCGCAGCAGGTGCGGCCTGCTCCTGTTTCACCACCAGCGCCCAGTCCTGCGCTTTGCCAGCCGTGCCCTGTGCCAGCGTGGAACCCGCCGGATCGTTGAGCGTCCAGCTAAGCTTATTCACTTTGCTGCACTGGTGTTCCAGCAGTGAGCCAAGACGCGGCACAAAGTTCTCCAGCACGGAGACGTCTTTCTTGCCGTTTGCCACAATGCGCAGCGCCACCTCAGGCTTACACCAGCTCTGCGGCGTGTTGTCTTTGATGTTGTCGATCCAGATATCCAGCTTCTGCGCAGGAGACTGCACGATGCGGAAATTTTCAGCCTGAGCGGTGGAGGTCGCCGCCAGAAGTGCCAAACCCGATAGCCAAAGTTTCATATCGTTCCTTGTGTGTCTAATCAGTTCCGCAGGGAAGAAATTGTGCTGCGTCAGAGAGGGTGTGCAGCAAAGTGGTGTCCTGAGGGTTGCCCATCCATACCGCCAGGGCAGTATAGTTATCCTGAGCATTCCCCTCCTGTTCGCCATTCTTTTGAATGATTTGGTTCATTAAGGTCAGCCACTCCTGCGGCGTATTGACCATATGCAGCGACTGCTTCATTTGCTCTTCGCTGACGCCGTGCCAGAACCCGTCGGTGCACAGTAAAAAGGCATCGCCGTCCTCAACCTGCACCACATCGCTGTAGCTCGCTTCCGGCCCGCCGTTTTCAATCCCCAGCGCCAGATAGAGCAGGTTGCTGTTCAGGTTGTCGGTCTGGTGCCCGGCATCTTTCATCTGCTGCACCAGGCTGTGGTCGGTAGTCACATGCCACAGCCATCCCCGGCGAAACAGGTACAGGCGGCTGTCTCCGGCGTGCGCCCAGTAGGCCAGCCCGTAATCACGGTCAATGAACAGGCTGACCAGCGTCGTGCCCATCCGGCGATAGTCCTGCACGGCCTGCTGTTCGCTGAGAATGGTGCGATTCGCCGTCTGCACGTAGTCGCGGATGTGCTGCGCATTAAGATGTTTGTCGCCATCGAAGCGGGAGATAATGCTGTTGCGGGCCAGCGCTGCGGCCACCTCGCCGCCCGGCAGCCCCGCGATGCCGTCGCAGACGACAAAGCAGGCTGAACGTTCCCCTATGGTTTCTCCCGTCTGATCCTGGTTGCTGGCGCGCGTCCCCTGGCGGGAGAGAGAAGCCGTTGCGATATTCATTTGTCTTCCGATCCGCTCTGTGAGTCTTTGTACTGATTGACCTCCATGTCATACGCATGAAGGAAGGCCTCGCCGAACAGGGTGTGGAAGTCATCCTCAATCTCGCCCGCCGTCTCGCCATAGCTGCGAACAAAGTAGTCCCACAGGGCCGCTTTACGGCTGCCCGGCAGCGCCAGACGAGAGGTCATCCCGTTCTGCTTCGCCTGCTCTTCCAGCTGCTCCGGGTTAAAGGACTGCAGCATCGCGGCGATAATGGCGCGGATGCCGGAGATCATGCCCAGCTGGTGCGCCTGCAGATCGATCAGCGCGTCGCGCACCGATTTTGTCGGCGGCATAAAGCCCGGCATTGGGGTGCCGAACATCTGGATCAGCACGGTTTTGCCGGTCGGCAACAGCTTGAACGGGTTGTTGGCATCGTCCAGCACCATGGTCATATCGGCTTTCACGCCGCGCTTGAGGATGGAGCGCGAGGAGAGCAGCGCCACGGTCCCCTGAGAGAACATGCCGAGGATCTGCCCCAACTGACGCATATTTTCACGGTCAAACTGCGGGACGGGCTGCATTTCGCTCAGCCCCATCCCCTCCAGCAGTGCCTCCAGCAGTTCGCCCTGCAGCACTTCGCCCTTCTCACCGCTGTTTGCCGTGGTGGTTGGTGAGGCGGCGTTATTGACCGGGTCGATGCGCAGGCGGCCCTTCGGGGCCTGAGCGCTGCTGCGCGCAACGGCCTGTGGCGTTGGCATGGTGAAGCCTGCGTAATCCGGTCGCGCGGGCTCTTCTTCAGCACGCGGTTCTTCCTGCGGCTCAGGGGCGAATAGCGGAGAATCGGCCAGCACGTCCTCTTCCTGTTCAGGTTCAGATTCCGGCACTGGCGCAGGCTTCTCGGCAATAATGTCATCCGGATGGGTTAGTGGCGCGCCGCCCATCAGCCCGAGCGGGTCGTCATTACGCGCGGCTGGCGCGCTGGCCTTACCGCCAAACAGGGCCAGCGGATCGAGCTCATCCGTCGCCTCTTCTTCTGGCTTCACGGGGTTCGTCTCGCCCGGCGGCACCAGCGTTGACGGGGTGACGTCGTCAAAAATACTCTCTTTTTTGAACAACGCCTCGTCACTGAACAGCGTGTCCGGATCGACATGCTTACGCTCGAGTTTTGGATCGCTGTCGTTGAATATCGCCAGCGGATCTTCGGCGTTACGCTCCGGAGCCGCAGGCTGGGAGAACGGATCGTGCGATGCAGCAGGCTGCGGTTTTGTACGGTTGCTGGAGATGCTGTCGGAGATGGAGAACTCCTGCATCAGGCTATCCCAGATCTCCGTTGGCACGGCGGTCGGCTCGGCTTTCCCGCGCGGTGCGGCACTTGCCGGTTTCGGTTGAGAAGCTGGCGCGGTCGCGGGTGCGGCTGTCGGACGCGCCTGCTGGTGCAGGCTGGCCGCCATACGGCTCACGGGCTGGGTATCGTGGATCAGTTCGGTCACTTCGATACGGTAGTCATCAATACCGAGAATGTCGCCATCCTGCAGTTCAACCTGACGCCCTCGCTCCAGCGGAATGTCATTTAATACCACGCGGGTGACGCTGCCGCGGTTGGTCACGCGGCATTCGCCCTGGGCGTCCACGTGAACAATGGCCTGCAGACGAGAGATGGTGCGGTCATTATCCGGCAATACCAGATTGTTATCCGTACCGCGCCCAATGGTGCCGCCCGGGGCGTAAAAATCACAGCTGCTTTGCGGCGGCTGATGACCGGGTTTCGTAGAAATAATCGTGAATCGCATGGCGTATTCCTGCTGGTATGATTAGCGCTCAAACGCTGCCGCTCTCGGGGCGAGAACGGCGGCGTTTGGGGCCGGATTCCATTGATTCTATTTTGCGGTTTTGAGCGGACGAATCGCGTCGCTGTTGGCGATTAAGCTGCACTTTAAAACCTGATATTGACCCGGTTCGGTACCGCCTACTTTCTCTTTCAGTAAAGAAACAATCACCTTGTCAGCTTTTTCAAAATTCTCTGCAGGGAGATTGCTTGCTTCCAGCCATGCGGCCGCGCTGGCCTCTGCATCGTCTTTCAGACTTTTACTGTCCGCAATCTTACTGATGCATCGATTTTGCACCCAGTTTTCAAAGATTTGTTGCTGAGAAAAAGCGCTGACATCAGGCAGGGTTTGGGCATAAACAGCAGAGGCATTTATAGCCAATACCAGCAGTAATAAACGTTTCATTTCAGGCTCCAGAATGTTGCGTTGGTCGGAATAAACGAACCATTACCCGGTGAGCCCAGAAAATGGCAATCATCAGAGCAAATATTACCATTCCAGAGTGTGACATGCCCGGTTGCGTCGCTCCAGCCGTGCCCGGTAAAGATGATAATGCCTTGTTTGCCTGCAAATTGCGCAGGAGTGGGAGAAGAGACAGACATATCGGCATTGCCCAGTACCGTGGGTAGAAATGCAATCATATCTTTAACGCGGAACATATAGCGCTTTTTGTCGTTTCCGGTCACTGTCGCATATTTACTGTTAGAAGGAATAGGAATGCCACAGTAATTTAAAACGTAGCTCATACGAATTGGGCAGGCATTTTTAAAAATACCGGCGTCGATATTATGCTGAACTTTTCCACCCAACAATTTGCCAACCTGTTCTACGCTTACGTTCACTTCTCTGAATCTGTTCCAGGCGGCACCAAAAGCAGGACGCATTTGAGACATCTTGTTTCTCCTTGATAAGAAGCTCCGGATAAAGTGAGCCCTTTCGGGCCCACTATTATTACGCTTCTTTGTTCTCTTTGATGTTCCAGCCAGCGCTGCTTTCAGCACCTTTACCACCCGACGTGGTCTGCTCCCAGTACTGCTGTTTCACTTTCGCAGCCTGGAATGCATAGGTCACACCAACGGTGTCGCCGTTGTCAGCACCGGTGTACTGAACAGAGGTCACCAGCACATCTTCCAGCGTGATGCGGGAGTATTCCACCTGCTGGCCGCCCGCTTTACAAACGGACAGTTCAACTTTAGTCAGGTGTTTACCGCTGGCGCAGTGTTTCAGGATAGCGGTGGTGGATTTGTCGATCAGCGCGTTAACGTGCAGGTCGTTAAAGTTAACTTTACCGGCACCGCCGCCACCGCCAACGCTCATATTACCTGGCTGGGAAGCGCCCCAGGAGAAGGAGGTAATATCAGTCCAGCCGGTGTGGTTAGAATCTTTCGATTCGCCCGTAACACCCTCGACCTTCAGAAACATATCAATAGCCATAATATCTACTCTTCGTGGATGAACAATATTGCTTTCGAAAAAGCACTTATATGGCAAACAGGAAAGCATGGGGCTGAATAAAACCGTCCATATTTTACCTCTGCCTCATATCAAATGACCCGTGTCATTTGACAGTCTTACATTCTCCCGGAATAAATGGAAAGAATGTGAAGTCTTTTACTACTCTGGGTTATCCTGGATCCAGCTACGGTCAGGATCGCCAATGATGACTTGCGGAACCAGTTTGTTCAGTTCGTCGCTATGATAAAGACGTATACAGTTTAAGGTTACGCCTTTGACATCGGGTTTTCGCTCTGAATGAAAACCATTAATTTGATTTTTATATTTTCCGATGAGGGCATTCACTTTATCCGTGCCATTTTCAGCATCAAAAGGTATCCACTCAATAAATGCGCTCGCACTTCTGGCCGCATCAGCAGAAAACTGACTGCCTTTATCTGCCACCTGAGCAAGACAGCGCGCCAGAACTAAATCTTTTAAAACCTGCCGGTATGTTTGCTGCTGATAAAAATCAGGATAGTTATTTCCGGCACACACATAAAAGGTCATAAATACGAGGAAAAAACAGAAATGTTTCACCTTATATCCTTTGCCATCGGCCCCACAGCGCATCAGCTATCCAATTCCAACCGGTTCAGCAGTGGAGCGTTCTATAAGCCAGTCCGATGTTGACAGGGGCTTAATTCTCCCATTGCATCGGAAATGATTTCAGAAGCCCGCCGTTTGCTCTCCTGCTCAGATAAATGGGCAAAGCGAGAGTAAAGAAATTCATGAACCGTATTGGGCAAAACCGGATGACCTTTACACCAGGCCTTCCCCTCTGATGCATCAACCACGCCTAATAGATACATATCCGCCTTAATGCGCTCGCGTTCATTCGTTTTTGAAAGCCAGGCACTGGCGAAGCGCGCTGCGCTGAGATTGAAATCGTACCCCGTTAATAAGCCCGGGTCGCGAAGCAAATTTGACGTATCATCCTGCGGTAATGCTGTTGCGTCAGGATAAGAATAATTTCCCGTTTGTGCTTCTGCCAGAGACGCGATAAACAACAAAGCGATTGCAAACAGGTTTATTTTATTCATTGTAATATCGCGTTAGTGGAATACCTTAATTAAATATAAGCCAGCACGAGGTATTAACGTTTCTCTTTCCATTTCTCTGCAACAACGTAGATACCTATCGCTAATGCATTAAGTCCAGCACATAAGAATCCATGCATTGCGATTTGCGGGACATCTTCTGGCCAGTCAAAGATAAACAGATAGTAGCCGGATACCGTCACAAACAGCATGAATGAAATAATTAACAACGCATAAACCATTAAATAGATGATGAATTTTCTTGTTATCGCTTTCACAGGTAAATTCATTAGCTATCTCGTACTCACAATAAGGCTGCCGGCCCCAGGAGGCCGGCTATCTGCATCACGCGTCTTTCGTCTTCAGCGACGGCAGTTTAGATACCAGACGCAGAGAAACGGTCAGACCTTCCAGCTGGTAGTGTGGACGCAGGAAGAACTTCGCGGCGTAGTAGCCCGGGTTGTCCTCAATCTCCTGCACCTGCACTTCCGCAGCTGCCAGCGGTTTACGGGACTTGGTCTCCTGAGAGGAGTTAGCCGGGTCACCGTCGACGTAGTTCATGACCCAGTCGTTCAGCCAGCGTTCCATCTCTTCGCGCTCGCGGAAGGAGCCGATTTTGTCGCGCACGATGCACTTCAGGTAGTGGGCAAAGCGGCAGCAGGCGAACAGGTACGGCAGGCGTGATGCCAGGCGCGCGTTAGCGGTCGCATCCGGGTCGTGGTACTCCGCCGGTTTCTGCAGGGACTGCGCGCCGATGAAGGCGGCAAAGTCGGAGTTTTTGCGGTGAACCAGCGGCATAAAGCCGTTTTTCGCCAGCTCGGCTTCACGACGATCGCTGATGGCGATCTCGGTCGGGCACTTCATGTCCACACCGCCGTCATCGCTCGGGAAGGTGTGGCACGGCAGGTTTTCCACCGCCCCGCCTGACTCCACGCCGCGAATCGAGGTGCACCAGCCGTACTCTTTGAAGGAGCGGTTGATGTTGGCTGCCATCGCGTACGCGGCGTTCGCCCACGAGTAGCTGTTGTGGTTCGCGCCGTCGGTCTGCTCTTCAAAGTCAAAGCTGTCGACCGGGTTGGTGCGAATACCGTACGGCAGGCGCGACAGGAAGCGCGGCATCACCAGGCCCAGATAGCGGGCATCTTCGGATTCACGCAGTGAACGCCAGGCGGCGTATTCGGTGTTCTGGAAGATCTTGGTCAGGTCGCGCGGGTTGGCCAGCTCCTGCCAGGACTCCATCTGCATCACGCCCGGTGCGGTACCGGTAATGAACGGACAGTGTGCCGCAGAGCCGATGCGCGCCATTTCACCCAGCAGCTCAACGTCCTGCGGGCTGTGGTCGAAGTAGTAGTCGCCCACGATGCAGCCAAACGGCTCGCCGCCAAACTGACCGTACTCCTGCTCGTAGATTTTCTTGAAGATCGGGCTCTGGTCCCAGCCCACGCCCTTGAAGCGCTTCAGGGTACGGCCCAACTCCTGCTTGGAGATGCTCATAAAGCGGATCTTCAGCATCTCGTCAGTTTCAGTGTTGTTCACCAGGTAGCTCAGACCGCGCCAGGCGCTCTCCAGCTTCTGAAACTCTTCGTGGTGAATGATCTGATTCACCTGCTGCGACAGCTGCTCGTCGATACCGGCAATCAGGTTCTGAATGGTGCGGTAGGTATCGTTCGAGAAGGTGACGGTATTTTCCAGCGCCTGCTGCGCCAGGGTTTTGACCGCGCTTTCGACGGCGGAGCGGGCCTGATCGGTTTTCGGGCGGAACTCTTTGTTCAGCAGCGCGCTGAATTCATCCTGGCTGAACGCCTGACCCGCCTGCTGCTCATGTTGTTGAGTCTGGTTGCTCATCGATTATTCCTCGCTACCTTTCGCGCTTTCGTCATTTTTCGGCAACTGGCTCAGGGATTTGAGCAGCGTCGGATCCTGCAGAATTTTAGCGATCAGCTCTTCCGCACCGTTTTTGCCGTCCATATAGGTCAGCAGGTTAGAAAGCTGGGTACGCGCTTCCAGCAGCTTGTTCAGCGGCTCAACCTTGCGGGCCACCGCATCCGGCAGGAAGTCGTCCATGCTGTCGAAGGTCAGATCCACGTTGAGCTTACCTTCGCCGGTCAGGGTGTTATCCACCTGGAACGCTACGCGCGGCTTCAGCGCCTTCATGCGTTCGTCAAAGTTGTCGATGTCGATTTCGAGGAATTTACGCTCGTCGACGGCCGGCAGGTTTTCCACCGGTTTGCCGACCAGATCGGCCATGACGCCCATCACAAACGGCAGCTGAATTTTACGTTCTGCACCGTAGATCTCTACGTCGTACTCGATCTGCACGCGGGGAGCACGGTTACGTGCGATGAATTTCTGCCCACTGTTACTCATTGCCATGATGTTCTCCATCAAAGATGCGCGGTGAAGGTGAAACGGCAGGCTCCATGCCTGTCGTCATAATGCCTGGACGCGCTATTCGCGGCGCCCAAAGATGTTTTCCAGTTGGTTAACGCCGTCTGGCGCCAGGTCGCGAATAATGTCCATAAAGTTAAGTTCTGACAGCCGCTGCACCCGTTCAATCATCAGCGGTGCGGGGTGGCTCGGTTCGTACTGCGCAAAATACTGCTTCGCTTTTTCCAGCATCAGCTGCGCGTCGGCGCGGCTGGTGACCTGCACGCTTCGCCAGTCGGTGACCGGCTGAGCGGGCTGCGTTGCCGCCGATTGCTGCTCGGCCTGTGGTTCTGCCTGCACCTCACGGTTCGGCAGCAGCTTGCTGATGTCGGTCACCTGACACGCGCTGGCTACCAGTCCGACGGTTTTCAGCAGCTGCTCCATCTCGGGCACGCCGCTTTCACCGAGATGCCCGGTGAGCAGCTCGCGAATCGCCAGCAGCCGTTCGTTAATGACGATAACCGCTGCGGTTCCCGGCTGGTCGCCGCGGGCCAGCTCGTCAATCAGCCGTGGACGGCCGCCGGGATAGTCCGGACATTCCGTCTTACTGCCGTCCAGCAGGGCCTGGGCATCCCGGAGCGAAATTTCATCGCCGTTTGAACGCAGAAGCGAGGCGTTTCGCACGGCGACGGTGAGGTCGGATTTATCGCTGAGCCCCGCCAGGGCGTTAATGCGATAGAACGGATCGGTTTCGCCATACTCTTCCAGCAGCGGATAGAGCGGTTCCCAGTAACGGGCGATCGCCTCCTGCACCAGCAATAATCCGTCCGCGTAGCCCGCCAGCCCGCGGCGGCGCGTCCAGGCATGGGTTAACGCCAGCAGGACGCGAAGATCTTTGGTGCGGGTCAGCAGGCTGGTGGCGTATTTTTCTACCGTGTTCCAGTCTGCGGGCTCTGCCGGGATAATGGTGTCGCCAAACTGCTGTTCCGCTTTCCCAAGACTTGCCTGATTCATGATCTGGAAGTCAGCGTCGTACTCCAGGTTTTCGCCGCAGGGCTTGTCGGGGCTTATTGGCGCGAGAAATTCTTCGATATTCATAAGATCCCTGCTTATTCAAACATGGGCGGATAGAGACCGTGACGCCCCGGACGGGCGCCCCCTGCCGGGTCGAACAGCAGGGTGAAAAGCTGCCCGGTAAAGTTACCGCTGTGCACGTGGGTGTATAGCGGGTAACCGTCGCAGCGGTTGGTCCACCAGTAGCTGGTCTGACGTAGCGGATCAAAACACTCCGCCGCCTGAGGCCAGCCCAGCGTGCTCTGGCCGTCCTCGTCATAGCCAATCACATCCAGGATGTCGGAGCGCTTTTGCGGCTCGACGGGCTGCGGCGCCGGAATGGTCATCAGCATCTCATCCAGCTGCGAGGCGGAAAAACTGTTGCGCACCGCGTGCAGCCCCAGGCGCCCAATCTGCTGGTACCAGCTTTCGGCCTGGCTGAGCAGGCTGGTCGACCACTCTGACGGGGCGAAGCTCAGCTGAAGGCAAACCGGGTACTGTCGGCCAACGCTGTCGCGGCCGGGCAGCAGACAGCCCATCTGGATCATCTGGCTGCCCAGCATGGGCGGTACCACATAATTCCAGACTGGCGCTTTCTGGAACTGGCGCTCGCCGCTGCGCTGCTCTTCCTGCTGCCAGGCCAGCAGACCGACCTGAAACCAGTGTGACCACTGGCGCTGTAAAGTGTCAGGAAAGCGACGCTGCAAAAAATCTCCGGCGCTGGGTAATTTGCCATACCAGCTGTAGCGGTTCATCGCAGGGGTATTCGTCATACGGCTGTCCTTGCGGTTATGGGCATGAGAAACGGGGAAGCTGGAACGGGTTGCGAATGCTGTTTGGCGCAAACTCCAGCGTGACCTGATGTCCGTCGACGTTGAAGGTGGCCTGACGGCTCAGGCTACCCGCGCCCGGGCTGGTGCTCGCTTTATCGAAGAAGCGGTTGAGCGCCCAGGCGCCGTTGGTGACCAGCGTCGCCGTGCTGCCGTTCGCCAGCCCCAGCTGCATGCGTACCTGGTTGGTGCCGCCCGGCCCCGGCCAGTTCATGATCTGCACGGCCTGCGGACCGTGGCTGTAGCGCAGCAGCTGGCCGTCAACGTCCAGGGTCAGGTTCAGAATGGTGTTATCCATTCGCACGGTGCGAACCGTCACCTTGAAGGACGGCGTCGTTGCGCCATTAGCAAAGAAGGCGTCGCGAATCGACTGGGCCTGCTGGAACGGTCTCAGCAACCCTTCACTTCCCGGCAGCGTTTTCCCGTCAATGCCCGGCATAAAGCGCCAGTTGGCCTGCGTGGTGTCCACCTTATTGGTCAGATTGTCGCGGAAGAAAGCGTCCATCAGCCCGGTACCCGGCGCAAACATGCGCGCGAGATCGTCAGGGGTGACCTCGGTGCCGGCGCTGCGTACCAGCGGGTAGCGACCGGCAATCGCCTGACGGCAGAAACCGCCCACTTCAACGTTAATTCGCTTACGCACGTTTTCCAGATCACGACGCTGGGTATCGCTGCTGGCGCCCACCGCCATGTTGCTGAACATGGTTTGCAGCCCGCCCGGCAGACGACCGGCGCTGGCCTGCAGACGGCTGATCGCCTCCCCACCCGGTGCCGGCATACCGCTGTTGGCCGCGTCCTGGACGGCGGTCAGGTAGCGATAGAGTTCATCCACCTGCTTGAGAAAATCATCAAACACGATGGTCTTCCCCCCCTTCTCCAGCGGCTGCGCCAGCTCAATCATCGGCGCATAGTGGTCGGTGACCAGCTGTTCCGGCGCCTGGGTGACCACGGCGGCCTGGGTCGGCGCTGCGTCACTGTTGCTGAACAGGGCTTCCAGCGTACGGGTAGCGCGGTTGCTTTGATCCTGCGCTTTGCCTGCATCTTCTGGCGCTGGCGCATTGCGTGACAGCGTCAGGACCTGGCTCAGGTTCTGCACCAGACGACGCAGCGGCGAATTGCCGCCGGAGAGCAGGCGCGCGGTGTTGATGCGCTGGGAAAGGTCGGCGCTGTTATTGAGCTGAATGTCGGCGAGGAAGCGATCCCAGTTGGCGATAAAGTCGCGCATGTAGAGCTGGCGCACGGCGTTATCGATCTGCTGTTTATCCTCCTGCGCCGTCGCGGCCCCCAGCACCCAGGCGTCATCCTCGTGCAGGGCGGTGGTCACGCTGTCAATCTGGCCGTTAAAGCTTTTCCAGTAGCCGTCCGGCGTATACAGACCCGGTACGCCTTCGCTCACCGGCTTGCCGCTTTTGCGGGAAAATACCAGCTCGCTCTGCGGTCCGCCCAGGTCGGAAAGGGAGACCGGCTTCAGGTTGTCATCATGTTCCAGCAGGCGCTTGAGGCGACCGTATACGCGCGTGGAGAGCGGCTGCTGGTTGATCATCGCTCTTTCGCGGGCAACCAGAGATTCATCCTGCGCGTACGGCGAGGCCTGAATTTTCGGTTCCAGCAGCTGCGTCAGGTGCCATTCAAGCTGCTGCAGCTGCGCCTTCGTGACGTTCTGAGGCAGATTCCGCTGCAGATTGAGCATCACCCACGAATGCAGGAATTTGCCGTCATAGTGCTTCGGCTGATACAGCATCTGATAGGCTTTCAGCGCTTCATAGCTGTATTCCACATCGCTGCCGTTGTCGTTGCGAAGCCAGGTAGTGATGTGCATGGCAACGGCAGGGAGCAGCATCTGATCCAGCGCTTTCTGGTACAGAGACTGCGCGGCATCGCTAACGTCATCCCCGCGATAGAGCCCCATACGGCGGGATACGGGCGGATCGTTCACATCAAACGCGTCGCTTTTCGGCAGGTCAACCAGCCCGTTCAGCAGCGGCAGCAGATCGAACAGATCGCGCTGCGGCTGGTTCTGTAACGCTTTGCTCTGCTGGTCGAGCAGCGGAACCTTCGCATCCACCTCTGCCAGATAGGTTTTGTTCTTGGCATAGCTGGTGAGCCACAGACCGCCGAGGATAACCAGCAGGGCCAGCAGCGCCGCGTAGCCGGACCAGATCACCGCCCGGTTGCGCAGCTCCCACCAGCGGTTTTCCCCTGCGATCCCTGCTTCCTGGAAGATGACGTTTTGCAGCAGATTCTTAATGAAGAAACTCTGGCCTTTTGCGCCCGGGATAGGCGCTTCTTTGCTGACCGAATCCCAGTTATCCGCCTCGCCCCCTTCCGGCAGCGACAGGGCGCGGTTCAGTTCGCCCATCACGCGGTCGAACGGCATGCCTTCCTGCGTCCCGCTGGCGAAGTAGATCCCGCGCGGAGAGAACTCGGTTTCGAAGTTGGAGCGGGCAAAGACCGTGCTCAGGTAGTCTGCCAGCAGCGGACGCAGCGCGGCGAACTCCTGCGGGAAGAGATACGCTTCTGCGCGGGTTTTCGCGTCATGCTCTTTCAGCATGGTTTCCGGCAGCCCGGCATCAAGGCGCTGCTGTAGCAGAGAAAACTCCTGCTGGAAGTTGCCCATCAGGTCGTAATCAGCGTGTTTGGTTTGCTCCCACGGCAGCGTAAAGCCCCAGATCTGGTCGCGCTGCGCTTTATCGTAGTCGGCAAACCACGCGCGGAAGCCTTTAAGCAGGTCGGCCTTGGTCACCATCACGTACACCGGGAAGCGGATACCCAGCTGCTCATGCAGCTCGGACAGACGCTGGCGCAGGTTCACCGCCTGCTGGCGGGACGCCTCGGCGGACTGGGTGAGCAGGTCAGAAATGCTGATGGTGATGATGACGCCGTTGATCGGCTGGCGGCGGCGATACTTACGCAGTAACCCCATGAACTCCAGCCATTCGCCGGCGTCCTGCACCTGCTCGCTCTCCTGGGTGGTATAGCGGCCCGCCGTGTCCAGCAGCACCGCCTCATTGGTGAACCACCAGTCGCAGTTGCGCGTGCCGCCAATTCCCCGCAGCGCGGTCTTACCGAAACGATCGGCCAGCGGGAACTGCAGCCCGGAATTGACCAGCGCCGTGGTTTTACCGGAGCCCGGCGCGCCGATAATGACGAACCACGGCAGCTGATAGAGATATTGCGTGCTGAAGCGCTGCGTCCACTGGGCGCCCTGGCCCGCTTTGCTGAAGTGCGCTTTTTTAAGCATCTGCGCGGCTTCATCAAAACGGCTGGCGAGGATCTGCTCCTCGCTGTTCAGCCGCTTCTGCGGATCCGCCGCTTCCGGGCTGGCGGTATTCTCCTTGAGCTTGTCCATCAGCTTGCGGTTCAGCCAGGCGTTGTACAGGCGCGGCAGAATGTGGCCCTGCGCCCAGAGCAGATAGACCACGGCAATGCTGATAATACGGTTTTGCTCAGACTCAAGCGGTCGGGTGTCCACGATGGACAACAGGGGACCAATCATCCAGATCACCGCCGCCAGCGCCGTGACGCCGAGGAAGCTCCACAGAATGCGGTTGGTCAAAATGGAAAGAAGTGTAGTCAGCATTCCTTAGTTTCCTTGCGGCAATCCGTTCAGCTCAGCCTGAGTGTTTTCAGGCGACACCAGCAGAGTAATTTCCACACGGCGGTTACGGGCGCGATTTTCAGGCGTCGTGTTCGGCGCCACCGGGTTAATCTCGCCCCGCCCTTCCGCTTTCACGCGGCCAGGCTGAGAGAGGCTTCCCTGCAGCATTTTCTGTACCGAGCGGGCGCGTTCAAGAGAGAGTTCATAGTTAGAGGCAAAGCGCGCGCTGCGGATCGGCACATTGTCGCTGTAGCCCACCACCAGAATTTTGCCGCTGACGTTATTCATCGCCTGCGCAATGCGGTGGATGACCGGTTCATAGCGGTCACGCACGACGGTAGAGGCAGAAGCAAACAGCCCGTCACCCTTCAGGATAACGACGCTGCGATCCGCTTCGTCTTTCACCGCGACCAGGCCAGCCTCGATTTCAGGTTTCAGGAAGCCGCGCAGGTTCAGCACAGCCGGAAGCTGACGCGCCGGTTGCTGAATAGTGGTTTCCGGCAGCTGAGACTGATAAATCTTCGCCAGCACCGGGTTGGTGTTATCGCCAAGACGCCAGTTAAGCACGATATAAAACAGGCAGGCGATAAACCCGGCCAGCGCCACGCAGGCCCACAGGGGAACCATCGGCCGCCAGAGTTTGCGCAGCACCGGACGATCTTCCGGATGGGGTGAAAGCGGCGGCGGATAGCTGCCGCGCACGCCGCGGATCATCTGCCACAGCCGCTGCTTGATGGTTTCAAGCTGGGTGCGGCCGTTATCCAGCACCCGATAGCGTCCTTCGAAGCCCAGCAGCAGGCAGTAGTTGATCATCTCCAGCAGCAGAATGTGCTCGCGCGGGTTTTGCGACAGGCGCGCCAGCAGCTGGAAGAACTTCTCGCCACCCCAGGTTTCGTTATGGAACGTCACCAGCAGACCGTTGCTTGACCAGACGCCGCTGCTGCCCCAGGGGGTGAGCGCGGCGGCCTCATCGAGCGCCGTACACAGGCAGTAACGAGCCCCGACGATCACTTCGTAGGGCAGTCCCGCCTGCTGGCAGCGGACTTCGAAACGGCGAATCTCATCAATCAGGCGCTGGCGTAACGCCACCTGATCGTCATGGGAGATCGAGTGACGGATCTGCGGAATCGCATTGAGCAGCGGATTGGCGGCCGCCACCAGCTGATTGTTGCTACTGGCTCCGGTAAAGGCGGCATCACTGCCGGTGTCCTGTCGTTCCTGCATATTAAGCGCTCGCTTTATTATTCTGTCGGGCTACGGATGGCCCAAAACTCCATATCCAGCCCCGGGAATTCCCCTGCAAGATGCAGGGCGAATGCACCGGACTTATCCATCTCGTGCCACAGCTCGCTGCCCTTCTCCAGTTCAAAGTAGCTATAGCCGGCATGCCACGGGATCTGCGGCGGCGCGACCGGCATGGCGCGCAGCATAATGCCCGGCAGCTGAAGCTGAACCAGATCGCGGATTTTCGAGACCGGCGCGACCTTCATCTGCGCCGGGAAATGGGTTTGCAGGTGTTCGCCTGGCACGTTGGCTTTAACCGCCAGCACGAAGCCGAACTCACGCACCATGCTGGTTTCAGGCACCGTGGCGATGTTCAGGCCGTGAGAGCGTTCGTTAAGCGGCAGCTGAATCGCGTGGTCTTCCATCACCAGCGACAGCCCCTGACGCAGCATCAGCATCAGCTTGCTGAAGCAGTTTGCCAGATCGTCATGATCGTAAATCGGCAGCACGCTTTCAGCGGTACGCTGGGACGTCCAGGTGGCGAGCTCGGTCGCGAACGGCAGCCAGCTGCGCCAGAGCGTTTCTGGATGCAGCAGCGGGAGGGTTTTTAAATGAGAAACCTCGCCCAGATGACGGTTAACCAGCGACAGCAGCGTGAACTCAATCAGCTCGGAGGTATTAAAGCGACCGGGCTGGCGCAAACGACCGCCAATTTGCTGGCTGCGCTGTACCAGCAGACCGTGCAGATCGTTGATCATGCTGTAGATCTGCGGGCTGTTGTTGGCGTTGAGCATCGGCGGGATGTAGCTGTTGTCGAGCCGCACGTGGTTGTCGTTACGCTTCTCGGTCACAAACGCCACGCCGATGGCGGTCCACTCTGCCGTGAGGTCTTTTTCCAGCATCAGGGTCAGACGCAGGCGGCCAAACTGGACGGTGGCATCCCCCACCGACATGGCGTTATCGTCTTCCACCTCTTGCTCGAAAGCGATGAAGCGCGCCAGCGAGGCCGGTTCTTCGCTAAAAATTACCTCTTCTCTCTCGCCACGACGTACCGGCAGCGCAAGCACCACCTTTTCGTTAGTGAGATTGTCAGGAATTTTCAGCGGTGCAGGGCCGTTGCGCCCGTTACGTACCTGGAAAAAGGTGCCGTCCGGCAGCAAACCGCTGCAGTAGCTCAGGGCAATGCATCCCTGACGAAGCATCGCTTCATCCAGTTCAACGTCGAGAAAGCCCCAGAGATACGACCGCTGTAGTGCGCCCCATTCACGAACATGGTTGAGCAGATAGCTTTCAGTCCGCTGAAAATGGTGTGGACGCAGGAACATGCCTTCGGTCCAGACGACCTTTTCTGCTTTCGTCATGATGATGTGTTTCCTGTTTTGAAGCGCGTTACTGGCTGATGACACGAATGCCGTTCACGTCGAGAAAAACGTTGGCCTGAAGTTCATCTGCGGACCATTTCCAGAACTGGTAGATATGATTTTCGCCAGGCACAGGCAGAGGGAGTGAAACGCGCCATTTTTTGCCATCCAGCACCTGATACTCCGCCATCACGCCGATGTAACGGGCCTCCGGAGAGCTTTGCCCGCTGAGGGTTTTGGACAGCTGTCCCGGCATCAGGAAGAACACGTCGCTGTTCAGCAGATTCGCGCCAAGCGTGGCTGACGCGTTGTTCTGCAGGGAGTAGAAGTCGCTGGACATGAAATCCGCATCGGATTTCAGCAACAGCACCCGGACCTTAAGCGGCGCAGATTCATTGATTTGTGGATGAGCCTGAAACTGCAGATTGTAGCGGGAGGGGTCGCTGTGTGAAGACGACGTACAACCACTGACC
Organism: Enterobacter sp. PL_is514; assembly: GCF_055816715.1. Classification (NCBI taxonomy): domain Bacteria; kingdom Pseudomonadati; phylum Pseudomonadota; class Gammaproteobacteria; order Enterobacterales; family Enterobacteriaceae; genus Enterobacter; species Enterobacter sp. PL_is514. The sequence continues at coordinate 443,503 of NZ_JBVPGN010000028.1, read as the reverse complement.
AGGGCGAAAATCGCCGCGTAAAAGAATAACCACAGCTTATGAAAATTTTTATTATTCATAAAAATGCGCTCATGAAAGCCGTTTAGTTCAGGATCCAGGTACCGTTAGCGCTGTCTTTGCAGGCTTTGCTGTTGCCATCGACATCGACACAGGTCGCTTTTTTACGCGCCTTTGGACGAATGGCCTGTTTACGCACGGCGGCGTCGTACTGGTCGGCCTTGATGACGGCGCGCATCGGGACGTAACCAATCAGCTGATCGTTGCCTTCGTCGGCAAGCGCCATCCAGTAGTGTTCAACCTGCCCCAGCACCACGTACGTTTTTCCGGTCTCGAGATTACGGATAACTTTGCCGCCGAAGTCAGGTCGGCTCATCAGGGAAGCCGGATACATGGCACGATACGGCTCGTTGACCGGCGTGAACTCCGTCGGCGGCGTCACAGCGTGACGGTGGGTTAAGGTAACGCCGTTGACCTGGATGGTCTCGATCGTATCGTCATTGATCACAGGTTTTTGCGGCGCTTTACAGCCCGCCACCGCCATTACAAACAGAAGTGAAAACAGTACGCGCATTTTCATATGCTTTTCCGTAGCGATATTTCGATGATGGAGATAAGGGGATGAAGTTTGACTTAAGTGCTATTGTTAAAATAGCCAGGATATTTTCGGGGCGTTACTATGTTAAGGGCATAGCTACCGCACGAGCCCTTCAGAATAAGGCCCAGCATCTTCCTGACATATTTTGACAAACGGTAAGCAAGTTTACATGAGCTTCGCATCAATTCAATATTTACCGCCGCGTAACTGTTGGTAAATGAAGCAGTCGGAAAATTATAGGATTAATCCTATGAAAAAAAACGATTTGCCCCCCCCTTTCTTATTTCCTCACTGCAAAACCACATAACATGATGTTTTATCTATTAAAAACACAAAAGAGAACCACTTTCATTAACGCAATAACGCTATTATCGCCACTACCATAATTAGTAGAATTCGCGTTTTTTTGATGTCAAAGGAATATATCTCCGATGAATTATTTGTTGCACTAACAAGGTATCTTTAATATTGAACACGCTTCATCACCTGGCTGGGAATATTTCACTTATGCAGCGCTACGTTAATTTCACGTCGCAAAAAAACTGTATATTCACGCGTTGAGAATTCCACAGTAAGGTATACCTTATATCTATTATTCATTAAGCCTGAGTAAACCTTCCTGTCATTTCCTCAAACCCAAAATGCCTCCAGAAGCCCGCCAGACGTGAATCGTGGCGATATCTCCAGCGCATCAGCTTCATTCGAAGTTTTACTAGTACTACATCCTTCCTTACTCACCGCCATCTATCTCGCCTACCGACCGATAGATAAGATTTATTATTAAAATGATAAAATTTCGTTATAATTTCTTTAAATATTTAAACATCAATTCACATAAGCCGCTGTAATAAAAAGAATTTAAGATAAAGCACCTTTCCGCACCGCATGCGATTAGCCATACGGTCGTGATTGCTTTTGCTTATTGTCCTGTGCAGCGCTTTTATGGGTTCAGATGTTGTTGACCGAACAAATCAGGAGTGGGTATGAACAAGAAAAGACGCTCGGTGCCAGGCATCAGACACTATGACGGCCCTGCCGGCGGCTGGGGGGCACTAAAAGCGACGGCCATCGCGGTACGTACCCAAATGGATACCCTTGACGCTCCCGCGACGCTGCTGCGCACCAACCAGCCTGATGGCTTCGACTGCCCGGGCTGCGCGTGGCCTGATAAAGAACACAAATCGACGTTCCAGTTCTGCGAGAACGGCGCCAAAGCGGTGACCTGGGAAGCGACCAGCAAACGCGTCACCCCCGCGTTTCTGGCTGAAAACAGCGTCTCCTCGCTGCTGGCAAAATCGGACTTTGAGCTGGAAGGCTACGGTCGACTGACGCACCCACTGCGCTATGATCGGGCGAGCGACACCTTCCGCCCCGTCGACTGGGACGAGGCGTTTCAACGCATCGGCGAAGTATTGCGCGGGCTCGAGCCGGATCAGGTCGAGTTCTATACCTCAGGACGCGCCTCTAACGAAGCGGCGTATCTGTTCCAGCTGTTTGCTCGCGAATACGGCACCAACAACTTCCCCGACTGCTCGAATATGTGTCACGAGGCCACCAGCGTCGGTTTACCGCGTTCAATTGGCATCGGAAAAGGCACCGTTTCGCTGGACGACTTCGATAAGACCGAGCTGGTGCTCTCCATCGGCCACAACCCCGGCACCAACCATCCGCGAATGATGGGGACCCTCCACGAGCTGGCCCGCCGGAACGTGCCGATTATCGTCTTTAACCCGCTGCGCGAACGTGCCCTGGAACGTTTCGCCGACCCGCAAAGCGTGATTGAAATGGCAACCTACAGCTCCACAGATATCGCTTCGACCTATTTCCAGGTGAAGGCCGGGGGCGATGCCGCCGCGCTGAAAGGCATTGCCAAACACCTGCTGGAAATGGAGGCCGAACGCAGTGACGTGCTGGACCACGCATTTATTGCCGAACACACCCAGGGCATTGAGGCGTTCGCCGCCGATATCGCGCAAACCCGCTGGGACGAGATCGAGCGCGAGTCGGGTCTGAGCCAGGCGGCGCTCAAAAAGGTCGCCGAAGCCTATGCAAAATCGAAGGCCACGATCATTACCTACGGGATGGGGATTACGCAGCACAACAAAGGTACGGCGAACGTCCGCCTGATTGCCGACGTGCTGCTGCTGCGGGGGAATATCGGGAAACCTGGCGCGGGAATATGCCCGCTGCGCGGCCACTCAAACGTGCAGGGGAACCGTACCGTCGGGATCAGCGAGAAACCCACACCGGCATTCCTTAATCGCCTGAAGGACGTGTTCGGCTTTGAGCCACCGTCGCACCACGGACACGACGCGGTGCAGGCCACGCAGGCGATGATCGACGGCCGCGCGAAAGCGCTCATCTGCCTCGGCGGCAATTTTGCCGTCGCGATGCCCGATCACGAGCGGGGTTTTCCGGCGATGGGTAACCTGGATTTGAGCGTGCACGTCGGCACCAAGCTCAACCGTACCCATCTGCTGGTGGGCAAAGAGACCTTTATTTTCCCGTGTCTTGGCCGTACCGAGCTGGATGTTCAGGCCACCGGCCGCCAGTCCATTACCGTCGAAGACTCCATGTCGATGGTGCATGCTTCATCCGGCAAGCTGAAGCCTGCATCGCCGTTGCTTCGGTCAGAACCCGCTATCGTCGCGGGCATGGCGAAAGCCACCCTGCCGGATACCCGCGTGGACTGGCTGACGCTGGTTGAGGATTACGACCGCATCCGCGATCTGATCGAGCAGACCATTCCGGGGTTTGAGAACTATAACGCGCGGATCCGCGTTCCCGGTGGTTTCCGTATGCCACTGCCACCGACGCAACGTATCTGGCCAACGGCGACGGGAAAAGCGATGTTCTCGGTGTTCGACGGGGTTCACGAGAACGCCAGCGGTGAAGGTGAGCATGTTCTGCGCCTGATCACGCTGCGCAGCCACGACCAGTACAACACCACCATTTACGCCCTGGACGACCGCTACCGTGGCGTATTTGGCCGTCGCGACGTGCTGTTTATGAACGAAGACGATATGGCGCAGTCAGGGCTGGAACACGGCGACCGCGTGGATATCGAAACCGCCCTGCCCGGCAGCGTTCAGCGTCTGAAAGACATTACCGTGGTGGCGTACAACATCGCGCCGGGGACCGTCGGCGCCTATTATCCGGAAGCCAACGTGCTGGTACCGCTTGATTATCTGGATAAGGACAGCGGTACGCCGTCGTATAAATCCGTTCCGGTTCGCATCACCCTGCGCTCAAAAGAGATCCGCATGCTGTAAGGCTGTTCGCGCAGAGAAAAAGATGGATATTAAACAGTTAAAATATTTAATCGCGCTCGACGAGACCCGCCATTTTGGCAAGGCTGCCTCGCAGTGCAACATTACCCAGCCGACCCTCTCCATGCGCATCCGCAGCCTGGAGGAGGAGCTCGGGCTGGTATTGATTGTGCGCGGGCAGCGCTTTGAAGGGTTTACGCCGGAGGGTGAACGCATCCTCGCGTGGGCCCGCTCGCTGCTGGCCGCGCATGACGGGCTACAGGCGGAAGCCGCGCTGTGCAAAGGCCAGGTGGTGGGCGAACTCCGTCTGGGGATGGTGCCGCTGGCGAGCGTGGATCCGATGATTTTTATTCGCCATTTGACGCAAAAATACCCGGAGCTGACCTACAGCCTCTATTCTATGTCCTCCGCGCAGATTGCCGACGGCGTCAGCCGCAATCAGCTTGAGCTGGGAATTTGCTACCTCAACAGCATTGACACCAGCCAGTTCGATATTATCCAGCTTCCCAAAACGAAGATGGGCCTGCTGCACGACGTCCGTCATTTCCAGCTCGGCCAGGAGACATTGACCTGGCGCGATCTGACGGATTTTCCGCTGGGGTTCCTGACCAAAGGGATGCACTACCGGGCGCATATGGAGGCCGGCTTTAAGTCTCTCGGCATTGAACCGACGGCCGTTTTCGAGAGCGACTCGACGTTCCAGATCATTCAGGCGGTTCAGAGCGGCGTATGCTGCGCCGTCATGCCGCTGAACAACGGGCTGGAAGCACTGAACAGCCATTTCAGGATTGTCCCCATCGCTGACGCGAACATTGAGGCCCCTGTCGGCCTGATTATGCGCAGACAAAAGCCTATCTCCTCGCTGGCGCTGCGCTGTTTTACCGACGCGCAGGAGATTTATCACGCGGACAATGAGGCGTAGGCCTCGCGCGTCACCACGCTAAAACCGCCGATCAGCACCGCGTCACAAATCGCCCGATGTTCCGGTGAACTGACCAGCGCATGGAGCGCATCGCGAATGGCGTTTAGCGTTTCAGGTGAGGTGTTATGCGAAGCGATCAGCGGCAGTCCCGGCGTCAGCGGGGTATGGTCAATGATCGCCAGCCCCGCAAGCCGTTCCGGCTCATGGCGCTGCAGCAGTGCCCAGGTTACGCAGTCGATGGCCGCGATATCCCCTGCCCCGCGTTTCACATCAATCAGCGACTGGCGATGGCTGCCGCTAAAGGACGTTTGCGCGAAAAATGGACCGCCACTCAACAGGGGAGCCACTTTTTTTCGCAGCGCATTGTAGCCAGACTGGGAATCCGCAGAGTTACAGACCGCCCGTCGTCCGCGAAAGTCCGCCAGCGTCAGGTGTCGATCCTCCTCGCGCACCACCAGAAAGCTGCGGTACTGGATCCCTTCGCAGCCCGGTGCCGTGTAGTGAAAACAGCCGACCACCTGCACGTCCGGGAGCTGCGTGACCAGCGGGTAACCACAGGTCTGGCTAAGGATAAGCCCGGGCTGTTGCCAGTGCGTGAGCAGATCGGACTCCGGCCAGTCGGGGACATCATCGACGGGCACACCGCGTGCAGCCAGCAATCCCTTAACCGCCAGCCAGAGCGCGCGCGTGTCGGCGCGATCCACCGCATACATGGGAAACGCCAGCAGGTTACTCATACCCTTCCCCCTGTTGTTTTCCGGGGTGAACGGTGACGTCGACGGGTCTGACCCAGAACCGGCGCAGCCATTCACCGTAGCCCCTGACGAGAAAACCACGGTTTCGCTCCCGGTACGCCTCCCGGTTTTGCTGGTAGATCGTCTTCAGCCCGTACCAGGGAACGCCCGGCAGATCGTGATGTACTGAATGGTAGTTGAGATTCAAAAACAGCACCCGCCAGAACAGCCCGGCCTCGTTAATGACGGAGCGCGCCAGCGGATCGTCCGCCGCACGATGTTCGAAAAACGATCGCACCTTGGTCAGCGCGAGCGCGGGATAACTGACCGCAAGCACGAACCAGACGGGTGAAAAATCGATATGCGTCATCCAGACGAAGAGTACCGCCAGCAGCGTGATGTGAACCAGCCACATCGTCATCGCCCTCAGGTGAAGATGACGAAACGCCGCCGCGGCGCTGCCCAGCGTCTGGACGATATCCAGCAGCGGCGCCAGCAGAAGCCGACCGGCAAAGGTATTTCGGGCCCGGATCAGGCGCTTCTGCCTGGGAGAAAAGCGCCCCCAACTCTCGTCGGTAAAATAGTACGACTCCGGGTCATCCACCGGATGGGTCAGGCTATGGTGCCGATGATGGGCAAGATGGGAGTCCCGGTACAGGCCGTACGGATACCAGACCGCCAGCGGGAGCGTGCCAAACAGCTGGTTAAGCCAGGCAAAACGCGTGGGGTGTCCGTGGATCAGCTCATGCTGCAGGGACATGTACCAGGCGCTAAACCAGACGAGCAGCAGCGTGGCGGGCAGCAGGCCGAGCGTTTGCCAGAACGTCAGCGTGCCAAACCAGCCTGCATAAACAGTGATAATCAAAAGCCAGGTGGGCAGTTCGCTTCGCCATATAAAACCCGATGCGAGATGGCGGATTTGTTCGCGTTGTTGCGGATGTAAATAGAGGGAGCTTCGTTGACTCATTTCTTCGGACGCCGTTTCGCCAGAGACAGAGCCCTGACGATCGGGGATAACGCCTGAAATAACAAAGAACTTAAATCGCTTTGCTTTGCCAGAAACACAGAGCGCACGCGTTGCTTGACTTATTCTGTGATAAAGGTACTTTTCAGGACATGAAGAAGATCCTGATTATCGTTCCCGACGGCGGCATGCTGTTTGAAGCCGCCGGTATCGCCGACATTCTGATGCAGGCCAACCGGCTGCATCCGGAAGGGCTTGCGCAGCCCCGCTACCGGATTATCATCGCCACCACGCAGCCTCACCAGGTGATCCACGGCCAGTCCGGCCTGAACCTGCTGGCGGACTATCGTCTGCCAGAGCTGGATCCGCGTGAACCGCTGGATACCATTATCATCACCGGGCGCGGCATGAACGAGCTGGAGAGTACGGCGGTGGTCGACTGGCTGCATCTCGCTGCGCCGCATGCCCGGCGGGTAGCCTCTATCTGCGGCGGCGCGATGCTGCTGGCCCAGACCGGCTTGCTGGACGGTCGTCGCGCCACCACCCACTGGCGGCTGCTGGAGACGATGCAAACCCAGTATCCGGCTATCCACGTCGAAGGCGGTCCGCTGTATATTCAGGACGGCCCCATCTGGACCTCCGGCGGCGTAAGCTCCGGGTTCGACCTGACCCTGGCGCTGGTGGAGGACGACTACGGATTTACCCTCGCCCGCGACGTGGCGCAGGATATGGTGATGTATCTGCGTCGTCCCGGCGGCCAGCTGCAGTTCAGTCGTTACAGCCTGCACCAGCCTGGCGCATCGGGCCCGATAAGCGAACTGCAAACCTGGATCCTGCAGAACCTCACCGCCGATCTGTGCGTGGAAAATCTGGCCGAGAAAGCGGCAATGAGTCCGCGTAACTTCACCCGCGTGTTTACCCGCGAGGCCGGGGTCTCTCCTGCCCGCTACGTGACCGAAGCGCGTCTGGCCGCCGCCCGCCAGCTGCTTGAGCAGACCCATGACTCCCTGGAGCGCGTTGCTGAGCAAAGCGGGTTTGGCACCAGCATTAATTTGCGCCGCATCTTTGAGAAACAGCTTCACCTTACCCCCGGCGAGTACCGCCAGCGATTCCACTGCCGCAAGATGGCGTAATCTGATCCTTTTTTGTCGTTTACGCCAACCGGCCCGACGCCTACAGTGACTCCAGACAACAGAGATAAGGAGTGCACCATGGTTAAGGTCGGTATTAACGGTTTCGGCCGTATCGGACGTAATTTCCTGCGCGCGGCGCTAGGTAACCCGGATCTGCAGATTGTGGCCATCAACGATCTGACGGACAGTAAAACCCTCGCCCACCTGCTGAAACATGATTCCCTTCTGGGCAAGCTGCCCGCACCCGTTGAAGCGGCTGACGGCGCGCTGCAGGTAGACGGGCAGCGGATCACGGTGTTTAGCGAACGCGATCCGGCGAATATTCCGTGGCGTGATGTCGGCGCCGACGTGGTGATTGAGGCCACGGGCTTCTTTACCGAGCGGGAGAAAGCGGCGGTACATATCACCCACGGCGGCGCTAAGCGCGTCATCATTTCCGCCCCCGGGAAGAACGACGACCTGACGATTGTGATGGGCGTTAACCATGACCAGTACGATCCCGCCCGGCACACAGTAGTGAGCAACGGGAGTTGCACCACCAACGGTCTGGCACCGGCCGCTCAGGTGCTGCACAAGCAGTTCGGGATTGAGCATGGCCTGATGAACACGACGCACGCCTACACCAACAGTCAGGCGCTGCACGATCAGCCGGAGAAAGATCTGCGTGGCGCACGCGCGGCGGCGCTGTCGATTGTGCCCTACTCCAGCGGCGCGGCGAAAGCGCTGGGGAAAGTCATCCCCTCCCTGGACGGCAAGCTGACCGGGTACTCCCTGCGCGTGCCGGTTCCGGTGGTGTCGATTGTGGATTTAACCGTGACGCTGAGCCGCAACGTGACCGCCGAAGAGGTGAATGACGCGTTCCGCAACGCGGCTGCCAGCGGGCCCCTGAAAGGCATTCTGGGCTATAGCGATGAACCGCTGGTCTCCAGCGATTACCAGGGCGACCCGCGATCGTCGATTATCGACGGGCTTTCCACGCTGGTGATTGGCGGGAACATGGTGAAGATCCTGGCGTGGTATGACAATGAGTGGGGCTTCTCCAACCGCCTGGTGGATCTGGCGGTGCTGATGGATAAGAAAGGGCTGTAAGCCTGAGGCCGGGTGGCGCAAACGCTCACCCGGCAAAAAATCATTCCGCTTTCACTTTCACACCCATAAACACAATCACCATCGCCATCACCAGCAGGAAACCACTGCCCGCGAATACGCCGCTGGCGCCGTTGAGGTCAAATACCGCCCCGCCTCCGGCCGCACCGGCGCTTATCGCCAGCTGGATTGAGGCCACCAGCAGCCCCCCTGCACTTTCGGCTTCATCCGGGACAGTGGTAGCAAGCCAGGTTGACCAGCCCACCGGAACCAGGCCAAATGCAAAGCCCCACAGCGCGACCAGCAGCCCGTCCAGCATGGCCAGATGACCAAAGGCGACCATCATGAGCGCGAGTACGCCCATCGCAAACGGCACCAGCGCCAGCGTCAGGCGCAGATTGCGTGCCAGCAGATGCCCGGCAACGGATGTGCCCACAAAGTTGGCGATACCAAAGCCCAGCAGGATCAGTGAAATGGTCTCCACGCTCGCCTGCCCCACCGTTTCCAGGAACGGACGCAGGTAGGTAAAGAAGGCGAAATGGCCGCTGAAGATCAGAATGGTCGCCAGCATGCCGCCGATCATCCCCGGACGACGCAGCACGCGGAACAGCGTACTCAGGCTGCCGCTGCTCTCAGGTTTCATGGACGGCAGGACCCAGAGCTGCCACAGCAGCGCCAGCATGCTCGGCAGAATGCAGAGCACAAAGACGTTGCGCCAGCCGATCAGGCTGCCCAGATAGCTGCCCAGCGGCGCCGCGACTACCGTGGCAATCGATACGCTGGAGAAGATCACCGCCAGCGCTTTCGGCACTTTATCCGCCGGAACCAGACGCATCGTCGTGGCCGTCGACATCGCCCAGAATCCCCCGATGGCTACCCCCAGCAGCAGGCGCCCCATCAGCAGGACGTGCAGATTGGGCGCAAAGGCCACCAGCAGGCTGGAGATAATTTGCAGCACCGAGAAAAACATCAGCACCCAGCGACGGTCGATACTTTTGGTTGCCGGGGTGATCAGCAGCCCGGTCACCAGCGCCACCAGCGCGGTGGCGGTGACGGCCTGTCCGGCCATCCCCTCGGTCACGCCCAGGCTCGCGGCCATTGGCGTTAACAAACTGGCCGGCAGAAATTCTGCCGTAATCAAACCAAATACCCCCAGCCCCAGTGAATAAACGGCCCGCCAGGCGGGTTTTGCAGGCGCTACCGCCTCGCTCGCCGCGACACATGAACTCATCTGTTGATCTCCCGTTATAAAAATGTGACTACAGTCGCAAAAGAATAGAAGGTTCACCCTGGACGATCTATGACATATAATCTCCACTTATTGATTATTCGTCCGGAGTTGCGCCATGACCGTACAGTCACCCGATTTGATCAGCGAACTTTTACGCGGCATGCGCCTGTCAGGCGTGAAATACCGGCGCATTGAAGCCAGTGCGCCATTTGGCGTCGCGTTTCATCAGGCTCCCGGCCGGGCGCAGTTTCATTTTGTGAGCCACGGTAGCGCCCTGTTGCGCATGGAGAGCGGAGCAACGTTCGAACTGAGCGGTGGCGACGCCCTCTTTATTCCCGGCGGGAATTCCCATGCCCTGCTCTCTGACGAGCAGGCCCCTCTTACCCCTGTCAACGCCTTTCCGAGCGAGCCTATCTGCAGCTCGGTCTGCGCCATCACCTGCGAGCCCTGCCCGGAGAGCGAGAACACCCTCATCTTTAGCGGGTGCATGGATTTTGAGCTGGGCGGAATGCAGCCGCTGATCAAGGCAATGCCGGAAGTGATGATGGTCAGCCGGTTAATGTCCACCTGGCCGGAGATCCACCCGCTGCTGGCGGCGATGGAGCGGGAGTCCGTGGCGCGTCAGGCCGGGTTTGCCGGGATCCTTGCGCGACTGGCCGACGTGGTCGCGGCGTTAATTGTGCGCGGCTGGGTTGAAGGCGGCTGTGGTAAAGCCACCGGCTGGGTGCAGGTTTTGCGCGACCCGCGCCTGAGCCGCGCCATTTACGCCATGCACCAGCAGCCGGGCCTGAACTGGAGCGTGGCGGATCTGGCAAAAGAAGCGGGCACGTCCCGCTCCGTGTTCGCCGAACGGTTTCTGGCCGCGACGGGAACCACTCCGGCAAAATATCTCAGCGAGCTGAGGATGCGCCTGGCCATTCAGTACATTCGCCATGAAAATCAGCCGATAGAAACCGTCGCGCTGCGGCTGGGGTACGGCTCTCTGGCGGCATTTAGCCGGGCATTTAAGCGCATTATTGGACATGCGCCGGGCACGCTGCGGGAAGCCAGCCAGACGCCGGAAGAGGTCTGACTGGCCAGCAATATTTAACGCGAAGCGGGCAATATTCGTCTAAGGTTTTCAGGTGATTGACAACAGCGGTCACGCTGTTTAGTGAAGACAGGAGACGAACTGATGATAAGACCTCGTACACTACGCCCCGCGTTCTTGCCCCTTGCGTTAGGCGGCGCGCTGCTCGGCGTAACGACATTCGGTTATGCCGACGATAGCCCCGCAGCCCAGACAGCCTCACCCGATATTTTGCTGGGCCCGCTGTTTAATGATGTGCAGAGCGCCAAACTGTTTCCCGATCAGAAAACCTTTGCGGATGCCGTCCCCAAAAGCGACCCGCTGATGATTCTGGCGGACTATCGGATGCAGCACACGCAGTCCAGCTTTGACTTACGCCACTTTGTCGAGATGAACTTTACGCTCCCTGCGGAAGGGGAAAAATATGTTCCGCCTGCTGGACAAAGTCTACGTGAGCATATTAACGATCTCTGGCCCGTACTGACGCGCACCACGGATAAAGCCAGCAACAAATGGGATTCCCTGCTGCCGTTACCCAAACCTTACGTTGTGCCCGGCGGACGTTTCCGCGAGGTCTACTACTGGGACAGCTATTTCACCATGCTGGGCCTGGCAGAGAGCGATCATTGGGACAAAATCAGCGACATGGTGGATAACTTTGCCTATGAAATTGACACCTTCGGCCACATTCCCAACGGCAACCGCAGCTATTACCTGAGCCGATCCCAGCCGCCGTTCTTCTCGCTGATGGTGGAACTGCTGGCAACGCACGACAGCGATGCGCTGAAGAAGTATCGTCCGCAGATGGAGAAAGAGTATGCCTACTGGATGGACGGCGTCGACGCCCTTCAGCCGGGTCAGGCCAACAAGCGCGTGGTGAAGCTGGATGACGGCGCTGTCCTCAACCGCTACTGGGATGACCGCGACACTCCGCGCCCGGAGTCCTGGCTTGACGATGTAAATACTGCCAAAAGTAACCCTAACCGACCGGCAACCGAAATCTACCGTGATTTGCGTTCCGCCGCGGCCTCGGGATGGGACTTTAGCTCCCGCTGGATGGACGATCCGCAAAAACTCGGCACCATCCGGACCACCAGCATTGTCCCCGTGGACCTGAATGCCCTGATGTTCAAAATGGAAAAACTGCTGGCGCGGGCAGCCCAGGAGAGTGGCGACGCCGCCAGCGCAAGCAAATACGAGGCGCTGGCCACCGCGCGTCAGAAAGCCATCGAGAGCCACCTGTGGAATGATAAAGAGGGCTGGTACGCGGATTACGATCTGAAGAGCAAGAAGGTACGTAATCAGCTCACGGCAGCAGCCCTGTTCCCGCTTTACGTTAAGGCGGCGGCGCAGGATCGGGCCGATAAAGTCGCCGCGGCAACCTCATCGCGCCTGTTGAAACCGGGCGGTATTGCGACCACCACCGTCAACAGTGGCCAGCAGTGGGATGCGCCAAACGGTTGGGCCCCGCTGCAATGGGTGGCCGCGGAAGGGCTGCAGAATTACGGGCAAGAGAAGGTCTCGATGGATGTGACCTGGCGCTTCCTGAAAAACGTTCAGCATACTTACGACCGGGAAAAGAAACTGGTCGAGAAATACGACGTGTCGACAACCGGTACGGGCGGCGGCGGCGGCGAGTATCCGCTGCAGGACGGCTTCGGCTGGAGCAACGGCGTGACGCTGAAGATGCTGGATCGGGTCTGCCCGAAAGAGAAACCGTGCGACAGCGTGCCGGAGAATCGGCCTGCCGCGAATGATGAGGTGGCGCCGGTGAAGGCGACGGCGCAGTAAGTGAGTATTGCCGGGTGGCGGCTACGCCTTACCCGGCCTACTTTTGCTAACCCTCTTCCCACCGGGAAAGGGATCCCCAGTAATTTTTAAGCAGAAGCAATAACGTTGTTTCAGAACGACTGAAGGCTTTCAGCGATGCTCTGGTCCGGCTGTAAATCGCTGAGGCGTTTGCCTTCCGGCCGGGGCGAGGCGCAGGGATGCGCCGAGAGGGCGGGCTTTACAGGGATGTTACCTCCGCCCGTCCCCGATAAGCCGGAAGGAATACGCCGAGGGCACCGCGAAGCGGCGATTTACCGCCGGGAGCCCGGGTCGCCAGGGTGGTGGCGACTGAGCCACCCTGGCACGTTCACAGGCCATGTCGTTAAAGAGTAGCAAGGAACATAAAGTGAACGGAATGACCTCCGCAGCCGTATGTTCCCCCTCACCCCAGCCCTCTCCCCTAAGAGGAGAGGGGGCAGTCCGATTGCGTATTTTGTTGGGGCTCCCCTGGTTCCTTAGAAACTGTAACTCGCCCCTAGCTGATACGTTCTGTCACGCCCAATCCAGCAGTTGGTCGCGTCGTAGCAGGTCAGCGTCTCTTTATTGGTGATATTCTGCGCGCTGGCTTTAAGCGTTAGCCCTGCCAGCGAGGGCAGGATCTCGCCCATCCGGTACGAGGCCGCCAGATCGTACTGGGTAGTACCGCCCAGTTTACCCGCATCGTTTGCCGGAGAGATTTCCATCGGGCCGGTATAGCGTGCGCCCGCTCCCAGCATCAGCCCTTTCAGCGGCGTGTTCTCAAAGGTGTAATCCCCCCAGAGATTGAAGGCATTCTCCGGCACCTGCGTTGGACGTTTCCCTTTGTACTTATCATCTTCCGTGTTGATCGCGTGGGTGTAGGCATAGTTAGCAATCAGCGTCAGGTTGTCCGTCGGGCGGCTGATGGCAGACAGCTCAGCCCCTTTGGATTCCACCTCCCCGGTCTGACGATAGTTCAGGAAGCCCGGATCGGAGGTGACGACATTTTTCTGACGGATGTTGAACACCGAAGCGGTAAAGGTGGTGGCGTAGTCGGCCAGCAGATATTTCACGCCGCCCTCCACCTGCTTGCTGGTGGTCGGCTTGACGTCTTTCGCCGCAAGCGTTCCCTTCGGCGACACCGGCGCAAAGCCTTCGGAATAGCTGATAAACGGTGACAGACCATTATCAAAGGCGTAAAGCGCGCCCAGGCGTTTGGTGACGCGATCCTGAGAGACCCAGTCCTTATCACCGTTTTGCAGATAATTGGTGGTCACGGAGCGATAATCGTCGTAGCGCAGGCTACCCAGCAGATTTAAGCCCCCCCACTCCACCTGATCCTGCAGGTAGTAGCCGTTCTGCTGATAGCTCAGACGGTTTTTCTGGGCGGTATACAGCCCTAATGCGCTTTCACTGATTTGCGAATAGTCAGGATGACGCATATCCATGCCCGGCGTGGTCGACGCGTAACGGTAGTGGAAATGGGAGTTCAGCTTCTGGTAGTCAAACCCGGCCAGCAGATGGTGTTTCCAGTCGCCCAGCGCCACGGTTTTAGTCACCTGGTTATCGATATTGAAGCTCTGCAGATCTTCATCGGTGGTGTAGGCAAAGCGGTTAAGCTGATAGACCTCGCTTCCCGTGCCCGTCGCATAGACGCTGCGCTGATGCGTATCGACGTCGAAATAGCGCGCCTTCTGGTTAAAGCCCCAGCCGCTGTCGAACGCATGTTCAAAGCTGTAGCCCAGCATCCACTGGCGCTGCTTAAATCCGTTCCACTCATCACCGGCATAGTCGCGCTTGCCCGCGTATTTCGAGCGCAGGTAGGCGAGCGGCAGCGGGTTCGACGGCATCAGGCTCGGGGAGTTCTGCGCCAGCGCATCCAGAGTCAGGCGGGTTTTGCTGTCGGGTTGCCAGGTGACGGACGGGGCAACCAGGTAATTTTCATACCGGGTGGTGTGCGGCTGATCGTCATTTTCCGTCGCTTTCCCCAGCAGACGGTAGTTCCAGTCGCTTTCGGCAATCTGCCCGGTTGAGTCGAGATAGCCCTCTTTCAGGTTGCGATTGCCGGTGTTAAATCCGAATTCAGTTCGCGCTTCACGCTGCGGCTTTTTACTCTGGATATTCACCAGCCCGCCCGGCGAACCACCGCCGTAAAGAACCGATGAGGGACCTTTCAGGATATCAACGCTGTCAATCAACAGCGGATCGATGCGCGCTTTGGTATTGCCGGTGACGTTATAGGGCAGCTGCAGCCCGTTGTAGAACTCCTGGTCGACGGTAAAGCCACGAATTTTATATTCGCTCATGTAGGAGGTATTCCCCCGCACCTCGGTTGAGACGCCCGGAGCATAGCGCAGGATTTCATTCACCGAATTCGCATGGCGTTTTTCAATTTCCGGCGCAGAGACGGTCGTGATGACCTGCGGCGTTTTACTTTCGGCCACGGCCGACTTCGTGGCGCTGTTCGTCCAGGCCGGCAGCGCGCTGCCCTGCTCTGCGCCGGTGACGACGATAGTGGATTCTTCGGCGAATGCCGGAACGTGCAGTGCGAGCGAGACGGCGCCTGCCAGGGCGCATAGCGTAAAACGTGAAGGAGTCATAATGTCGTCTTGTTGTTAGATGCGATGCGATACGGAACGACAATTATTATCATTTAGATTAACAAATCAATACGCAGGCAAAAAAACGGCCCTCCGCAGAGAGCCGTTTACGTCATGTTATGCTCGTCGCAGTAACCTGAATATGCCCAGCACCACAATGGCGCCCACGACAGCGACCAGAAAACTGTGCAGGTCAAAACCACTTATGTTGCCTCCGAAGCCAAACATCGTCGCCAGCCAGCCGCCCACAACCGCACCAACGACCCCGAGTACGCAGGTCAAAATAAAGCCGCCGCCATCGTTTCCCGGCATGATCAATTTCGCGATAGCGCCAGCAATAAGACCAAAGATAATCCAGGCGATGATACCCATAGCGATGCCCTCTTGCAGGTTTAACGCGTGCGCAGAAAACCTTCTGCACAGCTAACTTAAGTATAGGTCATCGCCGGAAAATCATTTTCATCTCACCGACTTATCTTTACGTAAACAGGCAAAAAAAACTCACCGGTTTGTATTAAGTTTCATTGCAGATTGCCGATAACGCTAAGACAGTCTGTCATCAATCAAGGAGCCATCCGGCGTGAGTCATTACAGTGAGCAGTTCCTCAAGCAAAATCCGCTGGCTGTATTAGGGGTATTACGCGACCTGCAAAAAGGTGAAGTGCCGCTGCGCATCAGCTGGTCGAATAATCAGTTCATCAGCAAGATCCTTGACGCCTCGCAGGAGCGGCTGGTGATTGATTTAGGCAGTCAGGAGTATGAAAACCGCGCGGCGCTGAAGGCGGAGAATATCGCGGTGATGGCCGAAACGCAGGGCGCCAAAGTGGAGTTTGTCCTGTCGCGACTGGAACTGAGCGAGTACCAGGGACTCCCTGCTTTTGCTACCCCACTTCCCACCAATCTCTGGTTTGTTCAGCGTCGTGAATATTTCCGCATTAGCGCTCCGCTTCACCCCGCCTATTTTTGTAAGGCCAAAATGCCGGATAAAAAAGAGATCCGCTTCCGCCTCTTCGATCTGTCACTGGGCGGCATGGGTGCGCTGATGGATACGCCGAAACCCGACGGACTGGTAGAAGGCATGCGGTTTACGCAAATTGAACTGGATATGGGGGGCTGGGGTCGCTTTTATTTCGATGCACAGCTGATTGCCATAAGCGACCGTACCGTCGTGGACAGCAAAAATGAAACCATCACCACGCCGCGTCTGAGCTTCCGCTTCCTGAATGTGGGGCCCGGTGCAGAGCGTGAGCTTCAGCGCATCATCTATTCGCTGGAGCGGGAGGCGCGGGAACGCGCAAATAAAGTTCTGTAAGAAAATCGGGCAGCGTGACCGCCGCCCGTCTGCGGCATTACATGGCATCCATCGCTTTCTGTACTTTCCAGATATAACGAGGCGCCTGTGGTGCCGGGTGATTTTTCGCCACATGCTCAAAGAATTCGTCTTTGTCCATGCCGTTAATCTCTTCTATTGCCTCTTTGCGGTCAGAGGAGAAGGTTCTGAGCAACGCGCCGGCACCGTTAACGTAAGAGACCACCAGCGCGTACTGCATCACCTCCGGATCCTTAATGCCCTTCAGCACGCCGTGCTCCATTATGCTCAGATAGGCCGTGCCCATTGAAATGTTACGTTCCGGGTTCTTCAGCTCGCTGGTTGACGGCTGACCGCTCCAGCCCATATAGCGGTAAACTTCTTTCCCCGCCGTTGACGCTTTAAGCTGCATCAGCCCCACCGCGTTGGATTTGCTGACAAGCGTGGGGTTACCGCCGGACTCCACCGCAATGATCGCCGTGATAAGACGCGGACTGACGCCCCAGGCCTTCCCGGCTTGTTCACTGATCGGCATCCACTGCATGGCCCGTTTCACCGGCACTTCCGGGTTCCAGGGTGGGTTTTGATAATCATGTTTTGAACTACAGCCAGCAAGCAACACAATCAAAAAAGCAAACCATCTCAATTTCACGTCATCTATCCTTATAGCCGGTCATCGCGGTGCGCCGCCTCTTGAAGCAGGCGGCGTATACGCGGCATGATATAGACAATTAGTTTCTCATTCAGCAAGGAATTGCCATGTCTCAGTTTCACCTCATCGCGCCGTCTGGCTACTGCATTAACCAGGACGCGGCGCAGCGGGGCGTTCAGCGTTTGCTGGAATCGGGTCATCAGGTAGAAAATCAGACGATTATCCCCCGCCGCCAGCAGCGTTTTGCCGGTACAGAAGCGCAGCGGCTGAATGATATCAACAGCCTGGTGAACCTGAAGGGTGAAAACCGGGTTGTGCTGGCGGTGCGCGGCGGATATGGCGCGAGCCGGCTGCTGGAGAGCATTGACTGGCAGGGTCTGGCGCAGCGCCAGCAGCAGGATCCGCTACTCATATGCGGCCACAGCGATTTCACCGTCATCCAGCTCGGGCTGCTGGCGCTACATAACGTTACCACCTTCAGCGGCCCGATGCTGGCCGGTAACTTCGGCGCCCTGGAGCTGAATGCGTGTACCATGGAACACTTCTGGCGCGCGCTGCGCAATCCCACCTACAGCGTGGAGTGGCAAGGCAATGGACCGCACTGGGAATGCGAAGGTCAGCTCTGGGGCGGCAACCTGGCGATGCTGGTTTCGCTTATCGGCACGCCGTGGATGCCGCACATCGAGGACGGCATTCTGGTGCTGGAAGATATCAACGAACATCCGTTCCGCGTCGAACGCATGCTGTTGCAGCTCTATCATGCCGGTATTCTTGAACGCCAGTCCGCGATTGTGCTGGGCAGCTTCAGCGGTTCTGCGCCGAATGACTATGACGCGGGTTACTCCCTGGAGACCATGGTTGAGTTCATTCGCTCGCGGCTGGATATTCCGGTCATCACCGGTCTGGATTTCGGCCATGAGCAGCGCACCGTGACCCTGGCACTGGGGGCACACGCCTCGCTGATCCACAATGATTCCGGCAGTCGGCTGACCATCAGCGGCCATCCTGTCATAAAGGCATAAAAAAGCCGTTATACCCCCTTAATAAAACGCTGTTGCCGTCGTTAATATGTTAGGGTTTTAGTAACAGCGTTAACATTGAGGTGGGAGTAAGAGAACATTGGATGCCGCAGCGATAATCAGCCTTTTCATTTTGGGTTCGGTCCTTGTAACCAGCAGTATTTTATTAAGTTCATTTTCATCGCGTCTCGGCATACCTATTCTTGTCATTTTCCTCGCCATCGGCATGCTGGCCGGCATTGATGGCATTGGCGGTATCCCTTTCGATAACTACCCTTTCGCCTACATGGTGAGTAACCTCGCGCTGGCGGTGATCCTGCTGGACGGCGGGATGCGCACCCAGGCGAGCTCCTTCCGCGTGGCCCTGGGGCCCGCGCTGTCGCTCGCCACGGTCGGCGTGCTGATTACCTCTGGCCTCACCGGAATGATGGCCGCGTGGCTTTTCCATCTCAATATCATGGAAGGTTTGCTGATTGGCGCGATTGTTGGCTCAACCGATGCGGCAGCAGTATTTTCCCTGCTTGGCGGAAAAGGGCTTAACGAACGCGTGGGCTCAACGCTTGAGATTGAATCCGGCAGTAACGATCCGATGGCGGTGTTTCTCACCATCACGCTTATCGAGATGATTCAGCAGCACGAAAGCGGGCTGAGCTGGACGTTTGCGTTACATATCCTGCAGCAGTTCGGCCTGGGGATTGTCATCGGCCTGGCAGGGGGATATCTGCTCCAGCAGACGATCAACCGTATATCGCTTCCTCTGGGGCTTTACCCGCTGCTGGCGCTGAGCGGCGGCATCCTCATTTTTGCCGTCACTACCGCAGTGGACGGCAGCGGCATTCTCGCCGTCTACCTCTGCGGGTTCCTGATGGGCAACCGCCCTATTCGTAACCGGCATGCCATTTTGCAGAACTTCGACGGTCTGGCCTGGCTGGCGCAGATCGGCATGTTTCTGGTGCTGGGTCTTCTGGTTACGCCATCGGACCTGCTGCCGATCGCCGTTCCGGCGCTGCTGCTCTCTGCATGGATGATCTTCTTTGCCCGTCCGCTGTCGGTATTTGCAGGCCTGCTGCCGTTTCGCGGCTTCAACCTGCGCGAGCGGATCTTCATCAGTTGGGTGGGCCTGCGCGGCGCGGTGCCGATTATCCTTGCTGTGTTCCCGATGATGGCCGGTCTGGATAACGCGCGGCTGTTCTTTAACGTGGCGTTCTTCGTGGTGCTGATTTCGCTGCTGTTCCAGGGAACCTCGCTCGGGTGGGCGGCGAAAAAAGCCAAAGTGGTGGTCCCTCCCGTGGGCTGGCCGGTCTCCCGCGTGGGGCTCGACATTCATCCGGAGAACCCGTGGGAACAGTTCGTCTATCAGCTGAGCGCCGACAAATGGTGCGTGGGGGCTTCACTGCGCGATTTGCACATGCCGGCCGAAACGCGCATTGCCGCTCTGTTCCGCGACAACGTTCTGCTGCACCCTACCGGCAGCACCCGCCTGCGCGAAGGGGATATTCTCTGCGTGATTGGCCGCGAGCGCGACCTGCCCGCGCTGGGCAAACTGTTCAGCCAGTCGCCTCCGGTGGCGCTGGATCAGCGTTTCTTTGGCGATTTTATTCTGGAAGCCAGCGCCAGGTTTGCCGATGTCGCGCTGATCTACGGCCTGGATGAAGGTGCTGAAGACGGAGATAACCAGCAAACGCTGGGCGAAATCATCCAGCAGCGGCTTGGCGCTGCCCCGGTCGTGGGAGACCAGGTGGAGTTTGCCGGGATGATCTGGACCGTTGCCGAAAAAGAAGATAACGCGGTGCGGAAAGTCGGTTTGAGGCCGATGGAAGAGGAAGCGGAGTAGCGGTTTTTTTGCCGGGTGGCGGCTTCGCCTTACCCGGCAAAAAAACTTCGAACGTAGGTCGGGTAAGCGTTAGCGCCACCCGACACAAACATTCGTTACACCGTCACAACCGGCACTCTCGGTGCCAGCGCGCACATCAATTCGTACCCCACCGTGCCCGCCGCGGCAGCAACGTCATCAATCTTAATTTCGTTACCCCACAGTTCGACCGGCGAACCGATGCCCGCCTGCGGGCATGGCGTCAGGTCAACGGCCAGCATATCCATTGATATGGTGCCCACCGTTCCCGTGCGGACCCCATCGACCCACACAGGCGTGCCGGTCGGCGCGATGCGCGGGTAGCCGTCGGCATAGCCGCCCGCCACGATGCCAATCCGCTGCTCGCCCTTTGCCCGGTAGCGGCTGCCGTAGCCTACCGTGTCACCGGCCTTCAGCGTCTGCACGCCAATGATTTCACTGCGCAGGGTCATGACCGGCTTCAGGCCGCTGTTGGCGATATCCTGCCACTGGCCTGAGGGAGACGCGCCGTACAGAACGATCCCCGGACGCACCCAGTTATAGTGCGCCTCGGGATGCCACAGCGTGGCCGCCGAGTTCGACAGCGAGCGCGGGCAGTCCAGCCCTTCTGCCGCCTGCTCAATGCGGACCATGGCATCGGCAATCCCGTCGGGTTGTTCCGCGTCGGCAAAATGCGCCATCAGCGTCATTTCACCTACATTCTTCAGCGCGCGCAGCTGCTGCCAGACCGTATGCACCCGCTCAGGCTGGAAGCCCAGGCGGTTCATACCGCTGTTCACCTTGAGATAGATATCCAGCGGAGCATGGAGCTTCGCATCCTGAATCGCTTTGATCTGCCAGTTGCTGTGCACGCTGGTGGTCAGCCGATACTTATCCAGCAGCGGCAGATCGTCGGCGTGGAAGAAGCCTTCCAGCAGCAGAATAGGCCCTTTCCAGCCGCGCTCGCGCAGCAGAATGGCCTCTTCCAGATTGAGTAAGGCAAAACCATCGGTGGCGCTCAGGGCGCTCCAGATACGATCGATACCGTGGCCGTAGGCATTCGCTTTCACCACCGACCAGACGCGCGAACCAGGTGCCGCCCGACGAACAATTTGCAGATTATCCTTCAGGGCCTGCAGGTTCAGCTGGGCCAGAACAGGACGGGACATGACAGCTCCTTAGTTATGCGCGCCGTGCAGATGCTGTGGACGCGAAGGCGTAAACCCCGATTGATAGCGTGCAGCGCTTAAATCGTCAAACGGAATTGCCGGCGTGCGCCCGGAAATCAGGTCGCTCAGCAATTGGCCCGATCCGCAGGCCATCGTCCAGCCAAGCGTGCCGTGGCCGGTATTGGTCCACAGGTTTTTAAACGGCGTGCGGCCCACGATCGGCGTGCCGTCCGGGGTCATCGGACGCAGGCCGGTCCAGAACGTCGCCTGCTCCACAAAGCCACCGCGCGGGAAGAGATCGCCCACAACCATCTCCAGCGTTTCACGACGCGGCTGCAGCAGCTCGGTGTTGAAGCCGACAATCTCCGCCATGCCGCCTACGCGGATGCGGTTATCGAAGCGGGTAATGGCGATTTTGTAGGTTTCATCCAGAATGGTCGATACCGGAGCACCGCTCTCTTCTTTCACCGGAATGGTCAGCGAGTAGCCCTTGAGCGGGTAGACCGGAATGTCGAGAATACCTTTCAGCATGGCGGTGGAGTACGAACCAAACGCCATCACGTAGGCATCGGCTTTGATCACCTCGTCGCCGCACTTCACGCCGTAAATTTTTTCCCCTTCCGACAGCAGCTTGTCGACAGAGGTGTTAAAGCGGAACTTCACCCCCGCCTGCTCGCACATCTGCGCCAGACGCTGCGTAAAGAGCTGGCAGTCGCCGGTTTCGTCGTTCGGCAGGCGCAGGCCGCCTGTCAGCTTATGCGCCACTTCCGCCAGCGCCGGTTCAACCTGACCAAGCTGGCTGGCTTCCAGCAGCTGGTACGGTACGCCGGCATCTTCCAGCACGGCGATATCGCGGGTGGCATTTTCGTACTGCTGCGCCGTGCGGAACAGCTGCAGCGTTCCGCCCTGACGGCCTTCGTACTCAATCCCCGTCGACGCGCGCAGCGCTTTCAGGCAGTCGCGGCTGTATTCCGCCAGGCGCACCATGCGCCCTTTGTTCTCCATGTAGTGGCGGGTGTCGCAGTTGCGCAGCATCTGCCACATCCACTTCAGCTGGAACTGCGTGCCGTCAAGGCTGATGGCCAGCGGCGCGTGGCGCTGGAACATCCATTTAATCGCTTTCAGCGGAACGCCCGGCGCAGCCCACGGAGCGGCATAGCCGGGAGAGATTTGCCCGGCATTCGCCGCGCTGGTTTCGAGCGCCGGACCGGATTCACGATCGATAACGGTTACGTCATGTCCCGCCTGACTTAAATACCAGGCGCTGGTTACCCCAACGACACCACTTCCCAGTATGACAACACGCATAGCCACTCCATTATGTGCAAAAGAACAATCTTCTAATTACAGATTGATAACCTAGTTGAAAATATTATTCAACATATGACTTTTTTATGGTGACTTACCTCACACATCCCCCAGCATCAGGGGATAGTGCTAATTTGGGATCTCCTGCTGCGCGTTATTTTTAACCAGCATAATATGCTGAGACATACCGTTTTTTTGCCGTATCAAAAACGCGAAATCGCAAAGAAAAAATTTCTGCCCCAGCACGCTTTTTAACACGTTGATCTATGCTTGAAAGGAGGCTCTCCAGACAGAGAGAGCACCCACAACGAGGGCGCGCTAATGGCTACTATTGATTCCCTGAACAAGGACAACACACGTCTGAGCGATGGACCCGACTGGACCTTCGAGCTGCTGGATGTTTACCTCGCCGAAATCGACCGGGTCGCAAAACTGTATCGTCTGGATACCTATCCCCATCAGATTGAAGTCATTACGTCCGAACAGATGATGGACGCCTACTCCAGCGTCGGTATGCCGATTAACTATCCACACTGGTCGTTTGGTAAAAAATTTATTGAAACGGAGCGGCTGTATAAGCACGGCCAGCAGGGGCTGGCGTATGAGATTGTCATTAACTCCAATCCGTGTATCGCCTATTTAATGGAAGAGAACACCATTACCATGCAGGCGCTGGTGATGGCGCACGCCTGCTACGGGCACAACTCCTTTTTCAAGAATAACTACCTGTTCCGCAGCTGGACGGATGCCAGCTCCATCGTCGATTACCTGATCTTCGCCCGTAAATATATTACCGACTGCGAAGAGCGCTACGGCGTGGACGAAGTGGAAAAACTGCTCGACTCCTGCCACGCGCTGATGAACTACGGCGTGGACCGCTACAAACGTCCGCAGAAAATCTCCCTGCAGGAGGAGAAAGCGCGACAAAAAAGCCGCGAAGAGTATCTCCAGAGCCAGGTGAACATGCTGTGGCGTACCCTGCCGAAACGTGAGGAAGAAAAAGCGGTCGCCGAAGCGCGTCGTTATCCGTCCGAGCCGCAGGAAAACCTGCTCTATTTTATGGAGAAGAACGCCCCGCTGCTGGAGCCGTGGCAGCGTGAGATCCTGCGCATCGTGCGCAAGGTGAGCCAGTATTTCTATCCGCAAAAGCAGACGCAGGTGATGAACGAAGGCTGGGCGACATTCTGGCACTACACCATCCTCAACCACCTGTATGACGAGGGGAAAGTTACCGAGCGGTTCATGATGGAGTTCCTCCACAGCCATACCAACGTGGTGTTCCAGCCGCCCTACAACAGCCCGTGGTACAGCGGCATTAACCCGTATGCGCTTGGCTTTGCCATGTTCCAGGACATCAAGCGTATCTGCCAGTCGCCAACGGAAGAAGACAAGTACTGGTTCCCGGATATCGCCGGATCTGACTGGCTGGAAACGCTGCACTTTGCGATGCGCGACTTTAAGGATGAGAGCTTCATCAGCCAGTTTATGTCGCCGAAGATCATGCGTGACTTCCGCTTCTTCACCGTGCTGGACGATGACCGCAACAACTATCTGGAGATCTCCGCAATCCACAACGAGGAGGGATACCGTGAGATCCGCTCTCGCCTCTCTTCCCAGTACAACCTGAGCAACCTTGAACCGAATATTCAGGTCTGGAACGTGGATTTACGCGGTGACCGCTCCCTGACGCTGCGCTATATCCCGCACAATCGCGCGCCGCTGGATAAAGGGCGTAAAGAGGTGCTGAAGCATGTGCATCGCCTGTGGGGCTTTGATGTGCAACTGGAGCAGCAGAATGAAGACGGGAGCGTCGAGCTGCTGGAACGCTGCCCGGCGCGGTTGAATACGCTGTAGTTTTTTGCCGGGTGGCGGCTACGCCTTACCCGGCCTACGGGTTTTGTAGGCCCGGTAAGCGAAGCGCCACCCGACGAAAAAAAACCTCTCATACGAGAGGTTTTTTATTTCAGCGGCTCTGAATCGCCAAATCGCCCGGCAGCGTTTTCTGCATGCGGTGCCAGATTTCACCGGAATCATGACCGTAGCGGCGCACCGTCTCATAAACCTGATCGTGCAGGCCTTCAGTACAGAGCTTGCTCAGCTTATGGTAGAAGCCCAGCGCCAGGCTACGCGCTTCCGGATTGGCAAAGTAGTGGCGGCCGATGCGGGTATAAAGCCCTTTCATACCGTTGAGGATCAGGCCATACACCGGGTTGCCGGAGGCAAACGCCAGGCCGCGAAACACGTTGTAATCGAGGGTGGCAAAAGCATCGGCGTGATCTTCCACCTCGTTCGCTGTGGCCAGCACCGCAAGGGCGTCTTCCGGATGCTGACGGAAAGCGGTACGAATAAAGATCGTCGCGATGTTGGTGCGAACGGAGAGCAGATTATCAATGAGCTGCGGCACGCTTTCATGGTCGAGACGCGCCAGCGTTTCAAGAATGTTCAGCCCGGACGTTTCCCAGAAGTTGTTTACTTTCGTCGGCTTGCCGTGCTGGATAGTCAACCAGCCATCGCGCGCCAGCCGCTGGAGCACTTCACGCAGCGTGGTGCGAGTGACGCCAATCAGTTCAGAGAGTTCGCGTTCAGCCGGAAGAATGGACCCCGCAGGGAAACGATTATTCCAGATGCTTTCAATGATGTACTCTTCCGCGAAACCCGCCGGGCTCTGCGCCTTAATGACCATAGTGAGATTTCCATTACACAGCTTTAGCAAATTGGACTCATCATACCAGAGGCAGCCAGTGGCAGGTAGCACGGCAAAGAGAGAAAAGAGGGATCGCCGTTTCATTTTTGTGAAATTTACAATGCAGCCTTATCCGCCTCCAGGCCGCGATTTTTGCGTATACTGATGTTTTGTCTTACTTGACGGGGATGGACGTCTGTCGTGGAAATTTCTTTTGGGCGCGCACTGTGGCGCAACTTTTTAGGCCAGTCTCCGGACTGGTATAAACTTATACTTCTGGTGTTCCTGGTCGTTAACCCCCTCCTCTTTAGCGTAAACCCGTTTATTGCCGGGTGGCTGCTGGTGGCGGAGTTTATCTTCACCCTGGCCATGGCGCTGAAATGTTATCCGCTTTTGCCGGGCGGACTGCTGGCGTTTGAGGCCGTCGTCATCGGCATGACCCGCGCCGAGCACGTCAAAGCCGAGCTGGCATCCAATCTCGAAGTGCTACTGCTGCTGATGTTTATGGTGGCGGGCATCTACTTTATGAAACAGCTGCTGCTGTTTATCTTCACGCGCCTGCTGCTCAGCATTCCGTCGAAAATGTTGCTCTCACTGGCGTTTTGCCTTGCGGCCGCCTTCCTGTCGGCCTTCCTGGATGCGCTGACGGTCGTCGCGGTGGTGATAAGCGTAGCGGTGGGGTTTTACGGTATTTATCACCGCGTGGCCTCCTCTCGTCCGGGCGAGGATTTGCAGGATGACAGCCACGTCGATGCGCATAATCGTGAGGTACTGGAACAGTTTCGCGCCTTCCTGCGCAGCCTGATGATGCATGCTGGCGTCGGTACCGCGCTGGGCGGCGTGATGACCATGGTGGGCGAACCGCAAAACCTGATCATTGCCAAAGCGGCGGGCTGGCACTTCGGTGAGTTCTTCCTGAGAATGGCGCCGGTGAGCGTACCGGTGCTTTTCTGCGGGCTGGCGACCTGTCTGCTGGTGGAGAAGTTTCGCCTCTTTGGCTATGGGGCCCAGCTCCCGGAGCCGGTACGTCAGGAGCTGCATAAATTCGATCTGCAGAGCCGACGCCAGCGGACGCGCCAGGAGACGCTGCGTCTGATTGCCCAGGGGATCATCGGCGTCTGGCTGATCGCCGCGCTGGCGTTCCATCTTGCCGAAGTGGGGCTGATTGGCCTGTCGGTCATTATTCTCGCCACCACCTTTACCGGCGTGACGGACGAGCATGCCATCGGTAAGGCGTTTACCGAAGCCCTGCCATTTACCGCCCTGCTGGCGGTGTTCTTTGCCGTTGTGGCGGTGATAATCGACCAGCATCTGTTCGCGCCGATTATTGCTTTTGTCTTAAAGGCATCGCCGGATGCTCAGCTGTCGCTGTTTTACCTGTTCAACGGCCTGCTCTCGTCGATCTCAGATAACGTCTTCGTCGGGACGGTCTATATCAACGAGGCCAAAGCCGCTATGGAGCAAGGCGTTATCAGCGCCGAACAGTTTGAGCTGCTGGCCGTGGCGATCAATACCGGCACCAACCTGCCGTCGGTGGCGACGCCAAATGGCCAGGCCGCCTTCCTGTTCCTCCTGACCTCCGCCCTCGCGCCGCTCATACGACTTTCTTATGGCAGGATGGT
Source organism: Enterobacter sp. PL_is514 (assembly GCF_055816715.1). Classification (NCBI taxonomy): domain Bacteria; kingdom Pseudomonadati; phylum Pseudomonadota; class Gammaproteobacteria; order Enterobacterales; family Enterobacteriaceae; genus Enterobacter; species Enterobacter sp. PL_is514. The sequence goes on along the minus strand of NZ_JBVPGN010000028.1, from coordinate 416,519 downwards.
GTGGATGGCGCTGCCCTATACGCTGGTGCTCACGATCGTGGGATTGCTTTGCGTCAAAATTACCCTCATTCCCTGTACGCAATGGTTGATACAAGCGGGTATACTTGCGGCGCAATAAACACTGCATCTCGGGCAGTTCGCTGCCCGTTTGCCTTTTCGCACGATAAACATCCAATTACGTTTTATTTCGCCAGGTACAGGTGGCGCGAAAAACGAATTCGTTTACACTGCGATTTCTAAGCATGTTCCAGGGAAATGATTATGTTGAGATTTTTAAACCAGTGCTCCCGCGGTCGCGGAGCGTGGTTGTTAATGGCCCTGACCGCCTTTGCGCTGGAAATGGTCGCGCTGTGGTTCCAGCATGTAATGGGACTCAAACCTTGCGTGCTTTGTATTTATGAACGCTGCGCACTGTTCGGCATTATGGGTGCGGGCCTGGTGGGCGCGATTGCCCCAAAATCGCCGCTTCGCTATGCTGGTATTGCCATCTGGATATACAGCGCCTGGAAAGGAATTGAACTCTCCTGGCAGCACACCATGATGCAATTGCATCCGTCACCGTTTATGACCTGTGATTTTGCCGCCCGCTTCCCGAGCTGGCTGCCGCTGGACAAATGGCTGCCGCAGGTATTTGTCGCATCCGGTGACTGCTCCGTTCGTCAGTGGGAATTCCTGACGCTGGAGATGCCGCAGTGGCTGGTGGGTATTTTTGCCGCCTACTTCGTCGTGGCGCTGCTGGTGCTGATTGCCCAGCCGTTCAAACCGAAGAAACGCGATTTGTTCGGAAGGTAAAAGCAAAACGGCAACCTCGGTTGCCGTTTTTAGTGCTTGCGCCCTCTCCCGTGGGAGAGGGTTGGGGTGAGGGCATCAGGCCGCACAAACACAATAAAAAACCCGCCTCGGCGGGTTTTTTATTGTCAACGGGTCGGGTGGTTCATGATGTGATCTTCCCAGTCACGCACCTCGGACTCTTTCACGGCGATGTGGCGCACTGAAATGCGCTCACCGTGCATCGCCGCTTTTGAACCGGTTAACAGCGGATGCCAGTCAGGCAGACCTTTCCCTTCCGCCAGCAGGCGATACGCGCAGGTATGCGGCAGCCATTCAAAGGTGGGCAAATTATCCCGGGTTAACTTGATGCAGTCCGGCTCAAACTCGAAGCGGCGCTCATAGTTGCGGCACTGGCAGGTCTTTATGTTTAGCTGCTTGCAGGCAACGTTGGTGAAGTAAATCTCGTCCGTATCTTCATCCATCAGCTTATGCAGGCAGCACTGACCGCAGCCGTCGCATAAGGATTCCCATTCCGCGTCCGTCATGTCGTCGAGAGTTTTGCTTTGCCAGAAAGGGATGTCGTTCATCAGGATGTCCACACGTCAAAAGAAAGCGCACCTTATAACGAGTCTGGCACGTCGATGCAAGTTTTGCCGCCCTTTTCAGGCGGCAAGAGGAGATTACAGCACGCGGGTTTTCAGCGACAGGCCGTTAAAACCGACCTCCAGTTCATCACCGCTCACGAGCGGACCCACGCCTTCCGGCGTGCCGGTCAGGATCACATCGCCCGGCTTCAGGGTAAAGAAGCGGCTCATATAGGCGATCAGCGGCACAATCTTATGGATCATGTCTGCCGTGGTGCCCTGCTGGCGGATTTCACCATTAACCTTCAGGCTGAGCGGGGTGTCCTGCGGATCGCCGGTAAATTCGCTCACCGGCACAAACGCCGAGATCGGGCAGGAATTATCAAACCCTTTGGCTTTTTCCCAAGGCTGCCCGGCTTTCTTCATTTTGCCCTGCACGTCACGTAGCGTCAGATCCAGCGCCACGCCGTAGCCGGCAATCGCTTTCTGAACATGATCTTCGGAGGCCTGACGCAGCGTTGCGCCGATCAGCACGGCGAGTTCAACTTCGTGATGCACCGAGCCGAGCCCCTGCGGCAGGGCCAGCGGCTGGCGGATATCGCAAAGCGCCGTTTCAGGCTTAATGAACAGAACCGGCTCTTCTGGCGTCGCGCTGCCCATCTCATGAATATGTTTTGCATAGTTGCTGCCCACGCAGACGACTTTGCTGACGGGATAATCCAGTAATGCACCTTGCCAGTTGTGATGTTGATACATGGTCGACCCCTAAACGGTTGATGTGTTATGCCCAAAAACAGTTGAGACTATTTTTTACCGTTCGCCTCAAGATGCTGTTTTAATAAATTCTCGGGTGGCGGTGGAAGCTGTAAATAATAGCCCTGCTCGGCTAAGGCCGTTTTTACTTTATCCAGATCGGCATTAATCAGTTTCTTACGACCATCAAGCGGCAGCAGCATCGCCAGTTGTGGTCGGCCAAAGTTCTTCATTAATTCTTCAGGCACGCGTGAAAAATCGTCTTTCTTTTCGACATAAAGATAGGTCTGGTCACGGCTTGTACTTCTGTAGATCACACAAAACATGTTTTTACTCTGAATTAATGGGTGGTTGCTTGCCTCAATATACTCCTGACTATAACATGCCTGATACTCTTCGGAATATCGCAGCGAGTGGTTGCGGTTAATAGCAAATTGAGTAAGGCCAGGATGTCAAACACGCCCATCGAGCTTAAAGGCAGTAGCTTCACCTTATCAGTGGTACATTTGCATGATGCAAAACCCGAGGTTATTCGTCAGGCGTTAGAGGACAAAATCGCCCAGGCTCCCGCCTTTCTGAAGCACGCCCCTGTTGTGATCAACGTTAGCGGTCTTGAGGCTCCGGTTAACTGGAAACTTCTCCAGCAGGCCGTCTCATCGACCGGACTGCGTATCGTGGGCATCAGCGGCTGCAAAGATACTGAGTTGAAAGCGGAAATTGAGCGTGCGGGGCTGCCTCTTCTGAATGAGGGCAAAGAAAAAGCCTCGCGTGCGGCACCCGTTGCCGTGCAAACGCCCCCTCCTGCGGTGCAAAACGTTACTACCGTCACAAAAACGCGAATGATTGATGTGCCGGTTCGTTCCGGTCAGCGCATTTATGCACCAAACTGTGATCTGATTGTTACAAGCCACGTCAGTGCTGGCGCTGAGCTGATTGCAGATGGCAACATTCACGTATACGGTATGATGCGTGGACGTGCGCTCGCGGGTGCAAGTGGCGATCGAGACGCGCAAATATTTTGTACTCACCTGACGGCGGAACTGGTGTCCATCGCAGGTGAATATTGGCTGAGCGACAAGATCCCAGCCGAATTTTATGGCAAAGCGGCTCGCCTGCTTCTGGCAGACGACGCGTTGACCGTTCAACCGTTGAATTGATCCCTTTTTAACAAGGAATTTCTATGGCACGCATTATTGTTGTTACTTCGGGTAAAGGAGGCGTTGGCAAGACCACCTCCAGCGCGGCCATCGCTACTGGTTTGGCCCAGAAGGGAAAGAAAACCATCGTTATCGACTTCGATATCGGTCTGCGTAACCTCGACCTCATCATGGGATGTGAGCGTCGCGTCGTGTATGACTTCGTGAACGTCATTCAGGGCGATGCCACGCTGAACCAGGCGATGATTAAAGACAAGCGCACCGAGAACCTCTACATTCTCCCGGCCTCTCAGACGCGTGACAAAGACGCCCTGACCCGTGAAGGAGTGGAAAAGGTGCTCGATGAGCTGAAAAAAATGGATTTCGACTTCATCGTCTGCGACTCCCCTGCCGGCATCGAAACCGGTGCCCTGATGGCACTGTACTTCGCTGATGAAGCGATCATCACCACTAACCCTGAAGTTTCATCCGTGCGTGACTCAGACCGCATTCTGGGGATCCTCGCCTCTAAATCCCGTCGTGCGGAAAATGGCGAAGACCCGATTAAAGAACACCTGCTGCTCACCCGCTACAATCCGGGCCGCGTGAACAAAGGTGACATGCTGAGCATGGAAGACGTGCTGGAGATCCTGCGCATTAAGCTGGTGGGCGTTATCCCGGAAGATCAGTCCGTGTTACGCGCTTCGAACCAGGGCGAGCCAGTGATCCTTGATACATTGGCAGATGCAGGTAAAGCTTACGCCGATACCGTTGACCGTCTGCTGGGAGAAGAACGTCCTTTCCGCTTCATTGAAGAAGAGAAGAAAGGTTTCCTCAAACGCCTGTTCGGAGGATAAGTTATGGCATTACTGGACTTTTTTCTCTCGCGGAAAAAGAACACCGCCAACATCGCAAAAGAACGTCTGCAAATTATCGTTGCGGAGCGTCGTCGTAGCGACGCCGAGCCTCACTACCTGCCACAGCTGCGTAAGGACATCCTGGAAGTGATCTGTAAGTACGTGCAGATTGACCCGGAGATGGTGACGGTGCAGCTGGAACAAAAAGACGGGGATATTTCGATTCTGGAGCTGAACGTGACGCTCCCGGAAGCGGAAGAGTCACGTTAATCCGTTTGTGGTTTTGTAGGCCGGGCAAGCGTCGCGCCGCCCGGCAATCTCCCCGGTGGCGCTACGCTTACCGGGGCTACAATTCTTTAGCGTGGGTATGCTTCCAGCAGCGTATTCAGGCGATCGGCCATCAATTCCCCGCGCCACCCCGCCATCATTTCCGGTACGCCATTCTGCGGCTTCAGCTTCCAGTGCCAGTTCAGCAGCTGGTTAATCTGACGACGTGAGGCGAGCAGTTCAGCGCTTAGCTTGCTTTCCGTTGCAACGTTCTGCACCAGCGCTTTGATATCCTTAAACGCTTTGCGATAGCCCGGTATGTCCATCAGGTTCAGCAGCGGTTCCGGCAGCGCATCTTCCGGCAGCTCCTGCGCTTTTGCGACCAGCGCCAGCAGGGTTTTACCGTGGAAGCGGATCTCGCTGCCCGAAAGCCCAATGCTGTCCAGCTCGCCCAGGCTGCCCGGCATATAGCGCGCCACCGCCCAGAGATGTTCTTCGCGAACCACAAAGTTAACGGCCAGATCGCGCTCGCGCGCTTTACGCAAACGCCAGTCTGCCAGCAGCTGCAGGCACGCCAGCTGACGCGTACGCAGCTGCCAGGCGTTGCTGATATCGCGCCAGGCCTCTTTCGGGTCAACCACTTCCTGACGACGCTGCTGGGTCATACGACACTCGTCGAGCGCCGCAGGCAGCCATCCGGAGGCTTCTGCCTCTTTCATCAGCTGTCCGGCAATCGGCAGCAGGTAAAACACGTCTGCCGCCGCATACTCCAGCTGACGCTCGGTTAGCGGACGCGCCAGCCAGTCGGTACGGGATTCACTTTTATCCAGCGTCAGGCCCGTATACTCCTCTACCATGGCAGCAAAGCCCCATGAGAGCGGACGATTGCTGAATGCCGCGAGGATCTGCGTGTCAATCAGCGGCTGAGGCATGATGCCAAAGGTGTTCAGAAAGACTTCCAGATCTTCACTGCCTGCGTGCAGGTATTTCGTCACGGCGGTATCGAGCAGCAGGTCACGCATCGGCGTCCAGTCGGTAATGCCGAGAGGGTCGATCAGCGACACGTGTTTACCGTCGTACATCTGAATCAAACCCAGCTGCGGATAATAGGTCCGGGTACGGACAAACTCGGTATCCAGGGCAATGGCAGGAAAGTCGCGCGTCACTTCGCACAGCGAAGCCAGCTCGTCGTTGGTCGTGATCATCTGGTAATTCAAAACGGGTTCTCTTTTGTTTGCGCCCATAAAAAACGCCGGCTTAACCGGCGTCTGGGCGATTAGCGTGAAGCTCAGGCCTTATTGTCTACTTTGCCACGGGCTTCGTCACGTAATTCTCGTCGTAATATCTTCCCGACGTTGGATTTCGGCAGCTCGTCGCGGAATTCCACCAGCTTCGGCACCTTGTAGCCCGTCAGCTGACGACGACAAAACGTTACCAGCGCTTCCTCGGTGAGAGAAGGATCTTTCTTGACCACAAATATCTTCACCGCTTCACCGCTGCTACCGGAAGGCACGCCGACTGCCGCCACTTCGAGCACGCCGCTGTGCTGCATAACCACGTCTTCGATCTCATTCGGATAGACGTTGAAGCCGGAGACCAGGATCATGTCTTTCTTGCGATCGACGATGCGCAGGAAGCCCTCGTCATCCATCACCGCAATATCACCGGTGTGCAGCCAGCCGTCTTTGATGATTTCGTCGGTCGCATCGGGGCGCTGCCAGTAGCCCAGCATCACCTGCGGACCTTTGACGCACAGCTCCCCCGGCTCGCCCGGCGCGACTTCGTTATCGTTATCATCGACCAGTTTCGCTTCAGTGGAAGGAACGGGCAAACCAATGCTTCCGCTATGATAGTCGATGTCATGCGGGTTAACGCTGACCAGCGGCGCGCACTCCGTCAGGCCATAGCCCTCCAGCAAATACTGACCGGTGAGCTTCACCCAGCGCTCGGCGACCGCCTGCTGAACCGGCATGCCTCCGCCCGCAGAGAGATGCAGCGTGGAGAAGTCCAGCTGCTGGAACTCTTTGTTATTCAGCAGCGCGTTAAACAGGGTATTTACCCCGGTCATGGCGGTGAACGGGTATTTCGCCAGCTCTTTCACCAGGCCCGGGATATCGCGCGGGTTGGTGATGAGGATGTTCTGACCACCCAGTTCAATAAACAGCAGGCAGTTCATGGTCAACGCAAAGATGTGATACAGCGGAAGCGCGGTGATCACCACCTCTTTGCCCGGATGCAGCAGCGGCCCGTAGGTGGCGTTCACCTGTTCAAGGTTTGCCAGCATATTTCGGTGGGTAAGCATGGCCCCTTTGGCGACGCCGGTGGTCCCGCCTGTGTATTGCAGAAACGCAAGATCTTCCGCGACCACTTCGGGTTTCACATACTGCATACGGTAGCCCGCATGCAGCGCGCGGCGGAAGGAGATGGCGTCCGGCAGATGGTATTTTGGCACCAGACGTTTGACGTATTTGACGACAAAGTTAACCAGCGTGCCTTTGGCGGTGGAGAGCTGGTCCCCCATGCGCGTCAGGATGACGTGTTTCACCTGGGTTTTGTCGACCACCTTTTCCAGCGTATGGGCAAAGTTGGACACAATGACAATCGCAACCGCGCCGCTGTCGTTCAGCTGATGCTCCAGCTCGCGCGGGGTATACAGCGGGTTGACGTTGACGACGATCATCCCGGCACGCAGGATACCGAACAGCGCCACCGGGTATTGCAGCAGGTTCGGCATCATCAGCGCGACGCGATCCCCTTTTTGCAGCCCCAGCCCTTCCTGCAGATACGCCGCAAACGCCCGGCTGCGCTCCTCCAGCTTACGGAACGTCATCACCTCGCCCATATTCACAAATGCGGGCTGGTCCGCGTAGCGCCTTACCGAGTGTTCAAATAATTCCACCAGGGATTGATAACGGTCAGGATTGATCTCAGCAGGAACATCTGCGGGATAACGGTTAAGCCAAACCTTCTTCAATGCATCACCTCTGAAATGAGTGTTCGTCGTCATCACAACCCCGATAATAAACAGTTTGTTAACATTATATTAACTCAGCGTACCAGTTTATTAATTGTTCAGATTTAAGGTTGCGAAGCGCGTCACTCTTTTTTTTCGTTTTATCCGTAAAAAAACAGAGACAGCGGCTGAGCCGCTGTCTCTTTTCTAACAATAACAGTAAGTTACTCAGTAACGATCGTCTGAACCTGTGCAGGGCCCGGGTTGTACCAACCCCAGCCCGGGTAGCCATAACGATAAGGATGTGGACCCCACATCCAAGGATCCATCGGCTGAGGCGGCATGATCACCTGCTGTGCCAGCCGCCAGCGTTTATACCCGTTGACCTGCATGGTCATAAATTTGTACGGCGTGTTGCCGATTTTGCCCTGCACGGCGCCGGTAATCGGCCCGACGACGGTCACCAGCTGTCCGCGGAAATCGACCGGATCGAGGAAACCGCTGACGTCCGCGTAGATACGTCCCCGGGAGGCCTCGCCCAGTACAGGCCGCGCGCCGCTGTCCAGCGGAACGGTGGCGATCTCCAGACGGGTTTTCCCCTGCTGGTTTTGTACGTCTATGACCTTACCGCCAAAGCGTGCTTCCTGGCCGACGTACAGCTCAGGGGCATTCATCACCCGAACCAGATCCTGCTGTGGCGTCGGGCTGCTGCCCTTAATCGCATCAGGAACGGAAACGCATCCGCTCAGTGCTATGGCAACTGCGCCTGCCATAATAAGGCGTACTACTTTAGTCTGAACCGCCATGATGCGACTCCTTTTTCTCAGTTCCTGTTACTGAGATTCACTCGCGGCCCGGAAGTTTCTTCCACGCGACGGTGTTTCGCAAATAAACCGGTTCCGCCTGTTCAACGGCCACGGTTTTTCCTGCTGCGAGCAGCTGGCTGGCAATCGGAAGCATATCTTCAGCAGCCGGGAGCAGCATGTTGCCGTCCACCAGCGTCAATCCGGTGTCGTTCGCCATCTCAGGCCACGCTGGCCAGCCCGTGCCGACGGTCGCCCACTCGCCGGACAGCTGCTTCAGTCGTTCTGTGACCGCTTCTGGCTTAAGCACGGCTTCCGTCTCTTCACCGTGCCACACGCCCTGCTCGTCGCGGGTGTATTCGGCCCAGTAGACTTCGCCCATGCGGGCATCAATCGCTGCCAGGACGCGCGTTGCCCCGGTCATGCGCCATGCGCCCTGCGCCATGGTGGCGAGGGTAGAGACGCCGATCATCGGCAGTTCGGCGCCCAGCGCCAGCCCCTGCGCAATGCCAATCCCGATACGTACGCCCGTAAAGCTGCCGGGGCCGCGGCCAAAGGCCAGCGCGTTGAGGTCGGTTAAGGAGGTGTTGCCCTGGGTTAAAATGGCTTTTACCAGGGGCAGAATGCGTTGGGTGTGTTCCCGGGGGCACTCTTCGAAATGGGCAGAAACAGCACCGTCGTTCAACAGGGCAACAGAGCAAGCCTCTGTCGCGGTATCAATAGCCAGAATTCGCATCAGTCGTCGCGCTCTCGCAGGGGTCAGTCACAAAATGGCGCGCATCTTAGCACACTCCGGGGTAAATTACTCCGCCGTTGGGTTTGCCAGGAAACGCACCGCGCGTTTTATGTCCCGCGTCCGCGGCGCGGGCGGCAGGCTTGCAAGGAAAGTCGCCCCGTAAGGACGCATCACCAGCCGGTTATCGCAGATGACCAGCACGCCGCGATCGGTGACGTCACGGATTAAGCGCCCTACCCCTTGCTTAAGCGTGATGACCGCATCCGGCAGCTGTACCTCGTCAAACGGATCGCCGCCGCGCAGACGGCAGTCTTCCATCCGCGCCTTCAGCAGCGGATCGTCCGGGGAGGTAAACGGCAGCTTATCAATGATCACCAGCGAAAGCGTGTCGCCGCGCACGTCCACCCCTTCCCAGAAGCTGCTGGTTGCGACCAGCAGGGCATTACCGGCGCTGACAAACTGCTGTAACAGCTGGCCTTTGCTGGTTTCGCCCTGCAGCAGCACCGGTAGGGTCATCGTGGCGCGGAACTGCTCGGCGAGATCGCGCATCATGGCGTGGGAGGTACAGAGCATAAAGCAGCGGCCGTTGTTGGCCTCGATCATCGGTTTTAGCATTGCAGCCAGATGGCGCGCCGCACCCGGCTGGTTCGGCAGCGGCAGATTACGGGGAACGCAGAGCAGCGCCTGTTTTTCGTAGTCGAACGGGCTGGGCAGGAGCAGCGATTCCGCCTGCTCAATGCCGAGGCGCTCGGTGAAGTGGTGCAGATCGTCATTCACCGACAGGGTTGCCGAGGTAAAGATCCAGCTTCCCGGCTTTTGCGCCATCACCTCTTTGAATTTATCGGCCACCGTCAGCGGCGTGAGCGCCAGCGTGAAATGCCGCGAGGTGCACTCGTACCAGTAGCTGTACCCCGGCTGGTTGATCTCTTTCAGCCGTTTGAGCCGACCGCGATAGAGCGTAGCGCGCTCGAAGGCCGCATCCAGCAGCGCGGAGCGGCCGAGGGACAGTTTCGCCACGTCGTAGCAGAGCTCCAGGGCGTCATCGAGCAGCAGCAGCGCGCGCTGGATATTTTTGTCCGCCAGCAGCTCGCGCAGGTTGCCGCGATAGCCCGGCTCGCCGAGCTGTAAACGGAAATCCTGCGCGCTCTGCGCCAGGCGGTCGGCGCACTTCTGCAGCTGCTGGGTATCTTTGAGTTCGGTCCGGTACGCAATGGTGAAATCTTTCGCCAGATCCTGCAGCTGACGGCTGGAGAGCGACTGACCGAAGTACTGGCTGGCGATATCCGGAAGCTGGTGCGCTTCATCAAAGATCATCACGTCCGCCTCGGGGATCAGCTCGCCGAAACCGCTGTCCTTGACCACCATATCCGCGAGAAACAGGTGATGGTTTACCACCACGACGTCGGCGTCCATCGCCGTTTTGCGCGCTTTCACCACGAAGCAGTCTTTATACAGCGGGCAGTCGCTGCCGAGGCAGTTGTCGTTGGTGCTGGTCACCAGCGGCCAGGCCGGGGAATCTTCCGGCACGCTCGCGCAGGTGCTGATATCGCCCTCTTCGGTCTGGTTCGCCCATGACCGAAGGATAATGACGTCGCTCAGCGTCTGTACCGGCAGATCGCCGCCCGCCAGCGCCTGCTGCTCAAGGCGCTCCAGGCAGAGATAGTTGGAGCGCCCCTTCAGCAGGGCCAGACGTCCCTTGTATTTCAGCGCCTTAGCTACCGTGGGCAAATCGCGGCTGTAGAGCTGATCCTGCAGCGCTTTTGAACCGGTGGAAATAATCACCTTCTTTTTCGCCCGCAGCGCCGGCGCAAGGTAAGCATAGGTTTTACCCGTGCCGGTACCGGCTTCAACCACCAGCGGCTGAGCCTTATCGATGGCGCGTGCAACGGCGTGCGCCATCTGTCGCTGAGGCTCACGGGGTTTGAAGCCGGGGATAGCCTGCGCTAATTGACCTTCAGGGGAAAAATCGTCTGCCACGGTGCTCTCTCACTGTATTTTTGCACAGGGATTATGTCAGCCCATCCTCTCATGTGCCACCCCAAATAGTGACGACAGGGGAACAATATGGCAGTCTTGCCGCCTGATGACGAAAAATAACGAGGAAACGTTTATGACAATTGTGCGCATTGATGCCGAAGCCCGCTGGTCTGATGTGGTGATCCATAACCAGACGCTCTACTACACCGGCGTCCCGGCTAACCTGGACGCGGATGCGTTCGAGCAGACGGCAAATACCCTGGCGCAGATTGACGCGGTGCTGGAAAAACAGGGCAGCGACAAATCCCGCATTCTGGATGCGACGATTTTCCTGGCAAACAAAGATGACTTCGCGGCAATGAACAAAGCCTGGGATGCGTGGGTGGTGGCGGGTCACGCGCCTGTACGCTGCACCGTACAGGCCACGCTGATGAAGCCGGAATACAAGGTCGAGATTAAGATTATCGCGGCGGTTTAAGCCCGATTACTCTTCATCTTCATCCTCGAAACGCGCCACGATCCGCTCGCCGGTATGCGTGGCGCGCAGTTCTTCCGCCACCTGGGAAATCGCCTGTCCGCTGCTCATCCCCTGGGACATCAGTTCCTGAATTCGCTCAACCGCTTTCTGCTGCTGTTCATGGCTCAGAGAAGGTAAACCTGCAAACATCGTCAACTCCTGCTAAATTATTCGCGCTAATTATTTCACGCTGCCCGGTAGTATGCCATACATGAACATGCGCTTCCCCACTGTTATTACCCTGCCCTGGCGGACAGACGCCGCTGAATACTGGTTTGCCCGCCTGAGCCATCTTCCGTTTGCGATGCTGCTGCATTCCGGCCATGCGGATCATCCCTATAGCCGCTTTGATATTCTGGTCGCCGATCCGCTGAAGACGCTGACAACCGATGACCTTTCGCTGACGGACGATCCGCTGGTGCAGCTTCAGCGCGACATTAACGCGCTGGGCTTATCTGCCACACCCAACCCGGACCTTCCTTTTCAGGGGGGCGCGCTGGGCCTGTTTGGCTACGATTTGGGTCGCCGTTTCGAAACGCTGCCCGAGCATGCGCAGGCTGATATTCCCCTGCCCGACATGGCCGTCGGGCTGTATGACTGGGCGTTAATAGTTGATCACCAGAAAAAAACGGTTTCCCTGCTGAGCCATCATGACGTGCAGGCGCGTCTGGCGTGGCTTGAGGCACAGCAGCCTGCACCTGCCGGGCCATTCACGCTGACCTCCGACTGGCGCTCGAACATGAGCGCCGCAGAGTATGGCGAAAAATTCGCGCGCGTTCAGGCGTATCTGCAAAGCGGTGACTGCTACCAGGTTAACCTTGCCCAGCGCTTCCAGGCGACATACCGGGGAGATGAGTGGCAGGCGTTTACCCGTCTTAATGCCAGCAATAAGGCGCCGTTTAGCGCGTTTGTGCGTCTGGAACAGGGGGCGATCCTCAGCCTGTCGCCCGAGCGTTTTATTCATCTGGCCGAGGGCACGATTCAAACCCGTCCGATTAAAGGCACCTTGCCGCGTCTTGCCGATCCCGACGCCGACCGCAAGCAGGCGGAAAAACTCGCCGCCTCGCCGAAAGACCGCGCCGAAAACCTGATGATTGTCGATCTGATGCGTAACGACATTGGCCGGGTGGCCGTTCCGGGCAGCGTCCGCGCACCGGAACTGTTTGTCGTCGAGCCTTTCCCGGCGGTGCATCATCTGGTCAGCACCATTACCGCGCGGCTGCCTGACTCGCGCACGGCCTGCGACCTGCTGCGCGCGGCATTCCCGGGGGGCTCCATCACCGGCGCGCCAAAGGTGCGGGCGATGGAGATCATTGATGAGCTGGAGCCGCACCGCCGCAACGCCTGGTGCGGCAGCATCGGCTATATCAGCCTGTGCGGCACGCTGGATACCAGCATTACCATTCGCACGCTGACCGCCTGCAACGGAAACCTTTACTGTTCGGCCGGGGGCGGCATTGTTGCCGACAGTGAGGTCGATGCGGAATATCAGGAAACCTTTGATAAAGTTAACCGTATCCTGAAACAACTGGAGTAATCACGGGTGGAAAAAGAGAACCTGACGCTGGATGACTTTTTATCGCGTTTTCAGCTATTACGACCGCAGGTTAACCGCGAAGCGCTGAATCAACGTCAGGCGGCCGTGCTGATCCCGGTCGTGCGTCGCGCGCAGCCGGGCCTGCTGCTCACCCAGCGTTCCGCCCATTTACGCAAGCACGCGGGTCAGGTCGCTTTTCCGGGGGGCGCGGTAGACAGCTCCGACGCCTCGCTGATTGCCGCCGCGCTGCGCGAAGCGCAGGAAGAGGTGGCCATTCCGCCGGAGGCCGTTGAGGTCATCGGCGTGCTGCCGCCCGTCGACAGCGTCACCGGTTTTCAGGTCACGCCGGTGGTGGGCATTATCCCGCCGGGCCTGCAGTATCACGCCAGCGTCGATGAAGTCTCCGCGGTGTTTGAAATGCCGCTGGAGGAGGCCCTCCGACTGAGTCGTTACCACCCGCTGGATATTCAGCGTCGTGGGCATGACCATCGGGTCTGGTTGTCCTGGTATCAGCATTATTTTGTCTGGGGCATGACGGCGGGCATTATTCGTGAGCTGGCGTTGCAAATCGGCCTGAAGCCTTGACTATACTTTACATTCCGCCCTCTTCTGCCAGGTTTGCGATCTGCGTCGCGCTATTAGCAAAACCCATCGTTAACCATTAGTTTAATTCATGTGAATAGTTAAGCCGAGGTCGGTGTTCCCTCTTACACTATGCGCAGTTATAACATCGTTACTGGAACCCCGGTAACCCTGTCAGGAGTGTGAAAGTGATTAGTATATTCGACATGTTCAAAGTGGGAATTGGCCCTTCGTCTTCCCATACTGTTGGCCCGATGAAGGCCGGTAAACAGTTCGTCGATGATCTGGTCGAAAAAGGATTACTGGAAAGCGTTACCCGTGTCGCCGTGGATGTTTACGGCTCGCTGTCATTAACGGGTAAAGGCCACCACACCGATATCGCCATTATTATGGGTCTGGCAGGCAACATGCCGGATACCGTTGATATTGATGCCATCCCGGCATTTATCCGCGACGTGGAAACACGCGGTCGCCTGCTGCTGGCAAACGGCCAGCAGGAAGTCGATTTTCCGCAGGATGACGGCATGCGTTTCCGTAGCGACAACCTGCCGCTGCATGAAAACGGCATGACCATTCACGCCTGGAGCGGTGAAAAAGAGATCTACAGCAAGACGTACTACTCCATCGGCGGTGGCTTCATCGTGGATGAAGAGCATTTTGGCAAAGACAGCGTCGGCGACGTCAACGTACCGTACCCGTTCAAATCGGCTACCGAGATGCTGGGCTACTGCAAAGAGACCGGTCTTTCACTGTCCGGTATGGTGATGCAGAACGAGCTGGCCCTGCACAGCAAAAAAGAGATTGAAGACTATTTTGCGAACGTCTGGCAAACCATGCGCGCCTGTATCGATCGCGGGATGAACACCGAAGGCGTTCTGCCGGGTCCACTGCGCGTACCGCGTCGTGCCTCCGCCCTGCGCCGTATGCTGGTGACCACGGACAAGTTCTCCAACGACCCGATGAACGTGGTTGACTGGGTAAACATGTTTGCCCTGGCCGTTAACGAAGAGAACGCCGCCGGTGGTCGCGTCGTGACGGCGCCAACCAACGGCGCCTGCGGTATCGTCCCGGCAGTGCTGGCCTACTACGATCACTTTATTGAGCCCGTGACGCCGGACATCTACATTCGCTATTTCCTGGCGGCAGGTGCCATCGGCGCGCTGTACAAGATGAACGCCTCCATCTCCGGTGCGGAAGTGGGCTGTCAGGGTGAAGTCGGCGTGGCCTGTTCCATGGCGGCGGCAGGTCTGGCAGAGCTGCTGGGCGCAAGCCCTGAGCAGGTCTGCGTGGCGGCTGAAATCGGTATGGAACATAACCTCGGTCTGACCTGTGACCCGGTCGCGGGCCAGGTGCAGGTGCCGTGCATCGAGCGTAACGCGATTGCCTCGGTGAAAGCCATCAACGCCTCACGTATGGCGATGCGCCGTACCAGCGAACCTCGCGTATCGCTGGATAAGGTGATTGAAACCATGTACGAAACCGGCAAAGACATGAACGCGAAATACCGCGAGACGTCCCGTGGTGGCCTGGCCATTAAGGTGCAGTGCGACTAATACTGCCTTTCGCCCATCTGCAACGGATGGGCGAATTTCCCTCTTCTTCCTCGTCTCCCGCTGTTTTCCCCACTACACTTTCACTGTTGCGTCCGGCTTTTGTGGCTGGTGGCTTATCAGGCGACCGTTCATGCAAACTGCACAAACGATCATTAAAAACTATCGCCGAAAACGCGTTATCGTCTGTGTCACGGTTGCGCTCCTCACACTCATCCTGACGTTAGGCATTCGCTTTATTTCACAGCGCAATGTTAATCAACAGCGGATCCTCGATTTTACCAGCCACACCGTCCGCGCTCTTGATAACATACTGCTTTCTCTGGAGAACCGCCGCAGCGTGCTGCAGCCCCTGGTGGGACAGCCCTGTCCCCAGGCGCACCTGGCGCTGCGAAAGCAGGCCGCCATTTTGCAGACGGTACGCTCTATCGCCCTGATTAAAGACGGTATCCTGTACTGCTCGAGTATTTTCGGAAGCCGCGATGTGCCCGTTCGTGACTTCCTGAAAGAACTCCCCGCCAGCACGACGAAGCTGATTTTATCCACCGACCAGTGGTTGCTTAAGGACAGCCCGATATTGATTCAGTGGTATCCCGTTTCTCAGGACGGTGAAGCAGGCGTCATCGAGATCATCAATATCGATCTGATCGCCAAAATGATCCTCGAGCCCCAGCGCCCGCTTATCAATGACGTGGCGCTGACCGTGGGCGATCGCTTTCTGCGCTATGGTCAACGCGTCAGCGACAGCCTGACGTTTGATGATGAAGACTCTCTTTTCCAGCAGTCATCAACCCGAAATCCTTTCACCATTACGGTCAGCGGGCCAGGTCCTGGAGCATTAGCCTTAAAAAGCCTGCCAGCCCAGCTGCCGCTGGGGCTTATGCTGAGCCTGTTGCTGGGCTATCTCGCCTGGCTGGCGACGGCAAACCGGATGAGCTTTACGTGGGAGATTGATATGGGCATTGCGGGGCGGGAATTTGAGCTTTTCTGCCAGCCGCTGGTGAATGCCCGCACCCAGGCGTGTACTGGCGTGGAGATCCTGCTGCGCTGGAACAACCCCCGTCAGGGTTGGATCACCCCGGAGGTGTTTATTCCTCTGGCAGAAGAACATAACCAGATTGTCCCCCTGACCCGCTATGTCATCGCCGAAACGGTGCGCCAGATAGGCTACTTCCCTTCCAGCGCCGGTTTTCACATCGGCATTAACGTTGCCGCCAGCCATTTCCGTCACGCGGTGTTGATACAGGACCTGAACCGTCTCTGGTTCAGCGCCTTTCCGCGCCAGCAGCTGGTGATAGAACTCACGGAACGGGATGCGCTGCTGGATGCGGATTATCGCATCGTGCGCGAACTGCATCGCAAAGGGGTGAAGCTCGCCATCGACGATTTTGGCACCGGAAACAGCTCTCTCTCCTGGCTTGAGAAGCTGCACCCGGACGTACTGAAAATCGACCAGTCCTTTACCACCGCCATCGGCACCGACGCCGTGAACTCGACGGTGACGGATATGATTATTGCGCTGGGCCAGCGGCTTGATATTGAACTGGTTGCTGAGGGGGTCGAGACAGAGGAGCAGGCGCGCTATTTGCGCCGCCACGGCGTGCCTGTCCTGCAGGGCTTTTTCTATGCGCGGCCCATGCCGCTACGGGATTTTCCGAAGTGGCTGGCGGGGAGCGCGCCCCCGCCAGCGCATCATAACGGGCACATCGTGCCCTTAATGCCGCTGCGCTAAGCCGGCTTACTCATCTTCGTCGTGGGCTGATTGTTCTTTAACAATACGAACCATATCAACGCGATAGTCGTTGGCTTCAACGATCGTAATGTGCAGCGGCGAAAGCTCGATCACATCTCCGACGCGCGGGATTTGCCCGTTAACGGCGATCACCAGACCGGCAACGGTCGCGATGTCTTCTTCATCGTTAATCACGTTTTCCAGCCCCAGCGTGTGCGAGAGCGCGTGCAGGTCGGTGGTACCTTTAACCAGCCAGCCTTCACCGTCGGCAACAATCTCTGGCGTTTCGTCTGCATCCGGGAACTCACCGGCAATCGCTTCCAGCACGTCCAGCGGCGTGACCAGCCCCTGCACCACGCCAAACTCGTTGGTGACGATAACAAAGCTACCGCGAGCGCGACGCAGCACCCCGAGCAGGTTGATCGGATCCAGGGTTTCCGGCACGACAATCGCAGGCGACGCCGCAGCAACGGCTTCCACGTTGACGCCCTCTTCCAGGGCCACCAGCATCTCTTTCGCCCGCACGACGCCGATGATCTCATCCAGCTCACCACGACACACCGGGAACAGGCTGTGCGGTGAAGAGAGCAGCTGCTGGCGAATTTCATCAACGCTCAGGTTAGCATCGACCCAGCTGATTTCCCCGCGCGGCGTCATGATGCCGCGCAGCGAACGGGAGGCAAGGGAGAGCACGCCGTTAATCATGTAGCGTTCCTGTTCCACAAACGCCCCTTCCGGGACCGGAACCGGATTATGGTTTTCGGAATCAGACTGAACGTTCACCTGACGACGACCGCCCATCAGGCGCAGAATGGCATCTGCGGTACGGGCACGCAGCGGCTGATTCGACTGCTGCTTAATAAAGTTACGACGCGCAATCTGGTTGAACAACTCGATCAGGATCGAGAAGCCAATCGCGGCGTACAGGTAGCCTTTCGGAATATGGAAGCCAAAACCTTCCGCCACCAGGCTCAGGCCAATCATCAGCAGGAAGCTCAGACACAGCACGACCACCGTCGGATGCTGGTTGACGAAGCGCGTCAGCGGCTTCGAGGCCAGCAGCATAACCGCCATTGCAATAACGACAGCCGCCATCATTACCGGCAGATGGTTGACCATGCCGACCGCAGTGATCACCGCATCCAGCGAGAAGACCGCATCAAGCACCACGATCTGCAGTACCACCACCCAGAAGCTGGCATAGCCTTTACCGTGCCCATCATCGTGCTGACGGTTTTCCAGCCGCTCGTGAAGCTCTGTCGTCGCTTTGAAGAGCAGGAATATCCCCCCGATCAGCATGATTAAATCACGCCCGGAGAAGGTGTAATCCATGACGGAGAACAGCGGTTTGGTCAGTGTGACCATCCAGGAGATGACGGAGAGCAGCCCCAGTCGCATGACCAGCGCCAGCGAGAGACCAATCAGACGCGCTTTATCACGCTGTTTTGGCGGCAGTTTGTCCGCAAGGATGGCGATAAACACCAGGTTATCAATGCCGAGAACAATCTCCAGCACCACCAGCGTGAGCAATCCCACCCAGATTGACGGGTCCATTAAGAATTCCATGACAAGCTCCTGCTAAAGGAATGACGAAACGGTGCCCCACTCAATGTGGGCAAAACAGAGGTAAACAGAGTCGATACGTGGCGAGGATCGCCGGTGAATAAGGCGCGAAATGGCCTGGTAGATGACTGACGTCGGTGACGGTCCATATAGTGGGCTGTAGCCCTATACTCCTGAACAATTAAACGGAGGCTAAACATATCAGAGACACTGTGTTTTTAGCAAAGATTTACGTTCCTTTGCAAAGTTCTGTAACACAGCCGCTTTACGCTACAGATAAATCTGTAACGCGTGGCTAAATTACGGATCTTCATCACATAAATTATTTTTTCACTATCTAAAATAATTCGCGGAAGTCTTAGTTTTTTGAACTCTAACCCTTATCTGAATCGATTCGGTTCGCCAATACGATTCTCAGTACGACTGCCTGGCAGGCGTATTAATGATAATAAAAGGAGGTAGCAAGTGACCATTGCTATTGTCATAGGCACACATGGTTGGGCTGCTGAGCAGCTACTCAAAACGGCAGAGATGCTGTTGGGCGAGCAGGAAAACGTCGGCTGGATCGATTTCGTTCCCGGTGAAAACGCCGAGACGCTGATTGAGAAGTACAACGCTCAACTCGAGAAGCTGGATACCAGCAAAGGCGTGCTGTTTCTCGTTGATACATGGGGCGGCAGCCCGTTCAATGCTGCCAGCCGCATTGTCGTCGATAAAGAGCACTATGAAGTTGTCGCCGGGGTCAACATTCCCATGCTGGTGGAAACCTTCATGGCGCGCGACGACAATCCGGCGTTCGATGAGCTGGTGGCACTGGCCGTTGAAACCGGTCGCGAAGGGGTTAAGGCCCTGAAAGCGCAGCCGGTTGAAAAACCTGCCCCTGCGCCTGCAGCGGCACCAAAAGCGGCAGCACCGGCAAAACCGATGGGCCCGAACGATTACATGGTTATCGGCCTTGCGCGTATTGATGACCGCTTAATCCACGGCCAGGTCGCCACGCGCTGGACCAAAGAGACCAACGTTCGACGCATTATCGTGGTCAGCGACGAAGTGGCCGCCGATACCGTTCGTAAAACCCTTCTGACTCAGGTTGCTCCTCCTGGCGTTACCGCGCACGTCGTGGATGTCGCCAAGATGATCCGCGTTTACAACAACCCGAAATACGCGGGCGAACGCGTGATGCTCCTGTTCACTAACCCGACAGACGTTGAGCGCATTGTTGAAGGCGGCGTAAAAATCACCTCCGTGAACATTGGTGGTATGGCATTCCGTCAGGGCAAAACGCAGGTCAACAACGCCATTTCAGTCGATGCGAAAGATATCGAGGCATTCAACAAGCTGAATGCGCGCGGTATTGAGCTGGAAGCCCGTAAGGTTTCCACGGACCAGAAACTGAAAATGATGGATTTGATCGGCAAAGTTGGGAAATAAGCCCGCGCCGGTTCTCATATAAAGTTTACGTAATAGGAGAAGTGCAATGGAGATTACCACTCTTCAGATTGTGCTGGTGTTCGTGGTCGCATGTATTGCGGGTATGGAATCCGTACTTGATGAATTTCAGTTCCACCGTCCTCTGGTGGCCTGTACGCTGATTGGGGCCGTTCTGGGTGACATGAAAACCGGTATCATCATCGGTGGTACCCTGGAAATGATCGCCCTGGGCTGGATGAACATCGGCGCGGCAGTTGCGCCCGATGCCGCGCTGGCCTCTATCATTTCGACCGTTCTGGTTATTGCCGGTCACCAGAGTATTGGTGCCGGTATCGCCCTGGCGATCCCGCTGGCAGCCGCAGGCCAGGTTCTGACCATCATCGTTCGTACTATCACCGTTGCCTTCCAGCACGCGGCGGATAAGGCGGCCGACAACGGCAACCTCACGGCCCTGTCGTGGATCCACGTTTCATCCCTGTTCCTGCAGGCGATGCGTATTGCGATCCCGGCGGTTATCGTGGCGATCTCTGTCGGTACCAGTGAAGTCCAGAGCATGCTGAACGCCATTCCTGAAGTGGTCACCGGCGGCCTGAACATCGCGGGCGGTATGATCGTGGTTGTTGGTTATGCGATGGTCATCAACATGATGCGCGCAGGCTACCTGATGCCGTTCTTCTACCTCGGCTTCGTGACTGCAGCCTTCACCAACTTCAATCTGGTTGCACTGGGCGTGATTGGTGCGGTGATGGCGATTCTCTACATCCAGCTCAGCCCGAAATATAACCGCGTCGCGGGTGCCCCAGCGCAGGCTGCTGGTAACAACGATCTCGATAACGAACTGGACTAACAGGTGAGCGAAATGGTTGATATGACAAAAACTACCACCGAGAAAAAACTCACTCCGGGTGATATTCGTGGCGTGTTCATCCGTTCTAACCTGTTTCAGGGTTCATGGAACTTCGAACGTATGCAGGCGCTGGGCTTCTGCTTCTCCATGGTACCGGCGATCAAACGCCTGTACCCGGAAAACAACGAAGCGCGCCGTCAGGCCATCAAGCGTCACCTGGAATTCTTTAACACCCATCCTTACGTTGCGGCTCCCGTACTGGGCGTAACGCTGGCAATGGAAGAACAGCGTGCAAACGGCGCAGAGATTGACGATGGTGCTATCAACGGTATCAAAGTCGGTCTGATGGGTCCGCTGGCCGGTGTCGGTGACCCTATCTTCTGGGGTACCGTGCGTCCGGTCTTCGCGGCACTGGGTGCCGGTATCGCGATGAGCGGTAGCCTGCTTGGCCCGCTGCTGTTCTTCATCCTGTTCAACGCCGTGCGTCTGCTGACCCGTTACTACGGTGTGGCCTACGGCTACCGTAAAGGGGTGGACATCGTTAAGGACATGGGCGGCGGCTTCCTGCAGAAACTGACTGAGGGGGCGTCAATCCTCGGCCTGTTTGTCATGGGGGCACTGGTTAACAAGTGGACGCACGTGAACATCCCGCTGGTGGTATCAACCATCACCGGACAGGATGGTCAGACCCGCGTCACCACCGTGCAGACGATTCTGGACCAGCTGATGCCGGGCCTGGTGCCGCTGCTGTTGACCTTCGCCTGCATGTGGCTGCTGCGTAAGAAAGTGAACCCGCTGTGGATTATCGTTGGCTTCTTCGTCATCGGTATTGCGGGCTACGCCGTCGGCCTGCTGGGTCTGTAAGTTTCAATGCTATAGGCCGGGGGCTTGCCCCCGGTTTTTTTATCTGGAGGATGAATGACTGTCACGGACATCGTACTGGTTTTATTTGTTGTTGCCCTTCTGGCTTACGCGATCTATGACGAGTTCATTATGCCCCGCCGTCACGGCGAGACGCTGCTCTCCCTTCCCCTTCTGCGACGCGGGCGCGTGGACGCCTTTATCTTCGTGGGTCTCATCGCCATTCTTATTTACAATAACGTCACCAGCCATGGTGCAATATTAACCACATGGTTATTATGTGCGCTGGCATTAATGGCGATTTATCTGTTCTGGATCCGCACGCCGAAAATCCTTTTTAAATCCCGCGGATTTTTCTTCGCCAATGTGTGGATAGAATATAACCGTATTAAAGAGATGAATTTATCCGAAGACGGTGTGCTGGTGATGCAATTAGAACAACGCCGCCTGCTTATTCGGGTGAAGAATATTGACGACCTGGAAAAGATATACAAGTTACTTGTTAAAACTCAATGAGTTAGATATATAGCAATGGCTATATACTGCGTTTATCTTGCGCAAGAAATATAGCCAAAGCTATATCTCCTTCGTTAATTTTATCTCTATTTGTTAACGATATTTTCACGCTTAAAGACAAATGAAAATCGTTATCAACAAGCATTTTAAATAATGCCTCTTCATTGTTGTTTTATATTCTCAAAATATGTTAAGGTTGCGCCCGTCGTTGGGGAGTAGCCGATTTCCTGTTCGCAGGAAATGTACGTGTCAACATACTCGTTGAAAAACGTGGCACGTACGGATCGCTGACAGCACATCTTATGTGCAGCGCGATCAGGCGAGACCATAGATACATCAACTGCTGTTTACTGGGGGCAGTGATGTGTCATATGGATATCCCCGGTCTGGACGCTGTTATGAATATCTCCGCTACGATCCTTCTCGCTTTTGGCATGTCCATGGACGCATTCGCTGCTTCCATCGGAAAAGGCGCCACGCTTCACAAACCTAAGTTCTCAGAAGCCCTGCGTACCGGTCTGATTTTTGGCGCTATCGAAACGCTGACGCCGCTTATCGGCTGGGGTCTTGGCATGCTCGCCAGCCAGTTCGTGCTGGAGTGGAACCACTGGATTGCCTTCGTCCTGCTGGTATTTCTCGGTGGCCGAATGGTGATTGAAGGTTTTCGCGGCGGCGATGAAGAAGACGAGGAGCCTCAGCACCGCCACGGGTTCTGGCTGCTGGTCACTACGGCCATTGCCACCAGCCTTGATGCGATGGCCGTCGGTGTCGGTCTGGCATTCCTGCAGGTCAATATCATCGCCACCGCGCTGGCCATCGGCTGCGCAACATTGATTATGTCCACGCTGGGCATGATGGTCGGACGGTTTATCGGCCCGCTGCTGGGTAAACGCGCCGAGATCCTGGGGGGGATTGTGTTGATTGGCATTGGTGCCCAAATCCTCTGGGCACACTTCGCCGGTTAATCTTCGCGCTGCCAGAGGTGGATACTGAAGTCCGTCTGGCAGCCAAATGTTGAGTGTGCCGCTAACGCTTCCCATACTTCCGGTTTTGCCCGCCACGCGAACGGCGTCATCTGCAATAACGCGGTGGCCTCTTCCCCTTTCAGCGTCATTTCGTACGCCACCGATTCCGCTTGCTTCAGGGTAAAACCGGCCAGCTGTTCAGAATGAGGGGCATGCAGACGCACTTCGTCGTAGATCAGCCCTTTCAGCTCCATCAGATGACGCGGGCCCGGGGTCACGGTGACTACCCATCCGCCCGGTTTTACCACGCGAGCCAGCTCTTCCGCCTTGCACGGCGCGTAAATGCGAATAACCGCGTCCATGCTGGCATCGTCAAACGGCAGTCGGTGGCTGGATGCCACGCAGAACGTCACGTCCGCGTAACGCTTTGCCGCTGCGCGAATCGCCACTTTCGACACGTCCAGACCGAACGTCTGTGCGCCCTTCTCACGGGCGATCTCGGCAAACCGCGCGGTGTAGTACCCCTCCCCGCAGCCGATATCGAGCATGGCGGTGGCTGAATCCGGCAGAATGTCATTCAGCATCTGCGCGACGGCCTCCCGCAGCGGCAGATAGTGCCCGGCATCAAGAAACGCGCGGCGCGCCCGCATCATTTCAGCACTGTCGCCAGGATCGCGGGAACGCTTATGCTGTACCGGCAGAAGATTCACGTAGCCTTCTTTTGCCCTATCAAACTGATGCCCCTGCGGACAGGTATAACTTTTATCTGAGTGCGTCAGGGGGGCGTGGCAAAGGGGACAGCTGAAGGACATGGTGACTCCGGAGCATAATCAAAGGGCGAAGTGTACCGCTATTCGCCCTGGTTATAAACGCCCGGTTAACGCATGACGATAAGGTGATCGGACCCTGCCGGTAACCCGTCAGGTTTCACATTTTCCAGACGCAGCACGTTACCCATAATCTCACTGAAGACAGGGGCGGAGACGGCCCCGCCGTAGTAGGCACCATTTTGCGGATCGTTAATCACCACCACCAGGGCAAAACGCGGATTGCTGGCAGGTGCAACCCCTGCGGTGTAGGCGACGTATTTATCGACATACTTCCCGCTATCGTCAATTTTCTTCGCCGTACCGGTTTTCACCGCCACCCGGTAATCACGAACGGCGGCCTTAACCCCTCCGCCGCCGGGCAGCGCAACGCTCTCCATCATGTGCTCCACCTCGTGTGCAATCTCTTCCGGCATGACGCGTTGCCCGATAACGGGGGGATCGATACGCGTAATCGAGAGAGGTCGCTCAAGCCCGAAGCCGCCAATCGTGGCGTAGACGTGCGCCAGCTGGAGCGGCGTCACCATCAGCCCGTAGCCGAAGGCAAATGTCGCGCGGTCCAGCTGGCTCCAGTATTTACGCTGGGGCAACAGCCCCGCGCTCTCACCCGTTAAGCCAAGCCCCGTATTCGTGCCGAATCCAAAATTTCGATAGGTATCAATAAGATGCTGGACAGGCATTGCCAGGGACAGTCGGGACACGCCGGTGTCGCTCGATTTTTGCAGGATCCCGGTCATTGTCAGTTCAGGATAATAGCCCACATCGCGGATACGATGCCCGTCGAGGGTATACGGATGCGTGTCAATCACGCTGTCCGGCTGGACCAGCCCCTGCTGCAGGGCCGTCATCAGCACCAGCGGCTTGACCGTGGAACCCGGTTCGAACGTATCGCTGATCGCACGGTTGCGAAAATCGTTTATCGTCGCGCCTTCCCGGTTATTGGGGTTGAAATCCGGATAGCTCGCCATGGCGAGTATTTCCCCGGTGGGGATATTGATGAGCACCGAGGCCCCAGACTCGGCCTTGTTCCAGGCCACGGCATTATCGAGCGCATCCTCGGTGATGGTTTGCAGACGCTCATCGATACTTAACTGGATGTTATGCGCCGGCGCGGGCGCAACTTCCGTCAGGTTTTCAACCACGCGTCCATAGCGATCTTCCCTTACCTGGCGCACACCCGCCTTGCCGGTCAGCTGCGCGTTGAAGCTTTTTTCCACGCCCTCAATGCCCTGCCCGTCAATATTGGTGAAGCCAATCAGGTTCGCTGCCACATGGCCGGCAGGATAAAAACGGCGGGATTCATCGCGTAAATTGATGCCGGGCAGATTGAGTTTATCTATCCACTTTGCCTGTGCCGGATCGACCTGACGGGCAAGATAAATAAAACGGCCCTGCGGGTTGGCGTTGATTCGCGCCGAGAGTGCGCCCAGGGAGAGATGTAGCGCGTTTGCCAACGCCTGCCAGCGTTCGTCGACGCCAACGCCTCCTTTTGCCAGCACCGTTTTAGGATCGGCCCAAACGGCCCGTACAGGCACGCTCACCGCCAGGGGACGACCTTCGCGATCCATTATCATGCCGCGCGGCGCATCAATCGCCAGCTGGCGGAGGGAACGCATATCTTCCTGCTTCACCAGATTGTCAGGCTTGATGATTTGCAGCCAGGCTACGCGGCCAAGTAAAAAGGCCAGACTACAGAAAATAGCTAAACAGAGCAGCGCAAAACGCGCTGGCGTGAAATTGCCAGCGGTCATTATCAATTTCTTCTTCACCTGAACCCCAGGACTGTTAAACAACGCCCTGATTTAACGGGAAAAGATGCGCTTAGGGAGGCGAAACAGTGCTACTAACCTCGCAGCTTTGCAACAAGTTACTAACAAGACCGTGAATGGTAATATTTTGAAAGATTAAGGACATAAAAAAGCCCCGCGTTATGCGAGGCTTTATGTCTGAGAGTGAAGTGCTAAGCGCTTCAGTCAGCAGCGGTTCGATCAGATAGCAGTTACGTTAACTGCAGCTGGGCCTTTCTGGCCGTCCTGAATTTCGAACTCAACGTTCTGGCCTTCAGCCAGAGTTTTGAAGCCGTTACCCTGGATTGCAGAGAAGTGTACGAACACGTCTTTGCTGCCGTCAGCAGGAGTAATGAAACCAAAACCTTTAGACTCGTTGAACCACTTAACTTGACCTTTAATCTTTGCCATTTTGCAAAATTCCTTAGAGTGTTTTCTTAGCCCGCAGGCATTAACTGAGATAAAACTGAGACATTACTGCATGAGGCACTAATATAAGGTTCGGCAGAGAAGCGGTATTCAACGACAACGTGTTTACTCAGGACTTCTTTACTGAAAATGCCACACATAAACAGAACTGTACCTCGTTTGACCCAAAACGTGTTATCACACACTATGTTTAATATGGCAAGCCATTTTTAAACATGTCTCGATCCGCCGCACAAATTCGAACAGTGCCTGTCAGGTTTTGCACAATTATGCGCATCACGTACAGACAGCCCTGCTGCGTAACAAAGACCCAGCGTTGCTTTCACAACCGCTGTAATCTAAGACTTTTTTAACATAGCTCAATCATAACGAACCGTCCAGCAAACAGGAAAAGAAATCTTACGTCTTGATTGAGTTAGAACAATTTGTGAAAACTTATGCTTAAATCATTGTAACGCGACCAAATTGTTTCAGAGAAAAAACAGTGTTAATAACCCGCGCCCAGCTGTATTAAAATGCACCAGCGAATAAACAGCGTTATGCACCAAAATAATGAAATTTTTATGACTCTGCATCAAAAGAAGGCAAGCAAAACGTTTCGATAAAAATAAAACATTCCTGCGCGCCTTTACATCAACAATATATGCAACAATTTATCGCTTCGTTTATAAGGATAAATATTCACCAATCTTCAGTATCCTGAAAGAATGGTTAACTGGTGCTAAATTATCGAGTGCGTGAGTTAACTCCTGCACAGGTTCATCTAAGGATTCATCTGCCAGTTCAAACACGCCCCAGTGAATAGGGAACGCCAGAGGTGAGCCCAGCTGCTGCCACAATGCCACCGCAGATTGCGGATCCATATGATGGACAGCCATGAACCATCGTGGGGCATAGGCACCAATCGGTAACGCGGCGGCATCTATCTGGCCCAGGCGTTCAGGAATTAACAGCAGCTCAGGTGAATAACCGGTATCACCGCTAAACCAGAAACGGTGATGCCGTCCTTCCATCACCCAGCCGCACCATAAGGAACGATTGCGGTTCCATGGCGTGCGCATGCTCCAGTGCTGTGCCGGTACGGCGGTCAGCGTCATCCCCTGCGAGGTGAAACTCTGCCACCAGTCGAGTTCGACCACGCGTTTTGCTCCCCGGCGACGAAACCAGTCGGCGAGGCCCAACGGAACAAAAATACTGACGTCGGGAAAGCGTTTGAGGATTCGGCGAAGGGTTGCGTCATCAAGATGATCGTAATGATTATGGGAGATGACGACCGCATCAAGCTGATGAAGCTGGTCGACTGACAGCGCGGGAGGCGTTTTGCGCTGTGGTCCCAGGAAAGGGAGCGGAGAAGCACGTCGAGAAAACACCGGATCGGTAAGGATGATATTGCCGTCCAGCTGCAGCAACACGCTCGCGTGTCCGAGCCACCATACCCCATCTTCCTGAGATTGCGTAAGCTCAACCGGTTGCCACCACTGGCGGATAAAGTCTTCATAACCCAGCGCGGGCGGCTTCGGTAATCCGGCCTCTTTACGCGCTTTACGCCAGCGGTCAAGGTCGCCGGGTTGATGTCCAACAGGATCGGTATTACGAAAACCGTTCGGGGTGTGATGTTTCAGGGAGGGGTCATACCAGGGGTTTTTCCAGACCACAGCCACCTCCCAGGACAAAAAAATTAACGCTCAGCCACCAGGCGGATAAAGTCGTCTTCGTCTTTGTTATCTTCAGCGACTGCGTCTTTCGGCGCGTCTTTCTCTTCCGGTTCGTTAGCCTCACACAGACGGCGTAGCAGCGCATTCTGACGTTTTTGCTGATCGAGCAGCGCTTCCAGCAGTTCAATCTGCTCGTTAGTACGGGAACTGGCGCGATTCACAAAAAACCAAATGACCAGCCCGACAAGCAGAACAACCAAAGAAATCATCAGGGATGCTATATTCAGCAGCCCTGAATTCAGTAACTCACCCATTTCACCACCTCAATAAAAACGTCTATTTTACCACTGGCGCGAAGGAAGGAAATCACCTTGAGAAAAAATGCGTGTTACCACGGAATAAATTTATTGATTGCGCAAACGCCGCTAAAAAACTGTACATCCTGATCGCACATCACATTGATCGTCTGCGTCCATAACACCACGCACGCTATCAGCACGATAATCAGAATTACCCAGCGTATTTTTTTCACTCCACACTCCGTCTAATGACCTGATGTAACGAGGTTATCACGCTTATCTTAAACAAGGGCTAACTGTGCCGCCATCGCGCTTTTTTCAGAATCCTGCACTTGTTTCGTTTCGTAAACCGTTTACGCTAGCATTATGATAACAACGATAAAAGAGGTAATGATGCGCTTAATCATTCGAACAATTATTGCACTGGCCCTTGTCTGGATTGGCCTTCTTCTAACGGGTTATGGCGTGCTTGTGGGAAGCACCGAAAACGCTGCCGGGTTAGGCATTCAGTGTAAATACTTAACAGCACAAGGAATGAGCACTGCACAATATCTGCATACTGACAGCGGGATTGTTGGCTTAACCCACTGTCCAGTCCTGCGTAAGACTTCCGTCGTGATTGATAATGGCTAGTCAGCCGGGTAAATGACCGACAAAAAACGCCGCAACAGATGCGGCGTTTTTTTATGTGAACAGAGATTAGAACGGGTAGTCGTGATACCCCATCTGTTCAGAAATCTTACGTGCGGCAGTGTGGAGAATAGCCACATACTCATGCAGACGCTCTTCGGAGAAACGTAAGGTTGGGAAGGAGATACTTAAGCCCGCGATCACCACGCCAAAACGGTCAAATACCGGAACGCCGATGCAGCGCAGTCCCTCTTCCTGCTCCTCGTTATCTTCGCCATACCCCTGCTCGCGTACGCGATCGAGCACCGTTAGCAGCGCGTCCGTGCTGGTAATGGTTCGTGAGGTACTTTGCTTGTATTCCACGCCTTCGAGGATCTGCTTCACTTCCTCACGATCGCGCCACGCCAGCAGAACTTTACCAATGGCGGTACTGTAGAGCGGGTTGCGACGACCAATGCGCGAATACATGCGCAGATTGTACATGGAGTCGATTTTATGGATGTAAACAATGCTGTCTTCATCCAGCGCGCCGAGATGGATGGTCTCTTTAGTGAGGCGAGAGATTTCACGCATCTGAATATCGGCGCTGCGGATCAGGTCAACATTTTGTAGCGCGCGGGCACCCAGCTCAAACAGCTTCAGCGTCAGGGAGTATTTTTCAGATTCGCCTTCCTGGGCAACGTAACCCAGCGATTTCATGGTCTGCAAAAAGCGATATACGGTGCTTTTTGACATCATCACGCGCTGTGACAACTCTGTAATACCTATTTCACGCTCCTCTCCCAGAGCCTGTAAGATGCCAAACACCTTCAGCACGGAAGAAACAGAATCTGGCTGTTTATCCAAATCCGCAATAGCCATTTACCACCTCATAGCGAGTGTTTTATAAAAATCAGAACCGGTTTTTATTATAAGTTCCCGTCATGTCACCTGCAATCAATCCCCGTTTACTTCGTTACAAATCTGCGACATATCGCGGCTGTAACAATGCTAAAATAGTTACCCTGAGAATAATTTCACGCTGAGCTTTTTTAACCCTAATGGAAAAGACCCTTTCCGATGGCCTGCCTTTACCCCAGCGGTATGGCGCGATAGCGACCATCATTATCGGTATATCAATGGCGGTCCTTGACGGCGCAATCGCAAACGTTGCCCTGCCAACCATCGCCAGCGACCTGCACGCCTCTCCCGCCAGTTCGATATGGATTGTTAACGCCTATCAGATTGCGATCGTGGTTTCCCTGCTCTCGTTCTCTTTCCTGGGCGATATGTTCGGTTACCGTCGGGTGTATCAGTGCGGTCTGGTGGTTTTCACCTTTACGTCTTTGTTCTGTGCTCTTTCAGATTCACTGCATACCCTGACGCTTGCCCGCATTGCGCAGGGTTTTGGCGGCGCGGCGCTCATGAGCGTAAACACGGCGCTGATCCGCTTAATTTATCCGCAGCGTCATCTGGGGCGAGGAATGGGGATAAACTCGTTTATTGTCGCCGTCTCTTCTGCCGCCGGGCCAACGATTGCGGCGGCGATCCTTTCCGTTGCGTCATGGCAGTGGCTGTTCGCCATCAACGTGCCGCTGGGTATTGTCGCCATCTTCTTTGCCCTGCGCTTTCTTCCCGCTAACGGTCCCAAAAGCACCATGCCGCGCTTCGACGTGGCGAGTGCGGTGATGAATGCCCTGACCTTTGGCCTGTTGATTACGGCGCTGAGCGGCTTTGCGCAGGGACAGTCTCTGATGCTTACCGGCGCGGAGCTTATCGCCCTGCTGGCGATCGGCTTCTTCTTTGTTCGCCGCCAGCTCACTCTCCCTGTGCCTCTACTGCCTGTTGATCTGCTGCGTATTCCCCTCTTTTCCCTCTCCATTTGCACGTCTGTCTGCTCGTTCTGCGCCCAGATGCTGGCACTGGTCTCCCTACCCTTCTTTCTGCAAAGCGTGGTTGGACGTTCAGAGGTGGAGACCGGCCTGCTGCTCACCCCCTGGCCGCTGGCGACCATGGTGATGGCACCGCTGGCAGGTTATTTAATTGAACGCGTCCATGCCGGTTTATTGGGTGCTTTGGGACTGGCGGTGATGGCGACAGGCCTTTTCGCGCTGGCATTGCTACCGTCATCGCCAACCGATCTGGACATCATCTGGCGCATGATCCTGTGCGGCGCGGGGTTTGGTCTGTTCCAGTCCCCTAACAACCACACCATTATCACCTCCGCGCCGCGTCATCGCAGCGGAGGAGCCAGCGGTATGCTGGGGACCGCGCGTCTGCTGGGCCAAAGCAGCGGTGCGGCACTGGTCGCCCTGATGTTTAACCTTGCCGGACAAAACGGTAACCACATTGCGCTTCTCACCGCAGGTGCCCTTGCTTCACTCGCGGCGGTCGTCAGCGGCCTGCGGGTGACACAGCCCAGGGTTCAGGCATAAAAAAAGCCGGGCAGAGTGTACTCCTGCCCGGCTTATTAGGGTTCCTGCGTTACTTCAGGTATTCACCACTGCGCAGCGCTTCAATACGTTTATCCAGTGGCGGGTGAGACATAAACAGCTCGCTCAGCGATTTGGATTTACCGTTAATGCAGAAGGCCATCATGCTGTTCGCTTCCTGCGGCTCGTAGCTGGTTTTCAGACGCTGCAGCGCGGCAATCATCTTCTCACGACCAACCAGCTTCGCAGAGCCGGCATCCGCGTGGAATTCACGGTGACGAGAGAACCACATGGTGATGATGCTGGCGAGAATACCGAATACCAGTTCCAGAACCATCGACACGGCGAAGTAGATCAGCGGGTTGCCGTTGCTCTCTTCGCCTTCGTCGCGGTTCCCGCCCATGAAGCCTGCCGCAATCTGCGCCAGGATGCGGGAGATGAAGATCACGAAGGTGTTCACCACGCCCTGAATCAGGGTCATGGTCACCATGTCACCGTTTGCGATATGGCTGATTTCGTGGGCGATAACCGCTTCAGCTTCGTCACGGCTCATGTTCTGCAGCAGACCGGTGCTGACGGCAACCAGTGACGCATCGCGACGGGCGCCCGTGGCAAACGCGTTGATGTCCGGGGCATGGTAAATCGCCACCTGCGGCATGGCGATGCCGGCCTGACGGGATTGCTGAGCCACCGTATTCATCAGCCACTGTTCCATATCGTTACGCGGCTGTTCAATAACCTCACCACCCACCGATTTCAGTGCCATCCACTTCGACATCAGCAGGGAGATGAACGAGCCACCAAAACCAAACAGCAGCGCCATAATCAACAGACCCTGAACGCTGCTCGACTGAATTCCTGTCAGGCTTAGCACGAGCCCGAAAACCACCATGACCGCCAGGTTGGTGAGCAGGAAGAGCGCGATTCGCATCATAATTTTCTTTTTACCTCAGTTTAACAAAACGCACTATGCGATTACCCACATCGTATGGGTATTCCGGTTATTTTCAAGCATCCGGCGGGCGTAAGTCACCAGAAAGACACAACTTTACACAATTGGAAATCTGGCTGACGGAAGGATGAAGAACAAAAAGAAACAGGCACAATTTCTTGTGCCTGTTGGGAGATTATTTTGCCGGAGCGGGCTGTACGGCAGGTTTCTCTTTTTCCTGATTCGCCAGGTCGAGAGCGATATGCACCGTCTCATCCAGATACGGATCCGGCTCCTGGTAATCTTTTGGCAGATCGTCCAGTTTTTTGAGCAGAGGCTTGCCTTCACGCTTGAAGCGATCGTTGATACGCGCCAGGCGGGTTGCATCGTCTTCGTTGTTCTCTTTCTCACGCTGTGCGTAGTTCAGAGAAACGATATTCCGCTTATCTTTCAGGGCATTGAAGCGTGCGATGTCCTTCATGATGTACTGGAATTCCGGATCTTTCGCGATGCGGTCGTTATGCGCTTTCAGCAGTTCAGGGCCAAATTGCGTCATATCACCCGCTTTCACGTAGGTCGCGGCATTGATGCTGTCCCACGGTAACGCGTTATCTTCAAACTTCTCGCCGGTTTCCGTCTCTTCCGTGCCTGTCGGCATCATAATGTCCGGCGTTACGCCCTTACGCTGCGTACTGCCGCCATTCACGCGGTAGAATTTCTGAATGGTGTACTGAACCGAGCCCAGTGCAGGCCATTCCGGACGCAGCATTTGATCGTAGATACGATTAAGAGAACGATACTGCTGAACGGTACCTTTCCCGAAGGTTGGCTCACCGACGATCAGCGCGCGGCCATAATCCTGCATGGCAGCGGCAAAGATCTCAGACGCGGAAGCACTGAAGCGGTCAACCAGGACCACCAGCGGGCCTTTGTAGTAGACCACACCGTCGTTGTCGGCATCTTCACGCACTTTACCGTTGTTATCGCGCACCTG
The DNA here is from genome assembly GCF_055816715.1 of Enterobacter sp. PL_is514. NCBI lineage: Bacteria > Pseudomonadati > Pseudomonadota > Gammaproteobacteria > Enterobacterales > Enterobacteriaceae > Enterobacter > Enterobacter sp. PL_is514. The sequence goes on along the minus strand of NZ_JBVPGN010000028.1, from coordinate 383,618 downwards.
CACCACGGGACCCGATGGAATGAACAGACCAGAGAGTGAAACCGCTTCCGTCAGCGCTCCGCCGCCGTTACTGCGCAGGTCGATGATAATGCTGCTGACGTTCTGCTTTTCAAGCTTCTGCAGCTGAACTTTCACATCGTCAGTCAGCCCTACGTAGAAGCCAGGAATATCCAGGACACCCACCTTCTCTTTACCCACGGTTTTCACCGACATTTTCACCGCGCGGTCTTCCAGACGGATACGCTCGCGGGTCAAGGTAACGATACGGGTTTTGGTGCCTTTTCCGGCTGGCAGGACTTCCAGACGAACCTTGCTGCCTTTCGGACCTTTGATCAGCGCAACCACGTCATCAAGACGCCAGCCGATCACGTCGACCATGTTCTGTCCGGTTTGTCCTACACCCACAATACGATCGCCTACGCTAATCGCTTTGCTTTTGGATGCCGGGCCGCCTGCGACCATCGAATTGATCACCGTGTAATCATCGTCCATCTGCAGCACCGCGCCGATACCTTCAAGAGACAGGCTCATCTCGGTATTGAACTGTTCGGTGTTGCGTGGAGAAAGATAGTTGGTGTGCGGATCGATTTCGTGAGCAAAGGCCGTCATGGCCAGCGAGAAGACATCCTCACTGTTGGTCTGCGCCAGACGACGAATGGCGAATTTGTAACGACGCGTCAGCGTGTCACGGATCTCTTTTTCGTCTTTGCCGGTAAGCTTGAGGCTCAGTTCATCGTATTTAACTTTACCGTCCCACAGCGCATTCAATTCGGCTTCATCTTTCGGCCAGGGTGCTTTACTGCGATCCAGATTAAAGGTGTCGTTGCCGGTGAAGTCCATCGGACGTTCCAGCACTTTCAGCGCGTACTGATAGCGTTCGAAGCGGCGCTTTTGCGACAGGTTGTAGAGATCGTAGAACAGATCCAGCTTGCCTGAGCGCAACTCGTCACCCACCTCGGATTTGCGCTTAGCGAACTGCTCGACATCGCTGGCGAGCAAAACGTTATGGCTGTAATCCAGCAAGTTCAGATAGCGGTCAAAGATTTTGGCCGAAAAGGCCTGATCGAGATCGAACTGACGATAGTGCGAGCGGGTAAAACGTGAGGTCACGCGCTCGCTCACCGTCGCGTGCTGCGTCTCTTCCTTGAGAACCGGAATTTGATCAACACGCGTGATATCGTCCACTGCAAAAGCGTGACCTGTTATGGCAAACAGGCCCGCCAGCGCGGTGAGCTTAAAAAAAGTGTTCATGCCAGGCTTGGCCTCCGTTTCAGAACAACAAGTGTTCTGCGCGTACAATCATTGACATACCAGAAGTCAGCTGTACACGAACGCCATCTTTGGTGATTTCCAGTACGGTGGCGTCCATAGCATTGTTACCCGCTTTTACCTTCAGCGCCTGACCTACGCTCAGGGCGTTAATGTCAGAAACCGGCGTATGGCGCGGCTCTTCACGAGGGGCTTTTGCTGCTGGTTTGTCTGCACGCGGTTTGCGATCGTTATTATCGTGACGGCGCGGCGCAGGGCGTGGTTTACGCTCACGACGAGGCGCATCTTCCTGGCCGTTTGCCGCGGCGGCTTCGCGTTTTTTCGCCTGCTGTTCTGCACGTTGTGCCTGAACGCGTGCTTTGGCTTCTTCAAGCTGCTTGCGCGCGTGCTCAACGTGCTGCTCGTCCAGCTCACCACACGGGTTGCCGTCGAGATCCACACGGGTCGCGCCAGCTTTGATACCGTACAGGTAACGCCAGCTCGAAGTATAAAGACGTAAGGCGGAACGCAGCTGAGTTTTGCTGAGGTTCATTTCCCCTTCAACACGTGCCACCAGATCCTGAAAAATACCGACTTTCAGGGGACGCGCTTCACCTTCCGCGCTGAAGCACTGCGGGAAACGCTCGGCCAGAAATGCGATAACTTCTTTACTGCTATTCAACTTAGGTTGATTTTCCATGAAATTTCCTGATTACAACGGACGTTGCCAACAAGCGCAGGCATGAACAGGCGTCATTATAATGACGCTATCAGTAAATGCTACGTTATCCGTTGATTATCCTGCGACGCTCGCAAAGAATTTTTGATAATCGGTTGCCGCGAGTACGTTTTCCAGATTAGCCACCAGCTCGCGCAGCCCCTGTTCGTCCTCGGTTGTAAAGCGACTGAAGACCGTACTGTCGATATCCAGAACGCCAATAATCTGATTTTTGACCACCAGAGGCAGAACGATTTCAGAATTACTGGCGGCATCGCAGGCAATGTGCCCGTCAAATGCATGAACATCTTCCACACGCTGGACCTGATTCTCGGCCACCGCCGTGCCGCATACGCCGCGCCCTACCGGAATACGCACGCAGGCCAGTTTGCCCTGGAACGGACCGAGCACCAGCGTTTCACCTTCCAGAAGGTAAAAGCCGGCCCAGTTCACCTCAGAGAGACGTTCAAACAGCAATGCGCTAGTATTTGCCAGAGTGGCTAAGAAGCTGGTCTCACCCGCCATCAATGCCTTAAAATCGCGGTTCAGATCCGCGTAGAATTCTGTTTTGTTCATTATTCAATCACTTAGTTGTCTTACAAATTTACCGCATAGCCTATTAAAATAAGCATTAAATGCGCTCATGCTCAAGATGAATCCGTTCATGAGTTATTATAACTTTCAACAATACTTATTTGTGCGCAGCTGATGGCCTTAAAAACAACCAAAATTACGCCGACAAGAAAGATAACTGTCCATACGGTAAGCGAAGCTTTGCCACGTGCACATTATCAGCGTTGCCCCCAGTGCGATACGCTTTTTATGTTGCCGAAGATGAAATCGCACCAAAGTGCCTTCTGTCCCCGCTGCGACGCCAAAATTCGCGATGGCCGAGACTGGTCGTTAACCCGTCTCGCCGCCATGGCCGTCACCATGCTGCTGCTGATGCCCTTCGCCTGGAGCGAACCGCTGCTGAAACTCTACCTGCTTGGCGTGCGCATTGACGCCAACGTGCTGCAGGGTATCTGGCAGATGACCCGTCAGGGCGATCCCATCACCGCCGCCATGGTGCTGTTCTGCACCGTTGGCGCGCCGCTGGTGCTGGTTGCCGCCATTGCCTATCTTTGGTTTGGCAATATCCTCGGCATGAACCTTCGCCCGGTGCTGCTGATGCTGGATAAGCTCAAAGAGTGGGTGATGCTGGATATTTATCTGGTGGGCGTGGGCGTTGCGTCAATAAAGGTACAGGACTACGCCTTTTTGCAGCCCGGTATCGGGCTCTTTGCTTTCATCTGCCTGGTATTGCTAAGCATCCTGACGCTGATCCACCTGAACGTTGAGCAGCTCTGGGAACGGTTTTACCCTCAGCGCCCCGCTACACGCCCCGATGAAAATCTGCGCGTCTGTCTGGGATGCCACTATACCGGCTTACCCGACGCGCGTGGACGCTGCCCGCGGTGCCACATTCCGCTGAGACTGCGCCGCAACAATAGCCTGCAAAAATGCTGGGCCGCGCTGATCGCCTCCCTGGTGTTTCTGATCCCAGCCAATATGCTGCCGATTTCTATCATTTACGTGAATGGCGGGCGTCAGGAGGATACTATCCTCTCCGGGATTATCTCCCTTGCACACAGTAACGTCGGGGTGGCGGCGATCGTCTTTATTGCCAGTATCCTGGTTCCCTTTACCAAAGTGGTGGTGATGTTTACCCTGCTCATCAGCATTCACTTTAAATGTGAACAAGGCTTACGAACACGCATTCTGCTTCTGCGGTTCGTCACCTGGATTGGCCGCTGGTCAATGTTAGATCTGTTCGTGATTTCGCTGATGATGTCGCTCATCAATCGCGACCAGCTACTTGCTTTTACAATGGGACCCGCGGCTTTTTATTTCGGCTCTGCGGTGATATTGACTATTCTTGCTGTGGAATGGCTGGATAGCCGCTTACTTTGGGATGCACATGAGTCAGGAAACCCCCGCTTCGCCGACTGAAGCGAGAATTAAAACAAAACGCCGCATTTCGCCATTCTGGTTGCTGCCCGTCATCGCCCTGATGATTGCAGGCTGGCTAATCTGGACGAGCTATGAAGATCGCGGGAGTACGGTCACCATTGATTTCCAGACCGCGGACGGCATCGTCGCCGGGCGAACGCCCGTTCGCTTCCAGGGGGTTGAAGTAGGTACGGTTCAGGACATCTCCCTTGGAAAAGGGCTGAACAAGATTCAGGTGCGGGTCAGTATTAAATCTGATATGCAGGATGCCCTGCGCAGCGAAACGCAGTTCTGGCTGGTGACGCCTAAAGCCTCTCTGGCCGGCGTGTCCGGGCTGGATGCGCTCGTGGGCGGTAACTATATTGGCATGATGCCGGGTAAAGGCGAGCCGCAGGATCACTTTGTTGCTCTGGATACGCAGCCCAAGTACCGCCTCAATAACGGCGATTTGATGATCCATCTGCAGGCGCCGGATCTCGGTTCTCTGAACAGTGGCTCACTGGTCTATTTCCGCAAGATCCCGGTTGGCCGCGTGTACGACTACGCGATTAACCCGAATAAACAGGGCGTCACCATCGACGTGCTGATCGAGCGTCGCTTCACCAATCTGGTGAAAAAAGGCAGCCGCTTCTGGAACGTCTCCGGCGTGGATGCGGATCTCAGCCTGAGCGGTGCGAAAGTGAAGCTGGAGAGTCTGGCCGCGCTGGTGAATGGCGCTATTGCCTTTGACTCCCCGGAAAACTCAAGCCCTGCCACCGCTGATGACTCATTTGGATTGTATGCTGACCTGGCGCACAGCCAGCGCGGCGTGATCGTCAAACTCGCCCTGCCCGATGCTAAAGGGCTAAAAGCGGGCTCAACGCCGCTGATGTATCAGGGATTGCAGGTTGGTCAGCTCACCAAAATGACGCTCAACCCGGGCGGCTCAGTCACCGGCGAAATGACGGTCGACCCGAGCGTGGTCGATCTCCTGCGCGAGAAAACGCGCATCGAAATGCGCAGTCCAAAGCTCTCTCTGAACGATGCCAGCCTCAGCACGCTGTTGACCGGCAATACGTTTGAGCTCATCCCCGGTGAAGGTGAACCCAGCAATAGCTTCGTGATTGCCCCGGCGGATAAAGCCCTGCTGCAAAAACCGGGCGTGGTAACCGTCACGCTGAATGCGCCAGAAAGTTACGGTATCGAAGCCGGGCAGCCGCTAATTTTACACGGCGTGCAGGTCGGTCAGGTGCTGGAGCGTAAGCTCTCCGCGGATGGCGTGACGTTCTCGGTCGCCATCGATCCGCAATACAGCGACCTGGTGCACGGTGACAGCAAATTCGTGGTGAACAGTCGCGTCGATGTGAAGGTGGGTCTGGACGGCGTGGAGTTCCTCGGCGCCAGCGCCAGCGAATGGGTTAACGGCGGCATCCGTATTTTGCCTGGCGATAAAGGCCCCGTGCGCGACAGCTATCCGCTGTATGCCAACCTCGAGAAAGCGATTGAAAACAGTCTGAGCGATCTTCCTACCACCACGCTGACGCTAAGCGCCGAAACGCTGCCGGACGTACAGGCGGGATCCGTGGTGCTGTATCGCAAGTTTGAAGTCGGGGAAGTGATCACCGTTCGCCCGCGTGCGGACGCCTTTGATATCGAACTGCACATCAAGCCGGAGTACCGCAAGCTGCTGACGCCAAACAGCGTCTTCTGGGCCGAAGGCGGCGCGAAAGTTCAGCTTAACGGTAACGGGCTGACCGTGCAGGCCTCCCCGCTCTCACGCGCGCTGCGCGGGGCGATTAGCTTCGATAATCTCAGCGGCGCGGGTGCGAATCTGCGCAAAGGTGATAAGCGTATTCTCTTCCCGTCCGAAACCGCCGCACGTGCAGTAGGCGGGCAGATTACCCTGCACGCGTTTGATGCCGGTAAGCTGGCGGAAGGCATGCCAATTCGCTATCTGGGTATTGATATCGGGCAGATCCAGAAGCTGACGCTGATTACCTCACGTAACGAGGTGCAGGCCACCGCCGTGCTTTACCCGGAATATGTGCAGACCTTCGCCCGCACGGGCTCGCGCTTCTCGGTGGTCACGCCGCAGATCTCGGCCGCGGGCGTTGAGCATCTCGACACCATTTTGCAGCCGTACATCAACGTTGAGCCCGGCCAGGGCAATGCCCGTCGCGATTTCGAGCTGCAGGAAGCCACGATCACCGACTCACGCTACCTTGGCGGCCTGAGCATCGTGGTGGAAGTGCCGGAAGCAGGCTCGCTGAACATCGGCACGCCGGTACTGTTCCGCGGCATTGAGGTGGGTACGGTCACGGGCCTGACGCTCGGTACACTCTCCGATCGCGTGATGGTGGCGTTACGCATCAGCGAACGCTACCAGCACCTGGTTCGAAATAACTCGGTATTCTGGCTGGCATCAGGCTACTCGCTGGACTTCGGCCTGACGGGTGGCGTGGTGAAAACCGGCACCTTCAACCAGTTCATTCGCGGCGGTATCGCGTTTGCCACGCCGCCGGGAACGCCGCTGGCGCCGAAAGCGCAGCCGGGTAAACACTTCCTGCTGCTCGAAAGCGAACCGAAAGAGTGGCGCGAATGGGGAACCGCCCTGCCACGTTAAACAGCAAGGCTCCGGTGTCAACGCACCGGAGCCTTTATGTTACACTGCGCACCTGAACTTTTCCCTGTGGTGTGCCCGTGGCTCAAAACTCCGTATTTCTTCCTGAACAATTCCTGGCGCAGATGCGCGAGGCGCTTCCTTCTCACCTGTCGTTAGACGATTTTATCGCCGCCTGCCAGCGTCCGTTACGCCGAAGTATTCGCGTCAACACGTTGAAAATCAGCGTCGATGATTTTCTGGCACTGGTCTCGCCGTACGGCTGGCAGCTTACGCCGGTACCGTGGTGTGCTGAGGGGTTCTGGATCGAGCGCGATGACGAAGCCTCACTCCCGCTGGGCAGCACCGCTGAACATCTGAGCGGCCTGTTCTATATTCAGGAAGCCAGCTCGATGCTGCCTGTTGCCGCCCTGTTTACCGATGGCAATTCGCCTGAGCGCGTGATGGATGTTGCCGCGGCGCCCGGCTCAAAAACCACGCAAATTGCCGCCCGGATGGGTAACCAGGGGGCGATCCTTGCTAACGAGTTTTCCGCCAGCCGCGTGAAGGTGCTGCATGCCAACATCAGCCGCTGCGGTATTCATAATGTTGCACTGACGCACTTCGACGGACGCGTGTTTGGCGCCGCCCTACCGGAAGCCTTCGATGCCATTCTGCTGGACGCCCCCTGCTCCGGCGAAGGGGTGGTGCGCAAAGATCCAGATGCGTTAAAGAACTGGTCCGTGGAAAGCAACCTGGAGATCGCCGCCACGCAGCGAGAGCTGATCGAGAGCGCATTTCACGCTTTGCGCCCTGGCGGCACGCTGGTCTATTCAACGTGCACCCTTAACCGCGATGAAAACGAAGACGTCTGTCTGTGGTTGAAAGCGAACTATTCGGATGCAGTCGAGTTTCTGCCGCTTAACGATCTGTTTGCCTCGGCACAAGAGGCGGTCACCCCCGAGGGTTTCCTCCACGTGTTCCCGCAGATTTACGACTGCGAAGGGTTCTTTGTGGCGCGTCTTCGTAAAACGCAGGCGGTTGCTCCCCTGCCCGCACCTAAATTCAAGGTCGGCAACTTCCCGTTTGCCCCTCTTAAAGGTCGCGATGCAGCACAGCTTGAAGCCGCCGCCAAAAAGGTTGGGCTGGTCTGGGATGAGAGCCTGTGCCCCTGGATGCGTGATAAAGAGATATGGCTGTTCCCGGCACAGATCGAGCCGCTCATCGGAAAGGTCCGTTTTTCGCGAATCGGGATCCGCCTGGCGGAAGTGCATAACAAAGGGTATCGCTGGCAGCATGAGGCCGTTATCGCGCTTGCCGGACGCGAGAATACCTTTGCCCTGACGCATCAGGAAGCCGAAGAGTGGTATCGTGGTCGCGATGTCTATCCGGACAGCGCGCCATCAGGCGATGAAGTGATAGTGACGTATCAGGGATACCCGCTGGGGCTGGCAAAAAAGGTCGGCTCAAGGCTGAAAAACAGCTATCCGCGCGAGTTGGTTCGGGATGGTCGGCTGTTTACCGGTAACGATCGCACGGGCTGAAAAAAAGCGCATTTTTTTACTGGCGATTTTGCTCTCCTTGTCTACGATCAAAAATGGGTGACTGCACTGGTCATACCAGATTTTGACAACAGAACCGGAGAGCACTATGACGAAAACCAGCGTGCGTATTGGCGCTTTTGAGATCGACGACGCAGAGCTGCGCGGCGAAGCACAAGGCGATCGAACGTTAAGTATTCCCTGCAAATCCGACCCGGATTTGTGCATGCAGCTCGATGCATGGGATGCAGATACCAGCGTCCCGGCAATACTTGATGGCGAACACTCTGTCCTTTACCGTGAGCATTACGATAGTAAAACCGATGCCTGGGTCATGCGTCTTGCCTGACCTAAAGAGAACCCGCCCGAAGGCGGGTTATTTATTACTGCAGCTGCGCCAGCGTAAAGTAACCGTCAAATACGGCGCCCGTATCAATGTAGTGGAGATTATTAAAATCATACCTTCTGTCGAGGGGCGTATGTCCGAACCAGAAATGATCCGCGCCGCTGATGCCCTGCCCTTTGCCCACCATAAATCCCATCAACCTGTCGCGGTTCCATAAGACGCGCTGAGCGCTGACCGGTTTTTGCCATTGGTATTCCGCAGCCGGATAATCCGCATGGGCTATCACATTCAGACCGTTCGCACAGGTTATCTCGATGATATGCGGTAAATCGCGACAGGCCTCAAGCAACGACAGCGCAAGCTGTTGCTGGTCGCGTTCAAGATGCGCAAACCACATTCCGCCATTTATCGTCCAGAGCGAAAAATCGTTATTATCCAGACTGTCGAGCGCCATTTGCTCGTGGTTGCCCCGCACGGCACGAAACCATTTTTCATGTATTAACTGCAGGCATTTCACGCTATCAGGGCCACGATCGATGATATCCCCGACAGAAATAAGCAAATCCTCATACGGGTTAAAATGACGGCGTTTAAGCTCATCCATAAGCCACTGATAACAGCCGTGTATATCGCTGACAACCCAGACGTGACGCCACATCCCACCTTCAATTCGCTGATACATAAGCCCTCCCATAGGAAGTATAGTTACAGTTGACTTATGTGTAGGGACGCTGCACAGGAGCGCTTTTCATGAAGCTAAACAAACAGTAAACTAAGGATAAATAAATGTTTCACCAGTATTAATACTCTTTTGCATGCCCCCTAAAATATGCATTGCATAAACTTTGAGGTTTTCCCGTGTCAAATACGCGCCTGCAAAACGATGCGCCACAATCGCATCGTACCCATATCATTTCCGAACTGGTGAAAGGCAAACTCGTTCCAGGCCCTATCTGGCAAAAACGCGAGTACCGTCTTAAATTTCTGTTACGTTCATTGCTGTTCTGGTCTTCTACGCATCGCATGCTCGATGCACTGGCTCGCCGCGACGATTTTGATCAGTTACTGGCTTCGCAGATCACCCTGCCGAGCAAAACACATCGCCAGTATCTGATGCGTGGCATGAACGCCAATGCGCGTGCTGATGCTATCGTCAGCCATTATCAGTGGATTGACTCCCTGAAAGACGTCGGCCTGGTCAAGGCCTTAACCGGACCACAAGAGCAATCCATTGTTGAGTTTCATGCCAAAGATGGCGTGAGCTATAACGTCAACGCCATGAATGCCAGTAAAGCAGAGCGTGAGGGCGAATGTACGCTGTGGCTGCGTGATAACGAAAATACCCTGCTTGCCAGTGTGACATTTTGCGTTGCTCGCGAAAACGGAGAATATGTTCTGGTGATTGGCGGTCTTCAGGGCCCGCGACGCAGCGTATCCCGTGATGTGATCAAACAGGCAACCCGAGCCTGCAATGGTCTTTTCCCGAAACGCGTGTTGATGGAAGTGCTTTTCCAATTGGCCACACTTTCCGGCATCAAAGCCATTTATGCGGTCAGCGATGAAGGTCATATCTTCCGTGCACTGCGTTATCGTCTGAGTAAAGGTCGCCATTTCCACGCCAGTTACGATGAGTTTTGGGCCTCTATCGACGGTCAAAAACGTTCAACCTTCAGTTGGCAGTTGCCATTGCAGATGGAGCGCAAATCCCTTGAGGAGATAGCCAGTAAAAAGCGTGCCGAATACCGCCGTCGCTTTGAACTGCTTGATGAAATTGAGGCATCCGTTAAATCCCGCTTTTAAACACGGTTCTGGCTTTTACTGATTGCACACGAAAATTTAACAAAACAGGCAAAAAGGGCTGGACTTCCGCATGCTGTGTTGCGTTATGTTTTAAGCAGTCGAACAGGACGAGCGCGCTGTATGAGAAAGAACTATTGGGATTACTCGTTTACTTTCATACAGATAAAAAGAGACCGAATGCGATTCCTGTTTATACCTGCAATTTATATTTCTGCGGTATATCAAACACATACGCATCAACCAGATTAAAAAGCATACATCTGGTGATGCGTTTTCAGGCACTAAAAATCATATAGTTACTTAAAATTCCGGACAAATTCGGACCGATTCATATCAAATTTACCAGCCGCCCCCGTTCCTGCATACTACGGGTTGCGGCTTCCTGATTGTAAATTTTCAACCTTATGATTTAACTCGTTGAGTGCCTGAAGGCATAGTGAGATAACACCTGGATATTTCATAGCGTAGCTGTGTTTACTGTCATCTCGTTTTCTTGTTAGCGATATTACAATAAAAACCGCCCGTAGGGGGCTATGCTAATGAAACGGGTAATTTATCCTCTGATACGCCCTTGTCTCGTAGTGACTGTCGATACATTGCGATTCTCTCCAGCTCAACTTGAGATGGATAACTATCAGAGAGATATATTGCGAACTCGTATACAGGCGGCGGGTTGAAAGTTATCACTGAATACCCAGCATCTTCCAGCAACTCAACAACAATCCCATATGATGGCCTGATACCCGTAAACCAGTAACAGCCATGTCTCTCCATACCCTGAACCGCCTTCGCTGCATGCTCTCTAAAAATAACCAAATAAACAGATTCAGTAAATGCTTCCATTACACAAACTCCAGTCATCACTTTACTCTAAAAGAACTACAACAAATGTGTATGTAGGAATGCTAATCTCATAGATCTATTTTATGCTGTTCCTGAAGAAGTCTTATAGATTAAAGACTATGAGTTTAGAGAAACTGCTTCCAGACCAGCTTATTGAAAAGCGCTTTTACACCTTCCATTATCAAAGCTACAAAAATCATATAGCCACCTAATACGGTCAGTATGTTGGACTATGCACCACTGAACACCACCCCAATGTCACCTATCAACAGAAGCCCAATGCCGACCCAAAAAATATGAAAGCTATGAACAGTAATTGAATAAACCAAATCAGTTAACCCAATCTTCAATTGCAACTTTTCCATTCTTCTGCCTCAGCCAATGTAAGTGGATTGCTTATTATACGCAAAAATCAACTTACCCTTCACACCATTAATTTTAATGATCTGAATCACCCGCTATAGCCTCGCCATCCTGAGTTATTAATGCCTTCCTCTGAACTTTTGCGAAGTCCAGCCTACCGCAGAGCGCAATCAGGATGGTGTCACCTATTTCCGGATTTCTGGCAATATTAATTATCACGTACTCAGCTGATGTTTCGATAGTTCGGCAGTTGTCCTCATGACCGCAAAGGTTGGTAATAGTGAGTATCTCCTCAGCGAGGTCTAATGCAGGTGATTGAAAACCCATGATAGCCCCCTAACACCTAACTGTATGTTTATAGAGCTCAACTAAAAACTGAGGGTCAAGAATTTGGGTCAAAAAACCGCACAAGCGGGTAAGCGATTAATAAAAAAGCACTAAACACCATTCTCTGACTCAAGAGAAACCATACAGAATCATCTCTAACTAAAACTTTGATGTTAATGAACCACAACCAGGTGTTTTCGTGAATGTAATGCAGAAACGGGTACCGAAATCTACTGTTATTACTACTCACATCCTTCCTTTATAACCATCAATGTAAGCTTCAGAGATAGCGTCGCTCATGGCTTTACGCTGTTTAGCAGACCATGATTTATTGTCGACGTAACGAGTGCCCGCAAAAATAGTTTCACTCTGGATGGAGTTCAGAAATGCCTCGCTACGAAACTTATCTGCACGCTTGTTCGCGTCCTCTAAAGACATGCCTGATAAGCGGTCTTTTGCTCCCAGATCATGAAAAGTTTTAAAGAATGGCACCGCCATCTTAATACTGTCGGCTTTTATAACGCGTACATTCGGGTCAAAGCCGTCATCTGCAGCATATACATACTGGCGTGCATGGCGTTCTGCACTTGTTTGAGGGGTGCATGCGCTGCTCATCAAAGATGATGTTAACAGCGCACACACGAATAATCCGTTAGATTTATTCATGAAGATCTCCTTTCCAGTAAACAATATTCCCATCAGTAGCTTATCAGGATTTTCCGCTCTCAGTCATACCCCAAAATCTGTCATTGACACGTTAGAAACAGCGGCGTAGGATTCGAACCACTGTATATATAGCAATGTGTTTATATACAGTATTGTCTAACTTTTAACCGTCAAAGAGGAATTAACTATGAGTGGTAATGGTGGCGACAACGCACACAACAATGCGTTCAGTGGTGGCAAAAATCCTGGCATCGGTAACTCTGGTTCTGGCAGCCATTCCGGTACATCAGGAAATGGAGGGAATGGTGGCCGTACACAGAATATTAATGGATTTTCTGTGGATCCAAACAACAGTGCACAGGTGAATGCTGCTAACAGAGGTGATGCGGCTGGAGTATTTTCTGCCGGTGGTGCAATTGCTATCAGTTCCGGAGTAGACAGTCATTCAGGTAAAGGCTCCGGTGGTAATGGTGGTAACTCAAGTTCACAGTCTGGTAGTAATAACTCCCAGAATCAAAATGGAAATAGCACTACGAGTGCTCCATCTACCTGGGATAGGACGGCAAAGTACTATGGCTCCAGTGATAAAGTTTCCCGAAAAGCGCTTAAGAACTTATATGAACAAGCAGTGCGGGATGGAAGTATACCAAAAGCAGCCCGGGGTAATTTGCGCGAAAATGTCCAGAAGATGCTCGATGAAGATAATCAAATTGAAGCATTACAAAAAGCCAGCGAAATTATTGCTGACATGGGGGAAAAAGTTGGTAGTCACCTGGGGCAAAAATATAAAGATGTGTCAAGGGACATCGCAAGTAACGTTAAAAACTTCCAAGGTAAAAAAATTCGTAACTACAATGATGCAATGACCTCTCTGAATAAGATTATTGCCAATCCGGGGATGAAAATTAATCAAGGTGATAAAACTGCGATCGTTAACGCATGGAAAAGTCTGAATGCAAGTGACATGGCAAACAAACTCGGCAATCTAAGCAAAGCATTTAAGACTGCAGATCTGGTGATCAAAGTCGAAAAAATCCGAGAGAAAAGTATTGAAGGGTATGAAACAGGAAACTGGGGTCCATTGATGCTAGAGGTAGAGTCCTGGGTTATTAGTGGCATTGCTGTCGGTGTGGCTATGGGAATCTTTGGCGCCCTGGCATCTTTTGTTGCGACAACCGTCGGGCTTCCTATTACTGCATTAACAATTGCTGGAATTATCGGTATCAGTTATCTGGCTTCATTCATTGACGATAAAATCGTTGATAAAATCAACAATGAAATAATCAGACCAGCTCATTAATCTAAAAGGGGCAGAGATGTTATCTGCCCCTTAGCTTTCAACGGTGTTTTATTTTTAACTTTAAAATCAAGAAAACTGCATAAGCATAGCTGATGTAATAGCAGGTGAGTATATAACACACATAAAATACGCTTACAAAAAAAACGGTAAGAAGATAATCGTTCCCTGATAAAAGCCTCATAAATCGTCCTGATTCAGTTAACTCCACGTTACACACCAACAAATAATAAACAATTGCAATATAAAACACGGTGAATAGCATAAAAGCCAAAATACCTTTCGTGAAAGAAAAAGTGGTTTTTAAATTTAACTCTCTCCGCGCAATCAAAAAAAACAAAACACCTAACAAAGGAGCGATTTTAACATAAAAACTCATAATACCACTTAATAATGGGTTACTGGCTGAAATCAGCTCAGGAACTTTACCAGATAAAGTATACAAATAATTTAGAAAATCGCTCCCTTGGTTGTTAGCATATAATAAAAAAATCAGAAGCAAAGGTATAACCCCGACAAGAAAAATATAATACATCCTTTTTGCCGCAATGTTTGTCATATCCCTTGATTTAATTTGCTTCATAGACATATCACCTACCCTGTGTTTGGAACTTGTCCCTCTGAGTTTAGTCAGTGGATTGAATAATAGAATAATTATATTGCAGATCTGCTAGCCGATCCATTTTGTCGGTGTTGTTGAATTTTTTTCATACATAAAAGCAAATAATACAATTAGTGGGTTAAGTTTTCTCCACAACCTTATGCCAGTTATCTGCAAGCTCTCTTCGAGCCCCCCTCTCCCCTCCTGGCGGAAAAGAGAATCCAACTCGCCATTTTGAACAACCGTTAGAGCACCTAATTTCTGCGCCCCCCCAGTTCAACTCACGACTTCGGACCTTCAGTGAAGAGGACATGCCACAATTGGGGCATTTCGGTAGATCAGTCATTCCCCAGCCCCTGCAGACGCTGAAAATTAGCCAGCTTCGCTTTCGTGCGGCCGATTTCGGTCGAGATATGGCGCGATGACGGAATAATCAGATCATCTGGGCGGCTGGCGAAATGCATTTTCTCTCATTTACGGTCTTAAATTACCATCCTGATATTTACGCCTCTTATGCATTTGCTAACAAGCTCAACAGTGTAAACAGAGCCCTTCCTCGAGTTCATATGATTGCAAAAAACAGACTCACGCATACATGGGGACAGCATCTGCGTATGCCTCGGTACTTAACTCTATAGATAATGATGTTCTTCAATTACTTGCCACAAATCCTGAAATTTTTGATTTCGAAACAATTGATGATGGAGAAGTTAACATTAACGACTTTCAGGCCATGGGGGTTGTGGCATTTGCGAAAGGATGTCTGTTCTCAATTCTCCCAACTGGAAGTGTGAGGATCATGAATCGCCGAGTTAAGGTAAACGCACCTTATAAGCAGTCTTGCCTTGAAACGAGAGATCGCATGGTTGCAAAACTCTGAGATCGTCTGTGCAGAGCATTCCCAGCATTGCATGAGTTTGGTTGTTAATTTAAAAAACGGTGTGGTATAACGGGAATTGCCGGATATTGAAGTTCGGACAATTTTGGGACATTTTCGGACAGAGCGCCGTAAGTGACTGAAATATAAGACAGATAAAAAGAGACCGAATACGATTCCTGTATTCGGTCCAGGGAAATGGCTCTTGGGAGAGAGCCGTGCGCTAAAAGTTGGCATTAATGCAGGCTAAGTCGCCTTGCCTTTTAAGAATAGATGACGACGCCAGGTTTTCCAGTCCACAGCTAAAGCGGTCGGAAAAAAAGCGCCAGAGCATCATAAAATGTGAAAAACCGCAGTGCTTTCGCAAGCATCTGCGGTTTTTTATTGGAAACCTGAGCGTTAGCAGAGCTTGTCGGCACGCTCGATAAACGGCGCCAGACTCATCTTTTGTCCCGGATGCGCCGGGTCATCGATCTGAATAATGCTGATCGGCTGGCCGCTACTCTTGCCGCTGGCTACCTGCTGCTCTGCGGTATCATTTAACGGGTATTGCACCAGCGTGCTCGGGTTAATGGCATACAGCGCATGGCCCGGACGGCAGGTCAGCATCACCTCTTCGCGATTGAACGCCCATTTGTCCTTACCGACTTCAAAACGGCTGACGGTAATAACCTGCGGTGCGGCAAGCGCGCTCCCCGTGCAGGCCAGCAATATGAGAGAAAGTACTGTCTTTTTCATATGATATTTAACCTTGTCAGAAGGGTTCCCAGGTAGCGAACAGACTGACCGTTGCCAGTACCAGCGCGCCCAGCACCACTTCTGCCTGTGTCATCCTGATAAAAATCTGTTGTGCTCGCCCGGTCTCCGGACGAAACCGTGGCACCAGAAAATACCGATTTGCCAGCGCAATTACCACCATCAACGCCACCAGCGCACATTTGAACAACAAAAACTGCACGTAGCCAGCCTGCCAGGGTACATGGACGCCCAGTATCATGAGCGCATTTATCACGCCGGTGAGCAGCACGCCCGCAACGGCGTAATGCCCCACACGCGAGAAGCGCATCATGGTATAGATGGCGGCATTCTGCCAGCGTCCTTTCGACAGACGCATGCAGAACAACAGGGGCAGCAATCCGCCAAGCCAGGCTGCCGCGCAGATCAGGTGAAAAGCATAGTTAAGCCGCTGCAATGACCCCATCGGACCGTCGTTCATCGCCGCGTGACCTACCCCAGCCAGCAGGATAAGCTGGCCCATGGCGAGCAGCAGCAGCCGCGACCCCTTCAGCGGCGCGAGCCATGCCGCACCGACCGTCATCACAGCAAGAATAATTTGCCACAGCCAGACGCCACCAAACTGTGTCCTCAGTACGCCATACCAGACCTGCGGAGCAAATACATCGCCCCAGCCGTTACCCATCAGTCCGCCCTGAAGCATAAACATCAGGAGTGCAGCCGCCAGGCTCAACAAGGCAGCAACTTTCTGCTGCAGCTGGAAACGCCGGGACATCAGTCGCTGGAGAGAGGAAGGCGCAAACCAGACGCTGTAAAGCGCATTACCAAAAACCAGCATCAGCGCCCCGAAATGGATAAAGCGCAACCCGATATAACACAGCGCCAGCATGCTATTTCACGCTAAAGTGATAGCTGCCTTTGGTTTTATGACCGTCTACGGAGACGACATGCCAGTCCACCTGGTACGTCCCTGACGTCAGCGTTTGTTCCAGCGGAACGGTGAGTTGCGCCTTGTTCTTTTCGTCTCGCGTAGCGGTACCCGTTTTGATGACCTGCTTTTGCACGTCCGTCACCACCACACCGCTAAATCCAGGTTCGATACCTTCCGAAAAATTCAGCGTCAGTGCCTGCGGTGCGGTCACTACGCTGTCTGCTGCCGGGATCTGCTGTGTAAGATGTGCATGTGCCAGCACGGAGGGTGTCATCATCGTTGAAGCCACAAAAACCAGTGCGCATACCGCGCGGGAGGTGGAGAAACCCATCGCAATCATTCCTTTTTGTTATGTCTGTATGCTAAAGAATAACGCTGTATAATAAGCGAGTCGAGGAACATCCTGCCTCCGCTTGTCATCGTCGTGCAATCGCGGTAACGTTGCCGCCGCAGAAAAAGGAGAAGGAAATGAAGATCAATCTGGCCGCCCTTCCGCAGGACGAGATGGATAAAGTAAATGTCGATCTCGCAGCCGCTGGCGTCGCGTTTAAAGAGCGTTACAACATGCCCGTCGTGGCTGAAGTCGTTGAACGGGAACAGCCCGCCCATCTGCGCGACTGGTTTCGCGAAAGATTAATCGCCCACCGTCTCGCCTCGGTTAACCTCTCCCGTTTACCGTACGAACCTAAAGTTAAATAAGCTTAACGAGTCGTTACACTTCCTTACGCGGAATCTGGCAGGATAAGAAAACCCTGATAAATTTAGGTGTATTCTTAAATCTCTGCGACTCAGTGTATAAGGAAGTCACGATGTCACATTGGAATATAGCGGCAGCTCAGTATGGCGGTCAGCACCAGAGTGTGGATGACCATGTTACGCACCACCTGCGCTTCATCGCCGAAGCAGCACGGCAGCGCTGTGATTTGCTGGTCTTCCCTGAACTCTCATTAACGGGCTCAGGCGCACCGACGTTACCTCCCCCACCCGATGACGCCCAGCTGGAACCGCTGCTTGACGCGGCACATTTTTACCGGATTACCGTGATTGCCGGGCTCCCCCTGGAACGGAACGGTCAGCGCCAGAAAGGCCTCGCACTCTTCACGCCCGCCCGTCACCGCATCCTGCGCTACCCGCAAGGTAGCGGTGCCAGCCTGGTGCCGGGGGAAAAACAGCTCAGCATTATTGATGCGCATGCCGATTCCCCCAATCTCGATCCCAGAGCGTCGCTGTTTACCAGCAGCCAGTCCGTGGAAGATCACCGCTGGCGGCAGTCCATCAGTACCCTGCAGCGCTTCGCGCATAAATATGCCATTGCGGTGCTGATGGCGAACGCCTGCGGCGGTAGCGCGCTGTGGGATGAAAAAGGTCAGCTGATCGTCCGCGCCGATCGGGGCGAGCTGCTGTTGACCGGCACGCTCGGCGGAGAGGGTTGGCAAGGCGATATCATTCCTTTAGGCTAGGCGTTTTAAGCTCAGGAGTGTTCAATGCTGCGCGTCATCGATACCGAAACTTGCGATCTTCAGGGCGGAATAGTGGAAGTGGCTTCTGTCGACGTGGTTGATGGTAAAATCGTCAACCCTATGAGCCATCTGGTGCGTCCCGACCGACCCATCAGCCCTCAGGCGATGGCTATCCATCGCATTACCGAATCGATGGTGGCGGATAAGCCGTGGATCGAAGAGATCATTCCGCACTACTACGGTAGCCCGTGGTACGTCGCGCATAACGCCAGTTTTGACCGCCGGGTGTTACCTGAAATGCCGGGGGAATGGATTTGTACCATGAAGCTGGCGCGTCGCCTCTGGCCGGGAATTAAATACAGCAACATGGCGCTGTACAAGTCCCGCAAGCTCAGCGTCAGAACGCCTGAGGGACTGCACCATCACCGGGCCCTGTATGACTGCTATATCACCGCCGCGTTACTGATAGATATTATGAATATCTCTGGCTGGACGCCGGATGATATGGCGACCATCACCGGCCGTCCTGCACTTCTGACCACATTTACCTTTGGGAAATATCGCGGGAAGCCGGTGTCCGAGGTGGCGGATAAAGACCCGGGCTATTTGCGCTGGCTGTATAACAACCTCGACAGAATGAGCCCGGAACTGCGCTTAACGCTGAAACATTATCTGGGCGACGCTTAACGCTCCGCACGGCCTGGCAGCGTGTCCTGCGCCAGGCCTATTAAAAAGGCATATTCCAGGGCAACTCCTTCGTAGGATTTAAATCGTCCCGATTTCCCGCCGTGACCGGAGTCCATATCGGTACACAGCAGCAGCAGGTTGTCATCGGTTTTCAGCTCCCGCAGTTTTGCCACCCATTTTGCCGGCTCCCAGTATTGCACCTGAGAATCATGCAGACCGGTGGTGACCAACATGTGGGGATAGGCTTTCGCTTCCACGTTATCGTACGGGCTGTACGTTTTCATATAGCGGTAGTACATCTCATCCTGCGGATTCCCCCACTCTTCAAACTCCCCTGTCGTAAGCGGGATGGATTCATCGAGCATGGTCGTCACCACATCGACAAACGGGACCTGTGCGACAATCCCCTTAAAGCGGTCGGGACGCTGGTTGATCGCCGCCCCCATCAGCATGCCGCCCGCGCTGCCGCCCATCCCAAAGCAAAGCTGCGGATCCCCGTAGCCCTGCTCAATCAGCGCATCGCAGACGTCGAGGTAGTCATTGAAGGTATTTTTCTTTTTCAGGAATTTCCCGTCTTCATACCAGTGCTGCCCCAGTTCACCGCCACCGCGAATATGGGCGATGGCAAAAACAAAGCCGCGATCGAGCAGGCTTAACCGGCTGCTGCTGAAATCGGCGTCCATGCTTGAGCCATACGAGCCGTAACCGTACACCAGGATCGGGTTTTTGCCTTTCTGGAAGTGGGCTTTGTGATAGACGAGCGAGACGGGGACCTCGACGCCATCCCGGGCGGTGACCCACAGGTGCTCGCTGCGGTAGTTTTCAGACTCAAACCCTTTGACCTCGGTCTGTTTAATCACCTGACGCTGCCCGGTATCCATATCCAGCTCAAACAGGGTGTCCGGCGTGGTCATCGATGAGTAGCCGTAGCGCAGCCGCGAGGATTCAGGTTCAGGGTTGAAACCAATCCACGTCACATAGGCCGGGTCGTCGAACGCGATCCCCACCACTTCCCGCGTTTTACGGTTGATTTGCCGGATACTGGTCAGCCCTCGCTGACGCTCTTCCACCACCAGCCAGTCGGTAAACAGGGTGAACCCTTCAAGCATTACCTGATCCCGCGCGGGGATAAGCACCTCCCATTTGCGCTCATCGCGCACTTTGGTTTTATAGAGACCAAAGTTTTTACCCTCGCGATTAGAGCGCAAATAAAAGCTGTGCTGAAAGTGATCCAGGCTGTACTCGTGATCCTTGCGGCGCGGCAGGAAACAGAGCGGCTGGGCGTCGGGCAGTTCGGCATCCAGCAGCAGAACTTCCGAGGTCGTCGCGCTGGCCAGGAAGATAATCACATAGTGGCGCGAGGAGGTTTTATGCAGGCTGACATAGAACGTTTCGTCTTTCTCTTCATAGACCAGCTCGTCGTCAGCGGAGTCCGTTCCCACGGTGTGTCGCCACACCTGATAAGGCAGCAGCGTCGAGGCGTGCTTTTTGACGTAGTAAACCGTCTCGGAATCATTCGCCCAGACAAAATCCGGGGAGACGTTTTCCAGCATTTCCGGATACCAGTTGCCGGTGTCCAGATTGCGAAAACGCAGGCCGTACTGGCGACGGGAGAGATAATCCTCCGCCAGCGCCATCACCGCGTTATCCGGCGAAATGGACATGCCGCCCAGGGTATAAAATTCGCTGTGGGCGGCGCGCTGGTTGGCATCCAGCAAAATATCCCACTCATCCCATTCGGCGCTTAATACCGACTGACGCTGGTAGATGGGATACTCATTGCCGGGCTCGTAAATATGGCGATAGCGATAGCCGTTTTTGGTCCAGGGCGCAGAGATATCGCGCTGAGGAATACGCTGCACCATCTCATTCAGCAGCTGGTCCTGAAGCGTCTGCTGGCTGGACATGACCTTGCGGCCATAGTCGTTTTCCTCGTGCAGGTAGTCGAGTACCTCTGGCCGGGAGCGCGAATCGTCCCGCAGCCAGTAATAGTTGTCTATGCGCGTATCGCCATGCGTGGTGATCGCATAAGGAGTACGTCGGGCTTTCGGTGGCATGTCATCATTCTTTTAAGTTTACACCCTATAAGGTTGGCAAAACCCACGCATGATGCAAGCGAAACAGCGTCGCGACGGCGGAGGCTATCCCTGTAACGCCTGTTTTTGTTCGCGGATATCCCGCTCAATGCCCTCGCGCACGTCCTGAGGGATCTTTAACGCATCGCCCAGGGCGTTAAGGTAGCTCCGCTCCATAAAGTGATCGATATCGATGGCGGCACAGCTGAGGAAATAGAGCTCCAGCGCCTCTTCCTCATTTTTCACACTTTGCGCAAGACGCTGCGGCTCAAGCGGCTGTTCGATAGCCTGCGCCACCAGCGCTCTGCCCTTCTCTTCAACGCCGGCTTCACGCAGCTGCTGCTCGATCGCCGATCGTTCTTTGTCGTCAATATGCCCGTCACTTTTCGCGGCAAAAACCAGAGCAAGAATGAGCCGTTCGGTACGCAGATCCAGCGGCGAGGTGTGCTCGCCATAATGCGGTTCATCGCTGTGCGCGGTCCGTACCCGGTCCTTGTACTTATTCCACAGCACGGTGCCCGCGATGGCGCCGCCGCCGGCCAGCAGCGCGCCGGTGCCATATTTTGCCAGCAGCTTGCGTGAGGATTTATTCGCGACCAGCAGGCCTGCCAGCCCGCCGAGCGCTCCGGGTACCAGCAGTTTGCTGAGGTCCCGTTCGCCAGATGATGTTTTCTGCCCTAACAGGGATTGCAATTGATTTAACCAGCCAGACATGATTTCCCTCACTTAACGGTGAACATGTTCCACAGCGTAAGCGAGCGGGCGTCAGGAAATGTCTGGTCGGGCTAAAGAAGCGCAAATTTCTGCCCTCGCGTTTATCCCTGCGCAAGACAGACGCAAACGTTTTCGTTTATACTGCGCGCAACTTTTTTAGGGGGATTGTTATGATTCGTTTAGGAACTGCGCTGCGACCTGCGGCGACGCGAGTGATGCTGTTGGGATCGGGCGAGCTGGGAAAAGAGGTCGCCATTGAGTGCCAACGTTTAGGTGTGGAAGTCATCGCCGTAGACCGTTACGCCGACGCACCCGCCATGCACGTCGCCCATCGTTCTTATGTGATTAACATGCTGGATGGCGATGCCCTTCGCGAACTGATTACGCGCGAGAAGCCCGATTTCGTTGTACCGGAAATTGAAGCGATTGCCACCGATACGCTGATCGCCCTGGAGCAGGAAGGCCAGCGCGTGGTGCCCTGCGCGAAAGCCGCAAAGCTGACCATGAACCGCGAAGGCATTCGTCGCCTGGCGGCAGAAGAGCTGGGATTGCCCACCTCGAGCTACCGTTTTGCGGGCGATAAAGTCGCGTTCCTGCAGGCCGTAGAGGAGATTGGCTACCCGTGTATCGTTAAGCCGGTGATGAGCTCCTCCGGTAAAGGGCAGAGCTTCATTCGCGATAGCAGCACGCTCGATAAGGCGTGGGATTACGCCCAGCAGGGTGGCCGCGCCGGCGCCGGTCGCGTCATCGTTGAAGGCGTCGTGAAGTTTGATTTCGAGATCACCCTGCTGACCGTCAGCGCCGTTGACGGCGTCCATTTCTGCGATCCGATTGGCCACCGTCAGGAAGATGGCGATTACCGCGAATCCTGGCAGCCGCAGCAGATGAGCGCCCTGGCGCTGGAGCGTGCGCAGGCGATCGCCCGTAAAACCGTCCTCGCGCTGGGCGGCTATGGCCTGTTCGGCGTAGAGCTGTTTGTGTGCGGCGACGAGGTGATTTTCAGCGAAGTCTCCCCTCGCCCGCATGACACCGGCATGGTCACGCTGATTTCGCAGGATCTTTCCGAGTTCGCCCTGCACGTGCGCGCCTTCCTCGGCCTGCCCGTCGGGGGTATCCGTCAGTACGGCCCGGCCGCCTCGGCGGTCATCCTGCCGCAGTTAACCAGCCAGAACGTTACGTTTGATAACGTCGACGCGGCAGTGGGTGCCGGGTTGCAGGTACGTTTGTTCGGCAAGCCGGAGATCGACGGTACCCGTCGTCTTGGCGTGGCATTAGCCACCGGGGATAATATTGACGACGCGGTGGCGAGAGCGAAAGCGGCCGCAGCAAGCGTTAAGGTAGAGGGATAAAAAAAACGGGCCGAAAGGCCCGTTTTTCATGCGGCGAATGGCTTACTGCTTCGCGCCTTCCACCGCTTCGCGAGCCAGTTTTGTGATGCGATCCCAGTCGCCCGCTTCCAGCGCATCCGCCGGAACCAGCCATGAGCCACCGATGCACAGCACGCTTTTCAGCGCCAGGTAGTCACGGTAGTTGGCAGGAGAGATACCCCCCGTCGGGCAGAAGCGTACCTGAGAGAAGGGACCCGCAATCGCCTGCAGCGCTTTAGTGCCGCCGTTCGCTTCAGCCGGGAAGAATTTGAACTCTTTCAGACCGTAGTCCATGCCCAGCATCAGTTCAGAGACGGTGCTGATGCCCGGGATCAGCGGAATGGTGCCTTCGGTCGCGGCTTTCAGCAGCGACTCGGTCAGGCCCGGGCTGATGGCAAACTGCGCGCCCGCTTCGGTCACTTCAGCCAGCTGTTTTACGTTCGTCACGGTACCCGCACCGATGATGGCGTCCGGCACTTCTTTAGCAATCGCGCGAATGGCATCCATCGCGCAGGCGGTACGCAGGGTCACTTCCAGAACGCGAACGCCACCCGCAACCAGCGCTTTCGCCATCGGTACAGCGTGCTCCAGCTTGTTTACCACGATAACCGGCACGACAGGGCCAGTGGTCAGGATTGCTTCTGCACTTGTTTTCCAGTTTTTCATCAGAGTCTTCTCTCGCCAGATCGTTAAAATCAAGTCGTCTTAAAACGTAATACAGGTTGCGCCCTGCTCCGCACCGGAGAGCTTCTCACGCAGCGCGCTGAACATTTCGCGTCCGGTCCCCATGCGCGATGCGCTCAGGTCAGGAATATGGGGTTGACGTGCCGCCAGCTCGGCGTCATCCACCAGCAGGGTTAACTCGCCTGTCTGACCGTTAACGCGGATCATGTCACCGTCACGCACTTTCGCCAGCAACCCGCCGTCGTAGGCTTCAGGCGTCACGTGGATGGCTGAAGGCACTTTACCGGATGCCCCGGAGAGGCGTCCATCGGTTACTAACGCAATTTTGAAACGGCGGTCCAATAATACACCAAGTGGTGGCATAAGTTTATGTAATTCTGGCATCCCGTTAGCTTTAGGCCCCTGATGACGCACCACCACCACGCAGTCTTTGTCGAGCAGACCGGCGTCAAAGGCGGGTAACACGTCGTGCTGGCTTTCAAACACCACCGCCGGCGCTTCGATAATCTGGTTCTCTTCCGGTACGGCAGAGGTCTTCATTACCGCACGACCGAGGTTGCCGCTCAGCACTTTGGTGCCGCCGTGAGGAGAGAACGGTTTGTCGATGGTGGCGATCACCTGCGCATCAAGAGACGCGCTCGCCCCTTCGCGCCAGTCCAGCTCGCCGTTGTTCAACCACGGCTCCTGGGTATAGCGCTGAAGGCCAAAGCCTGCCACGGTATTTACGTCTTCATGCAGCAGTCCGCCTTTCAGCAGCTCGCGCATCAGCAGCGGTACGCCGCCCGCGGCCTGGAAGTGGTTAATATCCGCCGGACCGTTCGGGTACAGGCGTGCCATCAGCGGCACCACGGAAGAGATTTCGGAGAAGTCATCCCAGTTAATCAGAATGCCCGCCGCACGCGCCATGGCCACCAGGTGCATGGTGTGGTTGGTTGACCCCCCGGTTGCCAGCAGCGCGACAATCCCGTTGACGATGACCTTTTCGTCGACCATTTTGCCCATCGGCATCCATTCGTTGCCGTTGCCGGTAAGACGCGTGACCTGACGGGCCGCAGCCTCGGTCAGCGCCCTGCGCAGCGGCGCGTCCGGCTGGATAAAGGATGAGCCCGGAAGCTGCATCCCCATAAACTCCACCACCATCTGGTTCGTGTTCGCGGTACCGTAAAACGTACAGGTGCCCGGCGCATGGTAGGACGCGGCTTCCGCCTCCAGCAGCGCCTGACGGTCTGCTTTCCCTTCCGCGTACAGCTGGCGGATACGCACTTTTTCTTTGTTCGGCAGGCCGCTTGCCATTGGGCCCGACGGCACGAAGATCGCAGGCAGATGCCCAAACGACAGCGCGGCCATCACCAGGCCCGGAACAATCTTGTCGCACACGCCGAGATACAGCGCGCCATCAAACATGTTGTGCGACAGGCCAACCGCCGCGGACATAGCAATCACTTCGCGACTCAGCAGGGAGAGCTCCATACCGTCCTGGCCCTGCGTCACGCCGTCGCACATGGCGGGTACCCCACCCGCCACCTGGCCGACCGCATTCACGCTGTGCAGCGCTTTACGGATGATATCCGGGTAAACCTCATAGGGCTGGTGCGCGGAGAGCATATCGTTATAGGAGGTAATGATGGCGATATTGTTACGCAACATGCTTTTCAGCGACGCTTTATCATCAGGCTGGCAGGCGGCGAAACCGTGCGCCAGGTTACCGCAGGCCAGTTGAGATCGGTGGACGGTGTTGCTCTTTGCCTGTTCAATCCGGGAGAGGTAGGCCGAGCGGGTCTCTTTCGAGCGCTCAATAATGCGTTGTGTTACGCGTAACAATGTCGGATTCATAAAAGCTCCTCTAATTTATCTGTCCGGGCTCGGGAGTTTACAAAGTCGCTGGCAGTTGTTAACAACGCTGAAACGCTTGCTGTCCGGAGCTCAGGGGCAAAATCACTTCCGGCAGTGTAATAAAAAAAGCTCCGCGGGTGAATCCACGCGGAGCTTAAAAGTTGAAAATTGTGCCACTAGCTGAGTTAGATCATGTTACCGGTAAAATAACACTTTCGGGCTAGCGGATTATCTTACTCAAACTCGTTCCAGGAGCGGCCATCGCGGGTGATCATCGCCACCGACGCGACCGGTCCCCAGGTGCCCGCCTGATACGGTTTTGGCGCATCCTGGTCGGCAGCCCAGGCTTCGGTGATGGAGTCGACCCATTTCCACGCCTCTTCCACTTCATCGCGGCGCACGAACAGCGCCTGGATACCGCGCATGGTTTCCAGCAGCAGACGCTCGTAAGCATCGGCCAGGTGCGTCTGGTTAAAGGTTTCAGAGTAGCTCAGATCCAGCTTGGTGGTCTGCAGGTTGTGTTTATGATCCAGGCCCGGCACTTTGTTCAGGATCTGGATATCCACGCCCTCGTCCGGCTGCAGACGAATGGTCAGTTTGTTCTGCGGCAGCTCCTGCCAGGACTCTTTGAAAAGGTTCAGTTCCGGGTTTTTGAAGTAAACAACCACTTCGGAACATTTGGCCGGCAGACGTTTACCGGTGCGCAGGTAGAACGGAACACCCGCCCAACGCCAGTCGTCGATATCCACGCGGATCGCCACGAACGTCTCGGTATTGCTGGACTTGTTCGCGCCCTCTTCTTCCAGATAGCCAGGCACTTTTTTGCCTTGCGCAAACCCGGCGGTGTACTGACCACGAACGGTCTTCTCACGCACGTTGGAGCGGTCGATGCGGCGCAGTGACTTCAGCACTTTCACTTTGGCGTCACGGATGCTGTCCGCCGTCAGGTCAGACGGTGGAGACATGGCAATCATGCACAGGATCTGCAGCAGGTGGTTCTGGATCATGTCGCGCATCTGACCGGCCTGGTCAAAGTAACCCCAGCGACCTTCAATCCCCACCTCTTCCGCCACGGTGATTTCCACGTGGTCGATAGTGCGGTTGTCCCAGTTATTTACAAACAGGGAGTTAGCAAAACGCAGCGCCAGCAGGTTCAGTACCGTCTCTTTACCGAGATAGTGGTCGATACGGTAGACCTGGCACTCTTCAAAGAACTCGCCCACCTGGTCGTTGATTTCACGCGAGGTTGCCAGCGAGGTACCCAGCGGCTTCTCCATCACGACGCGCGCCGGTTTGGCGTTCAGTTTGGCTTCGCCCAGGCCTTTGCAGATGGCGCCGAAGGTGCTTGGCGGCATGGCGAAATAGTTAATGGTGACACGGTTTTTCTGATCCAGCATCGCGCCTAAGCGGGTAAACGCGCTGACGTCATTAACGTCCAGGTTGCAGAAATCGAGACGTCCACTCAGGGTATCCCACAAACTTTCATCAATTTTTTCCTTCATGAAAGTTTCGAGCGCCTCGCGGACGACTTTGGTATAAGCGTCCTTGTCCCAGTCGGCGCGCCCTACACCCAGGATACGGGTATCCGGATGAATTTGACCCGCTTTCTCCAGTTGATACAGGGAAGGCAGCAATTTTCGGCGTGCAAGGTCGCCTTTCGCGCCGAAAATGACCAGGTCACATGCCTGGGCTGTTTGCGTTACCGCCATGTCATTCTCCTCAGTTGGATCACCTGGTACTTCTGCCAGGTATCGTTGTAATTTTATTACAATGCACTGTACTGCTTTTACGTCATTCCCGAAACCATTAGCGCTTATCGTCGCGTGCGATACCGCGATTTTTCACCCTTTGGATGATTACGACGGCTTAATGACGCAACAACCGTCGTTTCTTTGCGCAACAGGGTCACAGCAAAACCCGACACCGATCAAGTAATGAAAAAAAACAACAACATTATCTTGTCGATTATTACCCTTTATGGAAGCCACGAGGGTAATATCGGCTAAATCGAATCACGATTTCATCAATTTATGAAATCGTTTACACCCATGAGCATCCTGTTAACATGAACATGCTGGAAAAAATCCAGTTTCAACTGGAACACCTTAGCAAATCCGAGCGAAAAGTGGCCGAGGTCATTCTCGCCTCTCCTGCTCAGGCGATTCATTCAAGCATCGCCGCTCTGGCACAGGAAGCGGGTGTTAGCGAACCCACGGTCAATCGCTTTTGCCGCAGCCTGGAAACGCGCGGCTTCCCTGATTTTAAACTGCATCTGGCACAAAGTCTGGCTAACGGCACCCCTTATGTTAATCGTAATGTGGATGAAGACGACAGCGTTGATGCCTATACCGCGAAAATTTTTGAGTCGGCTATGGCTTCGCTTGACCACGTCCGACAGTCTCTGGACATGAGTTCCGTGAATCGCGCGGTGGATTTACTTACCCAGGCGAAGAGGATTGCGTTCTTCGGTCTCGGCTCATCGGCGGCCGTGGCGCATGACGCGATGAACAAATTTTTCCGCTTTAACGTTCCGGTTATTTATTCCGATGACATTGTGCTGCAACGCATGAGCTGTATGAATTGCAGTGAGGATGACGTCGTGGTACTGATTTCACATACCGGCCGCACCAAGAGTCAGGTAGAGCTGGCGCAGCTGGCCCGTGAAAACGATGCCATGGTGATTGCCCTCACCACGGCAGGCACGCCGCTGGCGCGTGAAGCAACGCTGGCAATCACCCTCGACGTGCCGGAAGACACCGACATTTATATGCCGATGGTTTCCAGACTGGCGCAGCTCACCGTGATTGACGTGCTGGCGACCGGTTTTACCTTACGTCGGGGCGCAAAATTCCGGGATAACTTGAAGCGGGTCAAGGAAGCGCTGAAGGAATCGCGTTTTGATAAAGAATTGCTTATAAAGAGCGATGTTCCCTGATAGTTGATAACGAAGACGTAACCAATAATTACGATGTAACGATTTACGGCATTCGGTCCACTCTCCGCTGCCTTGCAGCAGATGAAGACCGATTCAATGTTCACGCAACACCAAAGTTGTTTCAGTCAACGGAGTATTACATGTCCAGAAGGCTTCGCAGAACCAAGATCGTAACCACCTTAGGCCCGGCCACCGATCGCGATAATAATCTTGAGAAAATTATCGCCGCTGGTGCCAACGTGGTGCGTATGAACTTCTCTCACGGTACGCCAGAAGACCATAAATTACGTGCCGACAAAGTGCGTGAAATCGCAGCAAAACTGGGCCGCCACGTGGCTATCCTCGGTGATTTGCAGGGTCCCAAAATCCGTGTCTCAACCTTTAAAGAAGGTAAAGTTTTCCTCAATATCGGCGACAAATTCCTGCTGGATGCCAACCTGGGCAAAGGCGAAGGCGATAAAGAAAAAGTCGGTATCGACTATAAAGGCCTGCCGGCTGACGTGGTACCTGGCGATATCCTCCTGCTCGATGACGGTCGCGTACAGCTGAAAGTGCTGGAAGTTCAGGGCATGAAAGTGTTCACCGAAGTCACCGTCGGCGGCCCGCTCTCCAACAATAAAGGCATCAACAAGCTGGGTGGCGGCCTCTCTGCTGAAGCGCTTACCGATAAAGACAAAGCGGACATCGTGACTGCGGCGCTGATCGGCGTTGACTACCTGGCCGTCTCCTTCCCGCGCTGCGGCGAAGATCTGAACTATGCGCGTCGCCTGGCACGCGATGCAGGTTGCGATGCCAAAATCGTCGCCAAAGTTGAGCGTGCGGAAGCCGTTTGCGATCAGGATGCCATGGACGACGTGATCCTCGCGTCTGACGTGGTGATGGTTGCGCGCGGCGACCTGGGCGTGGAAATTGGCGACCCTGAGCTGGTCGGTATCCAGAAAGCGCTGATTCGTCGCGCACGTCAGCTGAACCGCGCGGTGATCACCGCGACTCAGATGATGGAATCGATGATCACCAACCCAATGCCAACCCGTGCAGAAGTCATGGACGTGGCAAACGCCGTGCTGGACGGTACTGATGCGGTGATGCTCTCCGCAGAAACCGCAGCGGGCCAGTATCCGGCAGAAACCGTGGCCGCCATGGCGCGCGTCTGCCTGGGCGCTGAAAAGATCCCAAGCATCAACGTCTCTAAACACCGTCTGGACGTGCAGTTCGACAATGTGGAAGAAGCGATTGCGATGTCGGCAATGTATGCGGCAAACCATCTGAAGGGCGTTACCGCGATCATCACCATGACCGAATCTGGCCGCACCGCGCTGATGACCTCGCGTATCAGCTCGGGTCTGCCGATCTTCGCCATGTCCCGTCATGAGCGTACCCTGAACCTGACGGCGCTGTACCGCGGCGTGACGCCGGTCCACTTCGACAGCACCAATGACGGCGTGGCCGCCGCGCACGATGCCGTAAACCTGCTGCGCGACAAAGGCTATCTGGTGTCCGGTGATATCGTCATTGTCACCCAGGGCGATGTAATGAGCACCATCGGCTCAACCAACACCACCCGCGTTATGACCGTCGAGTAAAAACGTCTCTGTTAAAAAGCCCTCTCCAGATGGAGAGGGCTTTTTTTATTTCGTTGGATACAGCTCTTTGCGTTTATACGGCTCTGTTTCGCCCGGTTTGCGCGTTTTAAGCAGCTTCAGAATCCACGTGTACTGTTCGGCATGCGGCCCCACCAGTATCTCTACCTCTTCGTTCATTCGACGCGCGATGGTGTGGTCGTCTGCGGTCAGCAGATCGTCCATCGGAGGACGGACCTCAATACTCAGACGATGCGTTTTGCCGTCATAGACCGGGAATAGCGGGATCACGCGGGCACGACAGACTTTCATCAGGCGACCAATCGCGGGGAGCGTCGCTTTATAGGTCGCAAAGAAATCAACAAACTCGCTGTGCTCGGGGCCGTGATCCTGATCCGGCAGATAGTAGCCCCAGTACCCCTGACGTACCGACTGAATGAAGGGCTTAATGCCATCGTTACGGGCATGCAGGCGTCCACCAAAACGACGACGCACCGTATTCCAGACAAAATCGAAAATCTTATTGCCCTGATTGTGGAACATTGCCGCCATCTTCTGGCCCTGAGAGGCCATCAGCATCGCCGGAATATCAACGCCCCAGCCGTGGGGGACGAGGAAAATGACTTTCTCGTCATTGCGGCGCATCTCCTCGATGATCTCCAGCCCTTTCCAGTCAATGCGATCGACGATTTTATCCGGCCCTTTCAGCGCCAGCTCCGCCATCATCGCCATGGCCTGCGGCGCGGTAGTATACATCTCATCAATGATTGCCTCGCGCTCGGCGTCGCTTTTCTCAGGAAAACAGTAATAGAGGTTGATCTGCGCACGACGGCGGGCGCTCTTGCCTAAACGCCCCGCCAGACGACCAATTTTACCCAGAACGGGATCGCGAACAGAGGCAGGCAGCATCGCCATCCCCGCAAAGGCGTAAACACCAAGCCAGGCGCCCCAGTTGCGCGGATGGCGGAAGGATTTTTCAAACTCAGGAATGTATTCAATATTGTTTTTTTGGGTTTCCATGCTGGATCCAGGGTCTGATGACGCAAAATTTTATTCAGATAGTGTAGCGAGGCAGTCGTCCACGCACAAAAGAAAAAGCCGGCGTCAGTGTGCGCCGGCTTTTTTAACAAAAACAGAGAACTTAGTTTAAGCTCAGCTGCGGCATCACCTCTTTCACCTGCGCCAGATAATCAGTACGATCTTTACCTGTCAGGCCTTCAGTGCGCGGCAGTTTCGCGGTCAGCGGGTTCACTGCTTGTTGGTTGATCCACACTTCATAGTGCAGGTGCGGGCCGGTAGAGCGTCCGGTATTTCCGGAGATCGCGATACGGTCCCCGCGCTTCACCTTCTGGCCCGGTTTGACCAGCAGCTTACGCAGGTGCATATAGCGGGTCGTATAAGTACGACCATGACGTACCGCGACATAATATCCGGCGGCACCGCTACGCTTGGCCACCACCACTTCGCCATCCCCTACCGCCAGTACCGGCGTGCCCTGCGGCATGGCAAAGTCAACGCCACGGTGCGGCGCGACGCGCCCGGTTACCGGGTTCAGACGACGCGGGTTAAAGTTCGAGGAGACGCGGAACTGTTTTGCCGTCGGGAAACGCAGGAAGCCTTTCGCAAGACCCGTACCGCTGCGGTCATAGAACTTACCGTCTTCGGCACGAATCGCGTAGTAATCTTTGCCCTCAGAGCGCAGACGTACGCCCAGCAGCTGGCTTTGCTCGCGCTTGCCGTCCAGCATTTCGCGGGACATCAGAACGGAGAACTCATCGCCCTTCTTCAGCTTACGGAAATCCATCTGCCACTGCATGGCTTTGATCACCGAACTGATTTCAGCGCTGGTCAAGCCCGCATCTCGCGCGCTGGAGACAAAGCTCGCGCCCACGGTGCCTTTCAGAACGCTGTTAACCCAGTCGCCCTTCTGCATTTCGCTGGTCATCTTGAAACCGTTTGCAGTGCGATCGTAGGTGCGGGTTTCGCGGCGGGACATTTCCCAGGTCAGACGCTGGAGATCGCCATCCGCCGTTAGTGTCCAGGAGAGCTGTTGTCCGATTTTCAGGTTACGAAGATCTTTATCCGCAGCCGCCAGCTGGCTGATATTGCCCATGTCGATGCCGTACTGGTTCAGCACGCTGCTCAGCGTGTCCCCGGTAGACACAACATATTCGTGAATACCGGCTTCGTTCTCGGTTTTATCGTCCAGCTCATCCTGCGGGATGGCTTCATCTTCCTGAGCTGCCTGGTCGATAGGCTCACTGGCTTCAGGCAGCAAAGAACGGATTTCGCTCTTTTCAAGCTCAATGGTTTTGATGATAGGGGCAGAACTCGGGTGGTAAACATAGGGCCGCCAGACGGCGACCGCTAAGGTGAGTACTGTAAGCGACCCCAGCATAACGCGGTGGGGTCGAGGCAGATTGTTAAATGCCAGGGCGACAGAGCGGGCTATCTGTTGCACGTATTCACTTCCTCGTTAATCTCCTTTCAGGCAGCTCGCATACTGGTTCGCCAGTTGGCTGAGGAACTGCGAATAGCTCGCTTTGCTCAACTGGATATTCGTACCTAGCGGGTCAAGGGTTCCCATGCGCACGGATGTTCCCCTGGCCACGGCTTCTACGACCGCTGGCCTGAACTGTGGCTCAGCAAAAACGCATGTCGCTTTTTGCTCAACCAGCTGTGTTCTGATTTCATGTAAACGCTGCGCACCAGGCTGAATTTCAGGGTTGACGGTAAAATGACCCAGCGGGGTCAAACCGTAGTGTTTTTCGTAATAGCCATAGGCGTCATGAAAAACGAAATACCCTTTACCTTTCAACGGTGCGAGCTCATTACCTACCTGCTTATCGGTTGCGGCTAATTGTGCCTCAAAATCCTTCAGGTTGGCGTCTAGTTTGGCTCGACTTTGCGGCATAAGTTCCACTAATTTGTCATGGATTGCAACCGCTGAAAGCCGCGCTATCTCTGGGGATAACCAAAGATGCATGTTGTACTCGCCGTGATGGTGATCTCCATCACCTTTTTCACCCTCTGCAGCGTGATGGTCATGTTCGTCACCATCGTCATCCGCCCCTTTCATGAGCAGCGGTTTCACGCCGGGGAGGTCTGCAATCGCGACCTGCTTTTCGCCAGCAACCTGTTTTGCTGACTTCTGCATGAACGCTTCCATTTCCGGGCCAATCCAGACGACTAAGTCCGCGTTTTGTAAGCGTTTTACATCTGACGGGCGCAGGGAATAGTCATGCTCGGATGCACCATCAGGGAGCAGAACCTGGGTTTCCGTGACCCCGTCTGCAATGGCCGACGCGATGAATCCGAGTGGTTTAAGCGAAGCGACAACCGCAGCGTTAACATCTTGTGCGGTTGTACCCCAAAGGGCAGCGGATAATGCTGCGAAAAGAAGCGTATTTTTATGTAACATAATGCGACTAATCATCGTAGTGAATGCGTGGAATGTGATATTATAACATTCGTTGACTTCTTCAAGCTTAAAATGACATGACGACATTGGTTTCCCTTGAAAATATTTCGGTCTCATTTGGCCAGCGCCGCGTCCTCTCTGACGTGTCGCTCGATCTGAAGCCCGGCAAAATTCTGACGCTGCTCGGCCCCAATGGCGCAGGCAAATCCACCCTGGTGCGCGTGGTGCTGGGTCTGGTCGCCCCCGATGAAGGCGTGATCAAGCGCGAGGAAAAATTGCGTATCGGCTATGTGCCGCAAAAACTTCATCTCGACGCCACGCTGCCGCTGACGGTCAGCCGCTTCCTGCGTCTGCGCCCCGGAACGCGTAAAGCCGATATTCTCCCGGCACTGAAACGCGTGCAGGCGGGCCATCTTGTCGATGCGCCGCTGCAAAAACTGTCCGGCGGTGAAACTCAGCGAGTCTTACTTGCCCGCGCGCTGCTGAGCAGCCCGCAGCTGCTGGTGCTGGATGAGCCGACTCAGGGTGTGGATGTGAATGGTCAGGTTGCGCTTTATGATTTGATCGACCAGCTACGTCGAGAGCTTGATTGCGCAGTGCTGATGGTGTCTCACGATCTCCATCTGGTGATGGCAAAAACCGACGAAGTGCTGTGTCTCAACCACCATATCTGCTGCTCCGGCACGCCAGAAGTGGTCTCCATGCACCCGGAGTTTATCTCTATGTTCGGCCCTCGCGGCGCTGAACAGCTGGGCATCTATCGCCATCATCATAATCATCGCCATGATTTACAGGGACGAATCGTACTGCGTCGGGGAAATGGACACTCATGATTGAACTGTTACTGCCCGGCTGGCTGGCCGGGATTATGCTTGCCTGCGCCGCGGGTCCGCTCGGCTCGTTTGTCGTCTGGCGCAGAATGTCCTATTTCGGCGATACCCTTGCGCACGCGTCCCTGCTGGGTGTTGCCTTTGGTCTGTTGCTTAATGTGAACCCGTTTTACGCGGTGATCGTCGTCACGCTGTTGCTGGCCGCCGGTCTGGTCTGGCTGGAGAAGCGCCCTCACCTCGCAATTGATACGCTGCTTGGCATTATGGCGCACAGTGCCCTGTCACTGGGCCTGGTGGTGGTCAGCCTGATGTCGAATATCCGCGTGGATCTGATGGCTTACCTGTTCGGTGACCTGCTGGCCGTCACGCCAGACGATCTCATCGCTATCGCCATTGGCGTGGTGGTGGTGCTCGCTATTCTGCTCTGGCAGTGGCGTAACCTGCTGGCCATGACCGTCAGCCCGGACCTGGCGTTTGTCGACGGCGTGAAGCTGCAGCGCGTTAAGCTGCTGCTGATGCTGGTAACGGCGTTAACCATAGGCGTGGCGATGAAGTTTGTCGGCGCGCTGATTATTACGTCGCTGCTGATCATCCCTGCGGCTACGGCGCGTCGTTTTGCCCGTACGCCGGAGCAGATGGCCGGTGTGGCCGTGATTGTCGGAATGATTGCGGTAACGGGTGGACTCACCTTCTCGGCGTTCTATGACACGCCTGCGGGGCCGTCTGTGGTGTTGAGTGCAGCGGTGCTGTTTATCTTCAGTATGATGAAGAAGACCGCAAATTAACATCGAGGGCGCTGATGCCCTCACCCTGGCCCTCTCCCACAGGGAGAGGGAACAATGCATTACGGCATTGCCGGTGGCGTAATGCCAAAATGATTCCACGCCCGCACCGTCGCCATACGTCCACGCGGGGTGCGCTGCAGGAAGCCCTGCTGGATCAGATACGGTTCAAGCACGTCCTCGATGGTTTCGCGCTCTTCCCCGATTGCCGCCGCCAGGTTATCCAGCCCGACCGGGCCGCCAAAGAACTTATCCAGCACCGCCAGCAGCAGTTTACGGTCCATATAGTCAAAGCCTTCGGCATCGACGTTCAGCATATCCAGCGCCTGAGCGGCGATCTCGGCGGAAATAGAGCCATCGTGCTTCACTTCGGCAAAGTCACGCACGCGGCGCAGCAGGCGGTTGGCGATACGCGGCGTACCGCGGGAACGCTTCGCCACTTCAAACGCGCCCTCTTCGCTCATTTCCAGCCCCATATAGCGGGCGCTACGGCCAACGATATGCTGGAGGTCCGCCACCTGGTAAAACTCAAGACGCTGCACGATACCGAAACGGTCGCGCAGCGGAGAGGTCAACGACCCGGCCCGCGTCGTTGCACCAATCAGGGTAAACGGCGGCAGATCGATTTTGATGGAGCGCGCGGCCGGGCCTTCGCCAATCATGATATCCAGCTGGTAATCTTCCATCGCCGGATAGAGCACTTCCTCCACCACCGGCGACAGGCGGTGGATCTCATCGATAAACAGCACGTCATGCGGTTCGAGGTTGGTCAGCATCGCAGCGAGATCGCCCGCCTTCTCCAGCACCGGGCCGGAGGTGGTGCGTAGGTTGACGCCCATTTCATTGGCGACGATATTCGCCAGCGTGGTTTTCCCCAAACCCGGAGGGCCAAAAATCAGCAGGTGATCGAGCGCATCGCCGCGCAGCTTTGCCGCCTGGATGAAAATCTCCATTTGGGAACGAACCTGCGGCTGGCCGATATACTCATCAAGCAGTTTTGGGCGGATCGCGCGATCCACCACGTCATCTGCCTGAATAGTGCCTGCCGATACCAGGCGGTCTGCTTCAATCATCCTTTACCTCACAATGCAGCGCGCAGCGCTTCGCGAATCAGGGTTTCACTGCTGGCGTCCGGTTTGGCAATTTTGCTCACCATACGGCTGGCCTCCTGAGGTTTATAGCCCAGCGCCACCAGCGCGGCAACCGCTTCCTGCTCGGCATCATCATCCGTGGCAGGGCCGCCTGGCGAGGTCAGTACCAAATCGGCAGCCGGCGTGAACAGATCGCCATGCAGACCTTTAAAGCGGTCTTTCATCTCGACAATCAGGCGCTCTGCCGTTTTCTTGCCGATGCCCGGAAGCTTAATCAGCGCAGCAGGATCTTCGCGCTCAACGGCATTCACAAACTGTGGCGCTGACATGCCGGATAAAATCGCCAGCGCCAGCTTCGGGCCAACGCCGTTAGTTTTAATCAGCTCGCGGAACAGGGTCCGCTCCTGCTTGTTATTGAAGCCGTACAGCAGCTGGGCATCTTCACGCACCACAAACTGAGTAAAGACAATCGCCTCTTTGCCCGCGTCCGGCAGCTCATAGAAGCAGGTCATCGGCATATGGACTTCATAGCCCACGCCACCCACTTCCAGCAGCACTAACGGGGGTTGTTTTTCAATGATGATGCCTCTGAGTCTGCCTATCACGTGACGCTCCTGCGTTCTGGGAGAAATTAACTGCCGACATAATAAAAAAAGGCTGGATGTTTATCCAGCCTGATTTCTCATTATCGTAACCTGCCTCGCGCCAGATTAAGCCGCGACTCGCTCATCTGCATCGCGTTCTGGCTGACGTGACAGTGGGTGATCGCAATCGCCAGCGCATCCGCGGCGTCGGCCTGCGGGTTTGCTGGCAGCTTCAGCAGGGTACGCACCATGTGCTGCACCTGACTTTTCTCCGCGCTACCAATGCCCACCACCGTCTGCTTGACCTGACGTGCCGCGTATTCAAATACCGGCAAATCCTGGTTGACCGCAGCGACGATGGCGACCCCGCGCGCCTGACCGAGCTTTAGCGCCGAATCGGCGTTTTTCGCCATAAAGACCTGCTCGATAGCGAAATAGTCCGGCTGAAACTGGGTAATGATCTCCGACACGCCCGCATAAATGAGCTTCAGGCGCGACGGCAGATCGTCCACTTTGGTGCGAATACAGCCGCTGCCGAGGTAGGTTAACTGGCGTCCCACCTGACGGATAACGCCATAACCGGTGACGCGTGAGCCTGGGTCAATCCCGAGAATAATCGACATCACGCGTCTCCTGTAACGGATTTACACGCTCTCATTAGAGAGTCGCTGCAACCTCATCAGAGATTTCACCGTTGTGGTACACTTCCTGCACGTCGTCGCAGTCTTCGAGCATGTCGATCAGACGCAGCAGTTTTGGTGCGGTTTCCGCATCCATGTCCGCTTTGGTGGACGGGATCATGGACACTTCAGCGTTGTCCGCTTTCAGACCAGCCGCTTCCAGCGCGTCGCGCACGGCACCCATCTCTTCCCATGCGGTGTAAACGTCGATAGCACCGTCATCGAAGGTCACCACGTCTTCCGCACCGGCTTCGAGCGCCGCTTCCATGATCGCATCTTCATCGCCTTTCTCGAAGGAGATGACGCCTTTTTTGCTGAACAGGTAAGCAACGGAACCGTCAGTGCCCAGGTTGCCACCGGTTTTGGTGAACGCGTGGCGCACTTCCGCAACGGTACGGTTACGGTTGTCGGACAGGCACTCAACCATCACCGCCGTACCGCCAGGGCCGTAACCTTCATAAATGATGGTTTCCATGTTCGCGTCTTCATCGCCGCCCACACCACGTGCGATAGCACGGTTCAGGGTGTCACGCGTCATGTTGTTGGACAGCGCTTTATCAACCGCCGCGCGCAGACGCGGGTTAGAAGCCGGGTCACCGCCGCCCAGACGCGCTGCCGTCACCAGCTCGCGAATGATTTTGGTAAAGATCTTACCGCGCTTGGCATCCTGTGCCGCTTTGCGGTGTTTGGTGTTGGCCCACTTACTATGACCTGCCATAAAAATATCCTCAAAGAGCCCGCCTTTTCAGGCAGCGTTAATTACAAATTCTTCAATCGCCTGCCGGTTGCTCCACGACTTGGTCAGTGCGGCGGCCTCCGCCGCATTCACCCAGCGGTAGGTCAGGTGTTCGGTAAACACGATCTCCCGTTCATGTGGGAGCGCGAGACAGAACCACGACTCCGTGTTGCGCCTGGTACCCGGCGCGTAGCGATGACGTAAATGGCTAAAAATTTCAAACTCCACCGTGCGCTGACAGTCCTTCAGGGTCAGTTGCTCGCGGGCAACGTCAATGGCGACCTCTTCCTTTACTTCACGCGCGGCGGCCTGCGGCGCGGTTTCTCCCTCTTCCAGACTGCCGGTTACCGACTGCCAGAAATCAGGGTCATCGCGCCGCTGCAACATCAGCACCCGCTTCGTGTCTTCTGCATAAATGACCACCAGAACCGAAACGGGAAGCTTATATTCCATATCAGTTTTTCTCTTCCTTCTTCACCACTTCAATGCCCAGCTCGGCCAGAGAGGCCGGGTTAGCAAAGCTTGGCGCTTCGGTCATCAGACACGCTGCGGCAGTGGTTTTCGGGAAGGCAATAACATCACGAATGTTATCGGTGCCGGTCAGCAGCATGGTCAGTCGGTCAAGACCGAAGGCCAGACCTGCGTGCGGAGGCGTACCGTATTTCAGCGCGTCCAGCAGGAAGCCAAACTTCTCGCGCTGCTCCTGCTCGTTGATGCCCAGGATGCCGAACACGGTCTGCTGCATTTCACCGCTGTGAATACGCACGGAACCGCCGCCCACTTCGTAGCCGTTGATAACCATGTCATAAGCGTTCGCGACCGCGTCTTCCGGCGCCGCTTTCAGCTCTGCTGCCGTCATGTCTTTTGGCGAGGTGAACGGGTGGTGCATCGCCGTCAGGCCGCCTTCACCGTCGTCTTCAAACATTGGGAAGTCGATAACCCACAGCGGCGCCCATTTGTTTTCGTCGGTCAGGCTCAGGTCTTTGCCGAGCTTCAGACGCAGCGCGCCCATCGCATCCGCCACGACTTTCTTATTGTCTGCGCCGAAGAAGATCATGTCGCCGTCCTGCGCGCCGGTGCGCTCAAGGATCGCTTCCACGATGTCCGCGTTCAGGAACTTCGCTACCGGGCTGGTGATACCTTCCAGACCTTTCGCACGCTCGGTCACCTTAATATAGGCCAGACCTTTCGCGCCGTAGATCTTGATGAAGTTGCCGTAGTCGTCGATCTGCTTGCGGCTCAGTGCTGCACCGCCCGGCACGCGCAGGGCCGCCACGCGGCCTTTAGGATCGTTAGCCGGGCCAGCGAAGACGGCAAACTCAACGCCTTTCACCAGGTCTGCAACGTCCACCAGCTCCATCGGGTTACGCAGGTCAGGTTTGTCGGATCCGTAGCGACGCTCGGCTTCAGCGAAGGTCATAATTGGGAAATCGCCCAGCTCAACGCCTTTTACGTCGTTCCACAGGCTACGCACCAGGGCTTCCATCACTTCACGCACCTGCTCGGCGGTCATGAAGGAGGTTTCCACGTCGATCTGGGTAAATTCTGGCTGGCGGTCAGCGCGCAGGTCTTCGTCGCGGAAGCATTTAACGATCTGATAGTAGCGATCGAAGCCGGACATCATCAGCAGCTGTTTGAACAGCTGCGGAGACTGCGGCAGCGCGTAGAATTTACCTTTATGAACGCGGGATGGGACCAGGTAGTCGCGCGCGCCTTCCGGCGTGGCTTTGGTCAGCATCGGGGTTTCGATATCGAGGAAACCGTGATCATCCATAAAGCGACGCACCAGGCTGGTGATTTTCGCACGGGTTTTCAGGCGCTGAGCCATTTCCGGGCGACGCAGATCCAGGTAGCGGTATTTCAGACGCGCTTCTTCAGTGTTGACGTGGTTGGAGTCCAGCGGCAGCGCTTCAGCACGGTTGATGATCGTCAGATCGGACGCCAGCACTTCGATGGCGCCCGTCGCCATGTCGGCGTTGACGTTTTTCTCGTCACGCGCACGCACGGTGCCAGTAACCTGAATGCAGAACTCATTACGCAGCTCAGAGGCCAGCTTCAACGCATCTGCGCGATCCGGGTCGAAGAACACCTGAACGATACCTTCGCGGTCGCGCATATCGATGAAGATAAGGCTACCAAGATCACGACGACGATTGACCCAACCACACAGGGTGACCTGCTGTCCGACGTGGGACTGACGCAGCTGCCCGCAATATTCTGTACGCATGAGATATCCCTTAATTAGCCGCAGGCTAAATGTCGCCTGGTATGCAGGCTACTATGTCGCAGCTTTCTGTATGTCACAACTGGATGAAAAAAGGCGGCTATTATACTGGAAATTCCGCCGGACGATAAGAGCGAACCACGGCCAGGCGGTCGTTTGCTGCACTCTTATTGCGCATTCTCACAAAAATTAACAAAATTATGCGACCAATAACAGGCCATCACGTCGTATGGTGTCCAGAAGTGATTAATTTAACGGGAGTAACGATGTTAACCCTTGATGCCAAAAAAACCGCGCTTGTAGTGATTGATTTACAGGAAGGCATTTTGCCCTTTGCCGGTGGCCCGCATACCGCAGACGATGTGGTCAGCCGCGCCGCTCGCCTGGCGGAGAAATGCCGTGCCAGCGGTGCGCAGGTGGTTATGGTGCGCGTCGGCTGGTCCGCGGATTACGCCGAAGCGTTAAACCAGCCCGTTGATGCGCAGGCACCCGCGCGAGCCCTGCCGGAAAACTGGTGGACGTACCCGGTCTCACTCGGCAAACGCGACAGCGATATTGAAGTGACCAAACGCCAGTGGGGTGCCTTCTACGGTACCGATCTCGAGCTGCAGCTCCGCCGTCGCGGCATTGACACCCTCATCCTGTGCGGCATTTCCACCAATATCGGCGTGGAGTCAACCGCCCGCAACGCCTGGGAACTGGGCTTTAATCTGGTGATCGCCGAAGATGCCTGCAGCGCGGCCTCCGCGGAACAGCATCAGGGCAGCATGACGCACATCTTCCCGCGCATCGGTCGCGTGCGCAGCACGGATGAGATCCTTCGCGCACTATGATGTATGTGGGCCTGCCCCAGTGGTCGCACCCGAAATGGGTGCGCCTTGGCATCACCAGCCTTGAAGAGTATGCCCGACACTTCAACTGTGTCGAGGGCAACACCACCCTGTATGCGCTCCCCAAAGCTGAGATTGTCGCACGCTGGCGGGAGCAAACAACCGACGATTTCCGTTTCTGTTTTAAGTTTCCGGCGACCATTTCTCACCAGGCCGCACTGCGAAACTGCGGTGAGTTGACCGACGAATTCTTTGCCCGGATGGCGCCTCTGGCAAACCGCATCGGCCAGTACTGGCTGCAGCTTCCCGCAGTCTTTGGCCCGCGCGACCTGCCCGCACTGTGGACGTTTCTGGACGCCCTGCCCCGGGAGTTTACCTATGGGGTGGAGGTCCGACACCAGGACTTCTTTGCGAAGGGCGAAGCAGAAAAAGCGCTCAACCGCGGCCTTCTTGAGCGTTCCGTCAACCGGGTGATCCTCGACAGCCGTCCGGTGCACAGCGCGATACCGCACAGTGAGGCCATCATTGAGGCGCAGCGTAAAAAACCGAAAGTGCCGGTCCACGCCATCGTGACTGCGCAGAACCCGATGGTCAGGTTTATCGGCAGCGATAACATGCAGCAAAACCAGGCGATGTTCGCCGTCTGGCTGGAAAAACTGGCCTCGTGGGAACACACCACCACGCCGTATCTCTTTTTGCACACGCCGGATATTGCCCAGGCCCCCGAACTGGTCGATGCTCTGTGGCAGGCCTTGCAGACTGCGGTGCCGTCCGTGGGCAGCGCCCCTGGCATCCCACAACAATCTTCTCTTTTCTGATATCACCCCCTATCATAGTGAAGTGCCATCTGCCAAAAACAGGGAGTTTGTATGGTCAGCGCGCTGTATGCGGTGTTAGGTGCATTACTGCTGATTAAGTTTTCATTTGATGTTGTGCGCCTCAGAACGCTGTACCGTGTCTCTTACGGTGACGGCGGATTTTCAGAGCTACAAAGCGCTATTCGCATTCATGGCAACGCGGTCGAATACATTCCCGCAGCCTTAATCCTGCTGCTTTTTATGGAGATGAATGGCGCAGAAACCTGGATGGTGCATATCTGTGGCCTGCTTCTTATTGCTGGCCGCCTGATGCATTATTACGGCTTTCACCACCGCTTAATCCGCTGGCGTCGCTCCGGCATGAGTGCGACCTGGTGTTCGCTTTTGCTGATGGTGCTGGCTAACCTGTGGTATATGCCGTGGGAGTTGGTTTTCTCCCTCCATTAGCGCACAATACGCCACTTTATTTTTCCCGGATTTTTACGTTATGTCAGATCGCGACACGCTTTTTTCCGCGCCTATCGCCAGCCTGGGCGACTGGACCTTCGATGAACGGGTAGCCGAAGTCTTCCCGGATATGATCCAGCGCTCTGTTCCCGGTTATTCCAATATTATCTCTATGATCGGCATGCTGGCTGAGCGCTTCGTTCAACCCGGCACGCAGGTCTATGACCTGGGCTGCTCGCTCGGCGCGGCAACGCTGTCGGTTCGTCGTAATATTCACCAGGAAGGCTGCCGAATCATTGCCGTCGATAACTCCCCGGCCATGGTTGAGCGCTGCCGTCGCCA
The DNA here is from genome assembly GCF_055816715.1 of Enterobacter sp. PL_is514. Lineage (NCBI taxonomy): Bacteria > Pseudomonadati > Pseudomonadota > Gammaproteobacteria > Enterobacterales > Enterobacteriaceae > Enterobacter > Enterobacter sp. PL_is514. The sequence goes on along the minus strand of NZ_JBVPGN010000028.1, from coordinate 340,635 downwards.
TATTGACGCGTACAAAGCCCCTGTTCCGGTGGACGTGGTGGAAGGTGATATCCGCGAGATTGAGATCAATAACGCCTCGATGGTGGTGCTGAATTTCACCCTTCAGTTCCTGGTGCCGGAAGACCGCCAGCTGCTGCTGGACAAAATTTATCAGGGGCTGAATCCTGGCGGCGCGCTGGTGCTCTCGGAGAAATTCAGCTTCGAAGATGCCGAGGTTGGCGAGCTGCTGTTCAACATGCACCACGATTTCAAACGGGCGAACGGCTACAGCGAGCTGGAGATCAGCCAGAAGCGCAGCATGCTCGAAAACGTGATGCTGACGGATTCCGTAGAAACCCACAAAGCGCGTCTGAGCAAAGCCGGGTTTGAGCACAGCGAACTGTGGTTCCAGTGCTTTAACTTTGGCTCTCTGGTGGCGCTGAAAGCGGGGAAACCGGCATGATCGAATTCAGTAACTTCTATCAGCTGATTGCCAAAAACCAGCTCTCCCACTGGCTGGAAACCTTGCCCGCGCAGATTGCCGCCTGGCAGCGCGATCAGCAGCACGGCCTGTTAAAGCAGTGGTCAAACGCGGTGGAGTTTCTGCCCGAGCTGACCCCGCATCGTCTGGATCTTCTGCACAGCGTAACCGCCGAAAGCGAAGAGCCGCTTCCGGCCGGGCAGATCAACCGCATCGAAACGCTGATGCGCAATCTGATGCCGTGGCGCAAAGGCCCGTTCTCGCTGTACGGGGTGAACATCAATACCGAATGGCGCTCGGACTGGAAATGGGATCGCGTTCTGCCGCACCTTTCCGACCTGACCGGACGTACCATTCTGGACGTGGGCTGCGGCAGCGGTTACCACATGTGGCGCATGATTGGCGCGGGCGCGCACCTGGCGGTGGGTATTGACCCGATGCAGCTGTTCCTGTGCCAGTTTGAAGCGGTGCGCAAGCTGCTGGGTAACGACCAGCGCGCGCACCTGCTGCCGCTGGGCATTGAACAGCTCCCTGCCCTGAAAGCGTTTGATACCGTCTTCTCCATGGGCGTGCTGTATCACCGTCGTTCTCCGCTGGAGCACCTGTGGCAACTGAAGGATCAGCTGGTCAGCGGCGGCGAGCTGGTGCTGGAAACGCTGGTGATTGAAGGCGATGAACATGCTGTTCTGGTACCGGGCGATCGCTACGCGCAGATGCGCAACGTTTACTTTATTCCTTCCGCGCTGGCGCTGAAGAACTGGCTGGAGAAGTGCGGGTTTGTGGATGTGCGGATCGCCGATGTCAGCGTGACCTCTCTCGAAGAGCAGCGCCGCACCGACTGGATGATTACCGAATCGCTGGAGCAGTTCCTCGACCCGGCCGACCACAGCAAAACCATCGAAGGCTATCCGGCGCCGATGCGTGCGGTGTTGATTGCGACCAAGCCGTAGCCTGTTAGCCGGGTGGCGGCTGCGCCTTACCCGGCCTACGCGTCGCACGTTTTCTCCAAAATAGTTCAAGTTGCAGCAAGGCGGCAACGCAGCGAATCCCCGGGAGCTTACATCAGTAAGTGACCGGGGTGAGCGAGGCGGCCAACGCGGCTGCGGCTTGAAATATGAAGGAGAAAAAAAGGCCCCTGTGTAATTTGCAGGGGCCTGGTACAAGCAAGCATCATATTGGGCGACATGATGCGCGGTAAAAATCGGTACGTTGCTACACGTGATGGCGCTCAATCAGCGACTTCATTTCCGCAACCGACTCTCCCTCTACGCCGTAGCGTGAATACTCATCTGCTTCAGCATCCGTCGACATTGACAACCCTGTATTGCGATAACGCATAGGCGAAGGTATCCATTTACCCGCGGAGCTGTGCAGCTCTTCTACCCCAGCGTTTAAAAACCGTTCCAGATTGCTGGCGCGGACTCCCGCACCCGCCATTATTATTGGAACACCGGAATGTGCTTTTAGTTCCGTAATTAATTGCAGTCCTTTTTCAGCTGACGCCTGTTGACCCGATGTCAGAATGCGCGCCACGCCAAGTTCTCCAAGCGTTTCAAAGGCCTGAAGCGGATCTTTACACATATCAAATGCACGATGAAAAGTGACGGCCAGCCCCTGTGCGGCGCTCATCACCTGACGCATGCGCGGGAGATCGATATTGCCGTCTTCATCCAGCAGACCGGTGACCAGCCCGGGGAACCCCAGGTCGCGCACGAGGGCGATGTCTTCAAGCATGGCACTGAACTCGCCCGCCGTGTAACAAAAATCACCGCCGCGCGGGCGAATAATCGGGTGAACGGGAATGGTGAGTGCCTGACGGGCAGACTTCAACACGCCGAAGGACGGCGTCAGCCCGCCCTCTTTGGGTGCCGCGCACAGTTCAATGCGGTCAGCCCCGTGTTTTTGTGCGGTCACAGCACACTCCACGCTGTAACAACAAATCTCCAGCAGCGCCATTTAATCCTCCTGAAATCCCACTAAACAAACCATCATGCCACGCCGTCCGTTTTCAGTCGCGGCGTGAACTCACATCTCTTACGCTTCGCTGGCAACGATCTGCTCAATGGTCCACGGATGAAACTTCACCGTGACCTGTCCGTCCGTGACGGCCAGCGTCGGGTTAGGTAACCGCTCGCGCTCGCCTTTGGGAGAACTGGTCTTCACAAAAATCCCCGGCTTGCTTAATCCGTCGTCAGAAAGCAGGGCCAGCGCGCGCGCGTTCAACGTCTCCGGCTCACCCGGCAGGACAATTTCGATATGCTCCCAGCCTTCGTGCGGATAGCGCTTCTCACCCGGCCACGGCAGTTCAATCACGGTGAATTGCCAGTGCGCCACGTTCACCGGTTCATGCAGTTTAAACAGGCAAATGGGGCGACCATTGATGATGTTCTCGGAGAGCAACACGCCGCACTGTTCGAAACCGCGACGCCAGCGCTCTGCGGTGGCATTCTGATGACAGCGCAAAGAGATGTGATCGGCCTCAAGCGGTGCGATATCCAGACCCAGACGGGTGGCAAGTTCTGTGAACGCCTGGGTGAAGCGCGGTAAATCTGCGGAAATATCATGCAGTTCGTCAATGGATTGCCAGTTCGCCATAATTCACTCTCTTTTCGTGTCGCAAAGCCGCTAATTTACTCTGTTGCCCTGTTTTGACCAACCGCATAATCCGGCTTTTTATGACTGCATGTTTATGCACACCTTCACTGCCTGGATTCTGAGCAATCTTCAGGCCCCGCGATGCTGACGGCAGAAGGCATTTGCAGTATACTCCCGCCCTAAATTCTTTAACTGGCGCGGGCGGTTGTAAGCCCGCATCAAAAACGTAAGGTATCCAGGTGAATATTCAGGCTCTTCTCTCCGAAAAAGTCAGTCAGGCACTGATTGCCGCAGGTGCACCTGCGGATTGCGAACCGCAGGTTCGTCAGTCAGCAAAAGTACAGTTTGGCGACTATCAGGCTAATGGCGTGATGGCAGTGGCTAAAAAACTGGGCATGCCGCCGCGACAGCTCGCTGAGCAGGTACTGACGCATCTGGATCTTTCCGGCATTGCCAGCAAAACCGAAATTGCCGGCCCGGGCTTTATCAATATCTTCCTGGAACCTGCGTTCCTGGCCCGCCACGTTGATGCGGCGCTGAAATCCGATCGTCTGGGTGTGTCCCAGCCGGAAGCGCAGACCGTCGTGATCGACTATTCTGCGCCGAACGTGGCGAAAGAGATGCACGTTGGCCACCTGCGCTCCACCATCATCGGTGATGCCGCAGTGCGCACGCTCGAGTTCCTCGGTCACAAGGTGATCCGCGCGAACCACGTGGGCGACTGGGGTACCCAGTTCGGCATGCTGATTGCTTACCTGGAAAAACAGCAGCAGGAAAACGCGGGTGAAATGGCGCTGGCGGACCTGGAAGGGTTCTATCGCGAAGCCAAAAAACACTACGACGAAGACGAAGCCTTTGCCGAGCGCGCGCGCAGCTACGTGGTAAAACTGCAGGGCGGCGATCAATACTTCCTCGAGATGTGGCGCAAGCTGGTTGACATCACCATGTCTCAGAACCAGCTTACCTATAACCGCCTGAACGTCACCCTGACCCGTGACGACGTGATGGGTGAAAGTCTGTATAACCCAATGCTGCCCGGTATTGTGGCGGACCTGAAAGCGAAAAATCTGGCGGTTGAGAGCGAAGGCGCAACGGTTGTGTTCCTTGATGAGTATAAAAACAAGGAAGGTGAACCGATGGGCGTGATCATCCAGAAAAAGGATGGCGGCTATCTCTACACCACTACCGACATCGCCTGCGCAAAATACCGTTACGAAACGCTGCATGCCGACCGCGTGCTGTACTACATCGACTCCCGTCAGCACCAGCACCTGATGCAGGCGTGGACCATCGTGCGTAAAGCCGGTTACGTGCCGGATTGCGTTCCGCTGGAACACCACATGTTCGGCATGATGCTGGGTAAAGACGGCAAGCCGTTCAAAACCCGTGCGGGCGGTACCGTGAAGCTTTCTGACCTGCTGGACGAAGCGCTGGAACGCGCCCGCCGTCTGGTGGCCGAGAAGAATCCGGACATGCCTGCTGACGAACTGGAAAAACTGGCCAACGCCGTGGGTATCGGTGCGGTGAAATACGCGGATCTTTCCAAGAACCGTACCACCGACTATATCTTCGACTGGGATAACATGCTGGCGTTTGAAGGCAACACGGCGCCATACATGCAGTACGCCTATACCCGCGTGCTGTCGGTATTCCGTAAAGCTAATATCGACGAAAGCGTGCTGGCAAATGCTGCCGTGACCATCACGGAGGACCGTGAAGCGCAGCTGGCGGCACGTCTGCTGCAGTTCGAAGAGACGCTGACGGTGGTCGCGCGTGACGGCACGCCGCACGTGATGTGTGCTTACCTGTACGATCTGGCGGGTCTGTTCTCCGGCTTCTACGAGCACTGCCCTATTCTGTCTGCGGAAAACGAATCGGTCCGCAACAGCCGCCTGAAGCTGGCGCAGCTCACGGCGAAGACCCTGAAGCTGGGTCTGGATACCCTGGGTATCGAAACCGTAGAACGTATGTAATACAAAAAACCCGGCAAGCGCCGGGTTTTGTTTTTTGCAGTCCTGCTCACGCAACCGTCAGCGGTAGTTCACGATGACAGAATTACTCTGCACCTTCAGCGCCGGGATCAAACGTCCCCCGCCCGGCACTTCCCAGATGAAACGCAAAGGCTCAATGGCCGGTACGCCGTTGAACGCCTGCGTCGTACCATTTTCGCCGTCGATTTCCGTGCAGCGCGTCTGAGAACAGAGACGTACCCGCAGTCCGGCTGGCGTAGGGCCAATCAGCCGGTAGTTCCAGACCACAAGGCCCATCTGACCGGAAACGCCTTCAGAAGGCGAAAGCGGGTTAGAGGACATGGCGACGCCCCGGTTGCTGAGGCTCACCCCCATGCTGCTTGCCTGCCAGGTCCCCTCCCCGCCAGCCTGTGCCACCAGCGGGAAGAGTAAAATCCAAAGCCATTTACGCATTATTTTCCTCCAATCGTCGCGGTCATGCGGATATGACGGTTGTCCGACAGCTCCAGATTCGAGAGTACAACCAGCTGGTTCAGGCTGCGACGCAGGAAGCGCGACAGCAGCGGACGCAGCGCATGGTTCACCAGCAGCACCGGCGGCGCGCCAAGCATCTCCTGACGCGCCAGCGCCTCCTGGGTTTGCGCCAGCAGACGGTCCGCCAGGCCCGGCTCCAGCCCGCCCCCGCCCTGCAGGGCCTGAAGCAGCAGGCGTTCAAGCGGCGTATCGAGGCCAATAACCTGCACTTCTCCAGTTCCCGGGAACCACTGCTGGGTGATCGCACGCCCCAGCGCCACGCGCACCACCGCCGTCAGCTCGTGCGGATCGCTCTGGATTGGCGCATGCTCTGCCAGCGTTTCCAGAATGGTGCGCATATCGCGGATCGGTACCTTTTCTTCGAGCAGGTTTTGCAGCACCTTGTGCAGCGTCGTCAGCGTCACCACGCCCGGGACCAGATCTTCCGTCAGCTTCGGCATCTCCTGCGTGACGCGGTCCAGCAGCTGCTGCGCTTCCTGACGGCCAAACAGCTCTGCCGAGAATTGCCCAATCAGGTGATTAAGGTGGGTCGCCACCACGGTACTGGCTTCAACAACCGTATACCCTTGGATCTGCGCCTGCTCTTTCAGGGCACTTTCAATCCAGATCGCGGCCAGACCAAAGGCCGGGTCGATGGTTTGCTCGCCCGGCAGCGTGCCTGCGGCGGTACCGGGGTTAATCGCCAGCCAGCGGCCCGGATAGGCATCACCGCTGCCAATTTCAACGCCTTTCATCAGGATGCGATAGCGCGCGGGCGGCAGGTCCATATTGTCGCGGATGTGAACAACCGGCGGCAGGAAGCCCATATCCTGCGCGAATTTTTTACGGATGCTGCGGATACGGCCAAGCAGCTCGCCGTCCTGCTGGAAATCGACCATCGGGATCAGGCGATAGCCCACTTCCATTCCCAGGGAATCTTCCAGCTGAACGTCGTTCCAGGTCGCTTCGACGGCCTGGGTATTCTCCGGCATTTTTACCGGAACAGGTTCCGCAGCCGGTTTGGTTTCACGGCCACGCATCCACCAGGCTAGCCCCAGCAGACCTGCCGTAAACAGCAGGAAGACGAGGTTTGGCATCCCCGGCACCAGACCGAGCAACCCGAGAACCGCCGCGGCAAGCAGCATGACGCGCGGGTTGCTGAACAGCTGGCCCACCATCTGCTCGCCAACGTCCTGATCGGTGCTCACGCGGGTCACGATAACACCCGCCGCCGTGGAGATAACCAGCGCCGGGATCTGCGCAACCAGACCGTCACCAATGGTCAGCAGCGTATAGCTTTCCGCCGCGTGGCCCATGTCCATTCCGTGCTGCAGTACCCCCACCAGCAGGCCGCCGACCACGTTAATCACCATGATCAGAATGCCTGCGATGGCGTCACCGCGCACAAACTTACTCGCACCGTCCATGGAGCCGTAAAAGTCCGCTTCCTGCGTCACTTCCGAACGGCGTTTTTTGGCTTCATCTTCGGCGATAAGACCGGCGTTCAGGTCGGCGTCGATCGCCATCTGCTTGCCCGGCATCCCGTCGAGCACAAAGCGCGCGCCCACTTCCGCAATACGCCCTGCACCTTTGGTGATGACCATAAAGTTGATGATAACGAGGATAACGAACACCACGATACCGATAGCGAAATTGCCGCCCACCAGGAAGTGGCCGAACGCTTCCACCACTTTACCCGCCGCTGCCGCCCCGGTGTGACCTTCCATCAGGATGATACGCGTGGACGCTACGTTCAGCGCCAGTCGCAGCAGGGTGGTAAACAGCAGAATGGTCGGGAACGCGGCGAATTCCAGGGTACGCTGGGTGAACATCGCCACCAGCAGCACCATAATGGACAGCGCAATATTGAAAGTGAAAAGCAGGTCGAGGATGAACGCCGGGAGCGGCAGTACCATCATCGACAGAATTAGCAGGATCAGAATCGGCCCGGCCAGGATCTGCCATTGGGTCGATTTCAGGTTGCCGGGCAGGCGCAACATTGCCACCAGATTAGCCATCAGTGTCCTTCTCGTTCATAAAATCCAGCGCGGCAGGCACCGGAAGGTTCTCAGGTTTCACAGGCCGTTGACCGCCGGCCAGACGCCAGCGCTTCAACTGCCATACCCAGGCCAGCACTTCCGCCACGGCGGCGTAGAGCTGTCCCGGGATCTGTTGTCCAATATCCGCATGGCGGTACAGGGCACGCGCCAGCGGAGGAGCTTCCAGGATCGGCACGCGGTGTTCGGTGCCAATTTCCCGGATACGCAGAGCAATCAGCCCCGCCCCTTTCGCCACCACTTTCGGCGCGCTCATTTTGTTTTCGTCATAGCGCAGCGCAACGGAATAGTGCGTCGGGTTAGTAACAATGACGTCGGCCTTCGGCACATCTTCCATCATGCGGCGACGGGCGGCGGCACGCTGCATCTGGCGGATGCGCCCTTTCACGTGCGGGTCACCTTCCATCTGCTTATATTCGTCACGAATATCCTGCCGTGACATGCGCAGTTTTTTGAAGTGGGTATAAAGCTGGAAGATCACGTCAAAACCCACCATCGGGATAATGCTGAGCACCACTAGCAGCGCGCAGAGCCCGACCAGATTCAGCGCGTTGCTCATCGCGGTGAGCGGTGATTCGCTGATAAGACGCATCATTTCCGGCCAGTGGTACCAGAGGTAAAACCCTGCGGAACTGCCCATCAGCACCGATTTGAGAACGGCTTTGAGCAGCTCAGCCCCGGTCTGGGCAGAGAACATTTTCGCAATGCCCGGCAGCGGGTTCAGTTTGGAAAATTTCGGCTGCAGCGATTTGGCACTAAAAACCAGACCGCCGAGCATCACCGGAGAGACCAGCGCGACCAGCACAACCCCGGTAATCAGGGGCAGCAGCGCAACCATGGCCCCTTTAATAAGCTGAATTATCTGGCTGAGGATCAGATTCGGATCGTTGACCATGCTGTGGTCAAAGCGTAAGCCGGTGGACAACATTCCCGCCAGTTTGCGGGCGAGCGACTCCCCGCCCCACCAGATAATGCACACCCCTACGATAAGGATCAGCAGGGAGGTCAATTCTCGGGATCGGGGGATCTGCCCTTCCTCACGCGCCTTTTCTAGTCGGTGGGGTGTGGGGGCTTCCGTTTTGTCGTCGTTCTCTTCAGCCACAGTGCATGCTCAGCCCATTACGTCACGGGTATCATGCCAGCGCAGCGGAAATCCAATGGCGGGAAAAGCCCGTTTATTCGGGCTCTTTTCGGTGATTTTGTCGCAAACCGCCTCAGGTGGCGTTAACCTCCTGAGGCGGAACGGACCATCAGAAGCCGAGGCTGTCCAGCAGGTCGTCGACCTGATCCTGGCTTGCCACAACGCCCGCTTTGCTGGCGTCGAGCTGAGGACCATTGAGCAGGCTTTCATTCTCGCGTTTTGGACGGGCTGCCGGCTCCGGAATGTTCTCCAGCAGAACCATCAGCAGCTGACGTTCAATCTCCTGGATAACATCCATCATGCGCTTGATCACCTGACCGGTCAGGTCCTGGAAATCCTGCGCCATCATGATGTCCAGCAGCTGGGCGTTGGTGAAGCTGGTGTGACCCGGCACATCACCCAGGTACTGACGGGTATCCGTCACCAGCTCACGGGCATCCGCCAGCTCGATAGGGTTCTCAAACCACTCGTCCCAGCGTTTGCTCAGCGCTTTCGCCCCCTTTTCCATCGCATCCTGGTGCGGCTGTGACGCTTCAACGCTGTTCAGCGCACGTTCCGCGGCCTGAGCGGTCATCTGCACAACATAGTCCAGACGATCGCGGGCATCAGGAATGGCTTCCGCGGCTTCGGCAATCGCCTGATCCAGACCCAGCTCGCGCAGGCTGTCACGCAGCATGCGCGTCAGGCTGCCGATGCGGACGATGATATCGCTCGGCGAGTGTTCTTCAACGGGTTTCATAGCAGGTTGCAACATTTCCATCACCTCACATGCCGAGTTTCTCGAAGATCTTACCGAGCTTCTCTTCCAGGGTTGCCGCGGTGAATGGCTTCACCACATAGCCGCTTGCGCCCGCCTGTGCAGCGGCAATGATGTTCTCTTTTTTCGCTTCTGCAGTGACCATCAGAACCGGCATAGACGCCATTCCCGCATCGGCACGAATGGTTTTCAGCAGTTCCAGACCGTCCATGTTAGGCATGTTCCAGTCGGAGATAACAAAACCAAACCCGCCAGCCTGCAGCTTGTTCAGCGCATCAACGCCGTCTTCTGCTTCTTCAACGTTGTTGAAGCCCAGCTCTTTCAGCAGGTTGCGCACGATGCGACGCATGGTGGAAAAGTCATCCACAACCAAAAACTTAAGCTCTTTATCCGCCATAAAATAATACTCCTGAGTCAAATACGTATTGCCTGTCCGGCACTGATTTTCGCCAGCATCTGCTGGCTTACCTGGCTAAGATCGACCACTTCGCTCACGCCACCCATATTGATGGCCTCGCGCGGCATGCCGAACACCACACAACTTGCTTCATTCTGCGCAATCGTCCAGGCGCCAGCCTGGTGCATTGCAAGCATTCCGGCGGCACCATCGTTGCCCATCCCCGTCAGGATCACCCCAACGGCGTTGCGCCCCGCATGTTTCGCCACCGAATGAAACAGCACATCCACCGACGGACGGTGCCGGTTGACCGGCGGTCCGTCATGAATTTTGATTTGATAGTTAGCGCCGCTGCGCGCCAGCTCCATATGCTTGTCGCCCGGGGCGATGTAGGCATGTCCCGGGAGCACGCGCTCGCCGTCTTCCGCCTCTTTCACGCTGATCTGGCACAGCTTGTTCAGGCGTTCGGCGAACGAACGGGTAAAGCCTGGCGGCATATGCTGAGTGATCAGAATACCCGGACTTGAAAGCGGCAATGGCTGGAGTACATGACGAATTGCCTCTGTTCCTCCGGTTGACGCGCCAATCACCAGCAGTTTTTCCGAGCTGAGTAAGGGACCGGCCTTCAGGGTCGCAGGCGCGGCCATCGGCGTGTGGGCGGCAAGCTTCGCACGAGACGCGGTGCGGATCTTCTCGGCGATCATTTCGCTGTAGGCCAGCATCCCTTCGCGAATGCCGAGCTGCGGTTTGGTGACAAAATCCACCGCCCCCAGCTCCAGCGCGCGCAGGGTGATTTCCGAGCCTTTTCCGGTCAGGGAGGAGACCATCACCACCGGCATGGGCCGAAGCCGCATTAATTTTTCGAGGAAATCTATGCCATCCATGCGCGGCATCTCGACATCCAGCGTTAGCACGTCGGGGTTATATTTTTTAATTAAATCCCGCGCTACCAGCGGATCGGGCGCGGTTGCCACCATCTCCATGTCGCTGTGGCTATTGATAATTTCAGTCATGATCTGACGCATCAGCGCTGAATCATCGACAGACAACACCCTGATTTTACTCATGCTTTTTCCTTACTCAGCGCATATACCGTTTGCCCACGCAGGCTAAACTCACGCGCGAGGTTGCTGAAGTTTTCCGAGTGCCCTGCAAACAGTAAACCGTCAGGCTTGAGCAACGGAACAAACCGACGCAGAATGTCCTGTTGCGTCGTTTTATCAAAATAGATCATGACGTTACGGCAAAAGATAGCGTCGAACGGCCCCGGCACGTTGTACTGCTTATCCAGCAGGTTTACGGGCGCGAATTCAACGCAGTTCGCCAGTTCCTGGCGTACGCGTACCAGGCCTTCATGCGGGCCCGTTCCGCGCATGAAATAACGCTGCAGCTGCTGTGGTGACAGCGTTTTCAGCTCATCCTGGCGATAAACGCCGTTACGCGCCTTCTCCAGCACCTCGGTATCGATATCGCTGGCGTAGACTTTCCAGCGTCCGGGCGTCATGCCCAGGGTATCAGCCAGGGTGATCGCCAGCGAATACGGTTCTTCACCCGTCGAGGCGGCCGCACTCCATACGCGATACTCCCCGGTGCGACGGCGTGCGTGCTCGGCCAGGACCGGGAAATGGTGGGCTTCACGGAAAAACGCCGTCAGGTTGGTGGTTAACGAGTTAATAAAAGCCTGCCACTCCGCGCTGTTCTGGTTCGCCTCGAGCATGCTCAGATAGCGGCCAAAATCATCCAGCCCCAGCGTGCGCAAGCGCCGCACCAGGCGGTTGTAGACCATGTCGCGCTTATGATCCGCAAGCACGATCCCCGCACGCTGGTAGATTAACTGACATATCCGACGAAAATGCGCGTCGGACAGCGCGAGGCGCTGTGTCATCTGCAACAATAATGACGTTTGCCCAGGGGGCATTGGTGATGTCATAGCGCCTTCTTAATTACATTCAGGATACAACTGGCACGGCCTGCGACCGCCCGACTTCTGTTACTGCTTCAACGTGCTCTTTCACATTAAACACCGCGACCAGTCCGGTCAGACGATCGGCCTGACTGGCCAGCTGATCGGTTGCCGCTGCCGCTTCCTCAACTAACGAGGCGTTCTGTTGCGTCACCTGATCCATCTGGCTGACGGCCTGTGCAACCTGCTCAATGCCGCGACGCTGTTCGTCCGACGCCGAGGCAATTTCGCCCATGATGTCGTTCACCCGCGTCACGGAGGTGACGATCTCGTGCATGGTTTTCGCCGCCGTATCCACAAGCGTTGAGCCCTGCTGAACGCGCGAGACCGACTCTTCGATCAGCACCTTAATCTCTTTCGCCGCGTTGGCGCTGCGGCTCGCCAGGTTACGCACTTCCCCTGCCACCACCGCAAATCCTCGCCCCTGCTCCCCGGCGCGCGCCGCTTCCACGGCGGCATTCAGCGCCAGAATGTTGGTCTGGAACGCGATACCGTCAATCACGCTGATGATGTCACCAATTTTCTGCGAACTGGTGGCAATCTCCTGCATGGTGCTGGCGACATGGGACGCCTGGTCTCCGCCTTTCTTCGCCGTCATCGCCGCCTGTTTTGACAGGTCAGACGCCTGACGCGCGTTATCGGCGTTCTGGCTTACCGTCGCGGTCAGCTGCTCCATGCTGGCCGCCGTCTGCGCCAGCGAAGCCGCCTGCTGCTCGGTGCGTGACGAGAGATCGTTATTGCCCGCCGCAATCTCTGAGATCCCGGTGTGCATGGCATAACTGCCCTGCCGCACGTCGCTCACCGTTTCCCGCAGCGATCCCTGCATCGCCTTCAGGCTGGCAAAGATCGCCGAAATTTCGTTCCTGCCGAACACCGCTACCGGACGCGCCAGATCGCCTTTCGCAATACTGTCGAAGTGGCTGCTGATAATCGCCAGCGGCTGGACAATCATTCTGCGCGACCAGAGCAGTGCGGCGCCGGTCAGCAGCCCTGCCAGAATCACCACCACGGCAAAGATGACGCCCGACATGTGATAGCTTTGACGGCTCTGTTCACCGGCACGCTGAACAGACTGGTTAATATCCTGCTGCCACGCGTTAAAGCTGCCGTCAAACGCCGCCTGCGAGGCCTGAACCGGCGCGGTCATAAAGTCCGACAGCTGGTTGTTCTCAAGCCACGTCGCCTGATGGTCCAGATCGCTGTACCACTGTTCAAAGTTCGTCTTCATGGCGGCCTTCAGCGCTTTCTCTTTCTCGCTGTCGGCGGCCTGCGCCGTAAAAGCTTTAAACTGTGCGTCAGCCTGTTTCAGGCTGTCGCGCGCGGTCGCCATCAGCGCTTTAATGTCATCCGGCGGATAACTCAGCGCGGTTAAGGTTCCCGCCTTGTTCAGCGCAGTGCTTGCCTGCAACAGCACGGCACGCGTTTGTGCCAGTGCGGAGCGCTGCTGATTACTCGTCTCAACTTCCTGCAAATTCTGATAGCCATCGCGAAACGCCCAGAAAGACAACCCGTTACTGCCAACCTGCAACACACCGCAAAGGATCAGAATCAAAAACAGTGTGGTCGAGATACGAATACGATTTAACATCCACGCTCCCATCAAGCGGCAAGCAGCCGCGGTTTAATTGTCAGTCAAAATGTTTCCCAGTTTTCATCTTGTCCGGTCGTCGCGGTGCGCGTACGGCTTGCAGCCGATTCAGCGACTGGCGCGCGATACGTCGCCTGCGGGGTGACCGTGTTTCCAGCGAGTGAAGCGAGACGAAACGCCGAGACGGCCATCTTCAGACGGCTCGCCTGGTCTTCCAGCGCAGCGGCCGCCGCAGCGGACTCCTGCACCAGCGCGGCGTTTTGTTGTGTCACGCGATCCATTTCCGATACCGCCAGGGCAACCTGGTCGATACCACGACTCTGCTCATCAGACGCAGAGGCGATTTCACCCATGATGTCCGTCACGCGGGTGACGGCATTCACGATGTCATTCATGGTCTCCCCGGCACTTTCCACCAGCACGGAGCCGGTATCCACGCGGGAGACGGAATCTTCAATCAGCGACTTGATCTCTTTCGCCGCGTTGGCGCTGCGGCTGGCCAAATTGCGCACTTCCCCGGCCACCACGGCAAACCCGCGTCCCTGTTCGCCCGCACGCGCCGCTTCCACGGCGGCGTTCAGCGCCAGAATGTTGGTCTGGAAGGCAATACCGTCAATGACGCTGATGATGTCGGCGATCTTCTTCGAGCTGTCGGCGATTTCGTGCATGGTTTTCACCACGCCATCTACCACGCGACCGCCTCGCTGCGCCGTCTCGGAGGCGCTTTCTGCCAGCTGAGACGCCTGACGGGCGTTATCGGCGTTCTGCTTCACGGTCGCGGTAAGCTGCTCCATGCTGGCGGCCGTCTCTTCCAGGGCGGAAGCCTGCTGCTCGGTACGAGATGAGAGATCGTTATTCCCCATCGCAATTTCGCTGGTGCCGGTATAAATAGCTTCCGACCCGTTGCGCACGTTGGCGACGGTGTCGATTAACGAACGCTGCATGTGGTCAACGCTATTTGCCAGCTCGGTGATCTCATTACGCCCGGAAACGGTCAGCGTTTTGGTCAGATCGCCGCCGGCAATTTCACGAATGTGGGCAATGACGCGGCCAAGAGGGTTCAGCAGGATATGGCGAATGCCGTACCATACTGCGACCAGCACAATGACCAGCGCCAGCGCCATCACGGCCATCTGCCATTTCGCAAAACGATAGTCATTCTGGCTTGCGGTAAAGGCTGTGTGATAGAGATCGCCACTGACCTTCGCGTACTCCCCCAGCGCCGCGCCGAGGGCGTTTTGCATCCCCTGCGTAGGCTGTGCGAAATAGGCGTCCATATTGCCGCTCTCCAGGAACTGAATCAGTTCCGTCAGACCGGCATGGTAGGCGCTGTATTTTTCATCGATATTCTGGCTCACCTGCTCCATCGCAGGCTGCGGGGTGATCTTTTTGAAGGCGTCGTAGTGTTTAGCGGCGTCAGCAAGGGTGGCACGGGCATTTTTCAACAGATCGGTTTTCGCGCTGCTCTGCTGATTGTTGGGATCCATCATCATGCGCGCGGACGAGCGGCTCAGGTTGATACGCGTTTGCAGCATCAGATCCCACGTTGACGTGAGTTCACTTTGCTGCAGACGGAGATCGTTCGAGGCCGCGAAGCTGTCCTGGTTCTGTTTTAATGACGAGAAAAAAAGCCCGCCGGAGATAAGCTGAAGAAGTGCGAAAATGACCAGCACCATCATAAGCATTGTGACAACGCGGATACGGTTCAACATACAACACCTTCTCATAGATTTATTAACGGTGTTATCGGCACTACCCACAGGAACTTTACATTTGAGAAAGGGAAAAGCGCGGGGCTAAAACGCCACGTCAACAATCAGCGTATCGGTGTAGGTTCCGGCGGGTGGCGTGGTCTGATTGGTAAGGACTTTCGCGGTGTAATTGTAGGTGCGCAGCAAGCCGTCGGTGCTGACCTGTGACGATACCGCGCTGGACCAGCGCTCGCTGCCGCTGCCGCCCCAGCGGTTACTGGTGGCTTCTTTATAGATGTCATAGCTCATGGCGTTGCTGCCGCTCACCATGCGCCGCACGTTGTTCAGCGCGTTAGCCCCGTTGTTAATGCCGATGGTATACGTACTGCCTTTGGTACAGGTGACGGCAATCGCCTGCGAAACGGTAGGGAAACTTTGTACCAGCGGTGCGCTGTTGAAGTTCACGTCCGGCGTGGTCATGGCGCTGCAATCGTTGGTAACAGTCATGTTCAGTAGAATGGTGGTCGTCGCGGTGCCCGCCTGATTGATTGTGCAAATGCCGAGCGCGCCCACGGAGCACACGCTGTAGTTAACGCTGAAGGTTAACTGCACCTGATATGGCCCGGCAGTGACGTTTTGTCCGGCGACGGTGCGAAAATAGAGCGGAATGTTGTACTGCTTTGACCCCAGCAGCCCCAGCAAGGTATTTCCACTCCAGGTATACGATTTACTTATCTGTACCTCGCTGCTGCTCGCGCAGCCCGAGAGTCCGCACAGCCGGGTGGGGATCACGTCCGTGATGGTCGCATCATCTGTCCGTTTCATGGTGGCCCGGCTGCTGCCCGAAACCGATGCCGCGGTGTAGGTCAGCGTCACCGAGTCGTTGGTCAGCAGATTCAGTATGGCATCACAGGACACCACCAGCGTGCCGGTGGTTTCCACCTCGCCTGTTCCGCTGAGCGCGAAGGAGGTGACGCTGCCAAATGAGGCATTGACCGTACTGACGGTACACGCCGCCCAGCCGCCGCTGGAGAACAGCAGCAGAATCAACAGCAGCAGGCGCGTCATGGCGCCTCCCGACAAATCAGCGGCCCGTAGGTTTTCAGCTTGTGTTCCGGATTGGCCCCCACGGTCAGGGTCGCCCTGCAGCGTTTTCCGTCAGGCGCTATCACCTCCAGCGGGTTCACATCACTGAGATTTTCCAGCCAGGCGATGCCGTCATACCCCACCACCGCATTGCTGCGCGAGACCCGTCGGACCTGGCTTCCCACCGGCAGCGCCTGCCCGTGCGCATCATGCAGAATAACGCTTGCCACCCGCTCCTGCTCCATCGGGAAATCAACCAGATAGCCGCTGTGACGGCGGATCGCGATCCGTCGCTCGGTCTCTTTCAGACGGGTATCCGCCGGCAGATTCAGGGTATCAATCCGGTAGCTTGCGGGGTAATACGCCGACACCCCGCTCACCAGCAGGTAGCCGTTGTTATTGGTTTTACCGACGGGCTGGTTCTCGTAGCTGACGGGCACATCCGGATGACCGTCGGTACTGATGACCACAAACGCATCGTTGATTTTATTCGCTGCAAACAGTTCGCCGTCCATCAGGACAATTGCGCCCATCGCCTCGCCCCACCAGGTCATGGTATCCCTTTCGCCATAACCGCCGCCCTGCAGCTCTATATTGTTATTGCGCCAGCCCAGCGTCCCCTGTTGATAATCACTGGATCTTGACTGGTTGGCCCAGGCCATGTTCCAGCTAAACCCACCGTCAGAAGGCATGGAATGGTTATAGTTGATGCGCTGGGTACTGCCTGCATCCGGGGTATTTTCAACGGTGACGGCAGCGCTGTCGCGTGCACCCAGGGGCACCTGCAGCGACAGCGCGACCGTCCAGTCTCCCCGCTGCTGATCCCGGCTGCCGGCCAGGTAAATACTGCTCGCCCCCCACAGATTGCGGCTCCAGGAGAGATTGAGCAGTTCGGTTTTTTGGCTGTCGAAACTCTCCACGCCGATCCAGGCCGCACCGATGTTGCCGTACTGTCCCAGATTGAAGGTCAGAGAATACTGGTCCGTATTACGGCTGAAGCTGGCGATGGGTTTATCGTTTTCATCATACACCGTCGGCTGGTCATAGAGGGCCAGATTGCCAAAACCGCGACCGCGACGCGTGTGCTGGGTGGCGACGCTAAACGCGCTGGTGCTGTACTGGTAACCCCAGTTGATTTGCCCGCCCGCATCACCGCGCATGCGGCTTTGCGAGTAAGAGGTATTCACCACGCCAAACTGGCCGAGTTTCATCACGGTCCCCGCCCCACCCAGCGCCAGCTCCTGCGCCCCTTCCGCGTGGCCTTCCAGCGTTAGCCAGTCTGTTAGACCGTAGCGATACGAGCCGCTGCCCGCCGCGGAACCGTAGTCAAAATTCCTGATACCGTAATTACGCCGCAGGCTGCCCAGGGTCACGGCACCGTCGCTGAGCCCTTGTTTAAGCAGGTCGCTGGTGACGTAAAACGGTAGCGTGGTGCTCACCTGGCGCCCCAGCGCATCCGTCGTGACCAGCACCGCATCCCCGGCGCCGTTGATATAGGGCAGATTGGTCAGGGTGAAGGGGCCCGGCTGAAGCTGGGTTGAGCCGGAACGATAGCCATTGATAAAGAGATCGACCGAGGTGGGTACCGCGGCCTCCCCCGCGAACTCGGGCAGCGGCCACGTCACCAGATCGGGGCGCAGGGAGAAATCTCGCCCGACGCTGATCCCCCCCATCCGCACGCTGGAGCTCCAGCTCAGGGCATCGCTGATCACGTCCCCGACGCTCCAGCTCATCGCGTCATCTTCGTTAGTGAACAGCAGGGTCGTGTCATAGCGGACATACCCTTCCTGCTGGCCGTCGTTACCGCTGAAATTTTCGCGCGCGTAGCCGGTGGAGGAAAAGGAGCCGTTCTCGTCGAAGTAGCGGAACTCATGCCAGAGCGACGCCTGACCGCCGATATGTTCCGTGTGGTTGGTGTAGAGATCGTAATTCAGCAGCGCCCCGCGCCCGTAGTGCGGTTTGGCCTGCGTCGCTTGCGCGCTGAACGGCGTCACCCGGGCCGTCACCCAGTCGCGGGGAACGGTCAGCAGCAGGCGCTGCGCGGCGCTGTCGTACTCCACCCGAACCAGGGCAAGCGAGGAGAGATTCACCTCTCCGGTGGGAACATGCGCCGGGGGCAGCCCCGCGCGCAGCAAATCGGCGCTGGAGATAAAGAAAGCGCCTTTACGCTGCGTCACGGGCACGACCAGACCGGTGTCGTAGTGGTTGACCACGAGGGCAAGCTGGAAAACCGCTTCATCATGTATCGCCTGTGCCTGGGGCGGCGGCGGTAAACTGTCGTCACCGGGCTCAGCCCAGGTTGCGGAACTGACGCAGAGCAGTATCATCATCGCCGGCTTCAGTTGACGGGCGTCGACTGCCATTGTGCGTCCCTGGCATTAATCTGCGCGCTCATCCGCTCTGGCTGACGAACGCCAGCGGGTACCGGCCAGCTGCGGGTGCTGCCCGGAAGGACGTACCCCAGTAATCCCTCCGCAACCGTGCGTTTCTGCCCTCCCTGCTCCAGCGCCACCTGGCTTAGCCTGACATGGACATCCCCGCGATTTCGGACCTCCAGCGCAGGCTGTCCACCCGCCTGCGTCACCCGCCAGCTCAGGTTTCGGGTCTCCACCAGCGCGTGGTGCGCGCCCTCTTTTATCGTCGGTATCCCCTGTCCATACACAAACAGAGGAATGGAGTATCGCATCTGCAATTTGAGGCCAATGGAGGGTTCGGCTTTGGCATCAGGCTGGGGGATTTCATCGACAATAATGCGGTAGGCCTGTTCGACGCCTGCGGGGACTGAAGTCTGTTTGATAAGGCGAATAAGCTGCTTGCTGCCCGTGCCAATCGTGACGATCGGCGGGCTGGCGACCACGTCCTGCTGCGCGGTATAACGCTCGTGTCCGTCCTCCTGCTTCCAGCGCACGATGCGGACCTGCATCGTCGTGGCGCTGTTTCCCTGGTTCTGGATCCACAGTTCCGTGGCATTGGCGTCCGCAGCAAGCCACGGATCGATCGGCCAGAGCAGGATAGTGGCCGCCGCCTGTACCTGGCCGATTGCCGCAGCCATGCCCAACGCGCCCGCCAGACAAACGGGTCTGAAAAATGGCTTCATCAACACTCTCCCTTTATTACCATGACAAGGTCACGGTGAGCTGATCGGAATAGGTTCCCGCCGGGCTAAAACCGGTCAGTAGCGCCACGCCAAAAAGCGGCAGCGCGATGTTATTGCTGTTGGTATAGGTCACCGCTATCGCCTGGTTGACGCCAATTTCGCTGTTCGCGGCCAGCGAGCTGCTGCTGTAAAGCCGGTACGGCACCAGTTCTGTTCCGCCTGACCGCTTCATCCGGCGGACGGAGGCGTAATTCTGCCCGCCGTTAATGCTCATGCTCAGCGCCACGCCCGGCGTACAGGCGATAGACAACGCCCCGTTTGGCACAAAGCTGGTGCTGACCGGCGCGCTCTCGACGCCGTTATGGGTGCCAAAATCCAGCGTACCGAGAAGCCCTCCGCTACCGGTGGCTACCGCGCATCCCGGTACAATCGTCGCGCTGACCTTAAACGACTGTGATGTCACCGCATTCGCCGCGGGCATCATGAGCAATCCGACGAGCAGCGCGAAAAAAGGCTGCACGTGTCCCTCTGCGCATTTGCGCAGACCTGTGAGAGTTGCCTTCATGGCTATTCGGGACTAATAGGTTACGCTGACGTTAATCGTGTCGGTGTAGGTTCCCGGGACGACCGTCACGCTGTTACCACCGCCGGTAATACGTCCGTAGAGGGTGTAGCTGTCTACCCCTCCGGCCGTTGAGGCGATCGGCAACGCGGCGTTGTTGGCAATCACTGTGTTAAACCCGCTGTCGCTGTACAGGCTGTAAGCCACGCCCTGGGCCGCGTTGGCCGTATTAACCAGATAGCGTTCAGGCGTCCCCGGCGAACCGACAACGGTTCCGGGTGCCGTAGAATGGGTATTACCGGTGATCGCCACCGTATAGCTGGCGGTCGTACATTGAATGGTGAAGGTGTTTCCGCCGCTGGCGCCGCTCAGCTGCGTCGTAAGAGTGGAAAAGGTTGCCGGATGGGTACCGAAATCGAGCGTACCGAAGTTAATGCCGCTTTGCGCGGGCGAACCGTTTATCAGACAGCCGTTTGTCAGCGTCAGCGTCGCGCCGATGGTGCCACTGCTGGTGACGGCCAGCGCCTGATGGGCCGTAGTCGCAGTCAGTAAGGTTCCTGCGCAGATCAAAAGGAGTTTTCTTTTCATTTACCACCCTCCAGAAGACGTCTCCGTTCCCTTGCCACATTTTATTTTTGTCGTTCAAGATGTTAGCCCCGCTTAAGGTTCCTTTGAGGGGATTATTGAGAATTTAGTTTACGGATATCGCTTCGACCACCCGCCCCTCAACGCATAAGCCATATGTCTTATTGACTTAATTTCCTTATTAATAACAGAGAGTTAAATTTATTTAATCCGCGATTTTATTTTTTCCGGAGAGAATATATCCATTAAAGTGTGATGCAGATCACAATATATCGTCAGGGCAATAACAACAAAATTAATAAAACTTAAAAAGGTGTTGTATCCCCCTACACTTTACGTCAATTTATGTGCCGAATAATTTCCTGCATCGTAATAAAAAATTTATATGTATCGATGCGGGCTACATCTGAAGCGCATAGAGGGTCTTTTTTCGTGGCAAGTGCAAACAAACTCACACTCTTCATCGTGATATTCATGCTGGCGGGTATTCTTTCAGGGGCAGCAATTCATGAATATGCATCTGCGGATGCCATCACAGCCTGGTCGGATAACATTACCCTTCTGACCGATATTTTCCTCCGTCTGATCAAAATGGTCATTGCACCATTGGTCTTCAGCACGCTCACCGTCGGCATTATGAAGCTGGGCGAAACCTCCACTATTGGCCGCGTTGGCGGTAAAGCGATGGTGTGGTTTATCAGCTCATCCGTACTCTCTATTCTGGTTGGCCTGTTTATCGTCACGCTGGAGCATCCGGGAAGCGGTCTGAACCTGACGATCCCAACCGAAGCGGTGGATACCGGTCTGGCCGTTGGCGGCATGACGCTGAAAGCGTTCCTGTCGCACACCATTCCAACCAGTATCGCAGGGGCGATGTCGAACAATGAGATCCTGCAGATTGTGGTGTTCTCGATGTTCTTCGGCATCGGCGGCGCGTCGCTGGGGCAGAAATTCAACGCGCCGCTGGTGGCCGCGCTGGATGTGGTTTCCCATATCATGCTGAAGGTCACGGGTTACGTGATGTACGTTGCTCCGCTGGCCATTTTTGCGGCGATCTCCTCCGTGATTGCCACGCAGGGTCTGGGCATTCTGCTGAACTACGCCTCCTTTATTGGTGGCTACTATGTTGCCATTCTTCTCACCTGCATGGTGCTGCTGGCCGTGGGTTACATGGTGCTGAAAAAAGAGGTGTTCCGCCTGGTCAGCATGCTGAAAGATCCGGTCCTGGTGGCGTTTACCACCAGCAGCTCTGAAGCCGCCTACCCTAAAACGCTGGAGCAGCTGGAGCGTTTTGGCTGCTCGCGCAACATCGCCTCTTTCGTTCTGCCGATTGGCTACTCCTTCAACCTGGTGGGTTCGATGGTGTACTGCTCTTTCGCTTCGATGTTTATCGCTCAGGCGTACAACATTCACCTGAGCTTCTCGGAAGTGACGGTTCTGATGCTGACGCTGATGCTGGCCTCCAAAGGGATTGCGGGCGTACCGCGTTCATCCCTGGTGGTGCTGGCCGCGACGATCCCAAGCTTTAACATTCCGGTGGCGGGTATTCTGCTGCTGATGGGGATCGACCACTTCCTGGATATGGGCCGTTCCGCAATTAACGTTCTGGGGAATGGTATTGCGACCGCGATGCTGTCGCAGAATGAAGGTGCGCGTGAAGCTGAAGCGGAAGCTGAGCTGGTAAAGCAGGAAGCGTAATGGCATGAAAAAAGGGTGAGGCCTGATGCCCTCACCCCAACCCTCTCCCACAGGGAGAGGGAGCAAACACAAAAAACGGCAACCTGGGTTGCCGTTTTGCATTTACCTACGCTACGTGACTCGCCGCGATATCCAGCAGCGCCATCTCATCGCTGTTCAGCAGCTTCTCGATGTTCACCAGAATCAGCATACGCTCGCCGAGCGCGCCCAGACCAGTCAGGTATTCGGTCGACAGCGTGACCGCAAACTCCGGCGCTGGGCGAATTTGGTCTGAGGTCAGGGAGAGCACATCAGATACGCCATCGACCACGATACCGACCACGCGCTGCCCCAGGTTCAGAACGATCACCACGGTGTTGTCGTCGTAGTCAACGTCGCCCTGGCTGAACTTCACGCGCAGGTCCACGATTGGCACAATAACGCCACGCAGGTTGGTGACACCTTTAATAAAAGCAGGCGTGTTAGCGATGCGGGTAACCTGGTCGTAACCACGGATTTCCTGCACTTTCAGGATATCGATGCCGTACTCCTCATCGCCTAAAGTGAAGACCAGGAATTCCTGCCCTGATGGCTCGCCCGCCAGTTTCGTTACATTACTCATACCGGTCATGTTATTACCTTCTACTTAATCAGGCGGCTGTGTACGCCACACGTTGTTCACGATTTAATCCCTGAAGCGCCGACACATCGACGATCAGCGCCACGCTACCATCACCCAGAATGGTGGCGGCAGAAATACCCGGCACTTTGCGGTAGTTACTTTCGAGGTTCTTCACCACCACCTGGTGCTGGCCAATCAGCTGATCAACCAGCAGCGCGTAGCGGCGGCCCGCGCTTTGCAGGATCACAACGATACCCTGCGTGGCCTCTGTCTTCGCCCCGTCTACCTCGAACACTTTCCACAGTTCCACCAGCGGCAGGTACTCACCACGCACTTCAAGAACGCGCTCGCCACCCGCCAGCGGATGCAGATCTTCTTCGCGCGGCTGCAGGGATTCCATCACGGCGTTCAGCGGCAGGATAAAGACTTCGTCCGCCACTTTGACTGACATGCCGTCGAGGATCGCCAGCGTCAGCGGCAGAAGAATGCGAATGGTAGTGCCGGAACCCTGTTTAGACTGGATCTCAACGTGGCCGCCCATTTCCTGGATGTTACGTTTCACCACGTCCATGCCTACGCCGCGCCCGGAGACGTCGGTCACCTGCTCTGCGGTAGAGAAGCCCGGTGCGAAGATCAGCATGCCCACTTCTTCGTCGGTCATGTTTTCATTGACCGCCATCCCCTGCGAAATTGCTTTTGCCAGGATGCGCTCGCGATTCAGACCGGCGCCGTCATCGGTCACTTCGATGCAGATGTTCCCGCCCTGATGTTCCGCAGAGAGGATCAAGTTGCCGACCGGGGATTTTCCGGCGGCAATGCGGTTTTCCGGCAGTTCGATACCGTGGTCGAGACTGTTACGCACCAGGTGCGTTAACGGATCGATGATGCGCTCGATCAGGCTCTTATCCAGTTCGGTTGAGCTGCCCATCAGGGTCAGTTCAATCTGTTTATTCAGCTTGCTGGCAAGGTCACGCACCAGACGCGGGAAGCGGCTGAAGACATATTCCATCGGCATCATACGGATGGACATGACCGATTCCTGCAAGTCACGGGCGTTACGCTGCAGCTGGCCCATGCTGGTGATCAGATCGCCATGGGTGACCGGGTCGAGTTCGTTTGAACGTTGCGCCAGCATCGACTGGGTGATCACCAGTTCGCCCACCAGGTTAATCAACTGGTCAACCTTCTCAACGGCAACGCGGATACTGGTTGACTCGCTGGAGCGCGCGGCAGGTTTTTCACCACGGCCAGGCGCAGCGGCCTCTTTTGGTACTGCCTTCAGCGCCGGGGCCGCAGGCGTCACAGCCGGTGCCGCGGCCTGAGCGACAACAGCCACCTCTTCCGCAGCCGCAGGGGCGTCAACCGCAGCCGTTTCGGTTTCGAAAGCGATCTGGTCAGCTTCAATCACAAAGCACAGCACCGCCACGATATCGTCCTGGCCAATCCCGTCATCAAGCGTCGCGGCCAGGCTGTCTTTGCCTTTTACCACGTTGCTTAATTTCGCCAGGTTACCCAGCTCTTCTTCCAGCAGGTTAACTTCGTTCTCTTTCAGGCGCGACAGCACAACGCGCAGTTTGCCCGCCTGCGCAGCGGCTGGCGCGGCCTCGTCGGCAGCAACCGCATCGACAACGCTCAGTTTCGCGGCCGGAACAACCGCTGCGGCAACCTCACCTTTTGCTTCCAGCGCGAGCTGGCGCAGCGCATTGCAGATGTATTCAAAGCTGGCGGCATCAGGCTCTGCCGAACTTTTATAGGCGTCGAGCTGTTCCTGCATAATATCTTTGGTTTCCAAAAACAGGTTGATAATGTCGGTATTGAGCTGCATCTCACCGCGTCGTGCTTCATCAAGCAGGTTTTCCATTAAATGGGTCGTTTCCTGCAGGATGGTAAATCCAAACGTTCCGGCTCCGCCTTTAATAGAATGCGCCGCACGGAAGATGGCATTGAGCTGCTCGGAGTCCGGTGCTTCGGGCACCAGGTCGAGCAAGTGTTGTTCCATATCGGCCAACAATTCGTCGGCTTCATCAAAGAATGTCTGGTAAAAATCGCTAATATCCATGCTCACGCTATCACCTCGGATTGGCTGGTGGCGATGTTGGAACGGCAGCCGAAGGAACGGCCCCAGGCTGTTTTAAATCGTCCAGTGACTCATTCTGACTTTCGGCGTTTTCATGCAGGATGGCCTGCTCCGCCTGCTGGTTCAGCACTAAAAGACTGATACGACGGTTGATGGCATCATCCGGCCCGCGGTCGGAAACGCGCATGGTTGCGGCCATGCCGACTACGCGCAGTACCTTGCCATCATCAAGCCCACCTGCCACCAGCTCGCGACGCGAGGCGTTGGCACGATCGGCAGAAAGCTCCCAGTTGCTGTATCCCTTCTCCCCATTGGCGTACGGGAAATCATCCGTGTGTCCTGACAGGCTGATTCGGTTAGGAATGCCGTTCAGCACCGGTGCAATACCGCGCAGAATGTCGCGCATGTACGGTTCGACTTCCGCACTCCCGGTTTTAAACATTGGGCGGTTCTGGCTGTCGATAATCTGAATACGCAGCCCTTCCTGCACCAGGTCGATCTTCAGATGTGGGCGCAGCGCGCGCAGCTTCGGATCCGCCTCAATCAGCTGATCGAGATCGCCACGCAGTTTCTTCAGACGCGCCTGCTCCATCTTTCTTTTTAGCTCGTCGATGTTCGGCTCTTTTTTCACCTCACCCTTCTGCTGGGTGTAATCATCGCCGCCGCCCGGGATCGGGCTTTCGCTGTTAGAAATACGCGGCCCACCGGCCACCGCCGTTGCCAGCGGTGTGCGGAAATATTCGGCAATCTGGATCAGTTCTTTTGGGCTGGAGATGGAGATCAGCCACATCACCAGAAAGAACGCCATCATTGCTGTCATAAAGTCGGCGTATGCAATTTTCCACGAGCCGTGTGCGCCATGCCCGCCGCCCTTGTGCTTGCGTTTTTTTACGATGACGATCGGATGGGACTGGTTTTTCATGCGTCCTCAGTTGTCGTCTGTTGGTTTGGGTTTTTCACCGCACGCACGTGTTCTTCAAGCTCGATAAACGACGGACGCTCGCTGGAGTAAAGCGTTTTACGGCCAAACTCAACCGCGATCGGTGGCGCGTAACCGTTGAGGTTAGAGAGCAGCGTGATCTTCACGCACTGCATCATTTTGGTGGTTTCCGCGCTCTTCTGGCGCAGAACGCTTGCCAGCGGAGAGATGAAGCCGTACGCCAGCAAAATACCGAGGAAAGTCCCCACCATCGCATGGGCAATCAGCGCACCGAGCTCGGCTGCCGGACGGTCTGCCGAGGCCAGAGCGTGAACCACCCCCATTACCGCAGCAACGATACCGAATGCCGGAAGCGAGTCGCCGACCAGTGCCAGGCTGTTGGCCGGCACTTCAGATTCGCTTTCGTGAGTTTCGATCTCTTCGTCCATCAGCGCTTCGATTTCGAAGGTATTCATGTTGCCGCTGATGATGAGTCGCAGATAGTCGACGATGAAGTCCAGCATCATGGCGTCAGCAAGAATGCGCGGATAGCTGGCAAAAATTTCGCTCTCTTTCGGGTTTTCAATATCCCGTTCAAGCGAGAACATCCCCTGCTGACGCGACTTCGCCATCAGGCGATAGAGCAGTGCCAGCAGATCCATATACATGCTTTTGGTGTATTTCGAGCGACGGAACAGCAACGGAATCGCTTTCAGCGTGCCCTTGATCGATTTACCGTTGTTACCAACGATAAAAGCCCCTACCCCTGCACCGCCGATGATAATAAGTTCAGCCGGTTGATAGAGTGCTCCAAGGTGCCCGCCGGTCATCATGTAACCGCCGAAAACTGTACCGAGAACTACTAGGTAACCTAATAAGATAAGCACGACATCATCCTTCCGCTAGTGACTATGGCAAGGACGTCCAGCTCGCAGCGTTTACCGTTTGCGGGGTAAAAAAAAGCAGCGGTAATTGCTTACCGCTGCTGGAATCTTTCCCACACGTTCGGGTTAAACAGCTTGTTCGATCTGTTCATCCAGCAGTTGTGGAATAATATCGGCAGCATCCCGGGAAAGTTTACGTCTTTTTACTGCGCGGGATGGAGGCTGACATAAACTACAGGCGAAGCTGCCTGCAGGCTGATGAGCGTGGGTAATAAAATTGCCGTTGCAGCAGTTGCAGCGCGACAGCTCAAGCATTCCGCTCTCAACAAAACGCACCAGCGTCCATGCGCGGGTCAGCGCCAGCAGAGGGCCTTCTTCCTGCTGTGGGCATTGTTCAAGGTAAAGTTTGTACGCTTTGATCACGGCGTCAACGCCGCTACACAAACCAGTTTTGAGAAGATACTGCCAGGCATTACAGAACATGGAAGCGTGAATATTCTGCTCCCACGTCATAAACCAGTCGGTAGAAAACGGCAGCATGCCTTTCGGCGGGGGACTACCACGTAACTCTTTGTACAGCTTGATGAGACGGCCACGGCTCAACTGAGTCTCGCTTTCCAGCATTTGTAAACGAGCACCCAGTGTAATCAGCTCCATGGCCAACTGTATGTCACGCGCTTCCTGAACAATGCTTTTCTCGCTCATTGCTAGGCCCTTTTCTTACGGGCTGCGTCATCAGGCTGGCTGATTTCGTTAAGCAAGCGAGTGGAGAGAAGAATACCGGTATGGATCTGTTGAAGATCGTCCACACGGGAATCCTGCGTCAGACGCGTTATTGTCTGCGAATCATCGAAACGGAACTGGCAAACCAGTTGATTCGTTTCAGCCAGTTTAACCATCTGCGGGAGGGTTAAACCGCCCAGCATGGTTGCCATCTCTTCGTTAATACCCAGACGAAACATCGCGGACGCCTTGTCCTGACTAATCAAACGCTGCGCGAGCAGTAAATACGACAAATTAATGTCATAGATATGTTTTAGCAACTCGGATGTATGCATTGTTCCCATCCCGAATAACCAACTATTATTTTTATGCGGAAAGACCGCACCCCGTGATGTCGCCGGGAAATCACCCGGTATAAAAAAGAAAAGGCTAAATGCATAGTTGAATTTAGGTTTGTATTCACTGAAACGCGTAAGAGAGAAACCGCGAATGCGTCTCTTACATGTTTTATCATTTCTTACAAATAACTAAGATTTTTCCTAATTCGACGCAAACTCTACTCGTCAGTTTTGTCACATACAATCCAGCCACCCTCAAATTTAAAAAAAATGTGATCCACGTCACACAATTTAAGTGAATATGACCCATAAATCCATCAGTATGACTTGTAATTTGTTTGTTTTTTAACCAATCAGTACTGTTTTGTATTCTTAATTGACGAATACTCATGCAGACGGGCGATCCGAACTGGCATGCAACGTGCTTCTACCCCCGTAAGCGCTACGCTGAAACATTTACAACAAACCCCTCTCCGGGAAACATTTTTCTTACCGTGAAAAAACATATAGTTATGCAGGTAGCACAAAAAAGATGTTTCAGGACGTGATCATTCGAAATGAGTTTGTAACGCGCCAAAACGATTTAACAGTTAAAGCGTGAATTTGTGTGATTTACGTTAAGTTGTTAATTTTTTTCATTTAGGCGCATTTTTCAGTTATTCTTCTTATAAGAATAATTAATGAATAATTATGATAAGCTTCACACTAATGTCGTAATCAGCTCTTGCAGAACCTGGGAATTCGCGGTAAAGGTGATCAAACGCTGTCTGACAGACACCTAAGGAGTGCGCCATGAGTTACTCCCATCTTCTTGTTTCCGTTGCAGTTTCTCCAGAAAGCCATCAACTCGTCGCCCGGGCCGTTTCCATTGCCAGACCCCACAATGCCCGCATCAGCCTCATCACGCTCGCCGCAGAGCCAGAGATGTACAATCAGCTGGCCGCCCCCATGCTGGAGGATATTCGTGGGGTCCTTCAGGAAGAAACGCAGCAATTTCTGCGCGAACTGGTGGAAAAGGCACAATATCCGGTTTATGAGACAATTATTGCGACCGGTGAACTTAACGCCCATATTCTCGACATGTGTCGTAAACAACATATTGATTTAGTGATTTGCGGGAATCATAACCACAGCTTTTTATCGCGCGCAGCCTGTGCGGCGAAATCCATTGTCGCATCGAGCCAGGTTGATGTGCTGTTAGTGCCACTTGGGGGGAGTTAACCCCCAAGTGGAAAATCAGGCGAGTTTAGGGAAGGTCGCGATCTTTTTTTGCAGATCGCCTTCATGACTTTGCGGGGTGATATCCCGGAGATCCTGAATAAAACGTGCCTGCCAGTGGTTAATGTCGTTCTTACGGATCGTCTCCATCATATCAGCATGACGGGAAATACGTTCCGTGAGCGGCATAGTCAGGGCACGATTCAGCGCGTTTGCCACGTCGTCCCTGTCATAAGGGTTAACGATAAGCGCCGACGTGAGCTCATTTGCGGCGCCGGCAAACTGGGAGAGCACCAGAACACCCGGGTCGTCAGGATCCTGGGCCGCCACATACTCTTTCGCGACGAGGTTCATCCCGTCGCGCAGCGGCGTAACCAGGCCAACATCCGCATAGCGGAAGACCTTCATCAGGATCTTACGGTCAAAGTGCTGATTCAGGTAAAACAGCGGCGTCCAGCCCAGCTGCCCGTAGCGGCCATTAATGCGCCCTGCTTCTGTCTCCAGCTGATGGCGAATGTCCTGATAGGCCTGAACCTCACCGCGCGACGTCGGCGCGATCTGGGTATAACGGATTTTACCGTGATGCTGCGGATATTTATCCAGCAGCGTTTCATACGCCAGGAAGCGTTCCGGCAGCCCTTTGGAATAATCAAGACGCTCAACCGAGAAGATATTTTTCACGTGTTTGAGTTCATTCTTAAGCTGCGCCAGCTTCGGCGGCAGCGGGCCGGAAGCCTGCTCCGCGATTTCGTCAGGTTCAATCCCAATTGGATACACTTCGGTGTGGAACGTTTTCCCCCACGCCGTATGGGTTTTCCCGCCTTTGGTCACCAGACGCGCTTTACCTGACACGGAGTCAAGGAATGCGAGGCGGTCATTTTCGGTCTGGAAGCCCAGCAAATCGTAATCACACAGCGCCTCCAGCAGCTCTTCATGCGGCGGGAGCGCGGTAAAAATTTCCGGCGTCGGGAACGGGATGTGCAGGAAGAAGCCAATCCGGTTATTTACCCCTCTTTTTCGCAGCTCTCTGGCGAAGGGCAACAGGTGATAATCGTGGATCCATAAAATATCGTCTTCTTCGATTAATGGCAGCAGTTTATCCGCCAGCAGCGCATTCACGCGCGAGTAGCCTTCGAAGGATTCACGCTGGAATTTGACCAGGTCAAGACGATAGTGAAACGCGGGCCACAGGACGGCATTCGAGAACTGCGAGTAATACTCGTCGTAGTCTTTCTCTTTCAATGCAAATGAAGCCCACGTAATGTTTCCGCGCGTCACCTTTTTGAGCGGTTTCTCTTCTTCACTGATTTCCCCACTCCAGCCAAACCACAGCCCGCCAGCGGCTTTTAAGGCACCTAATACCCCTACCGCCAGGCCACCCGCACTGGCTTTTTTATCGTCAGGCGGTGCGATTCGGTTAGAGACGACGACTAAGCGACCCATAATGGTTTCCCCCTTTGCTTTGCGCTATTTGTTGTTTTTGCTGGTTAGCGATGTCAGATATCCACTGCCAGACGCTGGCGACATCCGCCAGTCGCCATTCGGCAACAGTGTCACCAGGCCCCACCTTGACGGCGATCCCTCCGGCCTGATTCACCACGCGAAACCCGGCCTCGTCGGTCAGGTCATCCCCAATGAAAACGGGCGTTCGCCCTTTGAAAGGCGGCGACGCCATAAACGCGGCGATGGCCGCGCCTTTATTAATCCCTTTCGGTTTTAACTCAACCACGCATTTGCCGGGCTGCAACGCCAGCTGTGGATGCGCATCTGCCACCCTCTGAGCAAGCGTAAGTACTGCCTCCTCATGCTGCGGCGCCTGACGATAATGCAGGGCAAAGGCCATGCCTTTGGCTTCCAGCTCGGTGCCAGGCAGCGCTTCCAGCGCGGCAGAAAGCTGCTTATGGAGCGTTTGCGTGAGTGCGTCGGGGAGTGAAACGATATGCGTTTGATCATGGATGTCGCGGCGCTCCGCTCCGTGTACACCGGCTAGCGGAAAGTGGTATGGACTGGCGAGCAGATCCAGCTCGGCCATTGAGCGCCCTGATATCAATGCCAGTGCTCCCTCATTCATGAGTGAGAGCTGATGCAAATCCTGTAACACCGCCTCCGGAATAGACACCTGATCGGGGTGCGGTTTTATCCCGGCGAGCGTGCCGTCGAGATCAAAAAAGAAAGCATAGTGTCCGGGCAGTACAGGCGGTGCGGTTAACGTGTCAGCCACCCTTTTCCTCCTTACGGTTTACGAGAGGTAAACGCCTTTACCTCTTTCATAGCCATGTAAGTATAGACAGTGTGACGTGGCTCGCCATTTGACAACCGCCTCGCCAGTATTACTGGCGGGGCGGTTAAGAGGTCAACTAAGGTTATAAGTTGAGCAATAAAAGACCGGAAAAAGGGTTACACGGTACGCTTCGCTTTTTGCTTGTAACGGTCGAAAATCACCGCTGCCAGCAGGATCAGACCACGAACCACGTACTGCGAGAACGGTGAAATATTCAGCAGGTTCATGGCGTTCTCCACCGTCCCTAAAATCAGGATACCGGCCACCACATATGAGATTTTTCCGATGCCACCCTTGAGGGAAACGCCCCCTAACACGCAGGCCGAAATGACGATCAGCTCGTAACCGATAGAGGTCATCGGCTGGCCGCTGGTCATACGCGACGCCAGAATAATCCCCGCAGCGGCAGAAACCAGCCCAGAGAGCACAAAGATAATAATCTTGGTGCGTACGACCGGCACCCCAGCCAGACGGGCGGCCTCTTCATTACCGCCAATCGCCAGCGTATTACGGCCAAAGGTGGTCCGGTTGAGCAGGAAGCCGAACAGGATCAGGCAGGCCACCGTCAGCCATATAGGCGCAGGCAGACCCAGCCAGTTAGCATAACCCAGCGTGAAGAAGCGCTCGTCTTCAATCCCCACCGCTTTACCGTCGGAGATGATATAGGCCAGCCCGCGGACAATTTGCATTGTCGCAAGCGTGGTGATCAGGGCGTTAATCTTCAGGCGCGCGATAACAAAACCGTTCACCAGACCGCTGATGACGCCGAGTAACAGCCCGGCTAAGACGCCAAACCACAGGCTCTCCGTCATGTTGATCACCACGGCCGTCGTGACGCCCGCACAGGCAATCACCGACGCCACCGACAGGTCAAAATCGCCGGAGGCCAGGCAGAACAGCATCCCGCAGGCCACCATCCCGGACATGGAAATGGCCAGCCCCAGCCCCTTCATATTAATGAAGGTGGCAAAATTAGGGACAAAGATCGCGCAGGCAAGGAACAGTGCGGCAAAAACCACCAGCATGCCGTACTGATCCCAGATACGTCCAATACTCAGCGCCGACTTCGACTTCGGCACTCCGGATGTAGTAACAGAGGACATCATTAACTCCTTACTCAGGCGACAGCCTGGCTAACTTTAGGCATGGCGAGGTTCAACGCCTGTTGTTCATTCGCCTGTTCATGAAGTAATTCGCCGGCAATTTCGCCTTCACGCATCACCACAATGCGGTCGGCCACGCCAAGCACCTCCGGCAGATCGCTGGAGGCGAAGAGCACCGCCACGCCGCGTTTTGCCAGCTCATAGATCACGTTATAAATCTCGTGTTTTGCCCCCACATCGATACCGCGCGTCGGCTCGTCCAGCAAAATGACCTTCATATCTTCTGACAGCCAGCGGCCTAAAATTGCCTTCTGCTGGTTTCCGCCTGACAGATTCATGATCAGCTGTTCCGGACCCGGCGTTTTGATATTCAGCGAGCGAATATGGTGGTCGGCGTTACTCGACTCCCAGCTATCGTTTATCAGGCAACCGGCGCGAATAAACTTACGACGGGCAGAAATATTGATGTTGTCGCGCACCGAGTGCACCGGAATAATCCCCTCGGCTTTCCGGTCTTCCGGGCAGAGCATCATCCCCGCCCCGATCGCGTGGGCCGGTTTCTGGATATCTACCCGTTCGCCGTCAATAGAGACCTGACCATCGGTAATACGGGTACCGCCGAACAGACCTTTCATCAATTCGCTGCGCCCCGCCCCCACCAGACCAAACAGGCCGACGATTTCACCGCTGCGTACGGATAACGAAATCGGTGTTCTGACGCCCGGCGCTTTGACGTTATCCAGGCGC
Source organism: Enterobacter sp. PL_is514 (assembly GCF_055816715.1). NCBI lineage: Bacteria > Pseudomonadati > Pseudomonadota > Gammaproteobacteria > Enterobacterales > Enterobacteriaceae > Enterobacter > Enterobacter sp. PL_is514. Next base: position 307,584 of record NZ_JBVPGN010000028.1, on the reverse strand, counting down.
AGGCGTTCCGGGCCGTACGGGCGCGGTTGCCAATGATAAATATCGCCCAGATCGCGTCCGACCATCGCCTGAACCAGCTGGTCATGGTTCACCTGCGCCATGTCGGTAAAGGTGCGCACATAGCGTCCATCTTTAAAGACGGTGATGGCGTCGCTCAGGGCAAAAATCTCTTCCATACGGTGCGAGACATACAAAATCGTACGGCCTTCCTGACGCAATTCGCGGATCACGCGGAACAGATTTTCGATTTCACGCTTAGAGAGCGAACTGGTAGGTTCGTCGAAGGCAATAATTCTGGCGTTACGCGCCAGCGCCTTCGCAATTTCAACCATCTGCCACTGGCCGATGGAGAGATATTTCAGCGGCGTCTGGGGATCGACGTCCAGGCCCAGATGCTTAAGCTGCAGCCCCGCTTCATAATTAAGTAGCGAACGATTCACCACGCCGCCTTTGTGCGGGAGCTGTCCTAAATAGATGTTTTCCGCCACGGTCATCTCAGGAATGAGGTGCAGCTCCTGGTAGATAATCGCCACCCCGGCATTGAGCGCCGCCGTGGTATCGGCAAACGCCACCTCTTCGCCGCGTATGGCCAGCGAGCCGGTAGTCGGCGTGTAGTTGCCGCTGAGGATCTTCAACAGCGTGGATTTTCCCGCGCCGTTTTCCCCCATCAGGGCGTGAACCTGACCGGCATAGCAGTCGAAGCTGATATCGGTCAGCGCGTTAACACCGGGGAAAGTTTTCCCGATGCCGCGAAAAGAGAGATACGGATCAGAGTGTCGCATAACGTCTCCGTGATTCCTGTAGTGTGTACGTCTGGCCCCTCACGAAGGATGAGGGGCACAATCACCGCGTATTACTTCCCGCCCAGTCCTTTTTTCGCCAGCTCCTCTTTGAAGTTGTCGCGGGTAATCAGCACCACGTCGGTCACTTCGGTAAATTTCGGCGGCTCAGCCCCTTTGGTGACCCAGTTATAGAGCATCTCACTGGATTTATAGCCGTGAACGTCCGGGCTTGGCAGCAGAGAACCGTAGAAGCCGGTAGCCTGCGCTTTGGACAGCTCGCTGACGGCGTCAACGCCGTTGATGCCAATCCCGATCACGTCAGGCGCTTTAAAGCCCTGGCCTTCCGTCGCGCGTACCCCACCCAGCACGGTGTTGTCGTTCATGCCGACCACCAGCCAGTGTTTGACCTCCGGATGCTGAACCAGCATAGAGTTCGCGGCGTCGAAAGCGCCCGGGATATCGTTAGATTTGGTTGGGACTTTGTAGATCTGTTTTTCCGGGAAACCGGCCGCTTTCAGCGCGTCCATTGAACCGGAAGTACGGCGACGTGCGGTGTCCAGCTCGTCTGCGGTAATGGCCATCACCGCAGTCTCTTTGACATCCCAGCCGCGCTTTTGCATCTCTTTATAGAGTTCCTGCCCCTGGCGTTCGCCGATTTTGGTCGCCGCCATCATCACCAGAGGGACGCTGTCCATCGGCTTGCCTTTGGCGTTAACGAACTGATCGTCAACCGCGATGACCTTCATATCGTAACCGCGCGCTTTCGCCGCGATGGCCGAACCGAGTTTTGGATCCGGAGTACAGATAACGAAACCTTTCGCACCGCTGGCCGCCAGGCTGTCGATGGCGTTCAGGGTTTTCTCACCGTCAGGCACGGCGATTTTAATCACTTCAAAACCTAAATCTTTCCCGGCTTTATCGGCGAATTTCCACTCAGTCTGGAACCAGGGCTCTTCGGGCTGTTTTACCAAAAAACCGAGTTTTAAATTCTCAGCGATAGCGGATTGTGACATAACGGCAGCCAGACCGATGGCCGCCAGCGCTTTAGTAAATTTGTGCATGGTAAACTCCAGCTTTAGCATTCTTTTCTGTAGGGAATATGTGCGTGCTTCTTATTTAATCGGACTTAAAACAAGGCATTAGCGCTTACCTCGTCATAAGCGTTATTGCTGGTGATAGTTTTAGCGGGAAATTAATCATCCATAAGAGAGCCCCATCACACCGCAGAATTACAGTAATTGCGTACATAAATTCAGCGAAAAATGACATAAAAAAGGCAGGATTTGTCAGACAAATGAAAGTGGGTTAAGCAGAATTATCCATAAGATTAGCTAAGAAATCCCTGATCCCCCTCAGTGGACTAAACGTCATCTGGCGTTAAAGGGGTTCAAGATGTTTTTCATCAAAAATGCACCAGGCACCTGAACACGGTTATTCCGCAGAATTTGATTTAGCGCAATTTTATTAGCACATCATATATTCGAAACGATTAATCCGTATTTCTCTTTTTCACGGAGTATTATTCCAACTTAATATTTTCGAAAGAGTAACAGTGTATCTCTGCAATAAAAACTGTTAATTATTAGAGCATTAAACTATATTCAATTCATGGCGAGCTGATTGCATTTCTGTACTATATTAAACTTTGTAATGTATGGTAAATACAGCCCAATTAAGAGTTTTCTTAGACCAAAGACAAGGGTATGCTTATTTATATCGAACACAGGAAGTGAATTTCGGTCGACTTCGGTCACGGCAGAATGTGTATTTCTGCTCTTTTCTTCATATTTGCCTGACGCTCAGGTTAAGCAACGGACATCACGTCCCACAGTCAATAAGGATATGAGTATGGCTACCCAAACGATGATGCAAAAACTTAACGCGCAGATGAACCTTGAGTTCTACGCCTCGAATCTGCACCTTCACTTAAGTGCGTGGTGTGCCGAGAATAGCCTCACGGGATCTGCCACATTCTTTCGCTCTCAGGCGCAAAGTAACGTCACCCATATGATGCGTGTCTTTAACTTCCTGAAAGCCGCAGGGGCAAATCCTGTCGTTAAAGCCCTTGATGGGATCAATGAAAATTACTCTTGCCTGGAAGAACTGTTTCAGAAGACGCTTGAAGAGTATGAACAACGCTGCAGCACCCTCAACAAACTGGCCGATGAAGCCAAAGCGCAGCAGGACATTACGACGCTCAGATTCTTACGCGATATGGATAAAGAGCAGCAGCAGGATGGCCTGCTGCTGAAGACGCTGGCGGATGAGATCCATAATGCGCAGCAGGCAGGTTTATGTCCTGAGCAAACCGACCGTCATCTGCTCGACATCGTGGCGGTGCAGCACCACTGAGTTTTTTGGCCTGCTCCCATTCGGAGGAGCAGGCTCCCTTCACGTCTCCAACCTTCTGCTTTTGCTGAAATTTAACAAATCAGATCTGGCTCCCAATGATTAACCACACAACGTGTGATGATTTATTTAGTTACATAATCATTGACGAGGGAGCATCATGATCACCATTGAGTTTGTTGTCATTCTCCTCTGCCTGCTGACGGGTACGCGTTTCGGCGGTATGGGGCTCGGGTTAATCAGCGGTATTGGTCTTTTTATTTTATGTTTTGTCTTTGGTCTGCAACCGGGTAAGCCGCCGGTAGACGTTATGCTGACCATCCTCGCGGTGATTGGTTGTGCCGCTACGCTGCAGACTGCGGGTGGCCTCAACGTCATGATGCAGTTTGCTGAACGTCTGCTGCGCAAACACCCACAGCACATCACCCTGCTCGCCCCATTCACCACCTGGATGCTGACCTTTCTGTGCGGCACCGGGCATGTGGTCTATACCATGTTCCCCATCATTGCGGATATCGCCCTGAAAAAAGGGATCCGCCCCGAGCGCCCCATGGCCGTGGCATCGGTCGCGTCGCAGATGGCGATTACCGCCTCCCCCGTGTCCGTTGCCGTGGTGTCGCTGGTGTCTATCCTGGCGGCCCAGCATGGCATCGGCCACGCGTGGGGGATCCTGGAAATTCTCGCCGTATCTGTTCCCGCTTCACTTTTCGGCGTAGCTATTGCTGCCCTGTGGAGTTTACGCCGCGGAAAAGATTTGGCGGATGACGTGGAGTTTCAGGAAAAGCTGAAAGATCCTAAGCAGCGCGAGTTTATCTACGGTGGAACGGAGACGTTAATGAATCAGCGTTTCCCTAAACAGGCCTACTGGTCCACGTGGATTTTCTTTGCCGGTATTGCCGTGGTCGTTTTGCTGGGTGCGTTCCCTGAGCTGCGCCCCGCCTTTGAGCTGAAAGGCAAAATGACGGCGCTGTCGATGAACCTCGTTATTCAGATGATGATGTTAATCGCAGGGGCCGTGATGCTGATGGCCTGTAAGGTCAATGCGTCGGCGATTTCCAACGGCGCGGTGTTTAAGGCCGGTATGGTCGCGATCTTCTCGGTGTTCGGCGTGGCGTGGATGAGCGATACCTTTTTCCAGGCGCATCTCGACGAGTTAAAGCTGGCGCTGGAAGGCGTCGTGAAAAGCCACCCGTGGACGTATGCTATTGTGCTGTTTCTGGTGTCAAAACTGGTGAACAGCCAGGCGGCTGCGCTGACGGCCGTTGCGCCTATGGGCCTCATGCTCGGCATCGACCCGAAAATGCTGATCGCCTTTTTCCCTGCGTCATACGGCTATTTCGTCCTGCCGACCTACCCAAGTGATTTGGCCTGCATCGGCTTTGACCGTTCAGGCACCACCCGCATCGGCAAATTTATCATCAACCACAGCTTTATTCTGCCTGGGCTGATTGGGGTAAGCTGCGCGTGCGCGGCGAGCTACCTGCTGGTCCAGACGTTCTTCTGACAGTATCAAGGGGCGACACATGCCGTCGCCCATTTCACGGTTTTAGTGGGATTCACCCTGCGGCGTGAATCGCAGTTCAATCAGCGCGATGGCTTTCTGGATCGCACGAAGCGTAACCGGGTCAGCGGCAGCGGGGTGGCTGGCGAAATCGATGTTTTTCAGCTGCATAGACATCTTCTCGCGCACTTCAACCGGCGCAATCACGTCCAGAACATCAAGGATTTGTTTGATAACCAGCTGACAGGCGACAACGTCAGAGACCAGTTCCTGATCGGCGCTCAGGTTTTGTGACATGGGGTTTTCTCCTTATTTAAAGGCCGCCATAGTAGCAAAACACACCCCTGGCATCTTCCCTTCATCGCCTGCAGGTATAAAAAAAACCCGCCGAAGCAGGTTTTTTTATCAGAACATGGCGCCCGGCGGCACGTCTTTGAAGGTGCGGCAGTAATTGGCCCACATACTTTTCAGGATTTTGCGCAGTTTCACGATGATGCTCCATTAACTTGTTATACAACTTTATTATCAACGCGCCTATAATATGACCACCATCACAAAAATCAACACTTTTGTGATGCGCATCACATTTATATCAGAGCATGGCCTGAAAGCGCTCACCGCGGACCCGTTGCGAAGAGTGAGGGCAGATTGTCCGGCTATTCCAGCCATTGCAGCGGGCATCTGCGGGTACGATAACGTATTTCCATCCACTCAGAGCGAATCATGAAAAGAGTCATTGTAGCCGGCACAATCCTGCTGCTCGCGGGATGTACTATTAACCGCCAGGCTGAAGTCAGCAGCCTCGACGCGCCGAACGGCATCGTCCGCCTCGACTACGGCCAGGCTGCGCTGCAAAATGCGTATTCCGATGAGTATGTGAATAACGGCACGGCGGCAAAAGCGTGTCAGAGCATGGGGTATGCCACTGCCTCAGCCTATGGTCAGCCCATTAAAACCTGCACTCTGACCAGCGGCTCTTTGTGCCTGAACGAGAGCGTGACTATCCAGTATAAATGTATGGGTTACGCCGTTAATCCTAAGTCAACTAATCCGTGGTATTAATCGAAGCTGCCAGCGCATGCTGGCAGTTTATTTCATTACGAACAAAAACAATTCTCATTAATAAATTATAAAAATCGCCAATGCGTTTTATTCCCATTCGTATTTTAAATAAATAAAATAAAAATTTTACGTTTTGCAAATAATTAAATAACAAATTATAGTGTCGCTCATTGTGAACCAGAAATAATAATCCGGAGCGTCACCATGCTGAAAACTGAAATGATCGACAAGCTCAACGCACAAATGAACCTTGAGCTTTTTTCATCCCTGCTCTACCAGCAGATGAGCGCCTGGTGCAGCTACCACAGTTTCGAGGGCGCTGCCGCGTTCCTGCGTCGTCACGCTCAGGAAGAGATGACCCACATGCAGCGTCTGTTTGATTATCTGACAGATACGGGCAGCCTGCCGCGCATTGAAACCGTGGCATCACCGTTCGCTGAGTATAATTCTCTCGATGAACTGTTCCGCGCCACCTACGAGCACGAGCAGCTTATCACGCAGAAAATTAACGAACTGGTTCATGCCGCGATGACCAGCCAGGATTATCCAACCTTTAATTTCCTGCAGTGGTACGTCGCTGAGCAACACGAAGAAGAGAAGCTGTTTAAATCCGTGCTGGATAAATTATCTCTGGTCGGGAAATCCGGCGAAGGTCTTTACTTTATCGATAAAGAACTCTCCACTCTTGATACGCAGAATTAATTTCAGCGCGGTGCCGGTTTCCGGCACCGCGTTAATTTACATACACCCCGCACAGCTGGTGCAACGCCAGTCATGGGGATTCACGGCCTGGTAAAAATAGCGGTAGCTGGACGTCTCCAGCGGAATACCCACCTCGAAAAACAGATCCGTTAACCAGTCGACATTCTCGATGATCCACTCATCTTCCTGTAAGCCTTGTGCAAAGGTTTCATCTTCAGGATCAATAACCGAATAGATTGCCCAGGTGCCCATATCCTTTTCGCGGCGGGACTCGGGAAGGTTCAGGGGCTGATTCTGCCAGCTGATTATCCAGTGACCATGGCACAACAGGTTACCTCCCCGGCTCCATGCCGCGGAAAAGGGATTCTCCCCTGCCATAAGACCCTCACTTAATTTGATAATTTGTATTTATTGTTTACGTTACGCCGGAATGTCGCGCAGCAGTATTGCCCTTATGAGGTAGGCACAGGCCTGGGTCATTAATACGTAAATAATTTTTTACACCACTTGTAACGGTGATTTGACGAGTAACGGCTTTTCCCTTACTCTGCGCCGCAGATTTTGTCGCGGTTAAGAAGCGTTGTAGAGGAAAGCGTGAAAAACAGAACTCTGGGAAGTATTTTTATCGTCGCCGGAACGACAATTGGCGCAGGAATGCTGGCAATGCCTCTGGCAGCCGCGGGCGTGGGATTTGGCATGACCCTGCTGCTGCTGGGAACGCTCTGGGCGCTGATGTGTTACACCGCACTGTTGCTGCTTGAGGTTTACCAGCACGTACCCGCCGACACCGGTCTGGGTTCGCTTGCGGCGCGCTATCTCGGACGCTACGGCCAGTGGATAACCGGCTTTAGCATGATGTTCCTGATGTATGCCCTGACCGCCGCCTATATCAGCGGCGCCGGAGAGCTCATCGCCTCCAGCGTCAACGACTGGTTTGGCTCTGACATTACCCCTGCGACGGGCGCCATCTTCTTTGCGCTCATCGGCGGCGGCGTGGTCTGCGTGGGCACATCGCTGGTCGATCTGTTAAACCGTTTTCTGTTCAGCGCTAAAATTCTCTTCCTGATTGTCATGCTGGTGCTGCTGGCGCCGCACGTGCACAAGGTTAACCTGCTGACGCTGCCGCTGGAAAAAGGGCTGGCGCTCTCCGCGATCCCGGTCATTTTCACCTCGTTTGGCTTCCACGGCAGCGTGCCAAGCATCGTCAGCTATATGAACGGCGATATCCGAAAACTGCGCCGCGTCTTTGTTATCGGCAGCGCGATCCCGCTGATTGCCTATATTTTCTGGCAGTTGGTGACGCTGGGCAGCATTGACTCTTCAACCTTTATTGGGCTGATGGCGCAACACGCTGGCCTGAACGGTTTTCTGCTGGCACTGCGCGAGGTCGTCACCTCCCCACACGTGGAGCTGGCGGTACACCTGTTTGCCGACCTGGCGCTGGCAACTTCGTTCCTGGGCGTGGCGCTCGGCCTGTTTGATTATCTGGCCGACCTGTTCCAGCGCCGCAATACCGCGGCCGGACGGTTACAGACGGGCGCAATTACCTTCCTGCCGCCGCTGGCGTTCGCGCTGTTTTATCCGCGCGGATTTGTGATGGCGCTGGGCTACGCGGGAGTGGCGCTCTCTATCCTGGCGCTGTTGCTCCCTTCCCTGCTGGCGTGGAAGAGCCGCCAGCAGCATCCGCAGCAAGGGTATCGCGTGGCGGGGGGAAAACCGCTGCTGTGCGTTGTCTTTGGCTGCGGGGTGGTGATTATACTGGTGCAGGTGTTGATTGCAGCCGGGATGCTGCCGGAAGTGGGTTAAATAAAAAAAGGGGCTGTCATCAGCCCCTTTTTTATCAGTGCAAACAGCAGCTCTTAAACTTCTTCCCGCTGCCGCAAGGACACGGATCGTTACGCCCGACCTTTGTGCCGTTCACAATCGGCTTCTTCGCTTCCGACTGCTGCGGATTGTTTACCCAGTATTGATATAAACGCAGTGCCGCAGGCTGGATGCTCTCGATGCTGGCGATGTACTCCTCTTCGGACAGTTCATCCAGCTTGTCGCTGTTCTCTTCCGTACCGTGCAGAGCAATCACCTCAAGATCGGCCTTCAGGGCTTCCGGCAAGGCAGACCAGTCCGTCAGCGCCACGCCGCGCATGTAGCCGTAGCACCACTCTTCCACCACGGTATAACTCTCACCGTCAACGTCGTTATAGCCAAACATCGGTTCGAACTGATCCGGGTATTCGCTCAGACGCTCGGCAATATCGTTCATGTGCTTAAAGCAGAGATCGATAAAACGGTTCATCTCACGATCGTTTTTCCAGCGCGGAATGTACTTCTCGCCACCCCAAACCGCCACCAGCCAGGCATCTGGCTCAACGACAACAGGACCGGAAAGCACTGCGGTAAGCATGCCGTCCAGTTCGGACACGTCAATTACGGACGCGTCATCATGACCGTAAGACATTAACGTCTCTTCAAGCCACGCCATTTCGCTTTCATTCAATGGGCCTTCAGTCATCGCTGATACTCCTGCAAAAAAGGAAACGATCCTAACACATATCTCACCCCTCTCCGGGCTGAAGTTTAGGTCTTTATTGCTGCAAAAACGTGCAAACCGTGAGCTTTGCACAACTTATGGGCTTTATTGTTAACGATATGTGATCTCCGCTGTAATTTCTTCTCCTCCCGCAAGGCGGCATAACGCGGCGCTCTATACTCAAACATGTCGCATGCTCGTCAATGGGTTAACCATTCTGGCAACGTTTTTGCTTAACGTTCTTCGCGCGTCCCTGCGCAGGGAAATCTCGCCGTAATATGCAGGATGCCGTCTGTATCTTGTTCGTTTAGTGCATTTTGTTCTTGCTCGTGTTTCGGATTGGCTGCGCCGTCGGGCGTTCGGGTTTACGCCGTGGTGCAAAAACCTCTTTGCTAAGGAACATAATAATGTCGCTGAAATTTATCAGAACTCCTCTTTCTCTTGTGTTGGCCGGTTGCCTGGTGACGGCGTTTTCCGCCCGGGCAGATATTGTGATTGGCGTGGCCGGGCCGTTCACGGGTCCGAACGCCACCTATGGCGATCAGTACTGGCACGGCGCAACGCAGGCCGCTGAAGACATTAATGCCGCAGGCGGCATTAACGGTGAGAAAATCAAACTGGTTCAGGGGGATGATGCCTGCGAGCCCAAGCAGGCCGTGGCCGTCGCCAACCGTTTAGTTGACCAGGATAAAGTCAACGCCGTGGTCGGCCATTTCTGCTCCTCTTCCACCATGCCCGCATCCGAGGTGTATAGCGACGCAGGCATTATTGCGATTACCCCCGGCTCAACTAACCCGCTGATCACCGAACGCGGCATGAGCGATATGTTCCGCATGTGCGGCCGCGACGACCAGCAGGGTCAGGTTGCCAGCGACTTCATCATCGACAAGCTGAAAGCCAAACGTGTGGTGATCATTCACGACAAAGACACCTATGGTCAGGGTCTGGCTGACGCCACCAAAGCGGCGCTGGCGAAACGCGGGGTTCAGGATGTGATGTACGAGGGGTTATCCCGCGGTGAAAAAGACTTTAACGCGCTGGTCACCAAGATCGGCGCGCAAAAACCGGACGTCGTGTTCTTCGGTGGCTGTCACCCGGAAGCCGGCCCGCTGGTTCGCCAGATGCGTGAGCAGGGCGTACAGGCAAAATTCTTCTCCGGGGACTGTATTGTCAACGAGGAGATGGTGACCGCCGCGGGCGGCCCGCAGTACACCAATGGCATTTACATGACCTTCGGTAAAGACCCGCGCCTGATCCCGGACGGCAAAGCGGTTATCGAGAAATTCCGCGCCGGTAAATTCGAGCCGGAAGGTTACACCCTCTACTCCTATGCCTCCGTACAGGCCATTGCCGCGGCCTTCAAGGCCACCGGCGGCAAGGACTCCGCCAAAGCCAGCGAGTGGCTGAAGGCTAATTCCGTAGACACGGTGATGGGCAAAAAAGCCTGGGACAGCAAAGGCGATCTGAAAGTGTCTGACTACGTGGTTTACCAGTGGGACGACAAAGGAAAATATAAGGAAGTGCAGTAACGGGACGGAGTCACGCTCAACGTCGGCGGGCCTGCCCGTCGGCGCGTAATAAACATCAGGCTGCGCGGCTCGCGCAGCCTATAAAACGAGCGCGCTAAGATGAGTACATTCTTCCTGCAACAGTTAATCAATGGCTTAACGCTGGGTTCCGTCTACGGCCTGATCGCCATCGGCTACACCATGGTGTACGGCATTATCGGGATGATCAATTTCGCCCACGGCGAAGTGTATATGATTTCCGCCTATCTTTGCGCCATTGGCCTGGCGCTGCTCTCGTTCTTCGGCCTGCAGTCCTTCCCGCTGCTGATCCTCGGCACGCTGGTGTTCACCATTGTGGTCACCGGGGTGTACGGCTGGACTATCGAGCGTATCGCCTACAAGCCGCTGCGCAACTCCACGCGCCTGGCGCCGCTGATCTCCGCCATCGGGATGTCGCTTATCCTGCAAAACTACGCGCAGCTGAGCCAGGGCCCGCGCCAGCAAGGGGTACCGACCATGCTGGACGGCGTCATTCGCCTGCATCTGGGCGAAGGGTTCGTGCAGATAACCTACACCAAAGTGTTTATCCTGGTTGCCTCGTTTGCCGGCATGCTGGTGCTCACCTGGATAATCAACCGTACCCGGCTGGGGCGGATGTGCCGTGCGGTCCAGCAGGATCGTAAGATGGCCTCCATTCTGGGCATTAATACCGACCGGATTATTTCGCTGGTCTTTGTCATCGGCGCGGCGATGGCGGGCCTGGCGGGGGTGCTGATCACCATGAACTACGGCACCTTTGATTTCTACGTCGGGTTTGTGATCGGTATTAAAGCCTTCACGGCGGCGGTACTTGGCGGCATCGGCTCCCTTCCCGGCGCGATGCTCGGTGGCCTTATCCTGGGCGTGGCGGAAGCGCAGTTCTCGGGCATGGTGAACTCGGACTATAAAGATGTCTTCTCGTTCGGCCTGCTGGTCATGATCCTTATTTTCCGTCCTCAGGGCCTGCTTGGACGCCCGATTGTGGCCAAAGTGTGAGGGAGAGAATGATGACATCACACGGTTTTTCACTTAAACGCTGCATTCTGGAAGCGATTTTTTCCGGGCTGATTGCGCTGATTATCTTCGGCCCCATCGCGGGCGTGGTGCTGGACGGGTACAGCTTTAACTTCGCCGGGCAGCGACTGGCCTGGATGGTTGGCATCGTCATGTTCGGACGCTTTCTGTTGAGCGCCTTTTTAGGTACCGCCCCGGGGGCCCGTTTCCAGGCGCGCTTCGAGGCCGACAGCGCGGGTGTATATGTCAGGCCACCGGAATACAAAAGCCGCATGCGCTGGATTATTCCTCTGGTGATTACCCTTGCGATTTGCTTTCCGTTTGTCGCCACTAAATATGTGCTGACCGTCGCCATTCTCGGGCTGATCTACGTGCTTCTCGGTCTGGGGCTGAACATCGTCGTGGGCCTGGCCGGTCTGCTGGATCTGGGATATGTCGCGTTCTACGCGATTGGGGCGTACGGTCTGGCGCTGGGGTACCAGTATCTCGGCTTAGGCTTCTGGAGTATGCTGCCGCTGGCGGCAATCATGGCCGCCGCTGCAGGCGCCCTGCTCGGTTTCCCGGTACTGCGCATGCACGGTGACTATCTGGCCATCGTCACCCTCGGGTTCGGGGAGATTATTCGCCTGATACTGAACAACTGGCTGACCTTCACCGGCGGACCCAACGGCGTGTCGGCCCCTCCCCCCACCTTTTTCGGTCTGGAATTTGGACGACGCGCGAAAGAAGGCGGCGTGCCCTTCCACGAATTTTTCCACCTGACCTACAACCCGAACATGAAGTTTATTTTTATCTACGCGGTACTGTTCCTGGTGGTGATGCTGGTGCTCTACATTAAGCACCGCCTGACGCGGATGCCGATTGGTCGGGCGTGGGAAGCCCTGCGTGAAGACGAAATTGCCTGCCGCTCAATGGGGTTAAATCATGTTCTGGTTAAGCTGTCCGCCTTTACGCTGGGTGCGTCGACCGCGGGCATTGCCGGGGTGTTCTTCGCCACCTATCAGGGGTTCGTGAATCCAACCTCCTTTACCTTCTTTGAATCGGCACTGATCCTCGCCATTGTCGTACTGGGCGGTATGGGCTCGACGCTGGGCGTGGTGCTGGCCGCCTTTGTGCTCACGGTCACGCCGGAACTGCTGCGCAGTTTTGCCGAGTATCGCGTCCTGCTGTTTGGCATGCTGATGGTGGTGATGATGATCTGGCGTCCACGCGGTTTGATCCGCATTAACCGCAGCGGGTTTGCCGTGCGTAAGGGCGTCGCACCATGAACGAAACGATATTACGCGTTGAGCATCTTATGATGCACTTTGGTGGGATTAAGGCGCTAAACGACGTCAACCTGGACGTGCAGCGCGGCTCCATTACCGCCCTGATTGGGCCAAACGGGGCGGGAAAAACAACCGTGTTTAACTGCCTGACGGGCTTCTACAGAGCCTCCGGCGGCAACATTTTGTTTAACACCCGCAATAAAACGACCAACGTGATTCAGGTCCTTGGACAAAAATTCCAGCCGGGTGACTGGATTAACCCCGCGCAGTTCGGGCAACGTCTGTTATACAAAATGTTTGGCGGAACGCATCTGGTCAACCGCGCAGGGCTGGCGCGCACGTTTCAAAATATTCGTCTTTTTCGCGAGATGTCGGTCGTGGAAAACCTGCTGGTCGCGCAGCATATGCGGGTGAACCGCAATCTGCTCGCCGGGATCCTGAATACGCCGTCCTACCGGCGGGCGGAAAGCGACGCCCTGGACAGAGCCTTCTACTGGCTGGAAGTGGTGGATCTGGTGGAGTGCGCCAATCGCCTGGCGGGAGAGATGTCGTACGGCCAGCAGCGGCGTCTGGAAATTGCGCGGGCAATGTGCACCGGGCCAGAAATGATCTGTCTGGATGAACCCGCCGCAGGGCTGAACCCGGTTGAAACGCATAAGCTGAGCAGCATTATTCGCTTTCTGCGGGATCACCATGACATCACGGTATTACTGATTGAGCATGATATGGGGATGGTGATGGAGATTTCGGACGACATTATCGTGCTCGACCACGGCGATGTGATTGCCAGAGGAAAACCCGAGCAGATCCAGCATGACGAAAAGGTCATTGCCGCCTATCTGGGCACGGACGAAAGCGAGGTCACCCTATGAGCGAAACGCTGCTGGCTTTTCGCGAGGTGGATGTGTTTTACGGCGTCATTCAGGCGCTGAAGCAGGTCTCCCTCGAGGTGAATAAGGGTGAAACCGTGGCGCTGATTGGCGCAAACGGCGCGGGTAAATCAACATTGCTGATGTCCATCTTTGGCCAGCCCCGTATCCGCAACGGACAGATCCTTTTCGGTGGTGAAGATATCAGCCATAAATCCACCCACTACGTTGCGTCCGGCGGCATTGCGCAGGCGCCGGAAGGCAGACGAATATTCCCGGATATGACCGTTGAAGAGAACCTGCTGATGGGGACCATTCCCATCGGCAGCCAGTTTGCCGCTGAAGATATGCAAACCATGTTTGACCTTTTCCCTCGTCTTAAAGAGCGGCGTAAACAGCGCGCGATGACCATGTCCGGCGGGGAACAGCAGATGCTGGCGATCGCCCGGGCGCTGATGAGCCGTCCGAAGCTGCTGCTGCTGGATGAACCGAGCCTGGGCTTAGCCCCGATTGTGGTGAAGCAGATCTTCCAGACGCTGCGCGAGCTGGCCCGCAGCGGCATGACCATTTTTCTGGTGGAGCAGAATGCGCACCACGCGTTGAAGCTGTCTGACCGCGGGTATGTAATGGTTAACGGGCAGATCCGGTTGAGCGGCAGCGGTGAGGAGCTGCTGGGGAATCAGGAGGTGAGGAAGGCGTATTTGGGCGGGGTGTGATTTGATACCTAAGGAACCATTAGAAATAATTTCATATAAATAACAATGAGATATTCACGAAAAGTATAGCACGCAATGCCTTGAGAAGGCCTGGGTTTGTTGATTTATTAGTCTCTGACAATAACGTCAAACTCACTGAAAAGGAGCGTTCAGAATGGCTATACCCGCATATTTATGGCTCAAAGATGACGGAGGTGCGAATATCACAGGTTCTGTAGATGTTCAGCACCGTGAAGGTAGCATTGAGGTTTTATCGTTTGGCCATGGTTTACACATTCCAACCGATGGCAATACGGGGAAACTAACCGGTACCCGCGTCCACTCCCCACTAACAATCGAAAAAGAGTTTGATTCATCCTCGCCTTACCTTTACCGGGCTGTAGCAACTGGCCAGACCCTAAAGTCAGCTGAAATCAAATGGTACCGTATCAACGATGCAGGGCAGGAAGTTGAGTATTTCAACATGCTTTTAGAAAATGTGAAAATCGTAGGGATCACGCCTGTAATGCATAACGTAAAAAATCCCTCAATGGAAAAACACAATCACCTTGAGGCGATAGAACTGCGTTATGAGAAAATCACATGGAAGCACTGCGACGGGAATATCCAGTTTACTGACGGCTGGAATATTCGGGTTACAGCATGATTATTGCTCGCTATGCATTGAATGGCTTACCGTCATCTATTCTTACCGTTCCGGGGGTAGGAAACTTTCCGGCATTCTCAGGCCAACTCTATGGCAGAAACAATCCGACTATGGCAAGCAAACCAGAAATCGGGCCGATCCCGCCTGGACGTTACTTCATCGTGAACCGACAGAGCGGAGGCAGGCTCGGAGGACTAAGTGATTTTGCCCTGAAAAATATTTATGGTACCGATCGCTCAAAATGGTTTGCCTTATACAAAGATGACTGGCAGATAGATGATCAAGTATTTGTTGAAGGTGTCCGGCGTGGCCATTTCCGCCTCCATCCTATAGGGCCAAGAGGGTTAAGCGAAGGCTGTATAACCCTTCTTCATCTGAGTGACTTTGATTACTTGTTCGAAGCTCTTATGAAAACAACTATGATGCCAGTACCTTGCACGAGCTTTAAAGCTTACGGGACAATAACAGTAGCATGAGGACTTTTATAGAAATCACCTTAAGCCTTGCAATCGGTCTTATCAGTTTTCTTTTATACACGCGCTGGCTTTTTATTTTGATACCTGCCGAATGGGCTTATGCCGTGATGAATCATTTCGGCACATACGGGATAGAAGCACTGGAGGATACGTTAGTCGATATCGCCTCTTTGTTTGGATTGCTTCCGGCAGTACTTACAGGTTTGTTAGTAAGAAAAGCAGTAAAAAGAATGTGACTTATGAGTCTTCAGGCTTAGCCTCGAAGGCTTTTTTGACTCGGAAACGCAAAACCCCGAAAGTTGGATACCCAACTTTCGGGGTTCACTTCATTTCTGTGGTTTCCCGATAACGTCGTTAAATAAAACTGTCGTCGTCATTGCTGTAGTCGTCATCTACATCGTCGTTCTGCCAGATGTCGTTATTACTGCCGAACGGATCGTTCTGGTTGAGGAAACGGGTGTCAGAGACGTTATTAACGTCGCCGTATTGATTACCGACCAACGGTTCACCACCGACAGGCATTGTCGGTTCTTCGATAATGTTCACGATCTCTTCCGGCCGCGACTGATGGAACATGCTGGTAAGCATCTCGGCCAGCGCGATGCCACCGGCCACGCCAGCGGCTGTCTGGAGCGCGCCAGCCATAAAACCGCCGCCGCGAGTAGCCGGCGCTGGCGCCCGTGAGTAATCCTGCGCCGGTGGCTGTTGCGGCTGGGCATTCCAGCTGTTGTCAGGCTGCGGGTTACTTTTCCCACCACCAAACAGGCCGCCGAGGAAACTGCCGCCCGTCGAGGGTTTGCTTTTTTGCGCGGCTAATTCGCTTTCAAGCTCCTGAACGCGGGCCTGCAGGCGTTTCAGGGCCGCTTCCTGAATCAAAATCGATTGCGCCATATAGTAGGGGGCCGCAGGCTGCTGCCTGACGAATTCAGCGATCTGACGCTCTGCATCTGCGTCCCGCTGGCTGTTTTGTTGTCCGGCCTGTTTCAGACGCTCGAAAAGGCCGTTGATAAGCTGCTGTTCTTCATATTGCATGACAATAACCTTCCGCTCTCCAGGGTGGATACCCACCAGTTTATCAGCGGCGGAAATCTGTGTCTGGGGAGTGAAATGTTTGTTTAAGATTGGTTGCAGGTTTGCTGAAAATCACCCTGCTTTCCGTGCTTGATATTAGAGAGTTAGGCTTAACGTTCTGGTATGGCAGAAAATTCTCGGGCACAGCACGATCGTGATGATGATGAGATACGATCACTTCGCGCTAAGCCAGAGGCACAAAAAAACCACCTTTCGGTGGTTTCACGACACTGCTTATTGCTTTGATTATTCTTTGTTTCCCATGGTAGCCGGAGTGGGACTTGAACCCACACAGCGCAAACGCCGAGGGATTTTAAAACTATAAGGAAGGTTAGAAATGGACAGCGCGAAATCCTGGCTGAAGAGTCTGGATGCTGGCGATTCCGGCTTCCAGGTTTCTGTAGCGCAGGGAATGCTCTATTTTCCGGTTAGCATGTATTACCTCGGTTATGACTTCATAGACACGGCTCATCGCCATGCTAATTTTGATGGTCGTGTGAGGATGGCGAACATGTTCAAACGAGGAATATCGGTTACTCAGGAAACTCAAAAAATAGTTAACGCTGTTATCAGAGAGTTCATGTCAAAAGTTAACATGGATAATATTCAGGGGATTGCAAAAAATTTTACCGGCGTAATGGTTGGTAAATTCATATTCGCGGAGCTAACCGGAGTAAAACTAGATGCTGCCGTATCGTCACGCATTATGACCTCGTTCGCCCCTGGCGTGGTCATCGGAAGCGCTCTCACGATTGGCGCAGAAACATCGAGAGCTATCTATACGGCTAGAAAGCTTGAAAACCAGAACCCTGTACTCTACTACCGACTTAAGAGTATGGGTGATTTAGATCTTCTGTATTTTCTTGTTGAAGAAAAATTGAAACCTTTTCTTGACGCATGCAGCGTAGCAGATGTAGACAAGCATGAATTTAACGAAGTATGTAAATACTTTTTTGGTGGGTTATGAACACTCAGGACATTATCAAGTTAATAGCATCCCGAATTTTGCGCGGGTTGGGAATGGGAATTGCTTCTGCGGGCCTATTGTCCTGTATTTATTTCTTTTCATTTTCAAAAGACGAATCCCGTTTTATCTGGGGTGCAGCGTCTGGTGCTCTCATTGTCCTTGGTTACTTTATATACCGAATTGCGATACTCAAGGTTTTTGACGAACGTTGAAGACCTCAATTGCTCATACTCCATCAAAAAGCCCACCGATTGGTGGGCCTGGCGTTAGAGGGTCAGGCTTAACTGCTTCCTACCATAATGAGATGACGGAAAAGCATCGGATGGGATGAAATCAGCTGGTAACTTATCGCGTGGTGCGCGTTTGGTTGATGATCGCGGGGCAGTAATGCCCTCTTCTTGTGTCGAAGATGAATGGTGAAAAATAGACAATAAAAAACCACCTTTCGGTGGTTTATACGACACTGCTTATCATTGATTTTATTCTACTTTTCCCATGGTAGCCGGAGTGGGACTTGAACCCACACAGCGCGAACGCCGAGGGATTTTAAATCCCTTGTGTCTACCGATTCCACCATCCGGCCAGGGAAGAAAGTGGAGGCGCGTTCCGGAGTCGAACCGGACTAGACGGATTTGCAATCCGCTACATAACCGCTTTGCTAACGCGCCGTTAAATCTTTAAAGCTGACACCCGCTACTGCGCATGTCTTTAATCTGGAGCGGGAAACGAGACTCGAACTCGCGACCCCGACCTTGGCAAGGTCGTGCTCTACCAACTGAGCTATTCCCGCATGTCATCAAGTAATTGTCTAACCACTTGATTTCATTATCGTCCGGCTGACTGTGCCGCCGTTCGATGCGTTGCATTCTACTGATATGACGTTATGAGTCAACGTTATTTTTTACATCCCCGGATCGTTTGCTGAAATTTACGGCGAAACGATCACTGATCAAGCAAATCCCCGCGCGCAGCGTTCAAATATTGCAGCATAGACCACAGGGTCAGCACTGCCGCGACCCACAGGAGGCCAATACCCGCCCACTCAACCCAGGCGTTCGGACGCCAGAGCATCCAGACCAGCGCCGCCATCTGCGCCGTCGTTTTGACTTTACCAATCCACGAGACCGCTACGCTGCTGCGTTTCCCCAGCTCCGCCATCCACTCGCGCAGTGCAGAAATGATGATCTCACGGCCGATCATGGTTGCCGCAGGCAGCGTCACCCACCAGGTATGATAGTGCTCGGCCACCAGCACCATGGCGATAGCGACCATCACTTTGTCCGCCACCGGATCGAGGAAGGCACCGAAACGGGTGCTTTGATTCCAGCGGCGCGCCAGATAGCCATCAAACCAGTCTGTTACCGCTGCGATCAGGAAGAGCAATGCGCAGGCAAAAGGTGCCCAGACAACCGGCAGGTAAAACGCCAGCACAAAGAACGGGATGAGTACAACACGAAAAAGAGTGAGCAACGTAGGGATATTATATTGCATAGTGACGGTAACTATTTGTTGTCAGTAAAATTTAGCTCTATGTTGCTACAGAGCCCTCAATGTTTCAACGAGTAGTAGATCTTTTCTGCCAGCCCTTGCGAAATACCCGGCACTTTTGCAATTTCCTCCATGCTGGCGTTGAGTAATCCTTGCAATCCGCCCATATACTTCAGCAGCATCTGACGACGTTTTGGCCCCACGCCTTCGATCGTCTCCAGTGAACTGGTGTTTTTCACCTTCGCCCGTTTTTTGCGGTGACCGCTGATGGCGTGATCGTGCGATTCATCGCGAATATGCTGGATGACGTGCAGCGCCGGGGAGTCCGGTGGCAGACTGAAGCCCTCACCTTCCGGCTCGAAGAACAATGTCTCCAGCCCGGCCTTACGATCGGCCCCTTTTGCGACACCCAGCAGCAGCGGATGGTTTTTATCCCAGCTGACATCAAGCGACTCAAATACTGCTTTCGCCTGGCCGAGCTGCCCTTTCCCGCCGTCAATCAGGATCACATCCGGGATTTTGCTCTCCTCTATGGCTTTACCATAGCGACGACGCAGCACCTGATTCATCGCCGCATAGTCATCACCCGGCGTGATCCCGGTGATGTTATAGCGGCGATACTCGGCGCGCAGCGGACCGTTAGCATCAAACACCACGCAGGACGCTACCGTCTGTTCCCCCATCGTATGACTGATGTCGAAACACTCCACCCGTTTCACTTCCGGAAGCTTCAGCAGCGCCGCCAGGGCCGTTAAACGCTGGTGCACCGTCGACTGCTGCGACAGCTTAGTGGTGAGTGCCGTCGCCGCGTTGGTTCGCGCCAGCTTGAGATAACGCGCACGATCGCCGCGCGGTTTGGTTTGAACATTCACCCGGCGGCCCGCCAGTTCAGAGAGCGAATCAGCCAGCAGGGTTTTATCATCAAGATTAAAATCAAGCAGGATCTCAGAAGGCAACGTGCGCATCTGGCTCCCCTGCAGATAGAACTGGCCGACAAAGGTTTCCACCACTTCACCCAGCTCGGTACCGCCAGGGACCTTCGGAAAATAGCTGCGGCTGCCGAGCACTTTGCCCTGGCGTATGAACAGCACATGCACGCAGGCCATCCCGGCGTCAAAGGCGACGCCGATGACATCAAGATCGTCACCGGTATTTGAGACAAACTGTTTCTCCGTGACTCTGCGCACCGCCTGAATCTGGTCGCGGATACGCGCGGCCTCTTCGAACTCCAGAGCAGCGCTGGCTTTTTCCATCCGCGCGATCAGCTGCGTTAAGACCTGATCGTCTTTACCGGCCAGGAACAGGCGCACGTACTCCACCTGCTGGGCATACTCTTCTTCACTCACCAGTCCGGCCACGCACGGTCCCAGGCAGCGGCCAATCTGGTACTGCAGGCACGGGCGCGAGCGGTTACGGTAAACGCTGTTTTCACACTGGCGGATCGGGAAGATTTTTTGCAGCAGCGCCAGCGTTTCACGCACGGCATAACCGTTAGGGAACGGCCCGAAATATTCACCCTTCGCATGTTTTGCCCCGCGATGCATGGCGAGGCGAGGATGGGTGTCGCCGCTTAGAAAGATAAACGGGTAGGATTTATCGTCCCGCAACAGGACGTTATAGCGCGGCTGGTAGAGCTTAATATAGTTGTGCTCAAGCAGCAGCGCTTCTGTCTCTGTATGCGTGACGGTAACATCAATATTCTGAATGAGTGAGACCAGCGCTTCGGTCTTACGGGAGGCCAGATTGCTGCGAAAATAGCTGGAGAGACGTTTTTTAAGATCTTTAGCCTTCCCCACATAGATAACCGTACCGCCAGCGTCATACATGCGATAGACGCCAGGCTGGCTGGTTACGGTTTTCAGAAATGCTTTTGAATCGAACACATCACTCACTGACTTAACAACGTCTCCGCATTACACAAACCATGTCGGATGGCCAGATGCGTCAGTTCGACGTCACCATGAATGTTCAGTTTACTGAACATCCGATAACGATAGCTGTTTACCGTTTTCGGGCTGAGATTCAGCTGTTCCGAGATCTCATTCACCTTCTGACCTTTGGTGATCATCAGCATAATCTGCAATTCACGCTCGGACAAACTGGCAAACGGTGATTCGGTTTTCTCGGGCTCAATCTGACTCAGCGCCATCTGCTGAGCGATGTCGGACGCAATATAACGCTGTCCGGCAAACACGGAACGGATAGCATTGACGACTTCCTGCGGTGCAGCACCTTTACTCAGGTAACCCGCGGCCCCCGCCTGCATCACTTTCGCGGGCAGTGGATTTTCGGTATGCACGGTCAGCATGATGACTTTGGTGTCTACAAAGGTACGCGCGATTTTGCGTGTTGCCTCAAGACCACCGATACCGGGCATGTTCATATCCATCAGCACCACATCGGCGGAGTTAGTACGGCACCATTTTACCGCATCTTCACCACAGCATGCCTCACCGGCAACTTTAATACCTTTAATATCTTCAAGAATGCGTCGTATCCCTGCGCGCACCAGTTCGTGGTCATCAACAAGAAGGACGTTGATCAAAGGAAATGTCTCCAGAATAGGGATAACGCTACTGAGTGATAATTTGGTTTATATTAACGGTTTTCCTGACAAGATTAAAACGTTAAAAAACCGGCTATTCGATTTTGCTCTCGTTTTTGGAAATTAGCCTGTACAGGCGGTGGAAAGAGAGGCCGTGTTTTTAGGGCTCTTGCGGCTTTTTTTAATCATCTGTATTCAAAAAGTTACAAAAAACTTGCAGGCTTTCCCTGCAAAAAAAACAGATCTCAAATTTTTGTAACAATAATTAACGGCAAGCGAGCCGGGCATAAGCAATTAATAGCCTGTAACAGCGCTTCAGTTTACCGGTACGTTCTGTTTACGCAATTAAACATCCACGTAAAAGTACGAAAAACAACCGCTGCATTTTTTGCTTCAGCTTGTGGTATACTCCGCCGCCTTGACTTTCGTCGTCGCGCTTTAGCGCCGTTTAATAATGAGGAAAATAAATGAGCACACCTGAATTTGCCACTGCGGAGAATAACCAGGAACTGGCACAGGAAGTAAACTGCCTGAAAGCACTGCTGACGCTGATGCTGCAGGCGATGGGCCAGGCTGATGCCGGTCGTGTGATCATTAAAATGGAAAAACAAATCGCGGAGATGGAAGACCAGGCTGAATCAGCGGTATTTGCTAACACCGTTAAACAAATCAAGCAAGCGTACCGCCAGTAACAAAAAACGGCTGGATGCAGTGCATTCAGCCGTTCGCTCGTCTGTCACGCAGAACGTTTTACGGAGTCAGATCAGTCCCGTTGCCGCCGCGTAGCATGCGATCTGGGTCTTATTGGGCGCGTTAAATTTCTTCTGCATATTCTTCTGATGGAAGTTAACGGTATTCTCTGAGATCGAGAGAATGATCGCTATTTCCGCTGACGTCTTCCCTTCCGCAGTCCATTTCAGAATTTCACGTTCGCGCTTGCTGAATTTCATTTCGGGTGGCATGACCATCTCATGGTCAAAACGCATCAGAGAGGTTAAGGCCATTTGCACCAGCATTTGCAACCGCAGTTCTATTTCCTCATGGGATAATGGCCCTTCCTGTACACGTGTACGAGAAACAGAGAGGAAGCCGAGCGCATGATTCGGCAGCATCAGGCACTGCGTTATTCCCGCGCGTAAACCGTGGTCCTGGGCGCAATGCCATAATTCCTGCGCCTCAGCGAATAATGCGTCTGTCCAGGGGAGATGTCCCTGAATGAAATTCTCCGCTTTTAAAACCGGATCGATCGCGAAATAGTTCGCGGATTGATATTGCGCCATCCACAGCTTGGGGTAAGTGGTTTGCAGGGAGATCTTAGGGCGGGTAAATGGCACGGGATGGCGCACGCAGAGCGCGTAATAATCGAATTCCAGCGCCTGAGTTTGTCGCTCCAGCTCCTGATATACCTCGGCGGCACAGGTCAACTCCTGAAACCGGAGGGAGCAATCCCGTCGCCAGGTGAAAAAGTCTAAATCCTTCATACTTACTAAATGAAGCCTCTGAACAGATAATCATTATTATGGTGAATATAAGCTAACACAGAAAACTTTTTTCTAACCACAAAATATCGGCAATAGCACAATTAACTTTACTATCGATAAGGTTTATCCGAGCCGGATGGAATAAAAAAACAGAGGCTTCCACAAAGAGGGAGAATAATTTGCTCCAGGGTAATTTTCTGGAGCAAATGCGTGCAAAAATGCTACTGCATAAGGAATTTTTCAAGGAACTGACGGGTTCGCGGCTGTTGAGGGTTGGCGAATAAGCTTTTCGCCGGCCCCTGCTCCACAATCCGCCCCTGATCCATGAAGATGGCTCTGTCAGCAACATCGCGGGCAAAGCTCATCTCATGCGTCACGATCACCATCGTCCGTTTTTCCTGCGCCAGCTGGCGAATGGTGTTCAGCACCTCACCCACCAGTTCCGGATCGAGCGCTGAGGTCGGTTCATCAAACAGGATCACGTCCGGGCGCATCGCCAGCGCGCGCGCTATCGCCACGCGCTGCTGTTGCCCTCCCGACAGACGCCGCGGATAGCTGGTCTCTTTCCCCGCCAGCCCGACTTTGGCCAGCAGCTCGCGAGCGCGCGCCGTCGCTTCCTCTTTAGGCTCACCTTTAACGATAACCGGCCCTTCAATAATGTTCTCCAGCACCGTACGGTGCGGGAAGAGGTTGAAGTTCTGGAAAACGAAGCCGACATGCTGGCGCAGACGGCGAATCAACCCTTTCTGCTGGCTGATAGATTTCCCGGTATCAATCGTTATCTCCCCGACCCGAATGGTACCGCCTTCCGGCTGTTCAAGCAGGTTAATGCTGCGCAGCAGCGTGGTTTTCCCTGAGCCGCTCGGCCCAATGATTGCCACCACTTCGCCCTGCTCGACTTCAAGATCGATCCCGTGGAGCACCGTTTGACCGTGGAATTTTTTCACCAGGTTTTTGACGTCGATAGCACTCATTTTGGATCACGCTCCTGGCGATTAAGCTGGTTTTCGAAATAGTTTTGCAGGGCAGACAGCACCGTCGCCATCACCCAGTAAATCAGCGAGGCAGCCAGATACATGGTAAAAACTTCAAGCGTACGGGAGGTGATGAGCTGTGCCTGACGGAACAGCTCCGGTACCTGAATCGTTGCCGCCAGGGAAGTATCTTTCACCAGACTGATGAAGCTGTTGCTCAGCGGTGGAAGCGCCACGCGCGCCGCCTGCGGCAGAATGGCCCGGCGAAGCGTCTGCCATGGCGTCATCCCGATACTGGCCGCCGCTTCCCACTGGCCTTTGTCAATGGAGGAGATGGCCGCACGCAGGGTTTCAGAGGTATACGCCGCAGTATTGAGCGACAGACCAATCATCGCTGCGGGAATCGGATCCAGCTCGATACCAAACTGCGGTAAGCCATAGTAGATCATAAAGAGCTGGGCGATAAGCGGCGTACCGCGAAAGACGGAGATATAAAAACGCGCCAGCCAGCGCACCGGCAGGATGGGTGACATGCGCATTAAGGCCAGCACAAATCCCAGTACCAGCCCGAAGAACATCCCGCCGATACTGAGCTGCAACGTAAATACCGCACCTTTCAGCAGATACGGCAGAGAATCAATAACCAGTTGAATACTTTCTTGCATTATTATTTTTCGACCTGACTTTTAGACATGAGGATGGTAGGCAAACAGCGCAGGCGCCCCGCCTGTATGGACAAATAAAATCGGTCCTTCATCCTTAAAGCGTTTCTGCGCAATGCCATCAATCAGTCCGGCCATCGCTTTGCCGGTATACACCGGATCAAGCAGTATTCCCTCGAGGCGGGCCAGCAGTTTCACCGCTTCCATGCCCTCTTCGTTCGGCGTGCCGTAACCCGGCGCAAAATAGTCATCCCAGAGCAGAATATCGGCCTTTGCCTTCAGCTCCAGCTGCGCGGCGACCGCCTGCTGTAAAGTGACCACTTTTGGCTTCTGATCCGCGACGCTGCGGGACACCGTCACGCCAATCAGCTCGACGTCCGGCAGCAGTTGCTCCAGCCCTACCGCCAGCCCGGCATGCGTGCCTGCACTGCCGGACGCGACAACCACGGAGGAGAGGCCCACCGCACCCTCGCACTGTTGGGCAATTTCCAGCGCACTTTCCACATACCCCAGCGCGCCAAGCGCATTCGAACCGCCAACAGGGATAACGTAGGGGCGGAAACCCTGCGCTTCCAGACGCGTCGCCAGCTCATCAAGCTGGGCGGTCGGGTCGGTCAACGCCTCCACCATTTCGACCTGTACATTAAACAGGTCCAGCAGCAGACGGTTACCGTTGGTGAGATAGTTTTCTGCCCGCGTGCCAATCGGGTTTTCCAGCAATGCCACGCAATGGAGTCCGAGCTTTGCCGCCACTGCCGCCGTCTGACGAACGTGGTTGGACTGGATAGCCCCGGCAGTGATGAGCGTATCCGCGCCCTCGCGCAGGGCGTCCGCCGCCAGAAACTCCAGCTTACGCAGCTTATTGCCCCCCATCGCCATCGGCGCCACGTCATCACGCTTAATAAAAATATCGCGCCCTAAATAATCAGAAAATCGCGGCAGGTACTCCAGCGGCGTCGGCGCGCCGATAAACTCCAGGCGAGGAAAGCGCGTTAAATTCTGTAGTGACATGGGTTCTCCGGTAACTCTGACAAAATGTGATATTTTTCATTATGCACGCAGACGCGAAAGAAATAAAAAAGGCGCTTTTAAAAGCGCCTTTTTTTACGTCAGAAACTTATTTCGTGACGTCTGCACCGAACCACTTCTCGGAGAGCGCTTTCAGGCTTCCGTCTTTTTGCATGTCAGCAATCGCGGAATCAATCGCTTTGACCAGGTCTTCGTTACCTTTACGCACGGCCACGCCTGATTCCTGACGAGAGAACGCATCACCCGCTACCGCCAGGGTGTTGTTGGTTTTCTTCACCAGATCCAGCGCTGCCAGGCGGTCAACCAGAATGGCGTCGATACGGCCCACGCGCAGATCCTGGTATTTCGTCGGGTCATCATCATAGGTGCGGATATCCACGCCCTGCACGTTCTGGCGCAGCCACTCTTCGTAGTTAGTCCCCAGACCAACACCGACTTTCTTCCCTTTCAGGTCTGCGGCAGTTTTAATCCCGCCTTCGTTGCCTTTCTTCACCAGCGCCTGAATACCGGACACGGTGTACGGCGTAGAGAAGTCATACTTCTTCTTACGCTCGTCAGAAATGGTCACCTGATTAATCACCACATCAATACGTTTGGAATCCAGCGACGCCAGCATACCGTCCCATTTGGTCGGTTTCAGTGACGCTTTAACACCGAGGTGCTTCGCCAGCTCTTCAGCAAACTCCACTTCGAAACCGGTCAGCTTACCGTCATCGCCCTGGAAGCTGAACGGAGGATAGGTTCCTTCCAGCCCGACCAGCAGCGTACCGCGCTCTTTTACTTTATTCAGCAGGTTTTCTGCGGCGAACGTTTTCACGCTCATGCCTGCAACCAGCGCAACGGCCATAACACCCATCAGCGCCTGACGACCCAGAAGTGCAAATTTCATAAATACCCCGATATAGTGGAATTTTTACGTAGTGTAGAGAAATCGCCTGTAACGTCAAAGGCGACTGCGCTACATCTTATTCTTTTTTAATATATATCAGAAGTTGTTCCGGCGTGGGCTTTCTGCTTTATGGCACCCGGCATTTGTACCTTGTATTGCGCATACTTGCGCAGCGCAATTCGGTAGTTATTGGTGCTGGTCGCAGGCAGCCACGGCTCCAGATTTTCATCCAGATAACCGGTTTTCAGCAGATCGCGAGAAATATTGTTTACGGTCAGATGTTGCCCAAGGCGACGCAGGCGAACCACATATTCGCGAACGGTGCCGTGGCTCATTTCCGTTTGTTCAAACAGGAATTGCTTGAAGCCGATGATGTCGAAGAAGTCGCTTTGCTCTTTGCAGTGGAGATCCCCACAGAAACGGCAAAGCGCCACCCACTCTTTTTGCTCTTCGAGCCATGCTGCTTCGTCCATCAACGTGTCGAGACGCGAAATCGCAATCTTATTGACGATTTCGCCCCGGCGAACCAGCGTGATACGATCGAGTAACTTGTTACAGTGGGCGCAATGCGTCTGGCTGTGTTTAAAGTCTTTCAGGTAGCGGCTTAAAGGCCGTCTTTTAGATTGCTGCACCGTCATGATAACTCCTGGTTGTCAATACGTTGTGCGGCATTTTTCAGGTGAATCAATCACCTATAACTTACCCAGCTTAGTTCGTAAGCGTTTAATGGCCTGGCTGTGCAGCTGGCTCACCCGCGACTCTCCCACCTCCAGAACAGCGCCAATCTCTTTGAGGTTAAGCTCTTCCTGGTAATAAAGGGTCAATACCAGCTGTTCGCGTTCAGGCAGAGCTTCAATAGCCTCCATGACGCGCTGGCGTAAATTCCCTTCCATTAAATGGTGTAACGGGTTTTCTTGCTGGTGCTCATCCGTCACCAGCTCGATGCTATCGCCATGCTCTTCGCGCCACTCGTCATAAGAGAAGAGTTGGCTATTATTGGTATCGAGCAACATCTGACGATACTCTTCAACAGCAATGCCAAGACGTTCCGCCACTTCGGTTTCCGTTGCGTTACGTCCCAGTTCCTGTTCCAGCTGCCCCATCGCATGCGCCACTTCGCGCGCGTTGCGGCGAACACTGCGCGGCACCCAGTCGCGGCTGCGCAGCTCGTCCAGCATCGCACCACGAATACGCTGAACTGCGTAAGTCGTAAATGCCGTTCCTTGCAGAGCGTCGTATCGGTCAACTGCATTCAATAACCCGATACCGCCCGCCTGTAGCAGATCGTCGAGTTCCACGCTCGCCGGCAAGCGCACCTGGAGGCGCAATGCTTCGTGACGCACCAGCGGGACATAACGCTGCCACAGCGAGTGTTTATCCATTACACCTTCAGCGGTATAGAGTGAATTCACGATAAACAGCCCTGCGTTAGTTGAGTTATCGGCATGATTATCCGATTCTGCAGGGCGTTCAATTGGATGAAAAAGGGGGATAAAATGAGGTTATTCTGAGGTTGCCCACAACAGGGGCAACTTTTCTGCCTAAATTAACAGTTGTAACAATGAAAGATCGTCGCCCAGCTTGACGCTATCTATATGTTGATGAAAGAGCTTTCCCGCTTCCTGATTATGCTGGCTAAGGGAGTGGAAGCTGTAAATAACATCAATAATATTATCTTGTTCAATTTTTCCCGCCACGAGAGCCTGACCGGCAAGTAACGTTTTCAGGAAATAGAACTCCGCAACGATTAAATAAAGATTATTCAACATGCTGCGGCCATTGTTCTGTGGGAAGCCCTGCTCCCAGAGTTTGTATTTAAAAAAGTTCTTAAATAAATGGTCATTGGTCGCCAGGTAACTGCCCGCCACATCGCGCCAGACGGACTCGATGTTCTCCATGACCTTCTCTGCCGGTACGGCATCACCGACAGATTCGAACTGTTGATAAAGCTGAGTAAAATAGCGGTTTAATACCGCGCCGCCGCGAGCGGTCGCTTTCTTCGTAAAGTAGCTCTGGATAAGCGAAATTAACGCGAATTTCAGGCTGTAGTTCTGATTAAACCCGCCCAGTTCCGTTTTGATTTTACCGCTCACCAGTTCGTTAACCAGCGAGAAATAAACCGTTTCAAGCGTGCCGATATTCTCTTCGAGATTCTCGAGCTTTTCAGCCACCATGAGGAATTTCACCACGGCGTAAACCTGCTCTTCAACGCAGACCGCTTCAACGCTGAAAAGGTTTTGGCAGAAGAGATTGATGACCTTTGCTTTTAAATCAATCATTGGCGCAGTATTGACGTCCTGCTGGACAATGACAGATTCCATCATCGACATAGACTCCCGATCGTTCAACAGAAGTCGGGTCACTTCCGGACACGAGAGGTTCAGCGATTTTTCGATTTCATTTTTATAGACCCGGTTTGTCCGTGGAAACGACGAACAGGTTGGGCTTAACGCCTGCGCGCCCATGGCGCTATGAATAGAACAGAGTTTTTCAGTATCCATAAACGGGCAGTTTTTACTTTCCGTATGGAAAATCACTTCGCCCCAGTTGCCATACTGTTTTTTGGTAACTTTTATCGCCGTTTTCGCCGTATGACGAATGGCGGCATTTTTGCTGTTCAGGTAACGGTTAACGGAGGATTTATCAAACGCGATGGTCCAGCCCTGACAACAATGTTCACGGCATTCCCCACCGACACATGAAAAATCTGCGACCAGCTTTGGTTGAGTGACACTGATTTGTTTCACAGGCGGATTCTCAAATAGCAGAGATAAAAAAACCCCGCCGAAGCGGGGTTTCACGCGTAATATTAACGCAGCAGAGACAGAACGGTCTGTGGAACCTGGTTTGCCTGAGACAGAACAGAAGTACCAGCCTGCTGCAGGATCTGCGCGCGGGACATGTTGGAAACTTCAGTTGCGTAGTCAGCGTCCTGGATACGGGACTGAGCAGCAGACAGGTTGTTAGAGGTGTTGTTCAGGTTGTTGATTGCAGAAGTGAAGCGGTTCTGCACAGCACCCAGACCAGAACGTGCTTTATCAACGGTAGCGATAGCTTTGTCGATGGTGTTCAGGTCAGTAGCGGTCATTGCTTTCAGGTCGATAGCGTTCACGCCCAGAGTAGTAGAGTCAGCTTTAGCGCCGCTCAGATCCAGGTTGATGGTGTCGCCGTCGTTAACGCCAACCTGAATTTTAACCACACCAGCAGTACCTGCAGTGCCGTCCAGCAGTTTGATGCCGTTGAAGTCAGTTTTGCCCGCAACACGGTCGATTTCAGCCAGACGAGCGGTAACTTCATCCTGCAGAGAAGCCAGGTCAGATGCGCTGTTGGTGCCGTTGCTTGCCTGAACAGCCAGTTCACGAACACGCTGCAAGTTGTTGTTGATTTCGTTCAGAGAACCTTCAGCAGTCTGCGCCATGGAGATACCGTCGTTGGCGTTACGTGCAGCCTGGGTCATCCCTTTGATCTGAGCGGTCATGCGGTTTGCAATCGCCTGGCCAGCAGCATCGTCTTTCGCGCTGTTAATACGCAGACCGGAAGACAGACGCTCGATAGCAGTGCCCAGAGAAGACTGAGATTTGTTCAGGTTGTTCTGAGTGGTCAGGGACAACAGGTTAGTATTGATAACTGCCATAATTTTGTTTCCTTCAAAAATTGGGTTTTAGGTCCGGTGCCTAACACTCACAGCGTCTCTCACCGTCAACAAGGTTATCGACGGGTCCCCAAAAGACTTTAGAATCAATTTTGAAAAAATTACAAGCCGATGATTATTAATGATTTTATTTTTAAAAAATCAATTAAGGTCCGTCAGAGGCTTATTATTTACGCTTTTTAAATGCACAAAGAGATGACAAAAAAGGCACACACTTATTCGTGTTTTCAATGCAGTGATAATGACCCTAAAGTGCAATCCTTTCATTTACCCCGCCAGGACGCGTCTATTCTTTGGATTATTTTTTTCTCGCCATCGTAAACTTTTACCTTGAGAGGCCGATAAGAGTCCTGAACTACTTTCGTATTTTAAGGAAAATATGCATGGCTACTATCAGTAACCTCGGGATAGGTTCTGCAGGACTCGGGGATTTATATAATCAGTTGGAAGCGGCAGAGAAAACCAAGCTGACGACGATTACTTCCCAGCAATCAACGTATAACGCACAGCTAAGTGCTTACGGCAAGCTGCAGAGCGCCATGACATCGCTGCAGACTGCGACCGCTGCACTGGGTAAAGCAACCACCTGGAACTCAACGTCCGTTAGCAGCACCAACACGGCCTTTACTGCCACCACAACGGCTGACGCGTCCGTGGGTTCCTTTGTTGTCAACGTCAACCAGGTTGCGAAAGCACAGGCACTCACTACCGGCTCCTATGCTAACAACACGGATCTGCTCGGCGATACGACAGGTACAACGCGTAAAATCACCATCACCCAGCCGGGTACCACAACGCCTTTAGAGGTCACCCTGGCAGATGGCGATACGTCTCTGGCCGGGATCGCGAGCGCCATTAATAAAGCGAACGGCAACGTCACCGCCAGCGTCATTAAAGCGAAAGACGGTGATTACCGCCTGATGCTGTCGTCAAAAACCACCGGTACCGATGGTGCGATGACGGTAAGCGTTACCGGCGACGCCAAGCTGCAAAGCGCCATTGGCTACGATTCAACCACCAAAACGGGCGCGCTGACGGTGAATACCGCCGCACAGAACGCGATTGTGGTGGTGAACAACATCTCGATCGAGCGCCAGTCAAATACCATTACCGATGCGCTGCCTGGGGTCACCTTCAGCGTGAAAGCGCAAAGCACGGCAGACGAAACCCTTGAGGTTTCACGCGCAACGGATGCGAACCAGAAGGCGATCACGGACTGGGTCACAGCGTATAACTCGCTGCAGTCCACCATTAACAGCCTGACGAAATATGTGCCA
The DNA here is from genome assembly GCF_055816715.1 of Enterobacter sp. PL_is514. NCBI lineage: Bacteria > Pseudomonadati > Pseudomonadota > Gammaproteobacteria > Enterobacterales > Enterobacteriaceae > Enterobacter > Enterobacter sp. PL_is514. The sequence continues at coordinate 276,090 of NZ_JBVPGN010000028.1, read as the reverse complement.
GTCGATGCAGGCTCCGGCAGCCAGTCTACCAGCAACGGCGCGCTGGTCGGTGATGCGAACGTGCGTGGGGTTCAGTCTCAGCTGCGCGGCCTGCTGACCGAAGTGCAGACCGGCTCCATTCAGATCATGGCCCAGTTGGGGATTACCCAGGACCCGGTGAAAGGCGCGGACGGTACCGTCGGTAACCTGAAAGTCGACACCGATAAGCTGAAAAAAGCGCTGACCGACAACCCGAACGCCGTACAGCAGTATTTTGTCGGTGACGGAAAGAAAACCGGTATGGCGACCCAGATGAACAACACGCTGACCACCATGCTCAGCACCAGTACCGGCAGCGCCGGGGTGATCCAGAACGCGAAAGACGGGATCAACAAAACGCTGAAAACGCTGGGCGAACGTTACGATGCCATGGATGCTCAAATTGAAGCCACCATGGCACGTTACAAAACCCAGTTCACCAGTCTGGACGTATTAGTCACCAAAATGACCAGTACAGCCAACTACCTGACCCAACAGTTCTCACAAAAGTAGTCGTAGCCTTCAGGAGTGGATATGTATAAGACCTCTGGTGTTCAATCCTATCAGCAGATAGGAGTCGAAAGCGCAGTCATGAATGCCAGTCCACACCAGCTGATTGTCATGTTGTTCGACGGGGCGCATAGCGCCCTTGTTCGCGCGCGTTTGTTCATGGAAGCCGGACAAATTCGCGAAAAAGGCGAAGCCTTATCCAAAGCCATCAACATCATCGACAACGGTTTAAAAGCAGGACTGAACATGGAGGTTGAGAGCGAGTTGTCCGGTAACCTTGCCTCCTTGTACGAATATATGGTTCGACGTTTGTTGCTGGCGAATGTCAGTAATGACGTAGACGCAATTGTTGAAGTCGAGGGTTTATTAAACAACATTGCGGATGCGTGGAAGCAAATCGGCCCCAATGCGTCCTCTATATCAGGATAATTTTTGATGAATAATCCCAGCGCAGCGCTTAGCCACTGGCAGGCGCTACATGCTCAGAGCATTGCTATGCTAAATCTCGCACATTCTGGTCAATGGGATGCGCTTATCGAGCAGGAAATGCATTACGTACAACTGGTGGAAAAGATTTCGCAAACGCCCATCATGTCATGCCCTCCGGCTCAGGTTGAGCAAGCGCGTGCGCTGCTGGAAATGATCCTTGAAAATGAGAATGCGCTAAAGGCACTGTTGAAAGTCCGCATGGACGAATTGCGCAGTCTGATTGATCAAACCGGTAAACAGCAATCCATCACTTCTACCTATGGAAAGCTGTCAGGGAATATTCTTTATCCAGAAAGTTTTACCCGCGACACACAACTATGATTTCTTCATCCATACTCCAGAAGTCTGCCAACCGGCTTCTGGAGCAAGGATGATGAAAAACCCCACCCTGTTACAATGTTTTCACTGGTATTACCCTGCTGGCGGTGAATTGTGGCGAGAGGTCACGGCGTTAGCTCCCAATCTTAACGAAATCGGCATCAACATGATCTGGCTGCCGCCCGCCTACAAAGGTGCGTCCGGCGGGTATTCTGTCGGCTATGACTCTTACGACCTGTTCGATCTCGGCGAGTTTGACCAGAAAGGCAGTATTGCCACGAAATACGGCGACAAAGCGCAGCTGCTGGAGGCCATTAACGCCCTCAAAAGCAACGACATTGCCGTGCTGCTGGACGTGGTGGTCAACCACAAAATGGGTGCAGATGAGAAGGAATCTGTCCGCGTTCAGCGCGTAAACGAACAGGACCGCACGCAAATCGATGACGAGATCATTGAGTGCGAAGCCTGGACTCGCTACACCTTCCCCGCCCGCGCCGGGCAGTATTCACAGTTCATCTGGGATTACAAATGCTTCAGCGGCGTCGACCACATTGAAAACCCTGATGAAGACGGCATCTTTAAAATCGTCAACGACTACACCGGCGAAGGCTGGAACGATCAGGTTGATGATGAGATGGGTAACTTCGATTACCTGATGGGCGAAAATATCGACTTTCGCAATCATGCCGTGACCGAGGAGATCAAATACTGGGCCCGCTGGGTCATGGAACAGACGCGCTGCGACGGTTTTCGTCTGGACGCCGTTAAGCATATTCCCGCCTGGTTTTACAAAGAGTGGATTGAGCACGTCCAGGAGGTCGCCGACCAGCCGCTGTTTATCGTGGCGGAATACTGGTCCCACGAGGTGGATAAACTTCAGGCCTATATTGACCAGGTCGAAGGCAAAACCATGCTGTTTGATGCCCCCCTGCAGATGAAATTTCACGAGGCGTCACGTCAGGGCCGGGATTACGACATGAGCCAAATCTTCACCGGTACCCTGGTGGAAGCCGATCCATTTCATGCGGTCACCCTCGTCGCGAACCATGACACCCAGCCTCTGCAGGCGCTCGAAGCGCCGGTCGAAGCCTGGTTTAAACCGCTGGCGTATGCGCTGATCCTGCTGCGGGAAAATGGCGTGCCAAGCGTCTTTTATCCGGACCTCTTCGGCGCCAGCTATGACGACACGGGAGGAGACGGTGAAACGTACCATATTGATATGCCGGTCATTGAGCAGCTTCACGAGCTGATCCTCGCGCGTCAGCGTTTTGCCCACGGCGTGCAGACGCTGTTTTTCGACCATCCTAACTGCATTGCCTTCAGCCGCAGCGGCACGGATGACGATCCCGGCTGCGTGGTGGTGATGTCAAACGGGGACGATGGTGAAAAAGTGATTTGTCTTGGGGAAAACTACGGCAACAAAACGTGGCGGGATTTTCTCGGCAATCGCGAAGAAACCATCACTACGGCGGCGGATGGCGAAGGCACTTTTACCTGCAAAGGCGGAAGCGTGAGCGTGTGGGTAATAGAGGATGCGCTGTAGAACGGGAAACGTGCGGCCTGATGCCCTCACCCCGTCCCTCTCCCACAGGGAGAGGGCGCAAACACCAAAAACGGCAACGAGGTTGCCGTTTTGCGTTTACCTTTAGGGCAGTTTACTCGCCAGCGGATTCTTGCTCAGGTAATCGGCACACTCAACCGTTGGACGATCGACCTTCTGCAGCTCCAGCCCGTCGTACTCAAGCGTCAAGCCATCGCGCTCCAGCGGATAGATATCGAGCTTACGCGTCACGTTGTAATAACTGTCTGAACGCAGCATGATTTTACCCGGCACGGCAATCACGCGCTGCCACTGACGGCAGTCCAGCGTATCGCCCTCCTCCGTCACCACCAGCGTGGCAATCGCATTCGGGCTGACCATGTTGCTCTGCGGCCCTTTCGACTGCCAGTACCCCGCCAGATGCGCCGGGACAGGATGCTTAATCACGTCGTTATAGTTATCGACCTGAACGCACCCGGTCAGTGCCAGCAGTGCGCCAGCAATTGCTATTTTTTTCATCATCTTTCCTGCATTCGAAGAAAAAAATATTGTGGCATTAAAGCGCTGCGGCTGCCAGCGAAGATCGCCAGGTCTTAAACCTGCATCCCCATGACCTCTTGATAGGCCGACACCAGCTTGTTACGCACCTGGATCCCCATCTGCAGGGAAACCGAGGCTTTTTGCAAATCGGTCATCACATCATTCAGTGCCACGCCCGGCTCACCGAGGGTGAACTTTTCTGCCTGAGTGCGCGCTGCAGTCTGGGTATCACTGATACGGTCAAGAGCGGCATGCAGTTGCCCTGCGAAGCTGATGCTCGGCTGCTGATCTGCCACATTCTGATTACGGGCCGTCATCGCCGTTGCCTGCAACTGACTGATTACCCCTTCAATGCCCTGTATAGCCATGACTTTCCCCTGGATGGTTTTTTACGCGGTCAAGACTAACAGCTTGTCAATAAGATAATGGCGGTAAATAGCATGAAAAAACCAGGTTATTTGACCCATAGAAAATCACGAATCATCAAATAATGGCAGGGCCATCAATATGGAACTTTTGTCGTGTTTGCCGACCCGGGAGTCAGTTTTGTTTCTCTACACGAATAACGTAAACCACCAGGATTTAAGAGGTGCGCAATGAGTGCAACAGCATCGACAGCGCCGCAGAATAAATCACTCGAGTGGATGAACCGCCTTCGCGCGAATCCTAAAATCCCGTTGATCGTGGCAGGCGCTGCCGCAATTGCGATCCTTGTAGCGATGGTCCTGTGGGCGAAAAGCCCTGATTACCGGACGCTCTACAGTAACCTTTCCGATCAGGATGGCGGCGCCATCGTCACCCAGCTTACCCAGATGAACATCCCTTATCGATTTGCCGATAATGGCGGTGCGCTTGAGGTACCGGCAGATAAGGTGCACGAACTGCGTCTGCGTCTGGCTCAGCAGGGGCTGCCGAAGGGCGGTGCGGTTGGCTTTGAGCTGCTGGATCAGGAAAAATTCGGTATCAGCCAGTTCAGCGAGCAGGTGAACTACCAGCGAGCGCTGGAAGGTGAACTGGCCCGCACCATTGAAACATTAGGCCCGGTGAAGAGTGCCCGCGTGCACCTGGCGATGCCTAAACCTTCTTTATTTGTCCGTGAACAGAAATCACCTTCGGCTTCCGTTACCGTGAACCTCGAACCTGGCCGCGCGCTGGACGAAGGGCAAATCAGCGCGGTGACGCATCTCGTCTCCAGCGCCGTCGCCGGTCTGCCGCCGGGTAACGTAACGTTGGTTGACCAAAGCGGTCACCTGCTGACGCAATCCAACACCGCCGGTCGCGATCTCAATGACGCGCAGCTGAAATATGCCGCCGATGTCGAAAGCCGTCTCCAGCGTCGTATTGAAGCGATCCTCGGCCCGGTTGTGGGTAACAGCAACGTGCACGCGCAGGTTACCGCGCAGATCGACTTCGCGAATAAAGAACAAACTGAAGAACAATACAGCCCGAACGGCGATGCGGCTCAGGCGGTCATGCGTTCACGCCAGATCAATTCGAACGAGCAGGTCGGCGGTGCATACCCAGGCGGCGTGCCGGGTGCGTTGTCTAACCAGCCGGCCCCGGCTAACGCGGCGCCGATCTCTACGCCGCCGGCCAATCAGCAGAACGGTCAGCAAAATAATCAGCAGACCACCTCAACGGCCAGTAACGCCGGTCCGCGTACCAGCAGTCGTAACGAAACCACGAACTATGAAGTGGACCGGACGATTCGCCACACTAAACTGAACGTGGGCGATATTCAGCGTCTTTCCGTTGCGGTAGTGGTGAACTACAAAACGCTGGCGGATGGCAAACCGTTGCCGCTGACCGCCGAGCAGATGAAGCAGATTGAAAACCTGACCCGTGAAGCGATGGGTTACTCCGAGAAGCGCGGCGATACCCTCAACGTGGTGAACTCACCGTTCAACTCGGTTGAAGAGACCGGCGGTGAACTGCCGTTCTGGCAACAGCAGGCGTTTATCGACCAGCTGATGTCCGCAGGCCGCTGGCTGCTGGTGCTGATTGTCGCGTGGCTGCTGTGGCGTAAGGGCGTTCGTCCGCAGCTCCAGCGCCGCGCTGAAGCCGAAAAAGCGGCTCGCGAGCAGATGAATGCGCGTCAGGAAACGGAAGAAGCGGTTGAAGTGCGTCTCAGCAAAGATGAACAGATGCAGCAGCGTCGTGCTAACCAGCGCATGGGCGCTGAGGTCATGAGCCAGCGCATTCGCGAAATGTCAGATAACGATCCGCGCGTCGTGGCGCTGGTCATTCGCCAGTGGATGGGTAACGAACATGAGTAATACGCTTACGGGCACCGATAAAAGCGTCATCCTGCTGATGACCATTGGCGAAGATCGCGCGGCAGAGGTGTTTAAACACCTCTCCCAGCGAGAAGTGCAAATTCTCAGTGCGGCCATGGCCAACGTGCGTCAGATCTCCAACAAGCAGCTGACTGAAGTGCTGGCAGAGTTTGAACAGGAAGCCGAACAGTTTGCCGCGCTGAACATCAACGCCAACGACTACCTCCGTTCCGTGCTGGTCAAGGCGCTGGGCGAAGAGCGTGCCTCCAGCCTGCTGGAAGACATTCTGGAAACCCGCGATACCGCCAGCGGTATCGAAACGCTCAACTTTATGGAACCACAGAGTGCTGCCGACCTTATTCGCGACGAGCACCCGCAGATTATCGCCACCATCCTTGTCCACCTTAAACGTGGTCAGGCGGCCGATATTCTGGCGCTGTTCGAAGAGCGCCTGCGTCACGACGTTATGCTGCGTATCGCCACCTTCGGCGGCGTCCAGCCTGCCGCGCTGGCGGAGCTGACCGAGGTGCTGAACAACCTGCTCGACGGCCAGAACCTCAAGCGCAGCAAAATGGGCGGCGTGAGAACAGCGGCGGAAATCATCAACCTGATGAAAACGCAGCAGGAAGAGGCCGTCATTACGGCGGTTCGCGAATTCGACGGCGAGCTGGCACAGAAAATCATCGACGAGATGTTCCTGTTCGAAAACCTCGTCGAAGTGGACGACCGCAGCATCCAGCGCCTGCTCCAGGAAGTGGATTCCGAGTCGCTGCTTATTGCCCTCAAAGGTGCCGAGCAGCCGCTGCGCGAGAAATTCCTGCGCAACATGTCTCAGCGTGCGGCCGATATCCTGCGCGACGATCTTGCCAACCGCGGCCCGGTTCGTCTGTCTCAGGTGGAAAACGAACAGAAAGCCATTCTGCTTATTGTTCGTCGTCTGGCGGAAACCGGCGAGATGGTGATTGGCAGCGGAGACGACACCTATGTCTAATGAGCTGCCGTGGAAGCGCTGGACGCCGGACGATCTGGCTCCTCCCCTCTCCGAGTTCACGCCAGCCGCGATCCCGACCGAGGAGCTTGACCCGGACGTCGAGCAGCCCGAGCTGAGCGAAGAAGAGCAGCAAGCACAGATGCTGGCTCAGCTGCAAATGCAGGCGCACGAGCAGGGCTACAATGCCGGTCTGAACGAAGGCCGGCAGAAAGGCCACGAGCTGGGGTACCAGGAAGGTCTGTCGAAAGGGTTAGAGCACGGTATCGATCAGGCGCGCCAGCAGCAGGCGCCGATCCATGCCCGCATGCAGCAGCTGGTCAGCGAGTTTCAGCACACGCTGGACGCGCTGGACAGCGTGATTGCCTCGCGACTGATGCAGATGGCGCTGGAAGCCGCGCGTCAGGTGATCGGCCAGACGCCCGTGGTGGATAACACGGCGCTTATCAAACAAATTCAGGGTCTGCTTCAGCAGGAGCCGCTGTTCAGCGGGAAGCCGCAGCTGCGCGTCCATCCGGACGATCTGCAGCGCGTGGAAGAGAGCCTGGGGGCGACGCTAAACCTGCACGGCTGGCGCCTGCGCGGTGACCCGTCGTTACATCACGGCGGCTGCAAAGTCTCTGCCGACGAAGGCGATCTGGATGCCAGCGTCGCCACCCGCTGGCAGGAACTGTGCCGCCTGGCGGCACCGGGAGTCGTCTGATGACCGCACGCCTCACCCGCTGGCTCACCACGCTCGACAACTTTGAGACTAAGATGGCGCAACTGCCATCTGTTCGTCGTTATGGGCGACTGACGCGCGCCACCGGTCTGGTACTAGAGGCCACCGGCCTGCAGCTGCCGCTGGGCGCGACCTGCGTGATCGAGCGTCAGGACGGTCTGGAAACGCGTGAAGTGGAAAGCGAAGTGGTCGGGTTCAACGGCCAGCGCCTGTTCCTGATGCCGCTTGAAGAGGTGGAAGGCATTCTGCCCGGCGCGCGCGTGTATGCCAAAAACACGTCTGGCGACGGGCTGCAAAGCGGGAAGCAGCTGCCGCTTGGCCCTGCCCTGCTGGGCCGCGTGCTGGACGGCAGCGGGAAGCCGCTCGACGGACTGCCCTCCCCGGACACCACCGAAACCGGCGCGCTGATCACCCAACCGTTTAACCCTCTGCAGCGAACCCCTATCGAGCATGTGCTCGACACCGGCGTGCGCCCGATTAACGCCCTGCTGACCGTGGGACGCGGGCAACGTATGGGCCTGTTCGCCGGGTCAGGCGTGGGTAAATCCGTCCTGCTCGGCATGATGGCGCGCTACACGCAGGCTGATGTGATCGTTGTAGGTCTGATTGGCGAACGTGGTCGTGAAGTAAAAGACTTTATTGAAAACATTCTGGGAGCGGAAGGCCGCGCCCGCTCGGTGGTCATCGCCGCGCCGGCGGACGTGTCGCCGCTGTTGCGTATGCAGGGTGCCGCGTATGCCACCCGTATTGCCGAAGATTTCCGCGACCGCGGAAAGCACGTGCTGCTGATCATGGATTCCCTGACCCGCTACGCGATGGCGCAGCGTGAAATCGCGCTGGCCATCGGTGAGCCACCGGCGACCAAAGGCTACCCACCTTCGGTCTTCGCCAAACTCCCTGCCCTCGTTGAGCGCGCGGGGAACGGCATCAGCGGCGGCGGCTCGATCACCGCGTTCTATACGGTACTGACCGAAGGCGATGACCAGCAGGACCCGATTGCCGACTCCGCGCGCGCGATCCTTGACGGTCATATTGTGCTGTCGCGTCGTCTGGCCGAAGCCGGACACTATCCGGCCATTGATATTGAAGCCTCTATCAGCCGCGCAATGACGGCGCTGATAACCGAGAAGCACTACGCCCGCGTGCGTAACTTTAAACAACTCCTCTCCAGCTTCCAGCGCAACCGCGATCTGGTCAGCGTGGGGGCGTATGCCAAAGGCAGCGACCCGATGCTCGACAAAGCGATTACCCTGTGGCCGCAGCTGGAGGCATTTTTGCAACAAGGCATTTTTGAACGCGCCGACTGGGAAGATTCAATTCAGGCACTGGAGCTGATTTTCCCGCAGGTGTAACACAGGTGGAGGGCGAAGGTCATGGCGCAAAACAGCGCGTTATCAACGCTGAAAGATCTGGCTGAAAAAGAAGTTGATGATGCCGCATTGCAGCTTGGCGCAATGCGACGCGGGTGCCAGCAGGCTGAAGAACAGTTGAAGATGTTGATCGACTATCAGCATGAATATCGCACCAACCTCAATACCGATATGACACAGGGCATTGGAAGCCAGCGCTGGATTAACTATCAGCAGTTTATCCAGACGCTGGAGAAGGCGATAGATCAGCATCGCCAGCAGCTTAACCAGTGGACCCAGAAAGTCGATACCGCGCTGAATTTCTGGCGTGAGAAGAAGCAGCGGCTGCAGGCCTGGCAGACTTTACAGGACCGACAGATCGCGGCAACGACCCTGGCGGAAAACCGTCTGGATCAGAAGAAAATGGATGAGTTTGCCCAGCGCGCATCAATGAGGAAACCGGAATGATCACACTGCAACAACTGCTGATGAGCGACAGCGACCTGTCAGGCGGCATGCAAACAGGGAAAGGCACCGACGGTGCACAGGACTTTCTCTCTCTGCTGGCGGGCGCCCTGTCGGACGCAACGGGCAAGGGCAAAGATGCGCCGCTGACCCTGGCTGACCTGAAAGCCGCCGGCAGTAAACTGTCAAAGGTGGCTCAGGACGCCAAAGGGGATACCACCCTGCAGGCCAAAATTGCCGACCTGCTCTCGCGCCAAACCGCGCTGAATGGCAATGAAACGTCGCCGATCACCTCGCTTGATACGCTGGTTTCCGGGCTGGTACCGCTGTCTAAAGGTGACGCGCTGAAGACGCTCAATGCAGCAAACAGCAAGGATGACGGCAAAAGCGAGCTGAGCGAAGAAGAACTGGCCGGATTGAGCGCCCTGATGGCGATGCTTCCGCACCAGCAAACTACCGCCTCTCGCGTGGCGGGCAGTGACGGCGTTTCGGCCACCGCAACGCTGAATTCCGCGACGCTTTCGCACAATGGTGCGGACCAACCGTCCCTGAACGCGCCTGCGGGAAGCCATGATAAAGCGCAGAATTCTACGCCTTATCAGAGCCAGGTGAAAAATCACGAACCTGCCCTGTCGGGCAACGCGCCGACAACCCCGGCCCTGGCCGCGGCGGCAGAGAAGCAGGAGCTCGCCAGTTCCTCCTCCTCAGCCTCCCCAACGGCTACCCTGGCACCGATTATGTCCAGCCATGCGACCAGTCAGACGGCCGCCACCGTCGCCACCGCGCCGGTATTAAGCCAGCCTCTGGGCACCCACGAATGGCAGCAATCCCTGAGCCAGCACATCACCCTGTTCACTAAACAGGGCCAGCAGACAGCCGAGCTGCGTCTGCACCCGGAAGATCTGGGTCAGGTGAAAATTTCGCTTAAGCTGGATGATAACCAGGCGCAGCTGCAGATGGTCTCTGCGCACAGCCATGTCCGTGCGGCGCTGGAAGCCGCGCTGCCGGTACTGCGGACCTCACTGGCGGAGAACGGCATTCAGCTTTCGCAGAGCAGCGTCAGCAGCGAGAGCTTTGCCGGGCAGCAGCAGTCCTCATCCCAGCAGCAGCACCAGGCTTCGCGTTCCGGCAACGCCGGCGGTTTTAATGAAGAGAGCGATGAACTACTGCCTGTTCCTGCTGCCCTGCAATCCGCCGCACGCGGTAACAGTGCCGTAGACATCTTCGCCTAAACGCCAGAGGTAGCGTGATTATCCCCGTCTTTTCCACGCTTTGACGACAGCAGGACACGGGATAATCACCTTATTAAGCTGTACCGAAACAGGAAGCTCGTATCAGATGACTGACTCCGCTATCACCAAAAAAAGTAAGCGCTCCATCTGGATCCCGCTGCTGGTGTTGATCACGCTCGCCGCCTGCGCCACCGCGGGCTATAGTTACTGGCGTATGCAGCAGAAACCTACCACCGCTGCAGCCAAAGCTGAAGCGCCGCCTCCGCCGGCTCCAGTTTTCTTCCCGCTGGATACCTTCACCGTCAATCTGGGTGATGCGGATCGTGTGCTTTATGTTGGCATCACGCTGCGCCTGAAAGATGAAGCCACTCGTTCACGTCTGAACGATTACCTTCCGGAAGTGCGCAGCCGCCTTCTGCTGCTGTTCTCTCGTCAGGACGCTTCGACGCTGGCCACCGATGTGGGTAAGCAAAAGCTGGTCGACGCCATTAAACAAACGCTGGCGACCCCGCTGGTAAACGGCCAACCTAAGCAGGAAGTCACTGACGTTCTGTATACAGCATTCATTCTGCGGTAACGACATGGGCGACAGTATTCTTTCTCAGGCAGAAATCGATGCGCTGCTCAACGGCGACAGCGATAACAATGATGATCCGCAACCGGGTATTGGCGGCGATAGCGATATTCGTCCCTATGACCCGAATACCCAGCGTCGCGTGGTACGTGAACGTCTGCAGGCGCTGGAGATCATTAACGAACGTTTTGCACGTCAGTTCCGTATGGGGCTGTTTAACCTGCTGCGTCGTAGCCCGGATATCACGGTCGGTGCGATCCGCATTCAGCCGTATCATGAGTTTGCCCGCAACCTGCCGGTGCCAACCAACCTTAACCTGATTCATCTGAAGCCGCTGCGCGGCACCGGTCTGGTGGTGTTTTCCCCAAGCCTGGTGTTCATCGCGGTGGATAACCTGTTCGGCGGCGACGGGCGTTTCCCGACCAAAGTAGAAGGTCGTGAATTCACCCACACCGAACAGCGCGTCATTAACCGCATGCTGAAGCTGGCGCTGGAGTCCTACAGCGACGCGTGGAAAGCGATTAACCCGCTGGAAGTGGAGTACGTCCGTTCTGAGATGCAGGTGAAATTTACCAATATCACCACCTCCCCGAACGATATCGTCGTTAACACCCCGTTCCACGTGGAGATCGGTAACCTGACCGGCGAGTTCAACATCTGCCTGCCGTTCAGCATGATCGAACCACTGCGCGAGCTGCTGGTTAACCCGCCGCTGGAGAACTCCCGCAACGAGGACCAGAACTGGCGTGAGAACCTGGTCCGCCAGGTCCAGCATTCGCAGCTTGAGCTGGTGGCGAGCTTCGCCGATATCCCGCTGCGGTTATCTCAGATCCTGAAATTACAACCCGGTGATGTTTTGCCGATAGAAAAACCCGACCGCATTATTGCCCATGTGGATGGTGTCCCCGTGCTGACAAGCCAGTACGGCACGATTAACGGTCAGTATGCGTTACGCGTTGAGCACTTGATCAACCCGATTTTGAATTCGCTGAATGAGGAACAGCCCAAATGAGTGACATGAACAATCCGTCCGATGAAAACAGCGGAGCACTGGACGATCTGTGGGCTGACGCGTTAAACGAGCAAAAAGCGACCCCGGCCAAAAGCGCAGCGGATGCCGTATTCCAGCAGCTCGGCGGCGGTGACGTCAGCGGCACGCTGCAGGACATCGACCTGATTATGGATATCCCGGTTAAGCTGACCGTTGAACTGGGACGCACCCGTATGACCATTAAAGAGCTGCTGCGCCTGACGCAGGGTTCCGTGGTGGCCCTTGACGGCCTGGCCGGTGAGCCGCTGGATATTCTGATCAACGGCTATCTGATTGCTCAGGGTGAAGTGGTGGTGGTAGCCGACAAATACGGCGTACGTATCACCGACATCATTACCCCATCTGAACGTATGCGTCGTCTGAGCCGTTAAGCATGAAAACCCAGGCAACACTATCGCAACCTTCTGCCGTTCCCGGCTCACCTCTGCTCCAGGTGAGCGGGGCGTTGTTCGGTATTATTGCCTTTATTCTTATCGCCGCCTGGCTGGCGAAGCGCTTTGGCCTGGCGGGGAAAACCGCCGGCGCCCGCGGGCTGAAGGTCAGCGCCAGCACCACCCTGGGACCACGTGAACGCGTGGTCATCGTCGAGGTGGACGATGCGCGTCTGGTTCTGGGCGTCACGGCGTCAAACATCAGCGTATTACATAAGCTGCCGCCCGCCCCTGCTGTGGTGGATGAGCGTGCAGAGGCCCCTGCGGATTTCCAGTCCGTGATGAAGAGTTTGCTTAAGCGTTCCGGGAGATCCTGATGCGCCGTTTGTTATCCCTCACGCTTGCGGGCGTTGGCCTGTTTGCTCCCGCGGTCTATGCGCAACTGCCCGGTCTGGTCTCCACCCCTCTCGCGGGCGGCGGACAAAGCTGGTCGCTTCCGGTGCAGACGCTGGTGTTCATCACCTCGCTGACGTTTATTCCGGCTATCCTGCTGATGATGACCAGCTTCACCCGCATCATCATCGTTTTTGGTCTTCTGCGAAACGCGCTGGGCACCCCTTCCGCTCCGCCAAACCAGGTTCTGCTCGGACTGGCGCTGTTTTTGACCTTTTTCATTATGTCGCCGGTGATCGATAAGATTTACACCGACGCCTATCAGCCGTTCAGCGAAGATAAAATCTCCATGCAGGAAGCGCTGGATAAAGGCGCGCAGCCGCTGCGGGAATTTATGCTGCGCCAGACGCGCGAAGCCGACCTGGCCCTCTTTGCCCGCCTGTCCAACACCGGTGAGCTGCAGGGACCGGAATCAGTGCCAATGCGTATTCTTCTGCCTGCCTATGTCACCAGCGAGCTGAAAACCGCGTTCCAGATTGGCTTTACCATCTTTATCCCGTTCCTGATTATCGACCTGGTGATCGCCAGCGTCCTGATGGCGCTCGGGATGATGATGGTGCCGCCCGCGACCATTGCCCTGCCCTTTAAGATCATGCTTTTTGTGCTGGTTGACGGCTGGCAGCTTTTGGTCAGCTCGCTGGCGCAGAGTTTCTACAGTTAAGGAACGGCAATGACACCCGAATCGGTCATGATGATGGGCACGGAGGCGATGAAAATCGCGATTGCCGTTGCCGCTCCGCTGCTGCTTGTCGCGCTGGTTACCGGTCTGATTATCAGTATTCTGCAGGCCGCCACGCAGATTAACGAAATGACGCTGTCGTTCATCCCGAAAATCATCGCCGTGTTCGTGGCGATTATCGTGGCCGGACCGTGGATGCTGAACCTGCTGCTGGACTATATGCGCAACCTGTTTACCAATCTGCCGTACATCATCGGCTGACCTGACGATGCTGCACTTCACCAGCGACCAGTGGGTTCAGTGGCTCGGCGTCTACTTCTGGCCGATGCTGCGCATCATGGCGCTGATCTCCACCGCCCCCATTCTCAGCGAGAAATCGATACCCAAGCGCGTCAAGGTGGGACTGGGCATTATCATCTCCATTATCGTCGCACCGTCTCTCCCTCCCGTGAATATTCCGATCTTCTCGGCAAATGCGGTGTGGGTCGCCCTGCAGCAGGTGATGATTGGCGTTGCCGTCGGCTTTACCATGCAGCTCGCTTTTGCCGCCGTGCGTACCGCGGGGGAACTGATTGGCCTGCAGATGGGGTTATCGTTTGCCACGTTTGTCGATCCCGGCAGTCATCTCAACATGCCCGTGCTGGCGCGCATTATCGATCTGCTCGCCATGCTGCTGTTCCTGTCGTTCAACGGCCATCTGTGGCTTATCTCCATGCTGGTGGATACGTTCCATACGCTGCCGATTGGCGAAAATCCGGTGAACAGCAACGCTTTCCTGGCGCTCACCCGCGCGGCGGGGCTGATCTTCCTGAACGGGCTGATGCTGGCGCTGCCGATCATCACCCTGCTGCTGACCGTCAACCTGGCATTAGGTTTACTGAACCGAATGGCGCCGCAGCTTTCGGTGTTTGTCATTGGTTTTCCGCTGACGCTGACGGTTGGAATTTTATTAATGTCATTACTGATGCCACTTATCGCTCCCTTCTGTGAACATTTATTCGGCGAGATATTCAACCTGTTAGCGGATATTGTCAGCGAACTGCCTCGTAAATAATAGCCCGCACTGTTGCTACTGTCTTTCTGAGGATATTCCTAAAATAAAACACGAAAAACATCTTCCAGGATATATCTGACGCGGTTTAATTGTTTCTAACCATCTCACAATACTTAATATTTACTTTACTTTAAGAAGATTCCTGGCAAATTATACGTAACTTTACGGGATAGTGAGTCCGCCTGAAAGTCTTTGTCATGCTCACAGGTTTATTATTTTTTTCCATCCCGTATGGCTGTTTTGAGCTCTCAGGCAGATGGTGAATTATCGTTACGCATTGAGTGAGGGTATGCCATGTCAACGATCATTATGGATTTATGCAGCTACACCCGGCTAGGGTTAACCGGGTACCTGGCAAGCAGAGGGGTAAGAAAGAGAGACATCAACGATGCACACACCGTTGACGAACTCGCAGCCGCTTGTGACGAACTAAAACCAGGCGTGGTGTTTATTAATGAGGACTGTTTCATTCACGATCCAGCCAACAGTCAGCACATTAAGCAAATCATTAATCAGCATCCTAAAACCCTGTTTATTGTTTTTATGGCGATCGCGAATATCCATTTCGATGAGTATTTGTTGGTCCGTAAAAATTTATTGATCAGTTCTAAATCGATTAAACCCGAGTCGCTGGATGACATTCTGGGTGATTATTTGAATAAAGAAGTTAAGAATGTAGGAGCGGTTAACTTACCCACCCTATCATTAAGCAGGACTGAATCAAGTATGCTGCGAATGTGGATGGCGGGACAAGGAACTATTCAGATCTCGGACCAGATGAATATTAAAGCGAAAACCGTTTCGTCACACAAAGGAAATATTAAACGGAAAATTAAAACGCATAATAAGCAAGTGATCTACCACGTGGTACGCCTGACCGATAATGTGACGAACGGGATTTTCGTCAACATGCGTTAGTCGCTTAAGACCCTGTGCACCCTACCTTTGATCTCTGGCCTGGCCAGAGATTTTTGCTTCTATGAGGTTGTCGGGCACGCGCTGTGCTACCCGACGCCGTGCTAGTCAGCTTTCTCAACAAAAATGCCGTCCGGATGCCCCAGTTCGTTAAAAAACCAAATGCCGAGCGGGTAGTCTTCCAGTGATACCAGGTACATTGTACCTTCGCTAAACTCTTCAATTGCCAGCACCACGCCCGGGCGGCGTGGCCCACCGTCCGTTTTAACCGTTACCCGATCGTTGACCTTCATACATTCCTCCTCTGGTTTTGAGCCAGTGTAGAACAAAACGCAAAAACACACATCGCCGCCCGGCGTGAATGGCGTTTTTATCTACAGTCTATACTTAGCGATGGACCCGGCTGAATGAGGAACCCCGCAATGAAGACCGATAAAGAGTACAGCGACACCATCAAGCGCGAAGTCGAGGTGGATGTCGATGCCCTGCTGGCCGCCATCAATGAGATCAGTGAGTCAGAAGTCCGCAGGACGGACGACAATTCGGACCACGTCATTGTTAACGGAAGGGATTATCACACCTATCGTGAGCTGGCCGAGGCCTTCGAGCTTGATATTCACGACTTTAGCGTGTCTGAAGCCAATCGGTAAGGCGAAAAAAATCCCGGTCATGGGGATGACCGGGATCAAAACTTGCTTATGCAAGAAGCACTTGAAAATTCGTTACACCAGGAAATCTGATGTACACGCCACACTATCCCCAACGAATTTGTCTGACAAGCATATATTCTTATGATGAATATAATATTTTTAACATAATGCTTTTTGTTATGAGCAATAACATACGCCGAATGCGGGTTTGCCAGGGACTGTTCCCATTTCTCCTGTTAACACTTCGGTTATTTTTTAGGAATTTTCTTAGAGCGAAGCGCAGCTATCACGGGAGTCACTATGCCTTCACTGCGGGATACCTTGCTGATTTTTTCTGACCTGGATGGCTCGTTGCTGGATATTCATACCTATGAGTGGCAGCCCGCAATGCCCTGGCTGGACAGGCTACTGGATAATCAGATACCGGTCATTCTCTGCAGCAGCAAGACCGCGGCAGAGATGCTGGATATCCAGCAGGATCTGGGTCTGGAAGGCCTGCCTTTTATTGCCGAGAACGGCGCGGTAATTCAGCCTGACGTGCGTTGGGAGAAGGTTCAGCGCCAGATCAGGGGGATGACGCACCGGGATATTCGCCCGCGGGTCGAACACATTCGCCTGCAGACGGGCTTTAAGTTCACCACCTTTGACGACGTGGACGATCGCGTTATTAGCGAGTGGACCGGACTGACGCGCTACCGTTCGGCGCTTGCCCGCAAGCATGAAGCATCCGTCACGCTCATCTGGCGCGATACCGACGAGAAACTGGTTCAGTTTGAAGAGCAGCTGGCGCACAGCGGTCTGAAATGCCTGCAGGGAGCGCGCTTCTGGCATATTCTGGACGGCCGCTGCGGTAAGGACGTGGCGGTTAACTGGCTGATTGCGCAGTACCGCGAGCAGGAAGAGATCGAACCCACCACGCTGGGGCTCGGCGACGGCCCTAATGATGCACCGTTGCTCGACAGCGTTGACTTCGCGGTGGTCATCAAGGGTATTAACCGCCAGGGCATCACGCTACGGGACGATAACCCCGGGCGGGTTTATCACACCCGGCAGCCCGGCCCCGCGGGCTGGCAGGAGGGACTGGATCACTTCCTGTCCTAATCCCGCCAGACGACCCGATTACGGCCGCACTGTTTGGCCTGATACAGCCGGGCATCCGCCACGGACTGCAGCTGTTCAAACTCGTAGTTACCCGCTTCATCCGCGCTGCTGACCCCCAGCGATGCGCTGATGCGCAGAGTCGTGCTCTTCTTCACCAGGATCTCCTTGCTGTCGATCCGGCAGCGAATGCGCTCGGCGACGCCTCTCGCCTCTTCCAGACCGATCCCCGGCAGAACAACGCAAAACTCTTCCCCGCCTACACGCCCTGCCACATCATTTTTGCGTAGCGCGCTGGCAATCAGTCCTGCTGTATGCGATAGCACCTTATCACCGGCCTGATGGCCGAAACGGTCGTTGATGTTCTTAAAATGGTCGAGATCGATCTGAATCACCGAGAACGGCAGCGACTGCTGGCGACAGGTTTCCGCCAGCAATTTTGCGCGATCGAACAGCGCGCCGCGGTTATTCAGCCGGGTAAGCGGGTCATGCCAGGCCTGCCACTGGAGCGAGTGCTGAAGCGTGTACATGTTACTCACCATCCGACGGATCACCAACCATGAGATCAACAGCATGGCGGTAAAGAGCGCCCACAGCAGCGCCAGAACGATGCTGATACTGCCGAAGTCGTCCTGCACTCCTTCGTGCAGGGTGTGGATCCGCAGGACAACGCCATCGAAGTGATCGAGCCGCTCCCAGCTAACGAAACGGCTACCGAGGCGGATCCCGCCGCCGGTAGCGTGCTCAATCGCCTGCGCAATCTGCGCCGTTTCGCGTTCGTCAAAATGGTTAACCGCGTTTTCCGCGTGGGCTGAGGTGGCAATCATATTGAGCCGGGTATCGTACAGCTGATACTCCCCCTCCGTTCGATCTTCCGTCGCATCGGCCAGCAGACGCTGCATCGTGCTCAACGTAAAATCCATCGCCACGACGCCATACCAGTAATGATCGAAATAGATGGGAACGCTGGCGGTGATCGTACGTTCATCATTGGTCCAGGATGAAGGGGTAGAGATAAACCAGCGCACCGCGCGAGCGCGATTGTTCCGTTCCGACTGCTGGGTAAACCAGGACTGCGTGACCAGATGATAATAGCGGGAGGTAATATCACCCGCCTGGTCCGGCGTATCCGTGGAAACGAAAAATCCGGCGCGGGACACGTAGATCACGCGCGCTTCCGTTTGCGCTCTCGATGACGCCAGCCTGAGCAGATACCCTACTTCGAGCGCGGCAGAAATTTCGTGGCTGATGCGCTCGGCGTCACGATTCAGAAGCGTGGTTTTTTCGACGAACGCGTCCGAAACGCCATTAATGGGAAGGGTGCGTTTTTTATCAACGGCAAGCTGCCAGGTGGGGAGCGTGCGGACGGTGTTAAAGCGTGACACCGCGTTCTGTAATGCATCAAATGCCAGCGGCGTCTGGATTGCATCACGCATGCCCTGACGGAACAACAGCATCCTGTCCACGCTGTTCTGTAACTGCCTGTCCAGCGAACTGGCCACCGTATCCAGATGGTTGCGCTGGCTGGAGATATACGCCTCTTCGAGGACCACCACCTCACGCCAGGTCAGAAGCGTGGAAAACACCAAAACGACCAGAAAACAGAGATTAACAATCAACCCCGGATTGCTACGCTTATGCAGCCATTGCAAAAATGATTGTCTTACAACAAAGGTATCGCGCTGCACACACACTCCATGATGACGGCCTTACACCCGGTACGTGAGATAAAAACGCCCGGCAAAGCCGGGCGTTATGTGATTAAGCCTTGTCCCGCTGGTGCTGCCCGTCCCCCGGCTGAAGCTCATCTTCACGAAAAGCTTCCCGCTTGATGCTATAGCCATCGTGCCACCGACATTCCACCATTCCGCTGGAATACCCGGTGACAATCATACGTGGGCCGCCCTTCTTAGGCTTAACTTCATCACTGACCAAAAAGACCATACCTGCCTCCTGTATCAGGGTGAAACTGTTTCAATTTAGACGAGGAATGGTCTTTTTGCATCCCACAACGGGTAACAATTAGTGCGACGTGCCGCGTATTTTTTCAACCAGCTTGACCGCCGCGACCACGATAGCGCCAATGATAAAGCCCAGCACCAGATTCAGCAGCGTGGGCAGAATCGCCGCGACAACGGCACCCTGCGTCGAGGAAAAATGTTCGATAGCATGGTGCAGCGGCGCAATGCCGTGAACCACGATCCCGCCGCCCACGAGGAACATCGCCAGCGTGCCCACTACCGACAAACTCTTCATCAGCCACGGAGCCAGCACCAGCAGGCTTTTGCCGATGCCTCTTGCTACCGCGCTCGACTTTTCTTCCAGCCAGTAGCCGATATCATCCAGCTTCACGATCAGTCCCACCAGGCCGTACACGCCTACGGTGACCAGAATGGCGATGCCGGAGAGGATAAGAACCTGATTCAGGAGCGGTGCGTCGGACACGATGCCCAGCGTAATGGCGACAATCTCCGCGGACAGGATAAAGTCGGTCCGAATGGCACCTTTGACCTTATCGCGTTCGAAGGTTTTCGGATCCTGCGCGGCCAGCGCTTCAAGACGCTGCTGGCGCACCTCCGGCGTATCGCTCTGCTTGCGCGCGCTAAAGGAGTGCAGAACCTTCTCAACGCCCTCGAAGCAGAGAAATGCCCCGCCAATCATCAGTAACGGCGTGATGGCCCAGGGAATGAATGCGCTGATCAGCAGCGCCAGCGGCACCAGAATCACCTTATTCAGGAAGGAGCCTTTTGCTACGCCCCACACCACCGGCAGTTCACGGTTTGCCCTCACCCCACTCACCTGCTGGGCGTTAAGCGATAAATCATCTCCCAGCACGCCTGCGGTTTTCTTCGCCGCCAGTTTTCCCATCACTGAAATGTCATCCAGTAAGGTGGCAATATCATCCAGCAATGTTAATAAGCTACTTCCTGCCAAAATCTTAATCCTTCATTTTTTGGTAATTAAGTGAATAGTATGGAGCAAAAGCGCCAACCCGGAAACAGGCACCTGACGTCAACAAAAAATTCACATCCGCTACACAATTAAAGGGCTCGCCAGCGCGATAGTTTTCGCGTTTACTATCAGCGAACTTTTTATTTCGTCGTGAGGGATTATGCGTTTCCGGCAACTGCTACCGCTCATCGGGGCACTCTTTTCGCTGTACATCATCTGGGGTTCAACCTACTTTGTCATTCGCATCGGCGTGGAAAGCTGGCCGCCGCTGATGATGGCGGGCATTCGCTTCCTCTCGGCGGGCATCCTGCTACTGGCCTTCCTGCTGCTGCGCGGGCATAAGCTCCCCCCACTGCGCCCGATGCTGAACGCCGCCCTGATCGGCCTGCTGCTGCTGGCGGTGGGTAACGGGTTTGTGACGATTGCCGAGCACCAGAAGGTCCCGTCCGGGATCGCCGCCGTGGTCGTTGCCACCGTACCGCTGTTTACCCTCTGCTTTAGCCGCCTTTTCGGTATCCGCACCCGCAAGCTGGAATGGCTGGGGATCGGTATTGGCCTGGCCGGCATTGTTCTGCTCAACAGTGGCGGTAACCTGAGCGGGAATCCGTGGGGCGCGGTGATTATCCTGATTGGCTCGATGAGCTGGGCGTTTGGTTCCGTCTACGGTTCGCGTATCGAACTGCCGACCGGCATGATGGCAGGCGCGATAGAGATGCTCGCCGCGGGGATTGTCCTGCTGCTGGCCTCCGCGCTGACGGGAGAAACGCTGACCGCGCTGCCGGACCTGTCGGGCTTTCTCGCGGTAGGGTATCTGGCGCTGTTTGGCTCTATCATCGCCATTAATGCCTATATGTTCCTGATCCGCAACGTCTCCCCGGCTGTCGCCACCAGCTACGCCTACGTCAACCCGGTCGTGGCCGTGCTGCTCGGGACGGGACTGGGGGGAGAAACGCTCTCACCTGTGGAATGGATTGCTCTTGGGATCATCGTATTTGCCGTCGTGCTGGTCACGCTGGGCAAATACTTGCTGCCGGCAAAACCGGTGGTCACCCCTTGCGAGGTTGAGAAACCGTAAGCAGGTGAATGCCCTGCGTGTCGATCTGCGCGGTCTGGCCGCCGCCGCAGATCCACTCTTCCAGCCGTTCGCTCAGATCGGCATCGTTCAGCTTTAATCTGCCTCTCAGCGCACACTCCCAGACGATCAGCACCCGCCAGCCCTGCGCCAGCAGCGTGGTCAGATCCCGCTTGTCGCGCTCGACGTTCTTGCCAATCTTATCCAGCCAGAAATCGGTGCGCGTCGCCGGGACTTTAAACAGATAGCAGTCATGATGGTGCCAGAAACAGCCGTGGGTAAAGATGATGCACTGCCAGGCGTCGATGACGAAATCCGGCCGGCCCGCAAGCGCGGGATCCTGCACGCGGAAGTCAAAGCCCGCCTGCGTCAGCAGCCCGGCCAGTCGCTTTTCGATGGCGGTGTCACGCGTGCCGATGGCACGCATGTTTTTGCTGCGCGTCGCCTTATCGTGAACATCCGTCATTGACGGCCTCACCCTGACGGAGCGCCACCGCCTGTCTGATGCGCGAGGCCAGCAGTTTGGCCACAGCGGCGAACGCGGGAACCACCACCGAATTACCAAACTGGCGGTACGCCTGGGTATCCGAGACCGGAATGCGGAAGCGATAACCCTGCGGCGTTTCAAAGCCCATCAGCCGGGCGCATTCGCGGGGCGTTAAGCGTCGCGGACGGTGACGCTGATTGTGCGGATCGTCAAAATCTTTTTCACCCAGCGCCTTGTCCCACCCTCTGTCGATCAGGATTTCCGCGCCGTCTTTGTAGTAGCGAGCAGACAGCGTGCGGGTCACGCTGTGCGGATCGTTCGGGTTTACCATCCCAAAACCGAAGCCGTTACCCTTTGCCTGATGTTTCTTGGCATAGCGGTAGAGGTATTTCCACAACACCGGGGTAAGGATAAATTTCGCGTCAACGACGGGTTCCAGCAGGTCGGCCACGGTGGGACGCCGCTCGGGATACAAAGACGGGATATCCCGCAGGGTAAAATCCCCCTTGAGATTGAGATCGCGGCGGAAACCCACCAGCACGATACGTTCGCGATGCTGGGGCAGGAAATGTTTCCCATCAATGATTTTGGGATCGTCCGCGCCCATGTCCTGTGAATCGGCCACGTCATAACCCAGCTCATCCAGCGTTTGCATGATAATGCGGAAGGTTTTCCCTCCGTCGTGGCTTTTTAAGTTTTTGACGTTTTCCAGTACAAAAATGGCCGGACGACGGGCGTCAATGATGCGCGCCACGTCAAAAAACAGCGTTCCCTGGGTATCGCAGGCGAAACCGTGGGCGCGTCCAAGCGCATTCTTTTTGGAGACGCCAGCCAGCGAGAAAGGCTGACACGGGAAGCCAGCCAGCAGCACATCATGCGCCGGGATCGTCTGACGAATGTGTTCGGCGGCCTGTTCATCGCTCACGCCGCTTTTATGGCTCAGGGTGACATCGCGGATATCCGCGTTGAAATGATGCTCGTGCGGATCGCAGTACCAGTTGGCCTTGTAGGTCCGCACGGCGTGCTTGTTCCACTCGCTGGTAAACACGCACTGTCCACCGATGGCTTCAAAACCATGACGAATGCCGCCGATACCGGCAAACAGATCGATAAAGCGGAAGGCATAGTTCGGGTGCGCGGCAGAAGGACGCGGAAGCAGATTTTGCAGATAACGAAACTCGCCTTCACTCAGGCGACGCCCTGCGCGGTCGCTGGTCAGCAGACGTTTAAGGATCGCCGGGCTCCAGTGGCTCTCGCCGTGCGCCACCAGCAGACTGGCCAGCGTTTTAGCATCATAGATATCCAACAGCTGGCGCAGTAAGGCCTGCACCGTTGCCGTTGATTTCTCAGCCTGCGCGGGCGCGGGCTCTGTCACTGATCGATTTTCCTGCATTCTTTTAACCGGAGAATAAAGACTGGGAACAGATTACCACAGTTCAGTTGCGCAAACTGCGACGGAAGCGGTTCAACAACTGGCTATCCAGCCCGATGCAATCGCCGTGTAATTCGGCGCTGAGTTTCGCCATATACTGGATCAGGAAATCGGCATTGTGACGTGCCAGTTCGCGGCCCATTTCCGTTTGCATTGTATCAGGCAATCTCAGCAGCTTGGTCTGAAAATGGTCGAGGGCAAACGCACGGTCGTCGAGGGGACGCGCATCGGCAAAGGGATCGTCGGCGTCAAAAAGCGGCACGCCCAGCGCGCCCGAGATGGCAAAAACGCGCGCCAGGCCGATAGCGCCTAACGCTTCCAGCCGGTCAGCATCCTGCACAATTTTGGCTTCCATACTCTGCGGCGCAATCCCGGCGCTGAAGCTGTGTGCCTCAACCGCGTGCGCAACGGCGGCAACATGCTCTGGCGGAAAGTCCAGGAAGTCGCGGCGCAGAATGTCACCCGTCTTGCGTGCTGCCAGCTGTGATGACCGGCTGCGTTCGGGATGGTTTTTCGGCAGGCTGACAATATCGTGAAAATAGCATGCGGTCAGGATCACCAGCGGCTCTACCGTGTGGTGAACCATGATTTTTTGCGCCGTCATCCAGACCCGTCGAAAATGTGAAATATCATGTGCGGTATCGTCGGTGCTGTGGTTTTCCTCGAGCCAGCGCTCAAATCTGTGCTGCCACCGGGCAAGTTCCATCGTCATGTCCTGTTGTTTCAATGAGAATGAAATATAAAATAGCTGAATTAAAACAATTTAAAAATAGAATTTCGAAATACTTAATAATAATTACACCATATAAATTCAATGAATTAATTCACTTGAATAATAAAGAGATTAATAGAAATATTTAGCAATATTTCATCGAATTTAATTACATTTATTTTTGAAACTAAATGACATCTTCTGGAATAGTATCGACCCTGTAATTACGGAGAGTAATTACATATATTCATATAAATTATCTTTTAAGGGAATATATAATGAAAAGAAAAGTTCTGGCAATTCTGGTACCCGCGTTATTAATGGCAGGCGCAGCAAATGCGGCTGAGATGTACAACAAAAACGGCAACAAAGTTGACCTGTACGGCAAAGTCGATGCGCGTCATACCTTCTCTGACAACCCTGGTGACGACGGCGACGAAACCTATGTGCAGATTGGTTTCAAAGGCGAAACCCAGATCGCTAACGACCTGATCGGTTACGGCCAGTGGGAATACAAAACCTACGCTAACGATACCGAAGGCGCGGGAGACAAATCCTTTAACCGTCTGGCATACGCTGGCCTGAAATATGGCGAATACGGTTCATTTGATTATGGCCGTAATTACGGCGTCGTGTACGACGTTGAAGCCTGGACCGATATGCTGCCTGTATTTGGCGGTGACTCTTACACCTGGACCGATAACTTTATGAACGGTCGTGCGAACGGTCTGGCAACTTACCGTAACCAGGATTTCTTCGGCCTGGTTGAGGGGCTGAATTTCGCGCTGCAGTATCAGGGCGCGAACGAAGGCCAGGATGCAACAGAAGATCAGGAAGGCACGAAAAACGGTCATAAAGACGTACGCTTCCAGAACGGCGACGGCTTCGGCATGTCTACCTCTTATGACTTCTCTGGCGATCTCTCCGGCCTGAGCCTGGGTGCTGCGTACTCGTCTTCTGACCGTACTAACGCACAAGAAGCTGCGGGGGTGAATAATGCGCGCTTTGCCAGCGGTAAAACAGCAGAAGCATGGACCATTGGTGCGAAATATGATGCCAATAACGTCTACCTGGCGATGATGTATGCTGAAACCCGCAACATGACGCCATACGGTGATTATGGTATTGCAGATCAGACTCAGAACTTCGAAGCGGTAGCACAGTACCAGTTCGACTTCGGCCTGCGTCCATCCCTGGCATGGGTTTACTCCAGGGGCAAGGACATGACTTATCCAGGCAACGCCAGCAACCCTCAGGGTCAACATGGCGACATGGACCTGGTTAACTATATCGACCTGGGTATGACCTACAGCTTTAACAAGAATTTCTCTACCTATGTTGACTACAAAATCAACATGCTGGACAACGATGATAGCTTCTACGAAGCCAATGGTATTTCCACCGATGACATCGTTGGCGTAGGCATGACCTACCAGTTCTAATCTCCAAAAATATCAAAGGCCGCAATTGCGGCCTTTTTTATATCTTCACTTTATATTACGGCGCTTCCTGCAGCGCCACGCGGATAAACCCGTTATTCTGCGCCAGCAGTTCATGGGCTTTCCACGCATCCAGCCCTGTCAGCACCATTAATACCGCCGTCTTACAGTGATGGTTACAGCTCTCCAGCGCGGCTTTTGCCTCCGTCCTGCTGCATCCCCCCGCTTCCATCACAATCGCGATTTGTCGTTCAGCCCATTTGGTTGTGCCTGCCTCAAGATCCACCCGCAGATTGCTGTAAACCCGTCCGGTTCGGACGGCCAGCCCGGTGGCGATCATCGAGAGGATCATTTTCTGCGCAATCCCCGCTTTGGTGTTGAGATAGCCTGCGACGACGTCGGCCCCCAGCTCCGGAGCGATAACCATGCTCGCCAGCTGTGCAGCTTCACTTTGCGCATCACCGGTGATAATGGCGACCGGTGAACCCAGCGACCACGCATGGCGCATTGCCCCCCAGACCCACGGCGTTTTTCCGCTGACGGTCACGGCCAGCATCATATCGTGTTCACCAAACTTGATGGCCTGCAAATCGGCAACGCCGCGCTCGTAGCTCCCTTCACCTTCTTGTGCCGTAACGGCCACCACCGGGGTTTTGCCCGGCGCATAATCATCGGCAACCTGTTGCGCAATGCGCCCTGACGGCCCAGCGCCAACGATGACCAGTCGACCGCCGTGGCTGAGCGTCGCAGCGGCGTTGTCCACCACGCGGGCGAGAGTAGGTAAACAGGGGGTAATCGCAGCAGAAATGAGTGCATCATCCTGGTGAATGACTTTCAGCATGTCCAGCGTGGACAATCTATCAATATTCATCGTGCTGGCGTGCCGTCTTTCCTTGACCGAACCGGTAAGCATAATGCTCATAAACAGCCTCCTTATTATGAGTACCCACACACTATAAAGTGTTTTATATAGATGACCTGCGAGGAGGGTCACGAAAAGAGGACCAAATCCACGCCTTTACACGGCTTTAAGAAAAGCGCGTCATCGGCGATAATTACCCCTTTCTTAATCATCGCGGAGTGTTGATGAGCGATTTGCAGCCTTTCCTTTCGACGCGCAAGCGCCCCATGAAACTGAACACGCTGGTCACGTTGATGGTGTGCGCGATTATTGCCTCTGTGCTGCTGGTGGTTTTTGCGCTCTACTCCGTACAAATCACCCGGGCGACCCGCGATGATGTTAAAGACACTGCGCTCGGCATTGCCCGCACCCTCGCCGACAGCCCCGAGATACAGCGCGGCCTGATGCAGGCACCGCAGGAGAATATTATTCAGCCCATCGCCCAGGCGGTGACAAAACGAAACGATCTGCTGTTCACCGTAGTCACCGATATGCGCGGGATCCGCTATTCACACCCGAACGAGGCGCTGCTGGGGCTGCATTTTATCGGCGATGATTTAACCCCCGCGCTGGAAGGCAAAGAGAACGTATCGGTTAACCGGGGCGCGCTCGCCGAAGCGCTGCGCGTTTTTACGCCCGTCTACGACGGCCAGCACGAGCAGATCGGCGTGGTGGTGGTCGGTATCTCCCTGAATAAGGTTGAAGAGCAGATTGCCCGCGGGCGGCTAAACGCCGTCTGGACCATTTTATTCAGTATTTTTATGAGCTCCATGGCAATTTGGGGCCTGGTGCGGGTACTGAAACGCATCCTGTTCGGACTCGAACCTTACGAAATTTCCGCCCTGTTCGAACAGCGTCAGGCGATGCTGCAGTCGCTTCGGGAGGGGGTGCTGGCCGTCGATATTCACGGACGGGTGACGATGATCAACCAGACCGCCAGAGAAATATTGCTTCTCCCCTCCGGCAAGCAGACCGAAAACGCCAGCGCGCCCCTGCTGGCCAGCCTGCGTGAAGTCTCGAAGACGGGCGTCCCACGCCAGGATCAGGAGATCAGCTGTAACGGGCGTCTGTTGCTGTGCAATATGGTGCCCGTTAAAAGTCAGGATCGGGTGATCGGCGCCATCACTACCTTCCGTGATAAAACGGAAATCAGCCAGCTGATGCAGCGTATTGATGGCATGGTCAACTACGTCGACGCCCTGCGCAGCCATACGCACGAGTTTATGAATAAACTGCATGTGATCCTGGGCCTGCTGCACATGAAGCGCTACGACAAGCTGGAAGAGTACATCATTCAGACGGCACAAAATTACCAGACGGATATCGGTACGATACAGAGCAAGGTAAAATCCCCGGTTATCGCCGGGTTCCTGCTGGGTAAAATCAACCGGGCGAAAGAAGCGGGCGTCACCCTGACGCTGGCAGATGAATGCCAGATACCGGATACCGCGAGTGAAGAACAGGTCGCGGTGCTGATCACCGCGCTGGGTAACCTCATTGAAAACGCGCTTGACGCGATGGAAGGACAGCAGGAAGGTGAGATCGGCCTGCTGCTGCATTATCAGAATGGCTGGCTAAGCTGTGAAGTCAGCGACGATGGCCCCGGCATTGATCCCGCTCAGCTGGAGTCTATTTTTACCAAGGGCTTCTCAACAAAAGGTGAAAACCGCGGCGTTGGGCTGTTCCTTGCTCGCCAGCAAATCCAGAACCTCGGCGGCGATATCACCGTCGAGTCTGAGCCAGGCGTATTTACCCAATTTTTTGTTCACATCCCCTGGGATAGCGAGAGGAATATCGCGTGATAAATGTATTAATTGTCGATGATGACGCCATGGTAGCCGACCTCAACCGTCTGTATGTCAACCGTGTTGAAGGTTTTAGCTGCTGCGGCGTCGCCTCCACGCTAAACCAGGCCGAGGCCATCATTAATAACCCCGGACAGCCTGTCGATCTGGTGCTGCTGGATGTCTATATGCAGCAGGATAACGGTCTGGATCTGCTGCCCGTTATTCGCGCATCCGGTCGCCCAATCGATGTGATTATGATCTCTTCCGCTGCCGACGCCGCCACGATCCAGACCTCCATTCATTACGGCGTGGTGGATTATCTGATCAAGCCGTTCCAGTTCCCCCGCTTTGAAGAGGCGCTGAACGGCTGGAAGGCAAAGCACAATCTGATGGGTTCGCACCAGTATTACGAGCAGGCCGACGTCGACCGGCTGATCCACGGCGGAGCGCCGGAACTGGCCGACAGTAAAAAGCTGCCGAAGGGGTTAACGCCGCAAACGCTGCGCACGATTTGCCAGTGGATTGACGCTCACCCGGAGACGGAGTTTTCTACCGATGACCTGGCAAACGCCGTCAATATTTCCCGCGTGTCCTGCCGTAAGTACCTGATTTGGCTCGCGCAAATCAATATTCTGTTCACAAGCATTCATTACGGCGCTACCGGCCGTCCGGTGTATCGCTACCGTCTCCAGCCGGAGCAAACCGGCCTGCTCAAGCAATACTGTCAGTAACGCGGTAGTCGTTATCCAGTAGGGTAAAGCGGAAGTGGTGCATCGAGGAGATCACCACTTCTTTTGTTTTGGTCACAAAGATTGCTTCAATATCGGGGCGCGCGCGCAGGGCGGCACAGCCCTTCTCCACGCCCATGCCGTACATCAGCGTGGTCCAGATATCGCCGTCGATGGAGTCTTTCGAAATAACCGTCACGCTGTCCAGTTCGTTGTCCAGCGGATACCCGGTGCGCGGATCGAGAATGTGGTGATAGCGCTTGCCGTTTTGTTCGAAGTAGCGCTCGTACGTTCCCGACGTCACGACGGACAGGTTCTCTACGGTCATCGTGCCGATCAGCGCGTCACCGGCGAACGGTTTTTTCAGCCCCACGCCCCAGCCCCCCTCCGGCGAGCCTAACGTCTGGATGTTTCCGCCAAGGTTGATCAGCCCCAGCTCAGCCCCCTCTTTACGAAGGTAATCACGCACCCTGTCGGCGATATAGCCTTTGGCGATGGCCCCCAGATCGATCTCCATCCCCGCCCGGGTCAGAAACACGCTGCTGCTGGCCTCATCAAGGACAACATCCTCTGGGCGGGTCATCGCCAGCAGCGACGCGATTTCATCGGCAGGCGGAACGCTGTCCCCCTGAAAACCAATCTTCCAGCGCTTCACCAGCGGACCGATCGCCAGATTAAAGGCGCTGTCCTTGAGCAGGCTTGCCGCTTTTGCACAGCGGATCAGATCAAACACCGGTCGGCTGACGGTGACCGGATGCTGCCCGGCCGCATGGTTGATATCCATCACCTGCGAGTGCGCGCGGTTAACGGTAAGCAGGTCTTCATACTGTTTGATCAGGCGAAACACGCGGGACGCGAGGGCTTCGTCATGGGAGAAGAGCTTCAGGAGGATGGGTGAGCCCATCAGGACGGCGGAGTAGCTGTAAACGCGATGGCTATCAGGCATGGTATGAGTCCTCAGATGTAGCCCCGGCAAGCACCGCGCCGCCGGGGAAAATGCCGGATAGCGCTGCGCGCATCCGGCCTACATAGCAGGTGCCTTACCTCTTTTTCGAACGCAGAGCCGCCTGATGTCCTGCAAGGGTACCAAAAATAATGATATCTGCCACCGCGTTACCGCCGATACGGTTACCGCCGTGGATCCCGCCGACCACTTCACCGGCCGCAAACGCCCCTGGCAGCACGTTGTGGTTGCTGTCCAGCACGCAGGTTTCGGTGTTGATGGTCACGCCGCCCATGGTGTGGTGCACGCCCGGCGCAATCTGAATGGCGTAGAACGGCCCTTCGTTGATCGGTGCACGCAGCGCGGTGGTACGACCAAAATCGTCATCGTGCTGTTTCTCAACGAAACCGTTGTAACGTTCCAGGGTCGCGAGGAAAGCGTGGTAATCCATGCCGAGCGCTTCCGCCAGGGCTTTCGGCGAGCTGGCGCTGGTCACGAAGCCTTTGGCAATGTACTCATCCGCGGCTTTGTTTTTGGCGCGTACGTGCTCGTCAAAGACGATGTAAGCGTATTTCTCCGGCAGCGCGATGATTGACGCCGAGACTTTATCGCGGGTCGACATTTCGTTGTAGAAGCGCTCCCCTTTCTGATTGACCAGAATCGCCCCGCCGCCGCGAATGGATTCGGAAATCAGGTACGAGGTTTTCTGCTCGACGGTTGGGTGAATTTGGATTTCGCCCATATCCACAGTGCCCGCCCCGATACGCTCCAGCAGCGCGATGCCGCCGCCGGTAGCCCCTTTGTGGTTGGTGGTGACGAACCCTTCCAGATCCGGACGGTATTTCACAACCATCTGGCTGTTGGCGCTGAAGCCGCCGGTAGCGACAATCACGCTTTTGGTTGCCACGGTGACGGTTTCGTTCTCTTCGGTGGTCAGGCGCACGCCGGTGACTTCACCGTTTTCGAAGAGAATGTCGCTGACGGAAGTATCCAGCATCACCTCGATGTTGCGTTTGTTCACGTTACGCACCAGGCCGCTAATCAGGTAACCGCCCACCGCAGAACCGTCTTTTGGACGGTGAGTACGGTCGATGCTCATCCCGCCGGTGGTGGTGATGTCGTTCAGCATAATGCCGCGGGTTGCCAGCCACTCAATTGCCTGCGGTGCGTTCTCGACGAAGCGGCGCAGCAGTTCAGGGTTGTTCTTGTTGCCGCCGCCTTTCAGGCTTTCCTGGTAGAACAGCTCTTTGCTGTCCTGAATGCCCTTCACGCGCTGGAAGCGGGTTTCAGCGGCGTTCATCCCGGCAGAGGCTTTAATGGTGTTCCCGCCGATGGTCGGCATTTTCTCGACAATCAGCACGCTCGCGCCTTCGTCGTGAGCCTGAATCGCCGCCGCCAGACCGGCGCCGCCGCTGCCGACAACGACCACGTCCACGCTGCGGGTTTCGTTCGGGTCAACGCCCTCTTCCGCTGCCAGCGCCTTGCTGGATTTCAGCATCGCTTTCGAGACCGCTTTCTTCACCGCTTCACTCTGGCTGGTTGCGCCGGTGATGGCATCCACGTGCGGGGTGTTAGCGTCCAGAATGCGGGTACGGATCTCTTCAAAGCTGGTGACGAACTCAACGTCTTCACTCGGGCCGGAGGCCAGCTCGATGTCCGCAATGCGGTCGGTTTCCAGGCTGATGTTAATCACCAGTTCGTTAGCGTCATCCTGCACTTTCTCAGCAAAGGTACCCGGTTTGAATTTGGATTCGCCCATGCTCATGTCGCGGATCATCGCTTCTACCAGCGAGAAGCGCCACAGCGGTTCAGGAATGCTCAACGCCTCGCGTTTGGTGCTGTCCATAAACAGCTCAAGGCTTTCGCCAGCCGCGATACGGTCTGTCCAGTCCGGATAAGCGATGGTGGCGCGGCCCACGGCAATCAGGTCGTAACCGTGGTCAAGCGCTTCATTCACGTCTGAAGCATTCACCACGCCGCCCACGCCCATGACCGGAACCTGCGCCAGCGTTTCAGAACGCATCGCGCAGTATTTTTCGATAAGCGGGGTGGGATCCTGGGTGTCGACAATGGAAGGACGCAGGGTCGCGCCGACGGAGAA
The DNA here is from genome assembly GCF_055816715.1 of Enterobacter sp. PL_is514. Lineage (NCBI taxonomy): Bacteria > Pseudomonadati > Pseudomonadota > Gammaproteobacteria > Enterobacterales > Enterobacteriaceae > Enterobacter > Enterobacter sp. PL_is514. Next base: position 244,245 of record NZ_JBVPGN010000028.1, on the reverse strand, counting down.
GTGCAGGTAGTCCACGCCGCGTGCCGCCAGCTTTTCCAGCAGGTACATGGTGTCGTCAAAGCGGATGCCCGGGATTTCCATCTCTTCAGGGGAGAAGCGGTAGCCAATAATAAACGCGTCGTCCGCGTACTGGCGCACCATCTTATGGGTGATATCCAGCACCGCCAGCGGGAACTTCGCGCGGTTATCGCGGCTGCCGCCCCACTCGTCATCGCGCTGGTTTGAATTCGGTGAGTAAAACTGCTGAATCAGATAGGTATTCGCCCCGTGGATTTCCACGCCGTCGAAACCGGCCTGGATGGCGCGGCGCACGGCCTCACCAAACTTGCCGATCATGCCTTCAACTTCTTCAGCGGTCAGAGCTACTGGCGTTGCGGCACCTTCACGCGGCGCAGCTACGGCGCTCGGGCCAACCGGGGTACGGCCGCCAATCAGTTTCGGGTCAACCATGCGGCCGCCGTGGTAGATCTGCAGCAGCGCCTTAGAGCCTTTGGACTTAATGGCCTCTGCGATTTTCGCCAGCCCGGCAATTTTCTCGTCATTATCAATACCGATTGCGCCCGGGAAGGCGAGGCCGAGATCGTCGACGAAGCAGCACTCCACAATGATGGTGCCGATACTGCCGGAACGGGCACGATAGTACTCCACCAGTTCACTGGTAACGGTGCCGTCGTAATAGCCGGTACAGGTGGTCATAGGGGCCATTAACAAACGGTTTTTCAGTTCAGTACCATTCGGTAATGTGAAGGGGCTAAGAATGCGTTCGTTAGTGCTCATAATAGAAACTCCAAACTTTTAAAAATTAAGAATTCGTTATCGGATTGGTTTTTTAGTTCGTCGTTATTTGCCGATGTCATGATATTAATATAATGATTTTTTTAGCTTCTAAAGTTATTACGTTAGTTAAAAAACTATTTAATCCCTGCAATAACACAAATAACACATTGGTGTTAGCGAATGTAATTCAGTCATTCACAATAATTTAAAATTCGTTAAATGATTAATGGTAAAACCATTTCACCATAACACACAAAAACCGTTTAAAATCAATACAATGAAAAATAACAAAAGGTAAACATGTTACAAGAATGATAAAATTTACTCATAAAATACGTAATACCCACATACGCCTGAGTGGTTATTAATAAAAGCATAAAAATAACGCTGCAATTCTGTTTTTTTGATCCCGATCAATAGTTATGGCATCCAAAAGCGCAATATAAAAACATCATCATTTTTTAATTTAGCGCCTCAATAAAAGCGTTAAATTGCTATTACTGAAAATACAAAACAGCATCTTTAATAACTAAAAAAAGCAAAGAAACTTAAGAAAGTGATTTTGTTTTTCAGTGCAGCCGAATTTTTGACAACTTAAGACGTGAAACTATGAATACAAAAACTGCTGTAACGCCCCCTGTGGCGAACCAGGCATCAAATGGAAACGCAAAACGATTGCTGATGATGGCGTTACCCATCATCGTCGCCGTACTGCTGCTGTTTGTTCCGGTACCGGAAGGACTGCCTCCTTACGCATGGCACTACTTCGCCATCTTCGTCGGCGTAATCGTCGGTTTGATCTTCGAACCCCTGCCGGGTGCGGTGATCGGTCTGACCGGCGTGGTCGCCATTGCCCTGTGCAGCCAGTGGGTGCTGTTCAGCCCTGAGCAGCTGGCTGACCCGAAATTCAAGCTGGCAGGCGCCTCCTTTAAGTGGGCGGTGAGCGGGTTTGGTAACTCTACCGTCTGGCTGATTTTCGGTGCCTTTATGTTCGCCGCAGGCTATGACAAAACCCGCTTCGGCCGCCGTCTGGCGCTGATTCTGGTGAAATACCTTGGCCGTCGCAGCCTGACGCTCGGTTACGCGATTACGTTTGCTGACCTGCTGCTGGCACCGTTCACCCCATCCAACACCGCGCGCAGCGGCGGGACCATCTACCCGATCATCGCTAACCTGCCGCCGCTGTACGGTTCTAAACCGAACGACCCAAGCGCGCGTAAGATTGGTTCTTACCTGATGTGGGTGGCGATCACCGCGGCCTGTATCACCAGTTCAATGTTCCTCTCCGCCCTCGCACCGAACCTGCTGGCCCTGGCGCTGGTGAAAAGTACGGTTGGTATCGACATCTCCTGGGGCACCTGGTTCCTCGCCTTCCTGCCGCTGGGTATCCTGCTGATTCTGGCCATGCCGCTGCTGGCCTACTGGTTCTACCCACCAGAAGTGAAGGTGAACAACGAAGTGCCGCTGTGGGCGACCCGTGAGCTGGAAAAACTCGGCAAACTGTCCCGCAATGAAATCCTGCTGCTGGTGTTCGTGTGCTGCGCGCTGCTGATGTGGATCTTCGCCGCCGCGTGGATTGAACCCGCTATGGCTGCCCTGCTCATTGTGGGCCTGATGCTGTGGACCGGCGTGCTGGAGTGGAACGATATCACCGGTAACAAAGCCGCATGGAACACCTTCGTCTGGTTCGCGACCCTGGTTGCGCTGGCGGACGGTCTCTCCTCTACCGGCTTTATCAGCTGGTTAGGCAAAGAAGGCGGTCTGTTGATGAGCGGTATCTCTCCGGGCGTGGCGACCATCGTCCTGCTGCTGGCGTTCTACCTGCTGCACTACCTGTTTGCCAGCACCACCGCGCACACCACGGCGCTGCTGCCAGCGATGCTGACCATCGCCTCCACCATTCCGGGCATGAATATGGAAGTGTTTGTTCTGCTGATGGTGACCTCGCTGGGCGTGATGGGGATCATCACCCCGTACGGTACTGGCCCAAGCCCGATTTACTATGGTAGCGGCTACCTGCCAACCAAAGACTACTGGCGCCTCGGCACCATCTTCGGTGCCATCTTCCTGGCGGCCCTGCTGCTGATTGGTTATCCGTGGATGTCCATGATGTTCTGATTCCTGACCGCCGGACTTCTCCTCCGGCGGTTTTATTTTTTTATACCCTAAATAATTCGAGTTGCAGGAAGGCGGCAAGAGAGTGAATCCCCAGGAGCTTACATAAGTAAGTGACTGGGGTGAACGAACGCAGCCAACGCACATGCAGCTTGAAGTATGACGGGGATGTGGAGCAATACGCTATGTCAAACAAACCCTTTATCTACCAGAACCCCTTCCCTCTTTCGCATGACGACACCGAATACTACCTGCTGACCAAAGAGCACGTCTCCGTTGCCGAGTTCGAAGGCCAGGAGATCCTGAAAGTGGAGCCGGAAGCGCTGACCCTGCTGGCGCAGCAGGCCTTCCACGACGCCGCATTTATGCTGCGTCCTTCCCACCAGAAGCAGGTTGCCGCCATCCTCAACGACCCGGAAGCCAGCCAGAACGACAAGTACGTTGCCCTGCAGTTCCTACGCAACTCCGAAATCGCGGCCAAGGGCGTGCTGCCGACCTGCCAGGATACCGGCACCGCTATCATCATGGGTAAAAAAGGGCAGCGCGTCTGGACCGGCGGCGGTGACGAAGCGGCCCTGAGCCAGGGCGTGTATAACACCTACATTGAAGATAACCTGCGCTACTCGCAGAATGCGGCGCTGGACATGTATAAAGAGGTCAATACCGGCACCAACCTGCCCGCGCAGATTGATCTCTACAGCGTGGACGGGGACGAATACAAATTCCTGTGCATGGCAAAAGGCGGCGGTTCTGCCAACAAAACCTATCTGTACCAAGAAACCAAAGCGCTGATCACCCCGGCAAAGCTGAAAAACTATCTGGTTGAGAAGATGCGCACTCTGGGAACTGCGGCCTGCCCGCCTTACCATATCGCGTTTGTGATTGGCGGTACGTCAGCGGAAAGCACGCTGAAAACCGTGAAGCTGGCCTCCACGCGCTACTACGACGCGCTGCCAACCGAAGGTAACGAACACGGCCAGGCATTCCGCGATGTTCAGCTCGAACAAGAGCTGCTCCAGGAAGCCCAGAACCTCGGCCTCGGCGCGCAGTTTGGCGGTAAATACTTCGCCCACGATATCCGCGTGATCCGCCTGCCGCGCCACGGCGCCTCCTGTCCGATCGGCATGGGCGTCTCCTGCTCCGCGGACCGCAACATCAAAGCGAAAATCAACCGCGATGGGATCTGGATTGAAAAACTGGAGCACAACCCGGGCCAGTACATTCCTGAATCACTGCGCCAGCAGGGTGAAGGCGACGTGGTGAGCATCAATCTGGACAAGCCGATGAATGAGATCCTGGCGCAGCTCTCCGCTCACCCGGTCTCTACCCGCCTGTCGCTGAACGGTACCATCATCGTGGCGCGCGACATCGCCCACGCGAAGCTGAAAGAGTTGCTGGATAACGGTGAGGAACTGCCGCAGTACGTCAAAGATCATCCGATCTACTACGCTGGCCCGGCCAAAACGCCGGAAGGCTACGCGTCTGGCTCACTCGGCCCGACCACGGCGGGACGTATGGACTCGTATGTGGACTTACTGCAGTCCCACGGCGCGAGCATGATCATGCTGGCGAAAGGCAACCGCAGCCAGCAGGTGACGGACGCCTGCCATAAGCACGGCGGCTTCTACCTGGGCAGCATCGGCGGCCCGGCGGCGGTGCTGGCGCAAAACAGCATTAAGAGCCTGGAGTGCGTCGCGTATCCTGAGCTGGGAATGGAGGCCATCTGGAAAATTGAAGTCGAGAACTTCCCGGCGTTTATCCTGGTGGATGACAAAGGCAACGATTTCTTCCAGCAGATCCAGAACCAGCAGTGTAAAGGCTGTTCACAGCGCTGAGATTTCCCATAATGCTGCCAGCAGCGACAGCGTATCGTTAATCAACTCGCGCTTGTCGCTGCCCTGTATGGAGAATAGTTTTCTTATTCTCCATACACGCCATACAAACGCTTTTTCTTCATTTTAGCCAGCCCGTTACATTTATGGTGGCTGACCCGTTTTGGTGTGATGTGATATCTTTCGGCCACCTGACTGACGTTTAGCCCCTGAGATAAGGCATTTAACACGAGATATTCCTGGCGAGTTAGCGCCGTTTTATTCCCTGATTTCGTTACCTCTCCATCTTTCCGATCGTGCCCGGAGAGGGACCTGAACTTATGCTCGACGCTCTTTATACCGCGAGCCGCATTAACCACTGAAAAAGACGCATAACAGTCCCGCGAAGGCATGCAAATGTATTTGTTATAGCAAAGCAAGACCCGCAGACGCCGGTTTAAGGTGGTCTTTAGATCCACCAGCGCGGTTAAAAGATCTAAAAACAAGAGCGTATTGTTGAAATAGTTATCGACATCAACAATCCAGCATCTTCCCGCATCAGCGTCTTTATGTTTATTGATATTTACGCCCACCTGCGCGGGCGTCCAGACAGTGCAGCTCTCTTGCTCGTCCTGGGTTAAAAGGGACATTATCCCTTGAGAAAAATAGCGGTTGTTTGTTACCACAACGATATTTAGTTTTTCCATATATGCTAACGCCGCAAACTATTTTCGAACTACGGTCTGATAGTCACGATAATTACCGTCATCAGTAATCACACGATAGGTTAAATTTATTCCCGGCAATAGGGGCTTATCAGGCGACACTGCCTGTTCCGTCCGTGGCGAAACCATAATATTGGTCAGCGACCTTTGCCCGGGTATCTCAACGTTGAGGCTGATATTCCAGGGCGTCGGGTTAGTAATGATTAACCGGGTATCCTGGGCCCTGAACTGGAGTGTCTGATACTGAAGCGCATCAGGGTCGCCAATGCCGGCAGGACGAATAAAGACTTTCATCCTTAAGCGTAACGGCAGAATTAACTTTTGCTTTTTCTGCCGGGTCAGGTCGCTCTCAGGCTGGAACTGAAAAATATTCAGCCAGAAGACGCTTTCCCGATCGTTCGGCAGCCCCTGACGTGCCGTAAGTAGCAAACGCAACGAACGAATTTCCTTCGGCAACATTTTGAAAACCGGAGGTGTAGCCACAATCGGCGTGCTGACCTTATCCGGCGGCACCAGCGGGTCGCCCATGTCTGTCCAGACCTGAATCATGGCTGGCGTTTCACCATCGTTAGAGAGATTCAGCGACTGGGCCATTTCGCCTGCGCTGAAAATCACGCGAGTCCGATCGACATTAACCACGCCGAATGCCTCACCAATGAGGCTCATCATCAGCAAGCCTGCCAGAGCAAGCCTACTGGAAATTAACAACGACTTGTAATTGCGCATTAACCGTACCCGGCGTCACAGTCTGCCCACTGAGGGCCTCTAATGATGCGGTAAAGTCACCGGTATAGGTGTTTACCTCCCCCGTCGACGTCAGGTTGGTAAGATCCTGATACGCGTACCAGCCGCGCGAGTTTCCCGTGCCGGTTGTGCTTCTGTCGGGTAACAAATTGATTGCCTTCCCGCTCCGGTTAAGGATTTTTATACCTACGCCAGAAGCCACGCCGCTGTTGCCGTAATGCGAATCCAGTAACCAGGTTAGCCCTCCACCGCTGGTTACCAGCCCCAGCGCCTGCGCAGCTCTGACAGCTACGGGCTGGTTGACCAAAAATCCCATGGCTACGTTTGCCTTGCTGGCCGTGGACGCGGCGGTACCGGAAACCGCACCTGACTCACACTCAAGGCTGACCGAGAATGGTGCCTGACTGTTACCACCGGCCTGCAACACCGCGGAGCTGCTGGTGGGTAAAAGCACAACGGCGGGATAGTCTTTAACCTGACACAGTGCGCCACGGACATAGCTCACGGCATTGTAGGTACTCCATGCACCGGGCCAGTTTGCATACCAGCCATAATAATAAGCCGCGCTATCCTGGCCCACCACGATGGAATTTGATGCCAGCCCAGGACCTTTAAAGGCAATATAACCTCGCGGTTGGGTATAGGCATCTTTATAGTAATTGCTGGCGTTAAGATAATAGGTAGTGGATGAAATCTTATACATTTCATACAGCACATTGCTGAATGCGCTGGCTGGAATGTAAATATAGGTTCCATCCTGATACCAGTCTGCCGAGGTGATTTGTCTTTGCTTCCAGTAGCGGCTGTAATATTCCCCGGTGCTGAGATTGGTCATTCTTACCGCGACGTTTTTTGCGACATCATAATACGCACCCTCAATTTCAGCGGAGGCATACATGCCGGTATAGGCGTTGTCACCGTTGGTGGCATACATTTCATATAAACTGCCGGCGTCAGACATGGAACAGCGAAATAGAATTTGCTTACTGGTATAGGTTTTATTGGTCGCTGCCGTTAAAAAATTGCCCACCGCGCTGGCAAGCAACGTCCCCGACGGCTGAAAGTTAGTGCCGCTGTTAATGTTGATTACCGCCGGCAGCCCAATATTGCCATGGCAGGTATCACAGGCACCCGTCCAGTCAGCGGCGGTATACCCTGCCGCGATGGCCATGCTGGAAAGTGATGACGTGCTGGTGACCCTGATGCAGTTTGCCCACGCGGGCTGGCTTATTAGCAAAAACAGCCCCAGTACCAGAAAATGTTTTAACCAGTCCTGCATTTTAATTCTCCTTTTCACATATCTGGCTCAGGTAAACCAACGGCTCTGCGTTTCGCCCGGTAATTTGATACGGCACACGGCAGTTCTGGTCGCGCTCTTTGCCCCATTTCACGCGCAATACGCCGGAGGCCTCCGGGACTCGGGCATAAATTTGGCCGCCCTGACCCACCATGCCAATCAATGTTCCCTCGGCATCCCGCACCTCCGCCCCCATTGGCGGTAGTTCCCCATCCCCGTTGTTGAGGGTGATGAGAACGGCTTTGCCTTTCAGCGTGGCAAAGTCCACCCGGACCACGGCCCCCGCATAGGGCACGACGCGCTGATTTCCACCTTTCAGTTCGGCATCCGCCATCATATTGCGCGAGTCCAGGCTGACGGTGTTGCTACGGTAAGGGGAAAGCGACGGTAGAATGGCGTAGCCGAACGCGTCAATAATTGCCCCCTGCCCGTTCTGTACACGCGCCCCCTGGGCGCCATCGGCGTGTACCAGTGCGAACGTGTCACTGGTATACGGCCCGAGCGTTAATCCTCCAGGATGTAGCACCAGTGTTCCGGATGCGCCGAGCCCTGCCTGCCGGTAGTTATCCCCCTGGTCATAGCTGGCTTGCACGGACCCCACGCGGGTATTTTCCTGAACGTTTCCGCCAAACGTCGTGGCGTTATCACCGCTCCCATTCCGATAACGTTCATATCCGCCGTATACGGAGTACGATCTGTCTCGACCGTCCCCTGCCGTGCCGGTTAACGATACGGTCGAGGATCGGCTGGCCCGCGACTGGTTGTAGTTGTATGCCGCCGATGCCAGGTTGTTGCCCCAGTCGAGAGGGATCGACACGTTGAAAGAGACAGTATTTTCGGTGTATTTCTCTTTTGAACTGTCATCAACCGGCTCGCGGGTGCTGGTATAAAAGCGTCCGTAGTCCCAGCTCGTCCGTTGTCTGGCAACGTTCACCCCGTAGCTAATTCGTCGCCACTGATTGCTGTAGCCCAGCTGCAGCTGGGTCATACGCGACTGATTGCTATAGTAATCCGCCGTGCTGGCACTCAGATTAAGTACCCCCCAGCTTCCCATCGGCTGGCTGACCGTCGCCGTCAGTCTATTGCGCTGATGCAGGGTGTCCGAATAGTACTCCGTACCGTTTTTCTGCTGGTGACGAACGCCCAGCACATCCTCCAGATCGCGATAACCGCTCGTCGAATAGCGGTATGCGGCAAGCACAAGGTTAGTGCCTGCCGTGAACGTCTTGCTGTAACTGATTTCTGCACGCCAGCCCTGTTGCCGCTCATCATTTTCAACCAGGGCATCAGACCAGGTGGCATTCAGACCAATGGCGCCGATATCTGTCGCCAGTACGCCTCCTACCAGAAAAGCCGTGTAATCCTTAGACACACGCAGGCCAAGGTTGCTGGTGACTTCATTACTCAGCCCTCGCTGTAACACACCTTCCATGAAGGTGTTTTCGATACTGTAGTACTGACGAACGCGTCCGAATGAGAGACCATATTGCCAGTTGCCCGGGCGCACGGAATCAGGCACAGCGGAATAAGGCACGGTAAAACGGGATGTTTTCCCGCTAGCCTCAATGACCTCAACCTCAAGATCCCCCTGGCTGCGGGTGTTATATAAGTCATTGATGACGAATGGTCCCGGTGGAACGTTGGTTTCATAAATGACATTATTTAGCTGCTTAATCACTACGTGCGCGCTGCTGGATGCCACGCCCCTCACTTCCGGAGCGTAGCCCCTCTTCCCCTGTGGCCACATGCGTTCATCGGTTGCCAGTTTCATCCCATTGAACGAGAGGCTGCCAAAGAGGCTGCCATCGGTATAGTTATCCCCCAGCGCCAGCACACTATCGATCGGTTCGATGGGACGTTGTACCCAGGTTCGAACGACGTTATAACTCGAATCGCTTCCGCTTATGCTGCTGTCCGCATAGCGCAGGTTTCCCTGGTGTCGAACCTGCCACAGTCCAAGGTTGGTTCCGGCATTGATACCGCTCCACAAATAGTGATAGCGATAGTGCGTATCCGTATTTTCCGTCCACGTGTAGCGGGTGTTATGCCGCAAAAAAATCGCCGCCATACCCGCGTCCCATTCACTGACCGGAATATAACCGCGAGGCATATGCTGGAGCGCCGTCATCGGGATAGCCAGTTGAAGGCGCAATGAAGCCTGGTCAAACTGCCAGGTAGCATGTTCCGCCCACTCACTCAAAAGGCGACACGCTGTCTCATTACTGTGGTTTGCTGCTTTCAGTTTTGCGGCCTGCATGAGCGATTTGCCCAGACAGGGTTCAGGATCCTGGCCGTCTGTTTTAGCGCGAAAAATGACCTTTTCTTCGCTTTTCACCAGCGTATTGTTGACATATACATCAACCAGATAGCGTCCGGGTGCGACCTGATGTCGGTTGAACTGCTCCAGATCCATGCCCCAGGACGAGCCCTGCAGCAGTGAAGAGTCAAAAACATATTCTTTCGCCTCCACCAGACCCGTGCAGTTCAATGAGATACACAGCGCCAGCAGATTGCGTCGAAACTCAGGGGTACGAGACAGGATATTGCCCATTGATCCGTGCTCCCTGATCGTTGACAAGCCAAACCCTCACCGTACCGTTTCCCGCGGTTTTGGTTTTCCAGTTGTTAAACCAAAACGTCTGACGATCGAAAGGCGCTACCGTATCAGCTGTGAGGGTATGCTTTTTCCCCCCCACCTCAGCCTCAATGAGGGTCAATGACGCATACCACGGCTGAGGGTTCTCTATCGAAATTCCATACCCCTTTTGCGCATCGAAAGTGGCGTTGACCCGGAGCCCATTCAGCTGATTTTTTGGGGAGCCAATGCCAGCAGGCCGGTAAATAACTTTTACCCGGGTACGCAGCATGACCAGCATTTTGTTCTGCCCTTTTTCACTCTCGAGATTTGAGGGTGGAACCTGGAGCGCATTAAACCAGTACAGGGATTCCCGATCCTGCGGTAAATCGCGCGCGCCTGTGTGGGTCACGCGGATAACTTGTCCCGCTTTCGCCTGAATTCGAAACACGGGTGGGGTCGTCAGAAAGGGGATTTTCGAGCCCTGAGCTGGCGTCGCGTTAATATCACCTTCGTCAAACCAGGTTTGAATCACGTAAGGAATGTCGTCATTGTTCTTGAGCTGCACGTCGACGGATAAGGCCCCGGCAGGATAAATAATCCGGCTACCCAGTATTGTGACGCTTGCGGATACGGTGTTTGTCAGCATCAGGACACATGGCAAATAAAGCAGGTACTGAGCGATACGCTTAAGATATGCGCTTATCATTATTAACAACTCCCGGGCCGAATGAACCTGGTGTGGCGAGACCCTGACTGCAATGAGCTGAGTGGAATATGCACGTTTGCATCCTGCAAAACGTGCACACGTTAGTTCCAGTGCGGCCTGTTACTGATAGGAAACGGCGTATTGCAACGTGGCCTCTACCGTACCCGCCGTCGCCGCTGCGTTGGCATAATACTGCGCGGTATAGGTCGCGGAGGCCTCCGTCTGGTTCGCTGCCAGCTTGAGGTCGCCATTACCGGTGAAACCATTGCTCAGGTTCACGACGGCGTTTGCGGTATCCAGGATCTGGACTTCAACGTTCTTCGCAGTACCGGTATTGCCGAGATTACCGTTAGACGTTACCTGGTTGCCGACAAACACCGTTGAGATTTTCGTTTCCCCACTGGCGTTACCCGTACAACCGCTGATCCCGATATCAAACGTGACCGGTCCCGCAGTATCACCGCTGGCGGCAAGATCAGAGGCGCTGACCGTTGGCAATAACACCACCGGAGAGGCACTGTTACCGTTTACGGCAACTGAACAGGTTTCATCCGTGACTTCCCCCTGGAACGTGATGGTGTTGTCAGACGCAGCAAAAGCCCCACCAGAGACCAAAGATGATCCCAGTACTAACGCAATAATATTTTTCTTGTTCATAACGCTTATTCCTGTTTTATCAATTAAACCGATAATGAAAACTTCCTTTTTTTACAGACAAACCGGTCATATAAAATTGAACGCCAAATAAAGGCGAACGCGTAAACCCTGCCCGGTAAGTTGCAGAAACAAATCTATACGAAAATTCTTACTGCAAAAACAATTAACTATTAAATCGCAAATCTTAAGATTATAATCCTGGAATTTAAGGATATTTAATATTGGATTAAGCTTTTTATATCGACCACATCATAATTGCAGTGATTACTTATGCGCCTGTGAGGGAGACGAAAAGGAATTATGCTTTTCGCAAGATGATGAGTGAGACAAGGCTGTTGACTGTCTGGGTGAAATAAACCGGTAATCCAGAAGGAAGGAGAAATTCCCGGTGAATACCGGGAAAATAAAAGGATAATGCACTCAGCGTGGTGGCAATAACCCCCAGCATATCTCTGCTTTGCCGTCACTCATTATGCCGCAGCGCATGAAGTAGAGACGCGAGAGATTGGAAGAATACGTTTTAAACGAACTGCTTTTGATGATCAGGACATACTCATTACTCTTACAGACGGGATTTAGCTTTATCGCAAAATCCATCACGCCTTTCTTTACGTCAGGATTGGTTATACTGTTCAGCGCCTGTTCAGACATCATGACCTTACAGGAGCCAGCATTTCCTATGTAAATCTCATTACGTTCCACGGGCTTACTGGCAAACCAGAATCCTGCAGCCCCGCCCAGCGCCATAACAGAGAAAAAAAGCACCAGCTGATTTAATATTCCTGTTTTCATAGTGCACCAGCATGATACTTCGCCCGTGCTGCGTTCGGCAATTTTGCCTTTTAGTAAACGCCCGTCGGCAATATAAGCGGTTTCGGTTTCAGAAGGGACATCCTCGATGACGTCAACCGACTCTGAGCATTTTTCGACATCAACCTGCTGATGCAGCATAAAGCCTATTTTTGGAACGGTAACAATCACCTCCTCATCCATGCCAAGGTTCTTCATAATCTTGCGTAACTTGCTTACGCACTGATTAAGATTATTGTTGCTGGAAACCATGCCATAGTCGTCCCAGACTTTCTTAAATATAACCTCCCTTTTTATTGCCTCTCCCTTATGGGCGATCAGCAACAATAAAAGTCGCTTTGTAGGATTCGAAATTTGAATCGACTCATCCTGAGAATCTTCGAGGCCCAACGTACACATATCTGAGTCAAAAATTATCTGCTTATTCATTATAAATTTCATATACATATACTCTTGTTAAGTAAGTTTTCCTCCGGGCGTGGGCATACGCGAAATGGCACCTGGTTGCGTTACCTTGTTTTGGTACGTGACGCAGATCATTTTTAATATTTTCATCTTGTGAAGTTTATTTTTTTTGCGAAGTCCAGGATACATTACACAATGCAGGCCACATAGTCAGAATTTTGCACTGTATCACAGGCAAAAAATCGCATCATTTACTTAAAAAGACAAAAATTTAATATTTTAATCTTGAAAATTAATAATAAATTTGAACCAACTTACCCAACTCTCTTTGACTAATCAGGAATAATCAGGATTATTAAATTAAGAAAGGGACTCATCTGAAATGCTCAATACATACTCAATACCGCCTGTCGGCACATATAAAAACATTAATAAACAACAAGTTAAATGAAATAATGGTTGCTTTGAAATGTAACATAAGTAACATTCAAGATGAGAAAAAACTGAAAACACAGAACAGAATTGATCTAAATCAAGTTTTAATGAGATTTAAGCTTAAAATTCACAACAAAAATACATTTCAGATAACTCAGTGCTCCCCCGCCTCAAAAAAGCTGTTGAAAAATCAGTCTGGTACACCCATATCATTCCGTTTTGCCTTCCTCCCTCGCCTGTATACCCACCAACATTACTCTATCTTTTAGCGTTTTAAGCTCGTGTGGTTAAGGCGATTAAAAACAGCGCACCTGTGCTTACATGGCCGGTTAAATATTTACAATTCATTCTGACTTTTTTAATTACATTAATTAGCAGACTGACCATCTTAACCAAAAAACTACATATGATGAACAGGGTATAAACACTCGCAGAAAAACATTAAGCGAGCCGATAAAAGCCCCAAAACCAGCACAAAAAACTATTTTTACGCCGATTGCAAAGTTTAATCCCATTAAATGGAGAGCGAGATATAGAATTAACCACCAATAAAATCACACACCAGCCTCGTCATGAAACGTTTTACAATTCGACTGCAACCCATAATGACACTCACTACCGGCCAACTTCATGGATATGAGGTACTGTCTGAGCCTCCCGCTGAGGTCAATATTGCAGAGTGGTTTGAACAGTGCTCTTCCGCCCAGCTTCTGCAGTTGAGAAAGTGGCAGCTCAACACCCTTGCAAGACAAAGAATCCCTGTAAAGCTCTTTGTTAACCTCACCACGACCATTCTCGCCAGCGAAGAGGGAGCCGCGGCGCTTCTGCAAGACCCTTTACCGGGGGTCATTGAACTTCAGGACCCAATGGCAATCGCCCGTCTTGACGCCTCCAGGCTCGCATTACTGGATGAGAATCTCCGGCGGCTTCAGCATGCCGGTATGGAGGTCTGGCTCGATGATTATCTCAGCGACTATGACAGTACGCTTGCCGATAGCGGGCTGGTGTTTGATGGGGTGAAACTCGACTGCGCTGCTTTCCAGCAATATCGCAACGATTGCGCGGGTTTAGCACAACTGATTGCTGAAGCACGGCGTTTCGGAACGGTGGTCCTTGCAGAAGGAGTTGAGAGTCAGAATGACGTCAGAACGGCATCGCTGGCGGGTGCCGATCTTGCTCAGGGGTTTTACTGGCCGGAGAAAAAAATCCATGCGGTGCAGGTCTCGTCTGTTCAAGCCGCCCGGGGCCCTATGCGCAATGTCACATAACCGTAAGAGTAAAATGCAGCCCTCCTGCAGTAACCGGTTAATTAAACAGATGTTAAGTTATTGTAAATAAAAACTATCCAGTTGCACCACTTAACATTGATGCATGTCACGCATCAGCTTATGTACAATTTGCGCTTATTAATTTTCCCTTCCTGATCCAGTTTTCAGAAACAGACGCGTAAAACGTCAACAATAAACTGGAGATAACCATGTTTTCCTCAACCTCACCTGCAACCGTACGTTCGAAGGCGGGCGCGATACTTCGCGTGACGTCCGGCAACTTTCTTGAGCAGTTCGATTTCTTTCTGTTCGGCTTCTATGCCACCTACATCGCCCACACGTTCTTCCCGGCGAGCAGTGAATTTGCGTCGCTGATGATGACCTTCGCCGTCTTCGGCGCGGGCTTTCTGATGCGTCCAATCGGCGCGATCGTGCTTGGCGCCTATATCGATAAGGTGGGGCGCAGAAAGGGATTGATTGTCACGCTGTCCATCATGGCGGCGGGGACGTTCCTGATTGTGCTTATTCCGTCTTATCAAAGCATCGGCCTGTGGGCGCCGCTGCTGGTGCTGACGGGGCGTCTGCTGCAGGGCTTTTCCGCCGGTGCCGAGCTTGGAGGCGTCTCAGTCTATCTGGCCGAAATCGCCACGCCGGGCCGCAAAGGGTTTTACACCAGTTGGCAGTCCGGTAGCCAGCAGGTCGCCATTATGGTCGCCGCGGCGATGGGCTTTGCCCTGAATGCCCTGATGGAGGAGAGCGCTATTCGCGAATGGGGCTGGCGCATCCCGTTCCTGTTCGGCTGTTTAATCGTGCCGTTTATCTTTTTCCTGCGCCGCAAGCTGGAAGAGACGGAAGAGTTCAGCGCGCGCCGCCATCATCTGGAGATGCGTCAGGTCTTTAAAACGCTGCTTGGCAACTGGCAGGTGGTGGTCGCGGGCATGCTGATGGTGGCGATGACCACCACCGCGTTCTATCTGATCACCGTCTACGCACCCACCTTTGGCAAAAAGGTGCTGATGCTGAGCGCCTCGGACAGCCTGCTGGTCACGCTGCTGGTGGCGATCTCTAACTTCATCTGGCTGCCGGTGGGCGGTGCCCTGTCGGACCGTTTCGGGCGCAAGCCGGTGCTGATTGCCATGACCCTGCTGGCGCTGGCGACCAGCTACCCGGCCCTGACGCTGCTGGCGAGCGCGCCCAGCTTCTCGATGATGCTGAGCGTGCTGCTGTGGCTCTCCTTCCTCTACGGCCTCTATAACGGCGCAATGATCCCGGCTCTGACGGAAATTATGCCGGCTGAAGTGCGCGTGGCGGGCTTCTCGCTGGCTTACAGCCTGGCAACGGCGGTCTTTGGCGGCTTTACCCCGGTCATGTCCACCGCGCTGATTGAATACACCGGTGACAAAGCCTCGCCGGGCTACTGGATGAGCTTCGCTGCGGTATGTGCCCTGCTGGCAACGCTCTACCTCTACCGCCGCCGCGCGGTATCGCTGCAAAACACCGTCAAGTCAGAGGGGGCAGTATGAAACGCACTTATCGCTATACCGCCAGCGCGCTGGCGCTGACGTTCCTGAGCGTCAATGCCTTTGCCCAGGACGTGAAGGTCATGATCTCAGGCGGTTTTAAAGCCGCCCTTGAAAAGCTGGCCCCGGAATATGAACACCGGACCGGGGATAAAATCGTGATCATCCCCGGCCCCTCAATGGGCAATACGCCGCAGGCGATCCCAAACCGACTGGCGCGCGGCGAGAAGGCCGACGTGGTGATTATGGTGGGCGATGCGCTGGAGAAGCTCGAAAAAGCCGGCCAGACCCAGCCGGGTTCGCGAACGGAACTCGCGGATTCTCCCGTTGGCATGGTGGTAAAAAAGGGAGCGAAAGTACCGGATATCAGCAGCGACGCGAAACTGCGTGAAACGCTGCTGCAGGCCAGCTCCATCGCCTACTCTGACAGCGCCAGCGGCAGGTACGTCAGCCAGGCATTATTCAAAAAGTTGGGAATAGAAAAAGAGGTGGCGGGTAAAGCGACAAAGGTCGAGCGTATTCCGGTCGCCTCAGAAGTGGCGAAAGGAAAATACGCCGTGGGCTTCCAGCAGGTCAGCGAGCTGCTGCCGGTTCAGGGCGTCACCTTTATCGGCAAAATCCCTGATAGTCTGCAATACATCACGCGCTTCGCGGGCGCGGTTACCCGCCATGCAGAACATCCTGCGGAGGGGAAAGCGCTGTTGACCTATCTTGCCTCACCGCCCTCAAGGGCCGTCATCACGGAGACGGGGATGATCCCCGTTACGTCCGGCGATACTGCTCGGTGATCTGCTTTTCCAGTTCAGCCGCAATGTAAGACTGGATGCGCCCCCGGCGCCGGATAAGCCCCACGGTGCGTTTCACTTCCGGCGCCACCAGCGGCAGATGCGTCAGCAGCGTGTGCTCTGAAGTCGGCATCGACATGGCGGGGACGGCAGCGATGCCGATCCCCGCCTCTACCATACCGAGCATCGTGGTGACGTGGCGTGTTTCACAGACGCTGGGGCGCTCGGGAACGATATCCCCCAGCATCCGATCGAGCAGATTGCGGTTGCCTGACGTTTTATCGAGGGAGATATAATCCTGCTGGTAAAACGTCTTCCACGTCAGGTGACTCTTCTGCGCCAGAGGATGATCCTTTCTGCACGCCGCGACGTAGACATCCTCCACCAGCGGGAAAAATTCGATTTCAGACGGCAGGTTTCCTGCAAAGCAGATACCAAAATCCGCCTGGCTGCGGGCCACGGCGTCAATGACATTGCCCGCGCTGCTGTCGATGAGCTTAATGCGAACACGCGGATAGCGAGACTGAAAACGCCGGATCACGTCAGGCATAAAGTAACAGGCCGCGGAAGGTACCGTGGCAACCGTGATCAGCCCCGTCCGCTCTTCGCTGGCCTTATCGACATCCGCGAGCATTGACTCAACGCTGTCGAGCAGCTGTGCGGAGCGCTCGGCAAAGTTTTGTCCGTAGAGCGTCAGCGCCACGCGGCGGGTGGTGCGATCGAACAGCCTGTTTCCCAGCGCGGCTTCCAGCTTTTCAATCCTGCGGCTCAGCGCCGACTGGGATAAACAGATAGATTCAGCGGCGACACGGAAGTTACCGTATTCCACTAACGCTCTGAAAGCATAAAGATCGTTAAGGTCAAAATTCACGGGCATAGCGTCTGGATGTCCTGTCAGGGAATACGCAACAAAGTCAAAAATAATAGCGTCTTATTGACCTGCCGCAACCGCCCAGGCGTTGAAATACCGATCAGAGGTCGTTGAGATGCAGGCGGACGTACCCGGCGCGGTCTGCAATGGCCTGCCGATCCTCTTCCGTCATGTCCGCTAGCTGTTTAAAGACAATGCCCAGGCGGGGATTGTTACCGAGACGCGCCTTATTGCGCGCAAAGAAGTCCCAGTAAAGGGCATTGAAGGGGCACGCCTGCTCTCCGGTACGCTGGTTGTGTTGATACCGGCACCCCTGACAGTAATTACTCATCTTATGAATATATGACGCGCTCGAGATGTAGGGTTTACTCGCCAGTAACCCGCCATCGCCAAACTGGCTCATGCCGAGGGTGTTGGGCAGCTCCACCCACTCAAAGGCATCAATATAGACTCCCAGATACCATTCATGGACCGCCTGCGGCGACAGGCCGCTGAGCAGGCTAAAGTTGCCAATGACCATCAGGCGCTGGATATGGTGGGCGTAAGCCTCGGTGAGCGACTGCCCAACGGCATGCGCCAGGCAGCGCATCTGCGTCTTGCCCGTCCAGAACCAGTCCGGCAGCGGGGCATGCTGATCTAAGGCATTAAGCTCCCGATAGCCCGGCATCTGCGACCAGTAGATCCCGCGCACATACTCCCGCCAGCCGAGAATTTGTCGGATAAACCCTTCTACGGCAGGCAGCGGCGCGTGGCCCGAACGCCACGCCTGCTGGGCGGCCGCGACCACTTCCCGCGGATTCAGCATTTTAGCGTTCAGCGCAAATGAAATTAACGAGTGGAAAAGAAAAGGTTCCTTCGCGTGCATCGCGTCCTGCCAGTTTCCAAACTGCGGGAGCACGTGCGTGATAAAATCATCCAGCCTGGCTTTGGCTTCAGCACGGTTGAGCGGCCAGCGAAAATTGTCGGCCTGCGGTTCGCCGAAGGTCTTTACGCCGCAGCGTTGGATCTCAGCCCATAAGGCGGAACGATCGTGGCAGGGACGAGCGTCCACCGGCGCGGGAGGCTCGCCGGACCAGCGCTTGCGGTTTTCAGCATCGAAATTCCATTTCCCCCCTTCCGGCTCGCCTGCTGAGGTCAGCAGTACGCCGTGCTGACGACGCATTTCCCGGTAAAAGTACTCCATTCGCCAGCTTTTGCGTGACGCAAAGAACGCGCTGACCTGTTCCCGAGTGGTGAAAAAATGCTCGCTGCTGACGCAGGCCGTTTCAACGGAGACCGTTTTCGCCCACGCCTGCAGCTGCGTATCAAGACGCCATTCGTCGGGCTCCTGCCATGTCACTCTGCCAGCGCCGTAATGCGCGACAAGCGCGTTGAGATTGTCTTCCAGCGCGCCGCGGTTTGAGCTGTCAGAAAGTCGGACATACCTCACCCGATGCCCCTTCTCCTTTAATGCAGAGGCAAACGCGCGCATGGCGGCGAAGATAGCGATAACTTTCTGGGCGTGATGAAGCACGTAGGCGGTTTCGGCCCGGAGTTCCAGCATCACGTAAATGATGTTCGGACTGGAGGTATCAAACCAGCTGTGATGCGGATTAAGCTGATCGCCCAGGATCAGACGCAGCTCGGTCAACGGTGGCTCCTGCGGCAACGCTCAGAACAGTATTTAACCTCATTCCAGCATTTCGCCCATTTCTTGCGCCACGTCATGGGCCGCTGGCAGTGCACACACAGTCGACTGGGCAGGTCCTGCTTGTTACCTTTGAAATCGCTCATCTTTTCAATACCGCACTGATTAATTCACCCCACCTGCGGATAAAGGCCACGACAGACTTCACAAAATGAAGGTGATGCCCGCAAACCGCTACCCACCGCTACGTACGAAATGATAGTTTATTCAGGCTGGATTTGTCGCAGTGAGCGATTTTCTGGCATCTTAACCGAACCTGACTTTCCCATTTTTGTTCAAATGACGAGTTTGCGAGCAAAGCGATGATAAAGTGGCCCTGGAAAACGAATGAGGCTGGCCGGGATGTGGCGCTGCCATGGGATGACGCGCTGACGATCCCTGTTCTGGCTAATCTAACCCCGGATGAACAATCGAAACTGGTTCAACTGGCGGATCGTTTTTTGCAGCAAAAACGCCTGGTGCCACTGCAGGGGTTTGAACTCGATCCTCTGAAAAACGCCCGCATCGCCCTGCTGTTCTGTCTGCCGGTGCTTGCACTCGGCATTGAGTGGC
Organism: Enterobacter sp. PL_is514; assembly: GCF_055816715.1. Classification (NCBI taxonomy): domain Bacteria; kingdom Pseudomonadati; phylum Pseudomonadota; class Gammaproteobacteria; order Enterobacterales; family Enterobacteriaceae; genus Enterobacter; species Enterobacter sp. PL_is514. The sequence goes on along the minus strand of NZ_JBVPGN010000028.1, from coordinate 224,502 downwards.
TGGACGGTTTCCACGAAGTGCTTATCTATCCCGCGCCGTTCGTGGTGGATGACGAATGGCAGGACGACATCGGGCTGGTGCATAACCAGCGCGTGGTGCAGTCCGGACAAAGCTGGCAGCAAGGGCCGATAATCCTCAACTGGCTCGATATTCAGGACTCGTTCGACGCCTCCGGTTTTAATCTGATTATCCATGAGGTGGCGCACAAGCTGGATACCCGCAACGGCGATCGCGCCAGCGGCGTTCCGCTGATCCCGCTTCGCGAGGTCGCGGGATGGGAGCACGACCTCCACGCGGCGATGGATAACATTCAGGATGAAATAGACCTTGTGGGCGAGAGCGCGGCCAGCATTGACGCCTATGCGGCAACCGACCCCGCTGAGTGCTTCGCGGTGCTCTCCGAGTATTTCTTCAGCGCACCAGAGCTTTTCGCACCCCGTTTCCCGGCCCTGTGGCAACGTTTCTGCCAGTTTTATCAGCAGGATCCGCTCCAGCGCCTGCGGCAGAATGAGGCGTCTGGCGGGCATTCCTCCCGCCAGGTTCATTAAGCTTTTTCAGCAGGGGTACGCTCGGTTGACCGTACCCCTATGCTCAGGGCTAAAAACAACACCGCCATTCCCCATGCGGCCACCGTTAAAGACTGCTCCCCGTAAAAACGCGTCACCACAGGCACCAGCAGCGCGCTGACGCCGTAACCTAACGTGTGGCTTGTGGCGATGACGCCCGCCCCTTTCCCGGTGGTCAGCCTGTCGTTCAGCAGCAGCTGGTAGCCCGGCGTGGCCATCGCCGCCCCGAGTGACGTGATAACAATCCCTACGTAGAACAACGCTAAACCGGAGACAGACATCAGCCCAAGCCCGGCCACCATCAGCACCGCCGCGATACAGAGCAACGTCACCGGGCTGAAATGCTGCGGGCGGACCACCAGAAACTGTGCCGCGAGCGTGGCCAGCGCGGCCAGGCTCAGCAGGAGCGCGACATGATGGCTGATCTCCCGGGCGTTACCGTCCAGCAACGGGCTAAGATGCGGTGACAGGCCAATCTGCATCAGGCTCACCAGCGCCGCCAGCAGCAGCGCCAGCAGCAGGAACGGCAGCATGGAGGCCTGCAGGCGGGTTGCCTGGTGGGCTACCGGCGGCAGCGGCGGGTCCGCGACTTCGCGAAGCACCAGCAGCAGAGCGATAAGCGGCGCAACCGCCATCAGCCAGAGCGGCGCCACCGGATTAACGCTGAGCATCAGCGCCGCCAGCGGTGGGCCGAGCAAACGCCCGCAGCTGAGGCCGGAGCTTATCGTCGCCAGCGCCGCCATTCTTTTCTCCAGCCCTGCACGCTGAATCGCCCACGTCTGGGCCGCAGGCACCAGCCCCGAGACCGTTAGTCCGTAGAGCAGGCGCGAGAATATAAGCCCCGCCAGCCCCCAGACCGTATCCAGCCTTCCGGCCGCCATCGCCCAGACCACCAGCGCCATCACGGCAAAACTGGCCAGATAGCCGCTCAGTGAGGCCACCATGACGGCCTTACACCCCCGCCGCTCGCTCTGGCGTCCCCACCAGGGCGATGCCGGTAAAAAGAGCATGGATCCAAACATCAACAGTCCGGCCCAGACCGAGAGCGACAGCCCGGTCTGGGTGACCAGCTGCGGGAGCATCACCAGCAGGCCGTTTTGACCGATGCCCAGTAAACCCGCAGATAGCGCCAGGGGCCAGTTAGCTTTTGAGGTGACGTTTTCGGTCAATATTTCAGAGTCAGTGCGCATGAGAATGTGAACATAGTGTCAATAAATGTGTGGAAATTATGAAGTTTATGAAAACAAATATTGCAAAAATGGTTGCGGCTGTAAACAGAATGAATATCATAACGAGAATCATTATCAATCATGGAATGAGGTACATCTATGCGTGCTCTGCTCCGCGCCGCCGGTACAGACGTTGCAGCCCAGTGTTTTTTAAACGCCCTGTTGCGCGAAACGAAGGACTGGCGCTATCTCCCCGCTACCGATGCGGATGCGCTATCTGAGATCCATATCCCGCTTTCCCAAACCCGGGCGCTTCGGGTGCCGGTACGCTATTTCTCTCCCACCCAGCATCATCAGTACCGTTTCCCGGCAACGCTTATTCAGAGCAATAGTGATAACGGTGACGCCGTCACATTCGGTCAACTGGTTGATTTAATTCTTGAAAAACCGTCCGTAAAAGGCTCGCTGGATGCCAATACGCTGGCGCGTTTTAAGCAGCGCGTTCTCGAAAGCCATGTGCACACCTGGCAGGCGATAGATCTGCGCCACGGCTGGGCAACCCTGCGCGATAAGCCGCTGACGTTTGCCGAAGCGGAACAGGCGCTGCTGGTCGGCCATGCGTTTCACCCGGCACCGAAGTCGCACGAGCCGTTCAACGAAACCGAGGCGCGTCGCTATCTGCCCGATTTCGCCTCCCGCTTCCCGCTGCGCTGGTTTGCCGTTGAGAGCACGCTCGTTGCCGGCGACAGCCTGAACGTCTCCCTGCGTGAGCGTCTGCTGCGCTTCGCGGCCCAGAGCGCGCCCGAGCTGCTCGGCCACTTCACGGACACCCGCTGGCTGCTGCCGATGCATCCGTGGCAGGCCGACTATCTGCTGGAGCAGGAGTGGTGCCAGCGTCTGGCGGAAGACGGTTCACTGCAGGATCTGGGTGAAGCGGGCGCACAGTGGCTGCCCACCAGCTCCTCCCGCTCGCTGTACAGCGAGACCAACAGCGACATGATTAAGTTCTCCCTCAGCGTGCGCCTGACGAACTCCGTGCGCACGCTGTCGGTGAAGGAAGTTAAGCGCGGCATGCGCCTGGCGCGCCTTGCGAAAACGGAACGCTGGCAAGATTTGCAGGCGCGCTACCCGACCATGCGCGTGATGCAGGAAGACGGCTGGGCGGGACTGCGCGATGACAGCGGCGTCGTTCAGGAAGAGAGCCTGATGGCCCTGCGCGTTAATCTGCTGTTCGATACGCCAGACACCCAGACCAACGTGCTGGTGAGCCTGACGCAGGCCGCGCCGGACGGCGGTGACAGCCTGCTCGCCGCGGCAGTGCGCCGTCTGAGTCAGCGTCTTGATTTACCGCTCGCCCAGGCCGCCCGCTGCTGGCTGGACGCCTACTGCAACCGCGTATTGCTTCCGCTGTTCAGCGCCGAGGCGGACTACGGTCTGGTCCTGCTGGCGCACCAGCAAAATATCCTCGTTGAGATGCAGCAGGATTTCCCGGTCGGGCTGATCTACCGCGACTGCCAGGGCAGCGCGTGGACCGAAGGGGCCGATGCGTGGCTGAAAGAGGCGGGTGAAACTGAGGTGGAAAACCGCTTCGGTGAGAGCCAGCTGCTGCGCTACTTCCCTTATTACCTGCTGCTGAATTCTACCCTTGCCGTTACCGCCGCCCTTGCTGCCGCCGGCTTTGACAGCGAGGAGAGCCTGATGTCCCGGGTGCGCGACGCGCTGGCCGAACTGCGCAAGACGGTAGCGCAGACCCGCTGCCTCGACTACGTGCTCGACAGCCCGATCTGGAACTGCAAAGGCAACTTCTTCTGCTACCTGCACGATCGCAATGAAAACACCATCGCCGATCCGGCGGTGATCTATTTCGACTTTAGCAACCCGTTCTACAAGGAGAAGGCGTGATGGCTATCGCGAATATTGTCCATTCCGGCTACGGCTTTCGCTGCACCGCAACGGATCGCGCCCTGCCGCTGGCGTTGGGTCTCGACGGCAGCGCGGTGCTGGAGCGTCTGAAGGGGATCCCGGACGGCTGGCTGGTGGAAGCCCTGGATCAGCTGTTTGTGGCCGCCCCCGCGCTGACCGGCATTACGTTACCCTGGGCGGACTGGCAGGATGAACCCCAGGCGCAGGCACTGTTTGGCCTGGCCCACGGTGATTATCTGGCGCGCAATGCCTTCTGGCAGTTGCCGCTGTGGCTGAAAGGCGAACGGCATCAGGCGAGCGGCGGAATGCAGTTTGACGAGAGCCGTCAGCTGTATTTCCCGCTGCGCCCTCACCGCCCGCAGGGCGAAGTGTATCGCCGTTACGATCCGCAAATTAAGCGCACCCTCAGCTTCCGCGTGGCCGACGTGGCGCTGGACGGCGAACGTTTTACCCGCTGGATGAACAACCCGCGCGTGAACGCCTTCTGGGAGATGGCGGGCCCGCAGGCCGAGCAGGAAAACTACCTGCGCCGTCAGCTCGACTCGACCTACTGCTACCCGGTTATCGGCTGCTTCGACGACCAGCCGTTCGGCTATTTTGAACTCTACTGGGCGGCGGAAGACCGTATTGGCCGCCACTACCGCTGGCAGCCGTTTGACCGCGGGCTGCACATGCTGGTGGGCGAAGAAAACTGGCGCGGCGCGCAGTATATCCGCAGCTGGCTGCGCGGTCTGAGCCACTACCTGTATCTTGATGAACCGCGCACCACGCGGATTGTCGCCGAGCCGCGCTTCGATAACCAGCGCCTGTTCCGCCATCTGGACTCTGCCGGTTTCGACACGGTGAAAGAGTTCGACTTCCCGCATAAACGCTCGCGCCTCATTATGAGCCAGCGTCACCGCTTCTTCAGCGAGGTGGGCCTGTGAACGCGCTCTGGGAAAAAGTGAACCGCGAGATGGTGGCGAAGATCCTCGCCGAGCTGGAGTATGAACGCACCCTGCACGCCGAGCCGCTTGCGTCTGACGCCTGGCGCATCACCATGGGCAACGAGTCCTGGCAGTTTTGCGCCACGCGCGGGATCTGGGGCTGGTTGCATATCGACCCGGACAGCCTGACCACCGCCAGCGGCGATGCCATCGAAGCGGAAAGCGCGCTGCTGCAGCTGGCTGCGGTGCTGGAGATGAGCGACGCGCAAACGGCAGAGCACATGGAAGATCTCTACGCCACGCTGCGCGGCGACATGCAGCTGCTGCAGGCGCGTGAAGCGCTGGACGCGGACGCGCTGATCCACCTCGACCCGGACGAATTACAGTGTCTGATGCGCGGTCACCCGAAGTTTATTTTCAACAAAGGTCGCCGCGGCTGGGGCCTGGACGCGCTGCGTCAGTACGCGCCTGAGTATCGCGGACGTTTTCGTCTGCACTGGGTTGCCGTTCAGCGGGAGCATCTGGTCTGGAGCAGCGACGGCGATTGCGATATCAGCACCCTGCTGGCTAGCGCCATGGACAAGGCCGAGCGCGCCCGCTTTGACGCCCTCTGGCAGGCGCTGGGTCTCGACGACAGCTGGCTGCCCGTGCCGCTGCACCCGTGGCAGTGGCAGCAGAAGATCGCCATTCATTTCCTGGCGCAGCTGGCGCGCGGTGAGATGGTTGAGCTGGGCGAGTTTGGCGATGAGTACCTGGCGCAGCAGTCTCTGCGCACGCTCACCAACGCCAGCCGTCGCGCGCCGTTTGACATCAAGCTCCCGCTGACCATCTACAACACATCCTGCTATCGCGGTATTCCGGGCAAGTACATTGCCGCCGGACCGCTGGCCTCGCGCTGGCTACAGCAGCAGTTCGCCAGCGACGCCACGCTTGTCCGCTCTGGCGCGCAGGTGCTTGGCGAACCCGCAGCCGGATACCTGTCGCATCCGGGCTATGCGGCGCTGCCGAAAGCGCCCTACCGCTACCAGGAGATGCTGGGAGTGATCTGGCGCGAGAACCCGTCCTGCTATCTGCAGGACGGCGAACAGGCGGTTCTGATGGCGGCGCTGATGGAAACCGATAACGACGGGTGTGCGCTGATCGACGCGTGGATCAACCGTTCCGGGCTCAGCGCCGACGCGTGGCTGGAAAAGCTGTTTGAGGCATCGGTGATCCCGTTCTATCACCTGCTCTGCCGCTACGGCGTGGCGCTGATCGCCCACGGCCAGAACGTGACGCTGGTGATGAAGGACTCTATTCCGCAGCGCATTCTGCTGAAAGATTTCCAGGGCGATATGCGCCTGGTGGATGAAGATTTCCCGCAGGCCCAGAGCCTGCCGGAGCAGGTGAAGGGCGTCACGGCACGCCTGAGCGCGGATTACATTATTCACGACCTGCAAACCGGTAACTTTGTGACGGTGCTGCGTTTTATCTCACGCCTCACCCTGCAAAGCGGCATCAGTGAAACGCGTTTCTATCAGATCCTCGCCGGAGTGCTGCACCGCTATATGGCCGCGCACCCCGAGCTTGCCGATCGCTTCGCGAAGTTCGACCTGTTTAAGCCGCAAATTATTCGCGTGATCCTCAACCCGGTCAAACTGACCTTCTCCGAACACGACGGCGGCAGCCGCATGCTGCCGAACTACGTCACCGACCTTGATAACCCTCTTTTTCTCGCCTCCCGGGAGTCAGCGCAATGAAAACCTATGATTTCATCGGCATTGGTATTGGCCCGTTTAACCTCAGCATCGCCGCGCTGGCGGAAGGGCTGGACGGCTTTAGCTCGCTGTTTCTTGAGCGTAAACCGCACTTCTCCTGGCACCCCGGCATGATGGTGCCGGACTGCCACATGCAGACCAGCTTCCTGAAGGATCTGGTCAGCGCCGTGGAGCCGACCAACCGCCACAGCTTCCTGAACTACCTGGTGCAGCGCAAAAAGTTCTACCGCTTCCTGACCACCGAGCAGCGCACCGTTTCCCGCGAGGAGTTTGCGGACTATCTGTGCTGGGCGGCGGAAAACCTCACTAACCTGTCCTTTAGCCAGCAGGTGCAGCAGGTGAGCTTTGATGAGAAAAGCGGCCTGTTTGAGGTGGCGACCCAGCGCGACCGCTTCCTGGCGCGCCACGTCTGCGTGGGGATTGGCAAACAGATCAACCTGCCTGACTGCGTTACCGTGCAGGACGATACCTGCTTCCACGCCAGCGAGATGATGCTGCGCACGCCGGATCTTGCGGGCAAGCGCGTCACCGTCGTCGGCGGCGGCCAGAGCGGCGCCGACCTGTTCCTGAATATTTTCCGTGGCGAATGGGGCCAGCCGCTGAGCCTGAACTGGGTCTCGCGGCGTAACAACTACAACGCGCTGGATGAAGCCGCCTTTGCTAACGAGTATTTCACGCCGGAGTACGTGGACAGCTTCTCCACGCTCGGTGAAGAGGCGCGTCGGCAGATGCTGCACGAGCAGAAGATGACCTCCGACGGTATCACCACCGAGTCACTGCTGGCGATTTACCGCGCCATGTACCACCGCTTCGAAGTGCTGCGTGAAAAACCCTGGGCGCACCTGATGCCGTCCCGCTCGGTGACAGCCCTGACGCGCCTGGAAAACGGCCAGCGCCTGAGCATACAGCATCACCTTGACGGCGGCCGCGAGCAGCTGGAGAGCGACGTGACGATCTTTGCCACCGGCTATCGCGCCGTGCAGCCTGCGTTCCTGGCGCCGCTGTCTCACCGCCTGCATCTGGATACGGACGAAGCCTTCTGCATCAACAACGATTTCACCCTCGAATGGGACGGTCCGCAGAGCAACCGCCTGTTCGCCGTGAATGCCGGGATGCACCGTCTCGGCATTGCCGAACCCCAGCTCAGCCTGATGGCCTGGCGCGCAGCTCGAATTCTGAATCGCGCGCACGCCGACGAGCCGTTTGAGCTGGCCACCACTCCTGGCGTTATCCACTGGCGAAGCACCACCAGCCCGGAGAACAGTCAGGTTTTTAAATCATTAGCAAAAACCACCGAGTACTGACACACACAATCAGGGTCAATATAACAATGAAACGTTCTCATCTTTGGGTTTTAAATCCTTGTTTGCTTGCAATGCTTTCTACCTCTGCGTGGGCGGAAGAACAAAAGGAAGAAAATATCGTTGTCTCCGCCAGCCGCGCGCACCGCAGCGTGGCGGAGATGGCGCAGACCACCTGGGTCATTGAGCGGGCTGAAATTGAGCAGCAGGTTCAGGGCGGGAAAGAGATTAAAGAAGTGCTGGCGCAGCTGATCCCGGGCATGGACGTCAGCAGCCAGGGACGTACCAACTACGGCATGAACCTGCGCGGCCGCTCCATGATGGTGATGGTGGACGGCGTGCGCCTGAACTCGTCCCGCAGCGACAGCCGCCAGCTCGACTCTATCGATCCGTTCAACATTGACCGTATCGAAGTCATCTCCGGCGCCACGTCACTTTACGGCGGCGGCAGCACCGGTGGCCTGGTGAACATCGTCACCAAAAAGGGCCAGCCTGAGACCGAAGTCGAGTTCCAGACGGGTGCTAAAAGCGGGTTCAACAGCCACAACGACCATGATGAGAACGTGTCGGCAGCGGTCAGCGGCGGCAACGATAACGCTTCCGGTCGTCTGTCGGTGTCGTATCAGCGCTACGGCGGCTGGTATGACGGCAACGGCGACGAGGTGATCATTGATAACACCCAGACCGGCCTCCAGTATTCCGACCGTATCGATGTGATGGGCACAGGCACCATCAACATTGACGATCATCAGCAGCTGCAGCTGACGACGCAGTACTACAAGAGCGAGTCCGACGGCAAGCATGGGCTGTATCTCGGGAAGAACTTCTCGGCGGTAACGGGGGATGCGACCGCCTACAACAAAGGTAACCTCGATTCTGACCGCGTACCGGGTACCGAGCGCCATCTGATTAACCTGCAGTACTCCAATACCGACTTCTGGGGCCAGGATCTGGTCGCGCAGATTTACTATCGTGACGAGAGCCTGACCTACTATCCGTTCCCGACCCTGACCAAAGGCGTGGTGAGCAGCATCGGCGCGTCGCAGCAGAAAACCGATTTCTACGGCGGCAAGCTGACGCTGAACAGCAAGCCGGTGGACGATTTAACGCTGACCTGGGGTATGGATGCCGACCACGAAACCTTCGACGCCAACCAGCAGTTCTTTAACCTGAGCAAAGCCGCGGCGAGCGGCGGCATGGAGCTGGATAACGCCTACAACGTGGGCCGCTACCCGGGCTACAGCATCACCAACCTCGCCCCGTTCCTGCAGGCCAGCTACGATATTGACGCCATCACCCTGAGCGGCGGCGTGCGCTACCAGTACACCGAGAACAAGGTAGACGATTTTGTCGGCTACACCCAGCAGCAGGCCATCGCCACCGGGAAAGCGACCTCCGCCGACGCGGTGCCAGGCGGGAAAACCGATTACAACAACTTCCTGTTTAACGCCGGGATCCTCGGTCGCCTGACCGAACAGCAGCAGGTATGGTTTAACTTCTCCCAGGGCTTCGAAATTCCGGACCTGGCGAAGTACTACGGCTCTGGCACCTATCAGCTCAGCAACGGCCACTATCGCCTGCTGAACAGCGTCAACGTGAACGACTCGAAGCTGGACGGTATCAAGGTCAACGCTTATGAGCTGGGCTGGCGCTACACCGGGGATAACCTGCGCACGCAGGTTGCGGCGTATTACTCACTCTCGGATAAAACCATCACCATCAACAAGACGGACATGACCATCAACCTGGAAGACGACAAGCGTCGTATCTACGGGGTGGAAGGTCAGGTGGACTATTTCTTCACCGACAGCGACTGGAGCACCGGGGCGAACTTTAACGCCATTAAGTCTGAAACCCGCGAAAACGGGAAATGGGAGAAGCTGACGGTCGACAGCGCCAGCCCGTCGAAAGCCAGCGCGTGGGTCAACTGGGCGCCGGGCGACTGGACCCTGCGCGTGCAGAGCACGCAGACCTTTGACGTGTCAGACTCCGACGGCAAGAAGATCGATGGCTATAACACGGTCGACTTCCTGGGCAGCTACGCCCTGCCGGTGGGTAAAGTCAGCTTCAGCGTGGAAAACCTGCTGGACAAAGACTATACCACCGCCTGGGGCCAGCGCGCGCCGGGGCTGTATAGCCCAACCTACGGTGCTCCGGGCCTGTATACCTACAAAGGCCGTGGACGTACCTTTGGTCTGAACTACTCGGTACTGTTCTGATCCAGCGCGCCGCCTGCGGGCGGCGCATTTTGTTGTGTAATTTCAACGCGAATTTGCTATAAAATCAGCGATTTGCTGAAATTGTCGGCAAACGAACGAAAAGTGCGTTTTCACCCTTTGACAAGGCGTACCGAGGTCGCTACTATGCGCCTCGTTCACACGATTCCTCTGTAGTTCAGTCGGTAGAACGGCGGACTGTTAATCCGTATGTCACTGGTTCGAGTCCAGTCAGAGGAGCCAAATTTGAAAAGCCTGCTTTTGAAGCAGGCTTTTTGCTTTTCATTATTCCCATGCTAGCTCAAGATAGCTTCTCGTCAGGCAGGCCCTTCATTTGCAGCACCATAAGAATGCGTTCCAGTTGTTTGAACGCTAATTCCTCTCAGTAAAACTGGAAAACATATTAGCCGCTGTTACTCATATTGTATTTCCATACAAAGATGCCCCCTTTGGTAGGGTTAAAATATCTGCCTCTGTGTTATTCTCTAACCATTAATTTCAGGGAGATACTCAGGTTAAGGCTCTTTTAGCATGATGCAAAACTCGTCTAAAGATATCCTTTCAGCGTGGCATGATTATGTGAAATTCAGTGGCGCAGAAAAGAGTAAAATACCGGCCAGCAAGGTGCATGAGCACCAACAACTCATGCTCGGTATAAATAACTGTGAAGAAAACCAGAGCGGCGTAATACTCCGTGTTACGCCTGAAATGCGCAACCACTGGCGCCAGCGTTTCGTCGAATATGACGAAAAGGGTAGAATTACCCATATTGAGCCTGTTAACCTGCTTTTTCCGGTACTGCGCTGTATCGAAAACGAGCGAGGTAAGGCCAATGTAAAATACCTTCCGCTGTTCTCTTTCCCCCTCCCCAAATCATTTTTTGAACAGAACGAAAACACCCTGCTAGTTCCCGTCAAAGATGGACAACTTGTTAGCGCATTCCCCTTCGCTTTTCGCGAAATGTTTGGTATTCAGCTGGATGAGCTCGGTGAAAACCGTCATATGATGAGTATCGTTAGCGCGCTCACGGGATGTAAATATGACACGTTCCTTGAGGCGTTTAAGGCTCTTCAGAAATGGGTCACTCAGCAATCAAACAGTAAATATCAGGGGCTGGAAACTGCGTTTAATGCCCTGGTGGCTCCGCTGCATAATGAGGATTACAACCTCAAGCGTGATGCGGAAGATTTCACCTGGCTGTGTAATAACGCAGTTGGTGATTTCCCGTTACTGGAGCAGTATCTCAGCCATATCCATAGTGACGAGAAGGCCCCACATATTCACGAAGTGGTGACTGGCGGTTTGTTTGAAACACAATATCCTCTGGGCCATGGGCAGATGGCGGCAATACAGGCGATTAATCAGGATGAGCGCCTGGTTGCTGTACAAGGCGCGCCTGGTACGGGTAAAACCACGCTATTCAAGTCACTCATCGCACAACAACTGGTTGCCAGAGCACTGGCGATTGCTGATGGAAAGGACCAGAATTTCGGCATGCTGGTCACGTCCACGGCAATAAAAGCGGTGGAGAATATCATTGACGATCTGCGCAGTGACCCTGCAACTGAGGATCTAGACTGGTTATGGTTTCATAGCGGCTCGAACGAACAGGTTCAGCATGAGCTTACCCGGCTTGAGAAACTGATTGGTCGTTGGCGACAGGAAAGCTATGACCAACAGCAGCAGCACGATTTTTTAGCGGTTTTACTCAAGCATCGTGACGAGATGAACGCTTGTTACCGGGCGTATCTGAATGAAAAGGCAGTAGCGATACAATCTGTTGTGGATTGTGGTCTGGACACCCAACTAGCAAAAGAGCTACCAGCTCGTTTCATGGAAAAAATTCCCTCGCTCGCCGCTCATGCACAGGTACTCGGAATTAATGTTTCGCTTCATCGCCCCGACGACCTGGATACCTTAGCCTGTCAGTTAGAACAGCGCCTGCAGGAAATTAGGGAGATAAAAACGCAGCGTCTACAGGCCAGCAGAATTTACCAGACGTTGCAGGCGACATGGCCGCAGCAGCATAGTCTGGAGCAGATACTTAGCTGGATGGATTCACCGCTACGCCCAGCCCTGGAGCTGCATTACCGCGACTACCCGCGTAAAGGGATAAAGCGTTATCTGGCTCGTTTTTTCGAGAGGAAATATCCAGCAAGGTTGCAACAGATGAGCCTGGCTGCACCGGAGGACTTTCTCAAATTCAGTCTTTCTTCCCTTCCCCATCGTCAGCTGGCTGCTCTGGCTGATGCTGGGGAAATGCTTTCACAGCAGGTAGATAGCCTGGCGCTACTGGCGCTGCTCCTGCATGCGGAACCCGAAGCTCAACAGGAAGTTGACCTGCTGACTCTTAATACTGAAGTAGAAGAATTGCAGGCACAATGGCGTCAGGTCATCCGGGCGCAACAGCTAACGGCACAGTATCAACAGCGTTATCCGGAAGGTAACTGGTGCGACATTTTGCGTAAACGCTTTATCAGGCAACACCGGGAAATGTTCGAAGCCGCTATCGGTTATCTCTGGCAGGAACAACTGAAACGGAAAATTGAGCTTGAAGAGGTGCTGACCCACTGGCGGGCCCTGATGAGTAAGCGTCGCAGTGCGGGCTACTATCGCTGGCTGGATAAGCTAGATGATTTCTATCGCGCACTGTCTCTTGTATATCCAGTAATGGCGACCACGCTGGTTTCCGCGTGGAAGGTTGCTGGTTATCGTAAGCTCGATGAACTCAAGGGGCATAAACCATGGCACCTGGCACTGTGCGACGAAGCGGGCATGATTTCGCTTGAATCCCTCGTGCCCCTTTTGAGTCGCAGTGAGAAAGCGATGATTGTTGGCGATCCTCTGCAAATTGAACCCATTAGAAACCTGTCAGAAAACATGCAAACACAGTTGCGTGAGCGTCATTTCGCCAGCAACAATACGTTGTATGAGCGTGTTTCACCTGCAAGCGTCACGGGCTGGCACCGTGCTGCTGGTACGCTTTCCGGCAAGGTAGACGATACGGGTAATGGCATCATTCTCGATGAGCATCGCCGGTGCCAGCAACCTATTGCCGACCTTTTCATCCGACTGGCGAACTACCATGGCGTCAGCGTGGAAACTGCCCCCCCTTCCAGCCGTATTGCCAGCGCGTTTGAGAAATCAGGCGGGCATCATTTGATGTTCTACAGCGTAGAAGGCCTGAAAGGCGATATGGTTAACACTAATCTGGATGAAGTTGATGCTATCGAGCTATTGCTGGATAAGCTGGAAGAAGCTGGTTACGATCTGACTGCCGATGTTGGTATCGTCACTCCCTATAGCAATCAGAAGTCATTGTTGATTAAACGTCTTGCGCAACGAATGAATCACTGGCAGAAAAACTGCATTGGTACAGTGCATCAGTTTCAGGGCGTAGGCTTTGAGGTCATCATTTATAGTCCGGTTATTTTTCATCCTCTTGATAATCCGAATTTTCAAAACGACGCACCAAACATGCTGAATGTCGTGGTTTCACGCGCAAAGCAGCAATTTATCGTCGTAGGTAACCATCATCGATTGCGGCAAGCAGGTGGATACCTGAAAGTCCTTGCAGATAGCGTTGCCGAAAGCTTCCTGCTTGAACAGGGTAGCCAGCATCCGAATTTTGCCAGTCTAAGCCAGACTCCCCGTCTACAGCGTTATTATCGCGACTGCGAACATATTGCCGCATTTAGCGCTCTGGCCAGCCAGTGTGAACAGGAGCTGGTTATCATCGCTCCGTGGATCCGTCGAGGAGGTAAGAATTATCAGAGGCCGGAGCTGGCGCAGTTGGTAGCCACGCAGCGGCGTGGTGTCAGGGTTAAAGTTTATTACGGCTACTATCACCAGTGCATGGATCGTGCGGAAGATAATGATGAGACTCTGGTTGCCGAGTACCGCGAACAACTAGGAAAAGAGAATATTATCCGGTTGACGGAAGGGACACATGAAAAGGTAATGATGATCGATGGCCGCTACATTGTTCTCGGGAGTTGGAACTGGCTATCTCATGGTTATCACCATAGCTGCGAGCGCAGTAAACAGTTCACTAATGCGATTCGTCATGAGATCAGTGCAGAGCTGGATGATGCATCGCTGGTGAGGGAGCTTAGGGAGAGGTTGCGGCTGGAATAACAGACTCATTGAATGCTCCCAGTCTGATGAGACAAATTTGAAAAGCCTGCTTTTGAAGCAGGCTTTTTTATTTTTCTCCTCCACATCAAAAGAATTACGAAGTCATGATGAGGTCCCCCGTTCATGGCTTCATAACGATACGACCAAGCGGTTTCGCTGTCTCAGCGTATTCATGGGCCGCGGCGGCGTTAGCCAGGGGGAAGACACGGTCAATGACAACCCTGATGTGCCCTGCAGCCACAGCCTGCAACATGTCGTCCACGCTTTTCCGAACGCCAGGCCTTTCAAAAAGAGGCCCCATAAATACCCCCATGAGCGTCTGGTTAGACTGCATTGGCGGCCACAGGTCGACGGTCAGGCTGCCACCGCCCGCATTACCGACGAAGACGAGACGTCCTTCCGGAGCGAGTGCAGAAAGCGAAGCTGGCAACGTCGTCCCTACCGGATCGATGACGAGGTCAACACCGGTGCCATGGGTGAACTGTCGGACACTGTCCACAACGTTATTCTTTGCACGATCCACGACGTGATCGGCGCCAAGTTCCAGCAGCCGGTTTATTCGCTGCGTTCCGCTTGCCACGGCGATGACCGTCGCGCCTGCCTGTGAGGCAAGCTGAACGGCCGCGAGCCCCACGCCCCCCGCCGCTGCCTGAATCAGGACGGTTTCTCCATGCCGGAGCATCCCTCGTGTGAAAAGGCAATGATGCGCGGTTCCAAAAGAGATCGGTACCACCGCCGCGTCTGCTGCATCCACCCCATCCGGTATAAGCCAGGTACGTTCCGCCGGCACAGCCCAACGTTCCGCATGCGATCCCTGCATGCTAAAAGCAGCCACTCTGTCTCCAACCTTACGGCTACGGACTTTCGATCCAACGGCAACCACTGTGCCCGCGGCCGCGTAGCCGACGACCCATGAAGGGCCAGGCGGCGGAGTTGAGCGGCGGTTGATCAAATCTCCCCCTTCAATCGAGATAGCCTCGACAGAAATCAGGACATCGTCAGGCCCTGCGACCGGATCCGGGACATCGATATATCGCAGGACGCTGGGAGCGCCTTCCACGTCATAAACCGCTGCTTTCATCAATTTACCTTTGTCTTATCATGACTCGTGGGCAGCCGGGCAATCACCTTAATCTCAAACTGGAATCCGTACAGCCACGTCACGCCGATCCCCGTCAACGTAGGGTAAGGCGCTTCCCCCCAATATTCTGGCAGGATACTCCAGATAGCGTCGAGGTTTGACTCGGGATCGACGACAAAGAGGGTAACGTCAACAACGTCATCGAACGTGCAGCCCGCAGCCTTGAGCACAGCATTAAGGTTATCGAATGCCAGCCGGATCTGCGCGTTGAGATCCTCTTCAGGCGAACCATCCTCCCGGCTACCCACCTGCCCCGAAACAAACAGGAAGCCGTTAGATTTGATGGCGGGTGAATACCGATTGCGCTCATAGAGCGCCTGGCGTCCGAAGGGAAAAACGGCTTCGCGTGTTGTCATGTCTGTACCTTTGCAATGGGGCGAAATCTGCCCGGTGAATATAAAGACACTTTACAGGCGCCACATCGGACGGATAAACAAGCGACTTTGTCCATCATTGTTTGTAATATCCAAACAATCGGTGAAAAGAGAGGACAAGGGATGGATCGTTTCGATGCGATGCGCGCCTTTGCTCGCGTGGTGGAAGCAGGCAGTTTCACAAAGGCTGCCCAAACGCTTCATATGAGCAAAACCACGGTGACGCAGCTTATTCAGCAGCTGGAAGCGCGCCTGCGCGTCAGGCTGCTCCATCGCACTACCCGCAGGCTCGGTGTGACTCCTGATGGCGCGGTCTACTACGAGCGCGTAATCCGTCTGCTGGCGGACATGGAGGATGCTGAAAACAGCCTCTCCAGTGCGACGATGACCCCCAGGGGACGCCTGCGGATAGATGTGCCCACTCCTCTTGCCCGCTTTGTTCTGGTGCCCGCGCTACCGGCTTTTCATGCACGCTACCCTGATATCCAGTTCGACATGGGCGTGAGCGACCGGGTGGTGGATCTGATCGGTGACAATGTGGATTGCGTCCTGCGCGGTGGCGAAATCAACGACCAGTCCCTGATCGCACGCCATGTCGGCGATTTGCAAATCGGTGTTTACGTCGCCCCTAGTTATGTGGAACGCCTCGGCGCCCCTGCGCACCCGCGAGAGCTGGAAAACACGGACCATCACATAGTGGGATTCTTGTCCTCACGCACCGGTAAGATTGATCCTCTGGTACTGCACGGTGAGAATGAACGTATTGAAATCACGGGCAACTATGTACTTGCCGTGGATGATGGCAATGCTTACCTCGAAGCTGGATTAGCCGGGTTAGGCGTGATTGCGCTACCCGCCTATATGGCGGCAGCACATCAGGCTTGTGGCTCCTTGATTCCGCTATTTGAACAATGGCGGATTAAGCCAATGCCCCTGTACCTGGCGTTTCCGCCGAACCGCCATGTCAACGCCAGACAGCGCGTTTTTATTGATTGGATCGTTGAATTGATGCAGCAGCATGTCCCTAATTCCAATAATAAGTCATTCCCTCCCAGCCCCTGATTCGCTCATTAGGGTTGGTTACTTTCCACAGCACTCACCGCTCGCCGCCAGGCCGCCACTTCCTCCTCCAGCCATGCCTTAAAGAGTGTCACCTCCGGCTTCGCCTCCGTTGGCTGCGCCGTTACAAACCAGTAAGGCCAGGGATAAGGTGCGGTGATGGAGGTTAGCTGGACCAGCTCGCCCCGGGTGATGGCATCCTGAACCAGAGAGCGACGCTCCAGCGCGATACCTTTCCCGAGCCGAACGGCTTCGATAATGATATTGGAGTCGTTAATGCATAAACCGTCAGGCACGATCTCTTTCTCAAGACCCGCATTCATGCACCACGTTTTCCACGACTCCATAGAGAAAATAATATGACTCTTTGCAATCTCCTCTGGCGTAGCGGGCAGCACACCGTCGTTATAGCCCGGTGCGGCCACCACAATGAGTTCGTCGGAAAAAAGGTAATGGCTTTCACTCCCTTCCCAGTTCCCCTGCCCCATCCGTATCGCGATGTCTATCCCTTCCTGCTGCAGGCTGGTGACCGTCAGGCTGGCCTGGATCCGCAGGGTAATAAGCGGATATTTCGCCCGAAAACGAGTCAGACGCGGTAATAACCAGTGGCATCCAAATGACGGCACCATCGCCAGCGTCAGCTCCTGCTTTCTCGGCTTCACCTGTACGAGCCGTGTAGCATCCGCAATATGGTTCAACGCCTCGCGTACCTGTAAGGCATAGAGCCGCCCTTCTTCGTTGATCTGCACTCCTCGCCCCTGGCGGATAAACAGCTTTACGCCCACCATCTCCTCCAGCACTTTGATCTGCTGACTGATAGCGGAATGGGTAACGTGGAGTTCTTTCGCCGCCAGCGTCACGCTGCCAAGACGGGCGACGGCTTCAAAGCTTCGCAAACTGGCAATGGGTGGAAAATCCGACATGAAAGCACTTCCTTCTCTGCGCTGGATATACAGCGGCAACCTGACCATATGTCAGTAATACTAACCCTTACGGTAAGATACTGAAGATATTCGCCATGCAAATTGTATTGTAATGTCTGGTCATCCTCTTCAATGACGCCTTATTTCACAGAGACAGGAAAACGGGAACGATGATTAAGCTTGTTGGCATGATGGATTCACCTTATGTACGGCGCGTGGCGATTTCCCTTGAGCTTTATGGCGTTGAGTTTGAAAGCCAGCCGCTGTCAGTCTTTAGCACCTTCGACGCGTTCTCCCGGATCAACCCCGCGGTAAAAGCCCCGACGCTGGTTCTGGATAACGGAATACGGCTGATGGACTCCTCGCTGATACTGAACTATTTTGAGGCTCAGGCTGCCCCCGAGCGGAAACTCCTGCCCGTCGCGCCGGATGCGCTGGCAAAGGATCTTCAGGCGCTGGGCTTTATCCTCGCCGCCGCTGAAAAAGCGGTGCAAAATGTGTATGAACACAACCAGCGCCCGGTGGAAAAGCAGCACGCTATATGGGTCGAGCGCATTACAATTCAGCTGCTGGCGGCCTGCAGGGAATGGAATGCCTTACTGGAAACGCGTCCGGCGACCGCAACTCCCGATCAGGTTGCCGTCACGAGCACTGTGGTCTGGACGTTTATTCAGTCGATGATCCCGCACGTCGTTAACGCAGCGGATTTTAGAGAGATTCAGGCGTTTGCCGAATCATTCGAATCACAGGCGGTCTTCAGAAAATACCCTTTCAGCTAAGTGATGAGCCCGGTAAGCACTCGCCACCGGGCAAACCAACACTTAAATCTGATAATCAATCGCCACTTCTTCCGGCTCCATGACCTGACGTTTAATCTCATCCACCGACAGCCCGGCATTGCACAGCTCGATAAAACGCCACACATAGTTGCGCTGCAGCTGCCCGCGCTTCAGGCCAAGCCATACGGTATTGGCGTCAAACAAATGACGCGTATCAAGACGCACCAGGTTCCCGTCCTCGCGTTCTCCGCTGGACTGTTCCGCCACCAGGCCAATGCCCAGACCCAGCTCGACGTAGGTTTTAATCACATCAGAATCCTGCGCGCTCAGTACCACGTCCGGCGTTAGCCCTTTGCGGTTGAAGGCCTCGTCTATGCGCGAACGTCCGGTTATGCCCTGGCGGTATGTGATCAACGGCCATTTGGCAACGTCTTCCAGCGTCAGGGGAGAGACCTGATTCAGCGGATGATCGACCGGAAGTAATAAGCTGTGGTACCAGCGGAACCAGGGGAACGCCACCAGCAGCGGGTCGTTGCTCAGGCGTTCGCTGGCAATGCCAATATCCGCCCCACCGTTTTGCAGCAGCACTTCAATTTCCTGCGGCGTGCCCTGGATAAGCTCCAGACGGACGTCAGGGAAAAGTTCGCGGAACGCTTTAATCACCGGCGGCAGGCTGTAGCGCGCCTGAGTGTGGGTGGTGGCGATGGTGAGCACGCCCGAGGCGTCATTGGTGAAGAGATCCGCCAGGCGACGCACGTTGCTGGCCTCGTTGAGGATCCGCTCTGCAATGGTGAGCAAAGCCTTACCCGGCTCCGTCATGCCGAGCAGCCGCTTGCCGCGACGGATAAAGATCTCTATACCTAGTTCCTCTTCCAGCTCGCGGATATGGCGGCTGACGCCAGACTGAGAGGTATAAAGCATATTGGCGACCTCGGTCAGGTTGTAGTCCCGCCTGGCCGCCTCACGGATAATTTTAAGTTGCTGGAAATTCACGATTCACTCCGGCGCATCTGACATAGCTCTATTGTTAGAGTCAGCCGAGCTGCAGAACAAATAATAAAAACCAGCATCTTATGCTTTTATGGAATATCAGCTCACGAGCTGGAGTTCACGGTTCTCAAGCGATGGCTTGCTGACCAGCGACATCAAAATCTCTTTTACCGCCTGCGCCTGTGGCGACAGCGAACCGCGTGCAGACATGTTCAGCGATAGCGGCAGGCTCATCGAAGGCGTGGTGATCCGCGCCATCCAGCCGTTTGCCGCGCTGCACAGCGAGCGGGCTGCGGATTCCGGCAGAACGGTCACCCCCATGCCGCTGGCAATGGCTGCGGTCAGCGTGGAGATCGAGTCGATTTCGCCGATGATTTTGGCCGTCAGACGGCGCAGGGAGAACGCTTCGTCCACGCGTACGCGCACGGCGCTGTAGTCGCGCGGCAGATAGAGGTTCATCTCTGCCACGGCGGCAAGGTCGACGCTCTGGCCCGGGCAGTCGCGGGTGCCCACGAGGTAGAGATCTTCTTTCAGCAGCGGCTGGCTGGTGATGCCGGCGACCGGGGAGCGATCGTAAAGGACCGCCATATCCAGCTGGCCGCTGAGCAGTTTGTCATTCAGTACGGAACCGCTGTTTTCATGCAGGTATACCAGCACTTCAGGCAGCTCAGCGCGAACGGCCTGCAGTAGCGGCATGGTAATAGAGGACGCGGCCGTTCCCGGCGCCAGACCGATAGAAACGTGCCCGCTCAGGGTCTGGCCCACGTTATTCACCGCCAGCTGTGCCTGTTCACACTGGCGAAGAATGGTGCGCGCATGGGTATACAGGATCTTACCGGCTTCCGTTGGCGTGACGCCGCGTTTGGTGCGGATCAACAATTGCTGATCCATCTCGCCTTCCAGAGTAGCCACCTGCTGGCTCAGCGCAGGCTGCGCGATATGCAGCACTTCTGCCGCTTGAGTCAGGCTGCCGATATCGACGATTTTTACGAAGTATTTCAGTCGTCTTAAGTTCATTTTGCCCCCTGTTCGAAATGCTGTGCCGGAACCGGCTGTCGTTGTTGAACAGGTTTTGCAATATGAATGCCACTTTTACCAGGCGGTCTGAATTGTTCGCTAAGCGTCTGAAAATAAGGAATCCTAATTACAGAGGGGGATTTAATTACCGAAACAGCAGTTTATGATCTGCCCCATTAGGGGTATACCCGCACCATGACGGTGCATTCCGCTGCCAAAAACATCACTTTGCCGATTTTGTCAGCAAACGATCGAAAGGCGGCGATCCACCCTTTGACAAGGTGAACGCAGGTCGATAATATGCGCCCCGTTCACACGATTCCTCTGTAGTTCAGTCGGTAGAACGGCGGACTGTTAATCCGTATGTCACTGGTTCGAGTCCAGTCAGAGGAGCCAAATTAGAAAAGCCTGCTTTTAAAGCAGGCTTTTTGCTTTTCTGCACAAGGTAAATGCAAAACGGCAACAAGGTTGCCGTTTTTAGTGTGTGCACCCTCTCCCGTGGGAGAGGGCCGGGGTGAGGGCACCAGCCCGCACAATCCCCTTACATGCCTATCTTAACCGGCATCCCTGACCGCCGTTCCAGTTCGGCTCCCGCCCCCTCGTTTATTAACTGCGTCCGCTGCGCGGCTGACATTGGCAGAGGCACTTTCCGGGTCGATTCAAACTCCGCACGGTTACGTGATAATGGCTCGTGAACTTCCACCCAGCGGCTGCCGTCCGGCTCCGTGGTGACTTTAACGGGCCGATCGATAAGCTGCACGCGGGTTCCGACGGGAACATGATCGAAAAGATATTTGATGTCGTTATTACGCAGACGAATACAGCCCTGGCTCACCCGCAGCCCGATGCCAAAATTCGAGTTTGTGCCGTGAATGGCATAGAGCCTGCCGATATAGATGGCATACAGCCCCATCGGGTTATCCGGCCCGGCGGGCACGAATGCCGGGAGCGTTTTCCCTTCTGCCGCATAGGCACGGCGCGTATTCGGCGTCGGAGACCAGGTTGGCCCCACCTGCTTACGCTCAACGGCCGTCACCCAGTTACGCGGGGTTTCACGCCCGGCCTGACCGATGCCGATGGGCAGCACTTCAACGGTATTGCTGCCGGGTGGATAATAGTAGAGGCGCATTTCCGCCACGTTAACGACAATCCCCTCGCGAACGGTGTCGGGCAAAATGAGCTGCTGGGGGATCACCAGCCGGGTGCCGGATTTGGGTAAAAAAGGATCCACCCCCGGGTTCGCTTCCAGCATATTGCTTAGCCCCTGCCCGTACTGCGCGGCAAAGGCCTCAAGCGGTAATGTATTATGATCCGGCACGGTAATGACCTGCGAACTCCCTACCAGACGGCTGCCCGCCGGCGGTAAAGGATAGCTCACCGCCTGCACGCTCTGGCTGATAAGTAATGCAGCAAGACAGCCCAACGCCTCTTTACGACACATCTTCCCTTCCTCAGTCGCTTCGCTCTTTATTAAGCATAGCGTAGCCGTTTTGCATTACCCATCAGGAAATAAAATCAGTTTGCACAGGCCCCCTGTCGCGGTAGTCTCATAGATTCCGTTTATATGACGGGCGCAATGTGAGTGACCTTTTCTTATACCAATAATTAAAAATAAGTGCAGACAGGACAACTATGGACTCCACCCTCATCTCCGATCGTCCCAACGAGGAGACCCCTTCGCTCAATCGTGCCCGCCGCGCCGCACTCGGCAGCTTCGCGGGTGCCGTCGTCGACTGGTATGATTTTCTGCTTTACGGCATTACCGCCGCGCTGGTGTTCAACCGCGAGTTTTTTCCCCAGGTCAGCCCCGCGATGGGCACGCTCGCCGCGTTTGCCACCTTCGGCGTCGGCTTTCTGTTTCGCCCGCTGGGCGGGGTGATCTTCGGCCACTTCGGCGACCGTCTTGGCCGCAAGCGCATGCTGATGCTCACCGTCTGGATGATGGGGATCGCCACCGCGCTGATTGGCATACTCCCTTCTTTTTCCGCCATTGGCTGGTGGGCCCCAGTGTTGCTGGTGACATTACGCGCCATTCAGGGCTTCGCCGTGGGTGGCGAATGGGGCGGCGCGGCGCTGTTATCCGTTGAGAGCGCGCCAAAAAATAAGAAAGCGTTTTACAGCAGCGGCGTGCAGGTCGGGTACGGCATAGGGCTGCTGCTTTCCACAGGGCTGGTATCGTTAATCAGCCAGCTCACCACCGACGAGCAGTTCCTGAGCTGGGGCTGGCGCATTCCGTTCATCTTCAGCATCGTGCTGGTTATCGCCGCACTGTGGATCCGTAACGGAATGGAGGAGTCGGCAGAGTTCGAAAAGCAGCAGGAAAAACCGGCCGTCAAAAAGCGGCTGCCGGTGATGGAAGCCCTGATTCGGCACCCAGGCGCTTTTCTGAAAATTATCGCCCTGCGCCTGTGCGAGCTGCTGACGATGTATATCGTCACCGCCTTTGCCCTGAACTACTCGACGCAGAATCTCGGCCTGCCGCGCGAGCTGTTCCTGAATATCGGCCTGCTGGTCGGCGGGATCAGCTGCCTGACGATACCCTGCTTCGCCTGGCTGGCGGACCGGTTTGGCCGCCGTCGTGTCTACATCACCGGCGCGCTGATTGGGAGCCTCAGCGCCTGGCCATTCTTTATGGCGCTGGAGGCGCAGTCGATCTTCTGGATTGTCTTCTTTGCCATCATGCTCGCGAACATCGCTCACGATATGGTGGTCTGCGTACAGCAGCCGATGTTTACCGAACTGTTCGGTGCCAGCTACCGCTACAGCGGCGCGGGCGTGGGTTACCAGGTCGCAAGCGTGGTCGGCGGCGGGTTTACGCCGTTTATTGCCGCCGCGCTGGTAACCTTCTCGGGCGGCAACTGGCACAGCGTGGCGATTTATCTGCTGGCCGGCTGCCTGCTGTCGGCGGCAACGGCGCTACTCATGAAAGAGACGAGCCACCGCTGATCTCACTTTTGTTTCACAGGCGTGTGACATACTATCGGGTAGAGTCGCACACCTGTGGAACAAGGAGACAGAGATGAATAATAAGGGCTCCAGCCTGACCCCGGCTCAGGCGCTGGAAAAACTCGACGCATTGTACGAACAGTCCGTCAACGCGCTGCGCAGCGCCATTAGCGAATATATCGAAACAGGGAAACTTCCCGACGAAAAGGCCAGAACCGAGGGCCTTTTTGTTTATCCATCGCTCTCTGTGACCTGGGACGGCAGCGCCAGCACGACACCGAAAACCCGCGCCTACGCCCGTTTTACCCACTCCGGCTGCTACAGTACCACCGTTACCCGCCCGGCACTGTTCCGCCCGTACCTCGAAGAACAACTTACGCTGCTGTATCAGGATTACGGCGCGCACATTCACGTTGAGCCCTCGCAGCATGAAATCCCTTATCCGTACGTGATAGACGGCTCGGCGCTAACGCTGGATCGCTCAATGAGCGCGGGGCTGACCCGCCACTTCCCGACGACGGAGCTTTCACAGATTGGCGATGAGACGGCCGATGGGATCTATCACCCGGCAGAATTTTCTCCCCTGTCGCACTTTGATGCCCGTCGGGTCGATTTCTCCCTGGCGCGCCTGCGCCACTACACCGGCACGCCCGTCGAACATTTCCAGCCGTTCGTCCTCTTTACCAACTACACCCGCTACGTTGACGAGTTTGTCCGCTGGGGCTGCAGCCAGATCCTCGACCCGGAAAGCCCGTATATCGCGCTGTCCTGCGCGGGCGGGATCTGGATCACCGCGGAGACCGAAGCGCCAGAGCAGGCCATTTCCGACCTGGCGTGGAAAAAGCACCAGATGCCCGCCTGGCACCTGATCACCGCCGACGGCCAGGGCATTACGCTGATTAACATCGGCGTGGGCCCGTCAAATGCCAAAACCATCTGCGACCATCTGGCGGTGCTGCGTCCTGACGTGTGGCTGATGATCGGCCACTGCGGCGGCCTGCGTGAAAGCCAGCTGATTGGCGACTACGTGCTCGCCCACGCCTATCTGCGTGATGACCACGTGCTGGATGCGGTGCTGCCGCCGGATATCCCAATCCCGAGCATCGCCGAAGTGCAGCGTGCGCTGTATGACGCGACCAAAGAGGTCAGCGGCATGCCGGGTGAAGAAGTTAAGCAGCGCCTGCGCACCGGTACGGTCGTCACGACGGATGACCGGAACTGGGAGCTGCGTTACTCCGCCTCCGCGCTGCGGTTCAACCTGAGCCGCGCGGTGGCCATTGATATGGAGAGCGCCACCATCGCCGCACAGGGGTATCGCTTCCGCGTTCCCTACGGCACCCTGCTGTGCGTCTCCGATAAGCCGCTGCACGGCGAAATTAAGCTGCCGGGGCAGGCCAACCGCTTCTATGAGGGGGCTATCTCAGAGCATCTGCAGATTGGTATTCGCGCCATTGACCTGCTGCGGGCAGAAGGTGACAGGCTCCATTCCCGCAAGCTGCGCACCTTCAACGAGCCGCCGTTCCGCTAAAAACAATAAGGAATAAACATGACCAGCACATCTCCGCTCTCTGTCCTGCGCCACTGGCTCGAGGCTAGCCATCTCGACGGGATAATCGTCCCGCGTGCGGATGCCTGGCAGAGCGAATACTGCGCGCCATACGACGAAAAGCTGGCCTGGCTGACGGGCTTTGACGGTTCGGCCGGCGTGGCGCTGGTGCTGAAAAACAAAGCGCTGCTGTTCGTCGACGGGCGCTATCAGGTTCAGGCTCGCGTTCAGGTCAATACGGATGAGGTTGAGATACACCACCTGCACAACGAGCCGCTGGCAGAATGGCTGGCGGAAAACGTGGAGGCCGGGACGCGCATCGGTTTTGATCCGCTGCTGATGACCAACTCGGAGTTTGAGCAACTGTCTGCCACGCCGTGCGAGCTGGTTCCTCTGAAGGCCTCGCCGTTTGACGCCCTATGGACTGACCGCCCTGCCGCACCGGCGGGGCTTATCCGGGAAATGCCGGTTGAACACAGCGGTGAAAGCAGCGAGGACAAACGTCTGCGCGTCGCCGCCGTGCTGGCCGCAAACAATGCCGATTATCTCGCCGTTACGCTGCCGGATAACATTGCCTGGCTGCTGAACGTGCGTGGCGCGGATATCCCTTACAGCCCGGTACCGCTCTCCTTTGCCCTTCTTGATCGTGACGGTCGCGTTGAGTGGTTTGTTAACGACAATAAGCTCAGCGCCCTGCCAGCAGAGGTGCGCAATGCGTTTACCATTGCGCCGCAGGACGCTTTTATCGAACGCTGTCAGCAGATTGCTGCAGGCAAACGGGTGATGATTGATGCCGATTCCGCGCCGGTGGCTCTGCGCTTCGCCATTGAGCCACGGGGAGAAATTGTCTGGCGGACTGACCCCATCACCCTGATAAAGGCCACCAAAAACCCGGTTGAGCTGGCAGGTTATCGCGAGTGTCATCACCAGGACGGTGCCGCCTGGGTCAACTTCCTGGCCTGGCTGAGCCGCGAAGTGCCGCTGCGCGAGGCGGCAGGGAATCCGCTAACAGAGCTGGAAGTTCAGGCGCAGCAGCTTGCGTTCCGTCAACAGCAGCCTGGGTTCATCGAGCAGAGTTTTGCAACCATCTCCGCCTCTTCGAGCAATGCAGCGATGTGCCACTATCATTCGAGCGAGGCCAGCAACAAGCCCATCGGTCATGATCATTTTTACCTGAACGATTCTGGCGGCCAGTATGTGAATGGCACCACCGACGCTACGCGCACGCTGGCATGGGGTAAGGTCGATCCGCAGCAGCGCCTTCACTACACCGCCGTGCTGAGAGGCTTCCTGTCGCTGATTACCCTGCAGTTCCCTTCCGGGACTCAGGGGCATCAGCTGGATGCCTTCGCGCGTCGTCCGCTGTGGGAAATGGGGCTGGATTACGATCACGGCACGGGACATGGCGTGGGACACCAGTTGCTGATCCATGAGAACCCGCATCGCATCGCCAAAAAGGTCAACCCGTGGCCGCTGGTGGTGGGCAATATAATGACGATTGAACCGGGCTACTATCTGGGCGACAGCCACGGTATTCGTATTGAAAACCAGGTGGAGATTGTGGAGAGCCGTCCAGGATTCTGCAGGTTTGCCTCGCTGACGCTGATCCCGATCGACTTAAGTCAGGTTGAGCTGCATTTGCTGAGTGAGCAGGAGAAGCAGTGGCTGGATGCGTATCACCAGCAGGTACGCGAGGCGCTGTCACCTCTGGTGAACAGCGATGCGCGTCCGTGGCTGATTGAGGCGACGGCGCCGATTAGTTTGTAATTTCGTGCGGTCTGGTGCCCTCACCCCACCCCTCTCCCACGGGAGAGGGTGCACACTAAAAACGGCAACAAGGTTGCCGTTTTGCATTTACCTTGCGCAGAAAAGCAAAAAGCCTGCTTTAAAAGCAGGCTTTTCAAATTTGGCTCCTCTGACTGGACTCGAACCAGTGACATACGGATTAACAGTCCGCCGTTCTACCGACTGAACTACAGAGGAATCGTGTGAACGGGGCGCATATTATCGATGCCTCCCCGGGATGTCAAAGGCAGAATGCATATTTCCGATCGTTTGCCGAATTATTCTCCATTTCGCGCAATTGTCAGGCATTTTTTCGCGGATATTTCCACAGCCAGCGCCCGCTGACCATCCGCCAGTAGAACAGCGCGCCCCGCACGGCCCAGTCGAGGAACATCCCCAGCCATACGCCGACCACTCCCCATCCGAGCATCACCCCGAGCGTATACCCCGCCACGACGCGACATCCCCACATGCCTAGCATCGACACCCACATCGCAAAGCGGGCATCGCGCGCGCCCTTTAGCCCGGCGGGCAATACCCATGAGGCCGCCCAGATGGGCATAAAGGCCGCATTGAGCCAGATGAGGATCTTAACGACCTCTTTAACGTCGTCTTCGTGGGTATAGAACGAAGCCATCAGCCCGGCAAACGGGGCGGTTCCCCAGGCAATCACAGTCAGTCCAATGGTCGACAGCCAGAAGACGTGCCGCAGCTGTCGCTCCGCCTGGCCTATCTGCCCTTTCCCGAGCCGTTTCCCGGTGATGATGGTTGATGCAGAGCCCAGCGCGTTACCCGGCAGGTTAATCAGCGAGGCAATGGAGAAGGCGATGAAGTTACCGGCAATCACGTCGGTGCCCATGCCGGCGACAAACATCTGCGTCAGCAATTTCCCGCCGTTAAACAACACCGACTCAATGCTTGCAGGAATACCGATCCCCATCACTTCCCAGATAATGGCGAAATTAAAGGGGCGGAAATAACTTTTCAGCGTCAGACGTAGCGAGGGAGTGATCCCCGCCATCAGCACCCCGATGATGGCTGCCGCACCGATATAGCGTGAAATGGTCAGCCCCAGTCCGGCGCCGACGAACCCCAGCCCGTCCCATGAGAACACACCGTAGATCAGCACGCTGCTAATAATGATATTCAGGATATTCATTCCGCCGTTGATCAGCAGCGGAATTTTGGTGTTGCCCGCCCCGCGCAGCGCACCGCTACCAATCAGGGCGATGGCCGCCGCCGGATAGCTGATGACGGTCATCTCAAGATAGGTCAGCGCCAGGTCTTTAACCTCATTCGTGGCCTCCCCGGCGACAAAGTCGATAATCTCTTTGCCGAAATAGTGGATTACCGCCGCCAGAACAATTGAAAAAATGGTCATGATCATCAGCGACTGGCGGGCCGCCTCGCGTGCACGTTTGGGGTCCAGCTTGCCGAGGCTAAAGGCCACCACCACCGTCGTCCCGAGGTCTATGGCGGCAAAGAACGAAATCACCACCATGTTAAAGCTGTCCGCCAGCCCCACCCCGGCCATCGCCTCTTTCCCCAGCCAGCTCACCAGGAAGGTGCTCAGGACTCCCATCAGCAAAACGCAGGTATTTTCCAGGAAGATAGGCACGGCAAGAGGGGTGATTTCACGCCAGAAGAGAACCCGATAGCTTTTACGTTTTGCATACCATGGCGTGCGCACGATCGCCTGGCGTAAGGAGGCAGTAACGTTCAAAATGGACCTTAGCGAGAAAAGTTGAAACTCCATTTCAAATGATGGGGGAGAAATGCTCATCCTGCAAAGTATTTTCCGGAAAAAGATGTGTGGAATTACAACAAACTGACGACAGAATCAGCAATCAGTCGATTTTCCCTAAGATCAGGTTTGACAAAACTTTTTTCGCCGCTAAGATAAGCCTCCACAACGATTCCTCTGTAGTTCAGTCGGTAGAACGGCGGACTGTTAATCCGTATGTCACTGGTTCGAGTCCAGTCAGAGGAGCCAAATTTAAAAAGCCTGCTTTTAAAGCAGGCTTTTTGCTTTGCGGATGAGGGAAAATGAACGCTCTGTTTGTCTACGGCACGCTGCGACCGGGCCACTCTAATGCGCATATTCTTGAAAAGATTGGCGGCGAATGGCTGGCCGGTTCCGTATCCGGTACGTTTTACGAACGCGGCTGGGGCGCTGCGGCGGACTTTCCGGGGATCGTGCTCCACCCTAACGGACCCCGCGTCGAAGGCTATCTGTTTATCTCTGATAGCCTTGCCGCACACTGGCCAATGCTGGATGAGTTTGAAGACGGCTACGATCGGGTTGAGGTCACGGTGACCACTGCTGAAGGCAAGCAGGTCCAGGCCTGGATTTATCAGCTACAGCCCCATTCTGCGTCATAAAAAAAGGCTCTCTGTCACCAGAGAGCCTTTTTCACTATTCGCTGCGATTACTCGCTTTTTGCTTCGCCGTTTTTGATTTCGCCCATCACTTTCAGCTTCTTGGAGATGTCGCGACGCTCTTTGGACAGCTCAGCGTTTTTGATGATGTAGTCATCAACACGGTCTTCATAGTCGCTCTTCATGCTGGCGATGATGCCCTGAATAGCTTCAACGCTCATGCCTGGCTTGATGTAGTCGCTCAGGTTGTCGAGCAGCAGAACACGTTTCTGGTTGTCACGGATCTTCTTCTCAACGTCCTGGATTTCACGCTGCAGTTTGTTTTTGCGGCGGAACAGGCGGACGAATTCCAGAACATCCTGGAACGAAGGCTTGGTAGTTTCCATTTTTACACCCCTGATAATGTGAGATTCGGATTCGTTAAGGCAACCGTTGTAACAATAACCTTACTGACAGCGGCTGCGAATGACAATGAGTATATCGTTTAAAGCTATCATAACCCCAATTGCTGCTGAATCGAAGCAGCAGCCGTCACATACGCCTTTTATTTGCGCAGCGCCCGGCAAATCAGGTGCGATAACAGCTCAAGCTGCCGCGCCAGTTCCATGCTCAGCCAGACGTAGCCATGAATAGGCGTTTCCGCCACGTTATCGCTCTGGCGTTCATTGATTAACTGCTTCAGCTCCGCGACAATCTCGTTCAGTCGCTCGCTGTTGGCCAGTATCGGCTGCGGGTTCCCTTCATAGAGCGCATGAGCGATGGTCAACAGCGTTTGCTGCGTCATCTGCTGGGTCTCTTTGAGGGTCTGCGCGTTAAGCATCAACAGATGACTTGGGCGCGTGGCCCAGTGTGCGTTGATTTGCAGCTCAAGCATGCAGACCAGATTGCGGCTTACCGTCTGGATGGCTTCAAAAATCGATTTCTGAATATGGGTTTCTTTGCTGGCGGGCGTGATCAGGCCGCGCATTTTGACCACGTCGTTAAGGATGGTCTGCAGGTGCTTTTCCAGGCGCGGGCGTTCAACCAGATTCGGGGAAAAACCGGCTTGATAGACGCGGTTAAACGCGGTGACGTAGCTGGCCATCTGAATACGCCAGTGCAGAAAAGCACGCTGCGGCCAGATACCGGTGAAGAGCATCGCCAGCAGTGAACCCAGGATGACATCCCCGCTTCGCCACAGCGCCGTGGTCATATCCCCGGCGGGCGCACCGACCACCACCGCGAGCGTAATACCGATCAGCAGCGCCTGATACGGCTTTTTACCCAACGCCAGCCAGCCGCACAGGAACATGGCGGCACCGCACCATGCCAGCATCACCGGAAACGAGATAAGCTCCAGCTTGAGGGCGATAAGCCCCAGAGCCGAACCTAACACGGTCCCGCCAATGCGCTCCAGGGCGCGCGGAACAACGTTCCCCCAAAACGAGATGGGCCCCATCACCACCACCAGCGTGATCAGCGGCCACGTCCCTTCCGGAACATCCAATAAACGCACCAGTACAAACGTCAGCACGAAAGCCAGCGCGATGCGGCATCCATGCACCACGCGGTAGTGTTTGTACAACCGAATTTCAAAAGGGGTTAATGATTTGTCGGGACGCACACCCGCTCTCCAGCTACACGGCAAATCACAATTGTACTGTGTTTTCGGCCGGGCGGATCGCTCCCGGCTGAAAAACCCTTCACTTAGCAGGCTTAAACCGTTTTATGCTCTACCGCGATATACATTTCGATATCCCAGTAACCGTCCGCATTGCCGTCATTGAGATAGCGTTCGAAGCAGGGTTTGAGCGCCATCTGGTACTTATTGTCCTGCAGCAGGGAATTGAAGAACTGATACCACGGCGTGGCGAAGTCGTAGTTTTCCACGCGCGCCGTCGCCACGGCATAATCCCCGGCCGCGATTTCCGTCATCATGACGCCTTCGCTGTTTTCCGGGATAACGAAATCATCCGGTACCGTAACGGCCGTATCACAGCGCAGTTTTTCTGGCGGGACTTCATCCGGGTTATCGTAGTAAACCGCCACCCACTCCAGCGGCTCAATGTGACGCCCATCGACCCACATCACCAGCTGTTCAAAGCCTTGTTTTACCGTTTGTTCCCACGGTCCGACCAAATGAAAACCGGCAATCTTACGTTTCTGTTGCTGCTTAATGCTGTAGTCCATGCTGCCTCCGCTTATTACTGTATATTTATACACTATAAAACCGGATTACTATTATCAGCAAACGAGGAGTGTTTATTATGTGAGCAGACTCGCAACCCTGCCAGTCTGCTCATCTGCCGTTAGAGCGTGTGGTGCAGATAATCGCTCAGCCGAGAGAACAGGCCGCCTTTATCAACGGCTTCCAGCGTCACCAGCGGCCAGTGCGCCACCACTTTGTCGCGGTCGTAGAGCTGGATCTCCCCGACCCGCTGGTGCGCGGCGATCGGCGCTTCCAGCTCTTTTTTATCCAGTACGTATTTGGCTTTGATGTTAGGCACTTCCGCTTTCGGCAGGGCCAGCCAGAAGTCCTGGTCGGTACCCAGTTTCACCTGCTCCTTATCGCCGTACCAGATCCGCTCTGTCCCCACTTTTTTACCGCTATGCAGGATCTGCACTGTATCGAAATTCTGCTGCCCCCAGTGCAGCAGTTTCCGGGCCTGGTCTTCGCGCCCTTTCGGACTGTCCGCCCCCATCACTACCGCGATTAACCGGCGCTGGCCGTCAACGGCGGACGCAATCAGGTTAAAACCCGCCCCCGAGGTATGCCCTGTTTTCAGCCCGTCCACGTTCATGGTTTTATCCCACAGCAGGCCGTTACGGTTTTGCTGGGTGATCCCGTTCCAGGTCAGGCTCTTTTCGCTGTACATATGATAAAACTCGGGCTCACCGTGGATGATGGCGCGGGAGAGTACGGCCAGGTCATAGGCCGAGCTGTGCTGGCCCGGCGCATCCAGCCCGTGGACGGTTTCAAAATGCGTATCGCGCAGGTTCAGCTTCTGCACGTAGTCGTTCATCATCTTCACAAACTGCGGCTGACCGCCCGCCACGTGATCGGCCAGCGCCACGCATGCGTCGTTGCCGGAGTCGACAATCAGGCCGCGGCTTAAGTCGCGCACGGAGACGCGATCGCCTTCTTTCAGGAACATCAGCGATGAACCGTCAAACACCGGGTTCCCTTTTGCCCAGGCATCGCGCCCTACGGTGACGATGTCGTCCGGGGTAATGCGGTGGCTATCAATGGCCCGATCCACCACATACCCCGTCATCAGCTTGGTCAGGCTCGCCGGATTGCGTTGTTGATGTTCGTTGCCCGCCGTTAAGATCTGACCAGTCGTGTAATCCATCAGCACCCAGGAGCCAGCCTGAATGGCCGGAGGCTGCGGCGAAAAATCCAGTGGTTCGGCCGCAAAAGCAGATGAGACACTCGAAGCGAGTAAAGAAACAGCAATAAACAGACGGCGTTTCAACGGTATATCCTCAGGTCATTAAAAATCGATGACCTTTTTACGGGAGTTCTGATGTCGTTACCTGGCTTAATTGCAAAAAAATGTGACAGAACGCAGATTTTTCTCTGAAGCTGGCGCGCAAATCTGCAACGTGGAGGTGCTTTTTATTCGGTCTCGACCGCACGATCGTTTACCATAGTGACGTCATTTTTTAACAGGATGGTATTACTGGTGTCTGACTCTGCCGCTCGCCCGACTTTTTTATTTCATGACTATGAAACCTTTGGCACTCACCCGGCGCTGGACCGACCGGCGCAGTTTGCCGCCATCCGTACCGACGACGAATTCAACATCATTGGCGAGCCAGAGGTCTTTTACTGCAAGCCTGCGGATGACTATCTGCCGCAGCCCGGCGCGGTGATGGTCACCGGGATCACTCCTCAGGAAGCGCGGGAAAAAGGCGTTAACGAGGCAGAATTCGCCCGACGCATCCACGACCTGTTTACCGTCCCCAATACCTGCGTGGTCGGTTACAACAACATCCGCTTCGATGACGAAGTGACGCGCAATATCTTCTATCGTAACTTCTACGATCCCTACGCCTGGAGCTGGCAGAACCGCAATTCGCGCTGGGATTTACTCGACATCATGCGCGCCTGCTACGCCCTGCGTCCCGAAGGCATTAACTGGCCGGAAAATGAGGAAGGGCTGACCAGCTTCCGGCTGGAACACCTGACCCGCGCCAACGGTATTGAGCACAGCAATGCTCACGACGCGATGGCCGACGTCTATGCCACCATTGCCATGGCGAAGCTGGTGAAAAGCGCGCAGCCACGACTGTTCGAGTATCTGCTGAGCCACCGCAGTAAACAGAAGTTGACCACGCTGATTGATGTGCCGCAGATGAAGCCGCTGGTGCATATTTCCGGCATGTTTGGCGCCTGGCGCGGTAATACCAGCTGGGTCGCCCCGCTGGCCTGGCATCCGGACAACCGCAATGCGGTGATTATGGTGGATTTGGCCGGCGATATATCGCCGCTGCTGGAGCTCGACAGCGATACCCTGCGCGAACGGCTGTACACGCCGAAGAATGAACTCGGCGATCTGCCTGCGGTGCCGGTCAAACTGGTGCATATCAATAAATGTCCGGTCCTGGCGCAGGCCAATACGCTGCGCCCTGAAGATGCAGACAGGCTGGGCATTAACCGGCAGCACTGCCTCGATAACCTGAAAGTGCTGCGCGAAAACCCGCAGGTGCGCGAGAAGGTGGTCGCCATTTTTGCCGAAGCCGAGCCGTTCGTACCGTCAGAAAACGTGGATGCCCAGCTCTATAATGGTTTCTTCAGCGATGCCGATCGCGCTGCAATGAATATCGTTCTGCAAACCGAGCCGCGTAACTTACCGGCGCTGGATATCACCTTCGCCGATAAACGCATTGAAAAGCTGATGTTTAATTATCGCGCGCGTAACTACCCGGGAACCCTGGATGAAGCAGAGCAGGAACGCTGGCTGCAGCACCGTCGCAACGTCTTTACGCCAGAGTATCTGCACAGCTACGCCCAGGAGCTGGAAATGCTTTATGGCCAGTATGAAGGGAATGCTGAGAAACAGGCGCTGCTGAAATCCCTGTTCCAGTACGCGCAAGAGATAGTTTGATCGATGGGTATAAAAAAGCCGGAGGCGATGTCTCCGGCTTTTTTTTGCCCGGTGGCGCTTCGCTTACGCGGGCCTACGGGGTATGTAGGTCGGGTAAGGCGTAGCCGCCACCCGACACAGTCTTACGCGACGTCTTCGTACTGAGGAACCGGGTTACGGAAGCTCTTCGTGACGCAGGCCAGGTAAACCAGGCCGATACCCGCCCAAATCAGGCCAAGCACCATCGAGCTCTCTTCCAGGTTAACCCACAGCGCACCTACGGTCAGGGCACCACACATCGGCAGGAACAGATACTGGAAGTGATCTTTCAGCGTCTTGTTACGCTTTTCACGGATCCAGAACTGAGAGATAACCGACAGGTTTACAAAGGTAAACGCCACAAGCGCACCGAAGTTAATCAGCGCCGTTGCCATCACCAGGTCAAAGTTAATCGCCAGAAGCGCGATCGCACCGACCAGGATAATGTTCATCGCCGGGGTACGCCATGTTGGATGCACGTAGCCGAAGAAGCTTTTCGGGAATACGCCATCGCGGCCCATTACGTACATCAGACGCGCAACGCCTGCATGAGCGGCCATACCGGACGCCAGTACGGTGATGGTGGAGAAGATCAGCGCGCCGACCTGGAACGCTTTACCCGCCACATAGAGCATGATTTCCGGCTGAGACGCATCCGGATCCTTGAAGCGAGAGATATCCGGGAAGTACAGCTGCAGGAAATAGGTCGAGAAAATAAAGATCAGACCGCCAATCAGCGCCGTCAGGAAGATGGCGCGCGGGATCACGCGCTCTGCATCTTTCGTTTCTTCAGACAGGTTGCTGATCCCGTCAAAACCGGTAAAGGAGAAGCACAGAATGGTTGCCCCGGTAATCATCGGGATCACATGCGCATCACCAGACCAGAACGGTTTGCTGCTCGCCAGCGTGCCAGCGCCTTCACCGTGGAACACGCCATAGATCACCATGCCAAGAATAACGGCAATCAGGACAACCTGAAGCACAACGATAACGGAGTTAAAGTTGGCAACGGACTTGATGCTGCGCAGGTTAAAGGCCGTCATAAAGGCCACCAGCGCCACGACGAACATCCAGGAGGGAATCGACGGCACCAGCGCTTCAAAATAGATTTTTGCCAGCAGAATGTTGATCATCGGCGCGAACAGGTAGTCGAGCAGCGAAGACCAGCCCACCATAAAGCCAACCGTCGGGCTGATGGATTTCTGGGCATAGGTGTAGGCGGATCCGGCAGACGGATAGCGACGCACCAGCTTACCGTAGCTCAGCGCAGTAAAGAGGATCGCAATCAGCGCGAAGCCGTAAGCCGTCGGCACATGACCGTCGGTGAGGCCCGATACGATACCGAATGTATCGAACAGCGTCATTGGTTGCATATAGGCCAGGCCCATCATAACAACCGGAATCAACGTAAGCGTTTTACGTAATTCCACGCGAGAGGTGTTTGGAGTTGCGTTATGCGACATAGTTAATCTCCTTTACGGTGATAACCGCCACGTAAGCGAAAAATTGCCCCATTTCTTTCTTCCTCAGCGACAACAACTGTCGGATTTTAGTAAATATCTATCCGGTACGAAGCCCGGCCTCTTGGTTTTTAGTTTCGTTTCGTACATGCAAAAAAAAATAACCGACGCCTTTTATATCGTCGATTATTCATTTGGTTGCAGCGGCGGCATTTTGCCCCACATCGGATACAAAAGGCAATACTTTGCAACGCAGCGGGTAATTTTCTTTTTCCTAACTGGCTGATTTCTCGACACTGCCCTGAGCATATACAGCGGCGATAGCACTATTTGCTAAAATTTCGTCCCGCCACCAGGCGCTGGCCAGCCCGGAGGTCTGTTCATTCCAGCCCACCCATACCGATTCATGGCTGTTTTGAGCAAGTACCTGTTTTTCAACAAGCGCACCGCTGTCAATGTACCGCTGTGCCAGATAGCGGGGTAAATAGCCGCAACCCAGGCCGCTGATTTGCAGCTCCAGCTTGGTTTTAAAGTCGAAAACGGTGATAGCCTCCTGCTCGTCAAGCAGCTGCGAGGAAACCGCACATTCCGGACGAGAGCTGTCCCCCACCACAATCGCGCGGTAGCCTTTAATCACGCGGCGGTTAAGCGGCTCAGGCTCCTGAGCCAGCGGATGATGGGGCGCCACGGCGAACACCTGCTCCAGCACGCCCAGACGCGCAAAACCAAACTCGCTCAACTGGGGAGGCTCGTGGAGTGCACCGACAAAAATATCCGCCCTGCCCTGGGTTAAGGCATCCCAGGAGCCTCCCAGCACGCCGTTTATAAAAATGAGTCGGGTCACGCTGTGGTGTTGATAAAAGGCTTCAATCAGCGGCGTCAGGAGAGAAAAGGGAAAGGTATCATCCACGCCAATCACCAGCTCGTTTTCCCAGCCCTGGTGGAGTTTTACGGCCTGTTTTTCGAGTTCACGAACGGTATGGAGGACTTCGCGTCCCTTTTCCAGCAGCATTTGCCCGGTACGGGTAAACCGCGCGCGGTGCCCAGAGCGATCGAGGATCTGGATATTGAGATCGCTTTCCAGTTTTTGAACGGTATAGCTCAACGCAGATGGGGTTTTGTAGAGCTTTGCCGACGCAGCGGCAAAGCTCCCCTCTTTTTCCAGTGCATCCAGAATAATAAGAACATCCAGCAGCGGTTTCATGCTCGCCCCCTTCTGGTGTGCGATCGTCTCCGCTGCGGGACTTATTCCATGGGCATCACCAGCGGATCGGGATACTGATACTCAAACCCCAGCTCATGACAAATGCGATTGCCATCAACAATTTTGCCTTTACTGTCATCCTTTGCCTCACCAAAGACCGGCGGCGCCAGGCCCAGCTGACGTGCCATCAGCGGGTAAAACGTGCTGCGCGCCGGATGAGACGGTGCACATATATTATAGATGTGTCCACCTTTCGGAGCCTGTAAGAGTAGCTCAATCGCGGCAACAACATCGTCAAGATGCACAAGATTGACAACATGCTGGCCATCTGGCGCAGACTTCCCGGCGAAAAAGCGTCCCGGATGACGGCCAGGGCCCACCAGCCCCGCCAGACGTACGATATCAACCTGCGTGCCGGGAAGATTATGCAGCCAATCTTCCAGCTCTTTCAGAACCTGACCGCTGGCCGTAACGGGACGGCGCTCGGAACTTTCTTTCACCACGCCCTCAACCTCACCATAGACCGAGGTCGAGCTGGTAAAAATGATGCGGGGAACATGGTGCGCCAGCGCGCTGTCGACAATCTCCTGCATCGCCTGCAGATAAAACGACTCGCCCGGGCCACTGCGCCGTGCGGGGAGAGTGATCACCAGCGCATCGACGTTCATCAGCGTGTCCAGGTCGTCAGCGTCACACACCAGTTCCGGTTCAAGACGCAGTTCAACGCCATCAATACCGCACATGCGCGCTGCCTCTACCCCATCCGCCGTGGTTTTGCTCCCGGTCACCTGCCAGCCTTTCGCGGCTAATGACATCGCCAGCGGCATTCCCAGCCATCCTAAACCGACAATCGCGACCTTTTTCATGCGAATTCTCCTGACTCTCACTCGTCTTTTATAAGGCTACGCCAGCCCGGCAGAACACACAATTCATAGCATCAATATGAAATGAATTAATGATCAAAAAAAGCCCTTGCAATATGTCGTACAACTGGTTTACGTTAAAAGACATCAAATGAATAAGCATTCATCGAGAATTTATATGACACGCGTTCAATTTAAACACCACCATCATCACCATCATCCTGACTAGTCTTTCAGGCGATGTGTGCTGGAAGACGTTTGGATCTTCCAGTGGTGCATGAACGCATGAGAAAGCCCCCGGAAGATCTTCTTCCGGGGGCTTTTTTTTGGACCGAATTCAGACAGGTTAAAACAGGTTAACGAGGAATAAAGAATGTTAGATAACTCACGTTTACGCATAGCTATTCAAAAATCAGGCCGTTTAAGTGACGATTCACGCGAACTGCTGGCCCGCTGCGGGATTAAAATTAACCTGCACACCCAGCGCCTGATTGCTCTGGCTGAAAACATGCCCATCGACATTCTGCGCGTGCGTGATGACGATATTCCCGGCCTGGTCATGGATGGCGTCGTTGACCTCGGCATCATCGGGGAAAACGTGCTGGAAGAAGAGCTGCTGACCCGCCGCGCGCAGGGCGAAGACCCGCGTTACTTCACCCTGCGTCGTCTGGACTTCGGCGGCTGCCGCCTGTCGCTGGCGACGCCGGTTGATGAAGCCTGGGACGGCCCGGCCGCGCTGAACGGCAAACGTATCGCCACCTCCTACCCTCACCTGTTAAAGCGTTATCTGGATCAGAAAGGCGTGCAGTTTAAATCCTGTCTGCTGAACGGCTCTGTTGAAGTGGCCCCGCGTGCGGGTCTGGCGGACGCCATCTGTGACCTCGTCTCTACCGGCGCGACGCTGGAAGCGAACGGTCTGCGCGAAGTGGAAGTGATCTACCGCTCCAAAGCGTGCCTGATTCAGCGTGACGGCGAGATGGCCGACGCTAAGCAGCAGCTGATCGACAAACTGCTGACCCGTATTCAGGGCGTAATTCAGGCGCGTGAATCCAAATACATCATGATGCACGCCCCAACCGAGCGTCTGGATGAAGTCATTGCCCTGCTGCCGGGCGCCGAGCGCCCAACCATCCTGCCGCTGGCGGGCGATCAGCAGCGCGTGGCGATGCACATGGTGAGCAGCGAAACACTGTTCTGGGAAACCATGGAAAAACTGAAGGCGCTGGGCGCAAGCTCCATCCTGGTGCTGCCGATTGAGAAGATGATGGAGTAATGGCCATGAGCTTTAACACAATCATCGACTGGAATACCTTTAGCGACGCACAGCAGCGCGAGCTGCTGATGCGTCCGGCGATTTCCGCCTCAGAGAGCATCTCACGCACCGTGGCGGAGATCCTGGATAACGTCAAAGCCCGCGGCGATGACGCACTGCGGGAATACAGCGCAAAGTTTGATAAGACGGAAGTCGGCGCATTACGGGTAACCGAGCAGGAAATCATTGATGCCAGCAATCGTCTGGGCGATGACATCAAGCAGGCGATGGCCGTTGCGGTGAAAAATATTGATACCTTCCACACCGCGCAAAAGCTGCAGACCGTAGATGTCGAAACCCTGCCCGGCGTGCGTTGCCAGCAGGTCACCCGCCCGGTTGCGTCCGTCGGCCTCTATATTCCTGGCGGCTCTGCCCCGCTTTTCTCCACCGTACTGATGCTGGCGACTCCCGCACGCATTGCCGGGTGTCAGAAAGTGGTGCTTTGCTCACCGCCACCGATTGCCGACGAGATCCTGTACGCGGCGAAGCTGTGCGGCGTGCAGGCGGTATATAAAGTTGGCGGCGCGCAGGCGATTTCCGCCCTGGCGTTCGGCACAGAATCCATTCCCAAGGTCGACAAAATCTTTGGCCCTGGCAATGCGTATGTGACCGAAGCTAAGCGCCAGGTCAGCCAGCGTCTGGACGGTGCGGCCATCGATATGCCTGCCGGCCCGTCTGAGGTGCTGGTGATTGCCGACAGCGGCGCCACGCCGGACTTCGTGGCGTCTGACCTGCTTTCCCAGGCGGAACACGGCCCGGACTCGCAGGTCATCCTGCTGACGCCAGATGCCGATATGGCAAAACGCGTAGGCGAAGCCGTGGAGCGTCAGCTTGCCGATCTGCCCCGCGCCGACACGGCACGCCAGGCGTTAGCGGCCAGCCGCCTGATTGTGGCGCGCGACCTGGACCAGTGCATTGCCATTTCTAACCAGTACGGCCCGGAGCACCTGATTATTCAGACCCGCAACGCGCGCGATCTGGTCGACAGCATTACCAGCGCGGGCTCGGTGTTCCTCGGCGACTGGTCACCGGAGTCTGCGGGCGATTACGCCTCCGGCACCAACCACGTGCTGCCAACGTATGGCTATACCTCAACCTGTTCCAGCCTGGGCCTGGCGGATTTCCAGAAACGCATGACCGTGCAGGAGCTCTCCCGCGAAGGGTTTGCGTCACTGGCGTCTACTATTGAAACCCTGGCCGCCGCCGAGCGCCTGACCGCCCACAAAAATGCCGTTACGCTGCGCGTTGCAGCCCTGAAGGAGCAAGCATGAACATTGAAGAATTAGCCCGCGAAAATGTCCGTCGCCTGACGCCCTATCAGTCTGCGCGTCGTCTGGGCGGTAAAGGGGATGTCTGGCTGAACGCCAACGAATATCCAACAGCGGTGCAGTTTGAGCTGTCGCAGCAAACGCTGAACCGCTATCCGGAGTGTCAGCCAAAAGCGGTGATTGAAAACTACGCGCAGTACGCGGGCGTGAAGCCGGAGCAGGTGCTGGTCAGCCGCGGCGCGGATGAAGGCATTGAACTGCTGATCCGCGCCTTCTGCGAGCCGGGCAAAGATGCGGTGATGTACTGCCAGCCGACCTACGGCATGTACAGCGTCAGCGCGGAAACCTTCGGGGTGGCGTGCCGCAACGTGCTCTCACTGGAGAACTGGCAACTGGATCTGCAGGGCATTGCCGACAATCTTGACGGCGTAAAGGTCGTGTTTATCTGTAGCCCAAACAACCCCACCGGACAGATTATCAACCCGCAGGATATCCGAACCCTGCTGGAGATGACGCGAGGCAAAGCGCTGGTGGTGGCCGACGAAGCCTACATCGAGTTCTGCCCGCAGGCGACGCTGGCAGGCTGGCTTGAAGAGTATCCGCACCTGGTGGTGCTGCGTACGCTGTCGAAGGCTTTCGCCCTCGCGGGCCTGCGCTGCGGCTTTACGCTGGCCAATAAAGAGGTCATCGACCTGCTGCTGAAGGTGATCGCTCCGTACCCCCTCTCCACGCCGGTTGCCGACATTGCCGCACAGGCGCTGGCGCCGCAGGGCATCAACGCCATGCGTGAACGCGTGGCGCAAATTCTGGAAGAGCGTCAGTACCTGGTGACGGCCCTGAAAGATATCCCGTGCGTGGAGAAGGTGTTCGACTCGGAAACCAACTACATCCTGGTGCGCTTTACCGCTTCCAGCGCCGTATTTAAATCTTTATGGGATCAGGGCATTATCTTACGAGACCAGAATAAACAACCTTCTCTGAGCGGATGCCTGCGCATTACCGTCGGCACCCGTGCAGAGAGCCAGCGCGTGATTGACGCCCTGAAAGCGGAGAAAGTATGACCCAGAAGATCCTTTTCATCGATCGTGACGGCACCCTTATTTCGGAGCCACCAGCTGATTTTCAGGTCGACCGATTCGACAAGCTGGCGTTCGAACCTGACGTAATCCCGGTGCTGCTTAAGCTGCAAAAAGCCGGATACAAGCTGGTGATGATCACCAACCAGGACGGTCTTGGCACCGACAGCTTCCCGCAGGCAGACTTTGACGGCCCGCATAATCTGATGATGCAGGTTCTGACCTCTCAGGGTGTGGTTTTTGATGAGGTACTGATTTGCCCTCACATGCCGGCCGACGATTGCGACTGCCGTAAGCCAAAGGTGAAGCTGGTCGAGCGCTATCTGGCGGCGGATGTGCTGGATAAGGCCAACAGCTATGTCATCGGCGATCGTATCACCGATATTACGCTCGCGGAAAACATGGGCATCGCGGGGCTTCGCTACGACCGCAACAACCTTAACTGGGCGATGATTGGCGAACAGCTGACAAAACGTGACCGCTACTCGCACGTTGAACGTAACACCAAAGAGACACAGATTGATGTGAAGGTCTGGCTGGACCGCGAAGGCGGCAGCAAGATCCACACCGGCGTCGGTTTCTTCGACCACATGCTGGACCAGATTGCCACCCACGGCGGTTTCCGCATGGAGATCACGGTAAAAGGCGACCTTTATATTGACGATCACCACACCGTGGAAGATACCGGCCTGGCGCTGGGCGAAGCTCTCAAGCTGGCGCTTGGTGATAAACGCGGCATCAACCGTTTTGGCTTTGTCCTGCCGATGGACGAGTGTCTGGCGCGCTGTGCAATGGATATTTCAGGTCGTCCGCACCTGGAATATAAAGCAGACTTCAATTACCAGCGCGTGGGCGATCTGAGCACCGAAATGGTGGAGCACTTCTTCCGTTCATTGTCCTACACCATGGGCCTGACGCTACACCTGAAGACCAAAGGCAAGAACGACCACCACCGCGTAGAGAGTCTCTTCAAGGCCTTCGGCCGAACGCTGCGCCAGGCAATCCGCGTGGAAGGTGACGCCCTGCCCTCATCAAAAGGAGTGCTGTAATGAACGTGGTGATTCTGGATACCGGATGCGCCAACCTGAACTCCGTAAAATCGGCCATCACCCGCCACGGCTACGAGCCGGTGGTCAGTCGTGACCCGGACGTGGTGCTGCGTGCCGACAAATTATTTCTGCCGGGCGTAGGCACTGCGCAGGCCGCGATGGATCAGATTCGCGAGCGCGAGCTGGTCGATCTGATCAAAGCCTGTACCCAACCGGTGCTGGGCATTTGCCTGGGTATGCAGATCCTGGGCCGCCGCAGCGAAGAGAGCAACGGCGTTGACCTGCTGGGCATTATCGACGAAGACGTGCCGAAGATGACCGACCACGGTCTGCCTCTGCCGCATATGGGCTGGAACCGCGTGTACGCCAAAGCGGGCGACAGGCTTTTTCGCGGCATTGAAGACGGCGCGTATTTTTACTTCGTACACAGCTACGCCATGCCGGTGAACGTGAATACGATCGCCCAGTGCACTTACGGCGAAGCGTTTACGGCGGCCGTACAGAAAGACAATTTCTTCGGCGTGCAGTTTCACCCGGAGCGCTCTGGCGCCGCAGGCGCGCAGCTGCTGAAAAACTTCCTGGAGATGTGATGATTATTCCCGCTTTAGATTTAATTGACGGCACGGTTGTCCGTCTCCACCAGGGCGATTACGGCCAGCAGCGAGACTACGGAAACGACCCGCTGCCGCGTCTGCAGGATTATGCCGCCCAGGGTGCGCAGGTGCTGCATCTGGTGGATTTGACGGGCGCGAAAGATCCGGCGAAGCGCCAGATCCCCCTGCTGAAAAATCTGGTCGCCGGTGTTGATGTGCCGGTACAGGTTGGCGGCGGCGTGCGTACGGAAGATGACGTTGCGGCGCTGCTGGACGCGGGCGTAGCGCGCGTGGTGGTCGGTTCAACCGCCGTGAAAGAGCCAGAGACCGTAAAAGGCTGGTTCCGCCGCTTTGGCGCCGACGCGCTGGTGCTGGCGCTGGATGTTCGTATTGATGAACAGGGTAATAAGCAGGTGGCGGTCAGCGGCTGGCAGGAAAACTCCGGCGTGACGCTGGAAGCGCTGGTCGAGATGTATCTCCCCGTCGGCCTGAAGCACGTGCTGTGCACGGACATCTCTCGCGACGGTACGCTGGCGGGCTCCAACGTCTCGCTGTATGAAGAGGTCTGCGCGCGTTATCCGCAGGTGGCGTTCCAGTCTTCGGGCGGAATTGGTGATTTAAACGATATTGCCGCGCTGCGCGGAACGGGCGTAC
This sequence comes from Enterobacter sp. PL_is514, assembly GCF_055816715.1. Classification (NCBI taxonomy): domain Bacteria; kingdom Pseudomonadati; phylum Pseudomonadota; class Gammaproteobacteria; order Enterobacterales; family Enterobacteriaceae; genus Enterobacter; species Enterobacter sp. PL_is514. The sequence continues at coordinate 180,981 of NZ_JBVPGN010000028.1, read as the reverse complement.
AGGGCGTGATTGTTGGCCGGGCCCTGCTGGAAGGTAAATTTACGGTGACGGAGGCGATTCAATGCTGGCAAAACGGATAACCCCTTGCCTGGACGTACGTGACGGTCAGGTCGTGAAAGGCGTGCAGTTCCGCAACCACGAGATCATTGGCGACATCGTTCCGCTGGCAAAACGCTATGCTGATGAAGGCGCAGACGAGCTGGTGTTCTATGATATTACCGCGTCCAGCGATGGCCGCGTAGTCGACAAAAGCTGGGTGGCGCGCGTGGCGGAAGTGATCGATATTCCGTTCTGCGTGGCGGGCGGGATTAAATCCGCAGACGACGCCGCCAAAATTCTCTCGTTTGGTGCCGACAAGATTTCCATCAATTCCCCTGCCCTGGCCGACCCGGAGCTGATCACCCGCCTGGCCGATCGTTTTGGCGTGCAGTGTATTGTGGTTGGGATCGACACCTGGTATGACGCCGCAACGGGCAAGTACCACGTCAATCAATACACCGGAGATGAAAGCCGCACCCGCGTGACCCAGTGGGAAACGCTCGACTGGGTGCAGGAAGTGCAGAAGCGTGGCGCGGGCGAGATTGTCCTCAACATGATGAACCAGGACGGCGTGCGTAACGGTTACGATCTGGAGCAGCTCAAAAAAGTCCGTGCGGTCTGCCACGTTCCGCTGATCGCCTCCGGCGGCGCGGGCACCATGGAACACTTCCTCGAAGCCTTCCGCGATGCCAACGTGGACGGTGCGCTGGCCGCGTCCGTTTTCCACAAACAGATTATTAATATTGGTGAGTTAAAAACGTACTTGGCCGACCAGGGCGTGGAGATCAGGGTATGTTAACAGAGCAACAACAGGCGCAGCTGGACTGGAAAAAAACGGACGGATTACTGCCGGTAGTTGTCCAGCATGCCGTCTCAGGCGAAGTGCTGATGCTGGGGTATATGAACCAGGACGCGCTGGAAAAAACGATCGACAGCGGCAAAGTGACGTTTTTCTCGCGCACGAAACAGCGTCTGTGGACCAAAGGGGAAACCTCGGGTCATTTCCTGAATGTGGTCAGCATAACGCCTGACTGCGATAACGACACCCTGCTGGTGCTGGTCAATCCGATCGGACCGACCTGCCACAAGGGCACCAGCAGCTGCTTCGGTGAGACGAGCCACCAGTGGTTGTTCCTGTATCAACTGGAACAGCTGCTGGCAGAGCGTAAAACAGCGGATCCCGAAAGTTCCTACACCGCGAAGCTGTACGCCAGCGGAACCAAGCGTATCGCACAGAAGGTAGGAGAAGAAGGCGTTGAGACCGCGCTGGCCGCGACGGTGCATGACCGCGAGGAACTGACGAATGAAGCGTCTGATTTGATGTATCACCTGCTGGTGCTGCTGCAGGATCAGGAGCTGGATTTGACGGCGGTGATAGAGAATCTTCGTAAGCGTCACAAATAAAAAAACCGGGGTATATCCCCGGTTTTTTTTAATCTGCAAATCAGGCTGTTGGTTTGTAGTTGCGTAAGGCGTTACGGCCAAGTACCACACCTGAACCAATCATTCCACCCAGCAGCACGGCAAGAATCAGAATCATAGCTTTTTTCGGGCTATCGCGGCGGACAGGCAGATCCGGCTTCATGACGTAACGATATACGTGGATCGTATCCGGGTTTACATTGAGATTCTGGATGTCCAGCAGATTTCGCTTGGTCTGGTAATAGGCTGTTGGGAAGACCAACGGACGAGAAGCCTCATTGTCAATCATCGATTTCAGCCCCTCACTTCCCAGCAGGAACAACGTTTCCTGCGTGACATCCTGGGTTTGCTGGAGCTGTGGAGAGGTAATTTTCGCGGCCTCAGCATTCTTCAGCGCCTCAGCAATCTGTTTGATACGAAGATCTTTTTGTTCCTGCGCGACCTTCTCCTGGTTTTGAAGTGAATCATTCAGAGTCTTGATCTGCTCCTTAATATTGTCCTTAAGATCCAGGGCCAGTTCTTTTGCGGTCTGCTCATCGACTTGCTGAATGTACTGCGCCAGCTGCTTTTGAGCCGCTTCTGCAGAGGTACTGGTGTAGGAAACACTTAGTGGTAGCGGCTGTGCAGTCGAGGTCGGAGCGATGGTCAGTTTTTCAGGATCCTCCTGATTCTCAAGCGCCTGAGATAATGCCGAGAACGAAGAATTAAAACGGCCAATCGCGCGCGTTTGAATGTCGAGCATCGAGGGTGCAGCACTACCGTAGAGAATGTTCAATGCATTTGAATAGGTCGCTATCTGGGCAGCGTCAGGCTGCGCAATGATCGCACTGGAGGTCCATTTCTCCTTTGCGACAGAGAGATACCCAATTGCCAGGGCGATAAAAACAACAACAAAGGTTGCTATCACCCACTTCCCACGCCACAGCTGCAGCATTAAATCAAGTAAATCAATTTGCTCAGGGTCATTGCTTCGGCTGACCTGGCTATTGTTGTTTTGCGTCATACAATCCCTAACAGATTAAAAAGGGCAAACATAATATTGTTTGTACAGTTTATCCATTACTGGCGATTTTTCTATAAGAATCCGATGAGTTAAATCGGAAAGATGGGTTATGTAACTTCGCCCCTTCGCGCTATCATAGACGTCATCTGATGCGCAATCGCATCTGTAAGAATATGGGTTTATGAGGGAAGTTATGAAATTTTTGGTAACGGGTGCAGCTGGGTTTATCGGTGCGAATGTCAGTAAACGCCTCCTTGAGGCCGGTCATCAGGTTGTTGGTATTGATAACCTCAATGACTACTACGATGTCAACCTGAAGCTGGCGCGCCTGGAACTGCTAAAATCTGAGGGTTTCACCTTCCACAAGCTGGAGTTAGCCGACCGCGAAGGTATGGCAGCGCTTTTCGCGCGCGAGAAGTTCGATCGCGTGATTCATCTGGCCGCACAGGCGGGCGTACGCTACTCCCTTGAAAACCCTCACGCGTACGCGGACGCCAACCTTATCGGCCATCTCAACGTGCTGGAAGGCTGCCGCCATAATAACGTTCAGCATCTTCTGTATGCCTCATCCAGCTCCGTATATGGCCTCAACCGCAAGATGCCCTTCTCGACTGACGATTCCGTGGATCACCCGGTATCACTCTATGCCGCGACCAAAAAAGCCAATGAGCTGATGTCGCATACCTATTCGCATCTGTACAACTTGCCAACCACCGGCCTGCGTTTCTTCACCGTGTACGGCCCATGGGGGCGCCCGGACATGGCGTTATTCAAGTTTACGAAGGCGATGATTGAAGGCAAAAGCATCGATGTCTATAACTACGGTAAGATGAAGCGCGACTTCACTTACATTGATGATATTGCTGAAGCGATTATTCGCCTGCAGGATGTTATTCCCCAGCCTGACTCAAACTGGACCGTTGAGACCGGGTCACCTGCAAGCAGCTCAGCGCCTTACCGGGTTTACAACATCGGCAATAGTTCACCAGTAGAGCTGATGGACTACATCACCGCTCTGGAAGAGGCCCTGGGTAAAAAAGCGGAAAAAAATATGATGCCACTCCAGGCCGGGGATGTTCTGGAAACCAGCGCCGATACCCAGCCACTTTATGACGCGATCGGATTTAAACCACAAACCTCGGTTAAAGATGGGGTGAAGAACTTCGTTGACTGGTACCGCGATTTCTACAAAGTCTGAAAATAAAAACCCGGCAACTCAGCCGGGTTTTTTATAGGATAAAGAAGAGAATCAGTCGCTACCAAACAGATCGCGGGTATAAACCTTATCCGCCACGTCAGCCAGCTCTTCCGCCATGCGGTTTGAAATGATGACATCGGCTTCTCTCTTAAATGCGTCCAGATCGCGGATCACCCGTGAATTGAAGAACTGATCGTCCGGCATGGCAGGCTCATAGATGACAACCTCAACCCCTTTCGCCTTAATGCGCTTCATGATCCCCTGAATAGAAGAAGCGCGGAAGTTATCGGAGCCACTCTTCATGATCAGACGGTATACGCCGACGACTTTCGGTTGACGCGCAAGGATGGAATCGGAGATGAAATCTTTACGTGTGCGGTTAGCATCAACAATCGCCGATATCAGATTGTTCGGCACAGCTTGATAGTTTGCCAGCAGTTGCTTAGTGTCTTTTGGCAGACAGTAACCACCGTAGCCAAATGAAGGGTTGTTGTAGTGATTACCAATGCGCGGATCGAGACACACCCCTTCAATAATCTGACGGGTGTTCAGCCCAAGACTCTCTGCATAGCTGTCGAGCTCATTGAAATAAGCCACTCGCATTGCCAGATAGGTATTCGCGAAGAGCTTAATCGCCTCAGCTTCAGTGGAGTCGGTAAACAACACCTGAATATCTTTCTTAAGCGCCCCTTCCTGAAGCAGAGCAGCAAAACGCTCAGCACGCTCAGAGCGTTCGCCAATAACAATACGCGAAGGATGCAGGTTATCGTAAAGTGCTCTCCCCTCGCGCAGGAACTCCGGCGAGAAGAAGATGTTATCAATCCCAAGCTTCTCTTTGATGGATTTGGTAAAACCGACAGGAATGGTCGATTTAATGACCATTACCGCATTAGGGTTGATCGCGATAACGTCTTTGATCACCGCCTCTACCGTTGAGGTGTTGAAGTAGTTGGTTTTAGGATCGTAGTCAGTAGGCGTCGCAATGATGACGTAATCCGCATCGCGATATGCATCTTCTTTGTCAGTCGTGGCGCGGAAATTCAGCGGTTTATTGCTGAGATAGTCCTGGATTTCTTTGTCGACAATCGGAGATTTTTTCTGATTGAGCATATCCACTTTGGCCTGCACGATATCCAGCGCAACCACTTCATGATTCTGAGCAATCAGAATGCCGTTAGAGAGACCGACGTATCCTGTTCCGGAGATTGTAATTTTCATTCGCTAATGACTTCTGTAAGTTAACTGTACTGATGGCCCCCAGGCCATCGCGATAAACATAACTGTTGGGCTTTGTACCTCCTGGCAAACTGGACTGTCAAGGCAAACCAGGAGTAATCACTGCGAGGGGGATGAGATTCAGACTACTTCGAGTAACAGGCGGCAGTTTTTGCATAAAAAAACCCGGAGACGAGCTCCGGGTTGCGATGACAGCGAGCGTGTTAACTCATTCCATCCATTCGGTATGGAATACGCCTTCTTTATCAGTGCGCTTGTAGGTATGCGCGCCGAAGTAGTCACGCTGGGCCTGAATCAGGTTAGCAGGCAGAACGGCCGCACGGTAGCTGTCGTAGTAGGCTACTGCAGCAGAGAAGGTTGGAACCGGAATACCGTTCTGAACAGCGTAGGCAACCACGTCACGCAGCGCCTGCTGGTATTCGTCCGCAATCTTCTTGAAGTACGGTGCCAGCAGCAGGTTAGCGATACCGGCGTTTTCAGCATAGGCATCGGTGATTTTCTGCAGGAACTGGGCACGAATGATACAGCCCGCACGGAAGATCTTCGCAATCTCACCGTAGTTCAGGTCCCAGTTGTTCTCGTCTGATGCCGCACGCAGCTGAGAGAAGCCCTGCGCGTAAGAAACGATTTTACCCAGGTAAAGTGCACGACGCACTTTTTCAACGAATTCGGCTTTATCGCCTGCTGGTTTAGCCTGTGGGCCAGACAGCACTTTAGACGCCGCGACGCGTTGCTCTTTCAGAGAAGAGATGTAACGCGCGAAGACAGATTCGGTGATCAGAGACAACGGTTCGCCCAAGTCCAGAGAGCTCTGGCTGGTCCATTTACCGGTACCTTTGTTTGCTGCTTCATCCAGAATCACATCAACCAGGTATTTACCCTCTTCATCTTTCTTCGTGAAGATATCTTTGGTGATGTCGATCAGGTAGCTGTTAAGCTCGCCTTTGTTCCACTCGGTGAAGGTTTCAGCCAGCTCTTCGTTAGAGAGGTTCAGACCGCCTTTCAGCAGGGAATAAGCTTCAGCGATCAGCTGCATGTCGCCGTATTCGATACCGTTGTGCACCATTTTCACATAGTGACCTGCACCGTCCGCACCGATATAGGTTACGCAAGGCTCACCATCTTCAGCCACGGCTGCGATTTTGGTCAGGATAGGTGCAACCAGTTCGTATGCATCTTTCTGGCCGCCAGGCATGATGGAAGGGCCTTTCAGCGCGCCCTCTTCACCACCGGAAACACCGGTACCGATGAAGTTGAAGCCTTCTGCGGACAGTTCACGGTTACGACGAATGGTGTCCTGGAAGAAGGTGTTACCGCCATCAATGATGATGTCACCTTTTTCAAGGTAAGGCTTCAGGGAGTCGATAGCGGCATCGGTGCCTGCGCCCGCTTTCACCATTAACAGGATACGACGAGGCGTTTCCAGAGACTCAACGAACTCTTTCACCGTATAGAAAGGAACCAGTTTCTTGCCTGGATTCTCGGCAATCACTTCTTCGGTCTTATCACGGGAGCGGTTGAAAACGGAGACGGTATAACCACGGCTTTCGATGTTGAGCGCCAGGTTGCGCCCCATCACTGCCATACCGACGACGCCGATCTGTTGCTTGGACATTACATACTCCTGTCAGTTTGGATAAGCATTGGCTATTTTTTGCGCAGCCAATCAGCAATAATCAATGTATTATATACTGTAAATGCTATGCAATGAAAAATTCAAGCGTTATAAAGTTTAGCAACTGCGTCATTACGCTTCTTAAGGGTATAATTTTCCTCAACATATTTTCTGGCATTTTTAGAGTGTTGTCTAAGTAAGTCATTATTTAGACAATACGCTTTGATTAAATTAGATAATGCTAAAGAATCACCCTTCTCAAACAGATAACCATTATACCCATCCTTAACCAAATCATTGTTCCCCGGTATATTTGTAACAAGACAGGGTAAACCACAGCTCATAGCCTCCAAAATAGCTAACGGCATACCTTCCCAAAGTGACGGTAAAACAAACAAATCATACTGCGGAAGAATTTCAGCAATATTACTCTGCCAACCTAAAAATTTTATTTTATCATGATGATTGGCAGTTAATGTTCTTAATTCCTCCATCAATTCACCATCACCAACGAAACTGATGCTGATATCAGCTCCGCTTTCTAGCAAATCTTTAGCGGCTAAAAGAAGGGTTTTGGGATCCTTCTGAGGCCAAAGCCTACCAACCATAATAATTTTTAGACTTTCATTTCCAGAGGATGAAATACACGGCGAGAATTTATGGATATTAACACCATTAGGAATAACATGGACTTTTTCGCTTGCATAACCTAACTTGTTAATTGCAATCTTTTTATCTTGTTCATTTAAAACTATGAGTTTATCTGTGAAAAATTTGGCAAGCCACTCCATGAAAAAAAACACATAGTAGGATTTTTTTGAAGTTGCTGCTGGAAAGGCATATCCATGTACGGTATGAATCACTTTCGAAACCCCACCTAGTTTTGCAGCAATGCGACCAAGAACACCTGTTTTTGATGAGTGTGTATGAACAATGTCAAATTTCTTTGCATGAATTAATTTATATAAACTAAAAAGTGCCAAGAAGTCTTTAGACAACGAAAGCTGTCGACAAAATCTCGGGATAAAGAAGCAAGGGATGTTCATTTTATTCAATTCTGTTGTAAGAGGTCCCTCAGTAGCACAAACCAATGAATATTCAAAATCATTATTCATCTGACCTATTTCATCAAGACTTACTCTTTGCACCCCGCTTAATAGCGGAAGTAATTGCACATGTAGCACTTTAAGTTTATGTTGCATAATAGATAACGTCAGCTTTTGAAAATAATTAGATAAAACACGAAAATATTATTTTTTCTCGTAAAGTGATAACCATTGGCGCGTAATAACGGGGAGAGAAAAATTTTCCTGAATGTACAAGCGATTCCTTTGAGATATAGATTGTTTCTGATCAGAAGATAAACTCAATGCAAGTGATATTTTTTGAGATAATTGATGAGCATTTTTGATTGGAACAATAAATTCATTAGATCCCATGACTTCATTTACTCCTCCTGAGTCAGTCGCCACAACAATTCTTCCGCAAGCCATAGCTTCAGCCACTACTAACCCAAACCCTTCCCATTCTGATGATAAGACAAAAGTATCACAAGCCGATAACCATTCACATACATTCTGCTGGATACCTAACCAATAAATGTTTTCTAAAATACCTAATTCTTGCGCCAATTGCATCAGTTCTTTTTTTAATGGCCCATCACCTATAACTGCTAATTTCACATTATTTTGCTTTGAAACTACCTTAGAAAATGCAACTAATAAATTTGGGTAATCCTTTGCATAAGTTAATCGCCCTATTGCCATTAATAAATTAGTATTGTTATCTATTTGCAAACATTCACGTAAAGCAAACCTATTTTGAGCCGAAAATTTAAACTTATCGGTATCAATACCATTATACATACATATAATGCGCTTTCTGCTTACAGCTCTTAATTTTATAAAAGCCAGTACTCCTTCTTGACTAACATTAGTAGTCACATCAGCCAAAGAATCAGTTAGGCGATAAGCCAACATACGCACTCGTCCACCTTCATTTGTATTATGTATAGTAGAAATCAAACGTGGAATAGATGTTGTGAGCCTTAATAAACGAGTGAAAATATTAGCATGAACCATGTGGCTATGTACCACATCAGGCTTTATTTTTTTTATAAGTTTTCGACATTTTAAATAAGCCTTTATAAAACCAGGGATCGTCTTAACCATATTGAGTGTATATACTTTTACTTTTTGATCCGGGCCTACCTCTTTAATGTTTACCAGTGAAATTATGCTTACGTCATGATCCAGATTTGATAGAGAGTTAGCAAGATTACATACTTGGGTCTCTGCCCCTCCCATTCCCAAGCCAGTAATTATCATAACAATTTTCATTTCAATTTCTCATAAACTATGCATTGAAAAAATCTAATTAGCATTTTTAATTTTTTGATAATTTTTTTTTCTCTACGAAACTGATCCGCATAATACACCCTAAAACTATACGGGTACTTTTGTAGCTGTCTTTTGAAATTTTTAGTCAAACCATCATCAAGAAATTCTGCCAGATAGATTATCTTATCTGAATAAAATCTAATTTTTGCTTCATCAGTAATTTTATTCCATATAAATAATTCAGGGACAAATCTTTCGCCTTTATAGAATGGGAATGGATATCGTAAAAGACTCTCCTTTTTAAAACAATACGCTAAGTCTGCCTTGAAAAGATTGCCGGCTTCTGTTGCTCCAAGATAGACAATTGGGTTCTTTAATTTTGTTACCAATCCCAAAAGATTCCCATCGAAAGTTGCTTTTCGAAATCCAACACCAGAGAAAGGTATTTTTTCATTCTCCGCTTCCTGAATTGCTTGTTCAAGCAATTTTATCGCATCGGAGGATAAAGCATCGTCACTGTCTACTATGAGAATATAATCAAACTGACATAATGGAACCCCGGTATTAATCGCCATGGGTTTCCCTTTATTTTCCTGAAAAATATATTTAATGATTATTTTTCTTTCTGCAATAAATTCACTAACCAATTTTTCGGTATCATCAACACTGCCATCATCAATGATAATCCATTCAAAATTAGTACAATTTTGAGAACACAAAGAATCATACAATCTTTGTAATGTATGATATCTATTAAAAGTTGGTGTTAACACCGAAATCATGAGTCAAATTTCCTTCTCAAAATGAATTTAATAAACAATTTAATGGCACTATTGTTTAATGTAAATCTTCCTTCAATCAAAAATTTCAATTGCAATATTCTACTTTGAGAACGACAAAATTTGATATATTTATTGAACACGTCTTTATTTTTTTGTTTTAACTCATCACCGTAAAGTTCAAAAAAAGATTCCTTTACATTAAAGTGTTTTCGAGATAGTAAATAATTAACACCCGAAGTTAACTTACTAAAGCGACCATCATTGAACTTTTTCATGCCAGTTACTGCTTTTGAGTGCTGACGATACAGCATGAGCTTTTTTGGTAAAAAATGAACCTCACCAAAAGCATGGGCTGCTAAGCTAGTAATATCATCATGGAGGTAAATCATACCTTTATAATCAGATAAAAATTTTACCATCGCCTGATTAAACATTATAGAGCAACCTTGATACCCCCCGTTAAAAAATAAGAAACCGGCGAGATCCTTTGCATGGTTATGCGATATACCGGTAAAATCAATCTCACCAGTTTCATCAAAAAAAGCATATCCATCAGCATAAACTATAGATGGTTGATTAGAGATATTAACTCCGCATTCGTCCGAATACTTTACCATTTCACTAATTTTATTCTCTAGCCAAATATCATCCTGATCACAGTAAATTGTATAATCAGAACGTGAATATTTAACAATTGAAAGAAAATTCCTTCCTGGACCAAGCCCCTTAATTTCATCCTCCACCAAGTGGATACGATGGTCAATGCTTTGTAACCTTTTTATAATCTCAACGGTATTATCTGAAGAGCCATCATCACGAATATAAAGCATCCAGTCCTTGTATTTTTGTTGCTGCAATGAAAGGATCTGATTCTCAATATATGCACTACCGTTATATGTCGCCATTAAAATGGTTACTGTTTCATTTCGCATCTGACCGTAAACCGCCATAATATAAATACACAAATTATCAATTTCATGTTTCCAGCGAAATTGGTTATTAATGTCTCAGCAAAGAATGAGGTAAAAATCCCAACAGCAAGAACTGAATAGATAAGCAGTGCTACTGGATTACCTTGTTTTGCAAAAAAATAAACTAATGAATATATTATCCCATAAAAAATCGCGCCAAAAGCAACACCATATAAAGAATAATCCTGATAAAAAGGTTGCATAACAGTGAATACATTTGTCGGAACAGGTACATTCACATACTCCAGGATGGTTTTTACTGGTTCGGTTGAAGACAACCCTAATTTATATAGCAGTGCAAATATAAATCTAAATGTATATTCACCCGCGCCGTTATTATTATTTAAATCAGCGAGTTGACCCAATGCTAAAAGTGGAGAGTATATGTAAAGTCCCAAAACGGAACTCACTGTTGCATTATCATTACTGGACATTCTTATAAAGTGCAGAAAAAGAATTGCGACAGCTATTAGTGGTACGATAAGAAGTAATTTTTTTTTATTCAATCCAATAGTCATTTCACGAATTATCAAAAAAATCAAAATTGGCGTTATAACTGCAAACTTGCCCATAGTGCCAAAACAAAACAGCAACATCCATAATAATATCGAGTATTTATTTTTCTTGTTAGTTTCTGACAAACAAACTATTGCGAATATTGCTATCATAATAGGATATACAGCCGTCAACACTGTAAATTTCGCTCCTTCATAGTCATCAACTACATTTGCAAGGCGAAGATTTAAAAAAAAAGAGGAAGGACCACCTTTTCCTACATTATAAATTTCCAGCATGGAATACAAAGACACAGGAATTATAATTAGCCAATAGCGGCCACATATATACCTCTTATTCCGATAATTAGTTATACCTCTCTGATTAAGAAGAGTCAATTCACCTACAAATAAAATAAAATAAACGATCATGTACCAAATAAGCAAGGCGTAAAAGCTTATTTCAGGGAGTTCATTAAATTCATCATATGCGAAAAAACCTACTATGCTTACCAGAAACCATGCAAACGAATGAAGTGTTAATGGTGAAGTTATATTGGCTTTTAAAATAAAAAGCGAAACAAGTAATCCTAAAGAACAAAGGGCTGTAAGTACAGAAATATATATCATTCTTTAGTCGTTCCTCCATCGCTTACGATCATTAAAATCTAATGCTTTCATTACTTATCAATCCGACCATCACAAAATGATAAAAGTATATAGTCTACTGTTACCCTTATTGTCCAAGCAAAAGCAGCACCAGTGATTCCATAATATTTAATAAAGTAAAAAAGCATAATCAAATAAGGAATTAATTCCATTAAATGTATGCATGCTGTAATTTTGGCATAACCACGAGATTGAATGCTTGCAAAAGGTACTTGGGCAAGAGAATTGAAAATAAAACCGATAAGAAGAATAGACAAAATTGTAGATGGAGCACCGGAGAAGTTAGGGCCCATCCACATAACCATAAACTTATCACCAAATAATATACCTAAAAGTAATATTGGTAACGTTACAAGTAAGAGAATTAAAGAAACAATTTTTTTATTCTTTTTTCTATCGTGGACATTTGTGGAGGAACTTAATCGAGGAAAAATTGCTCTTGCAAAAGCACCGGGAATAATACCTAACCTCGCTATTATTTCTGATGGTGCAGTATAAAAACCAACAACGGCAGACCCTAACTGATTAGAAACTATGAAACGGTCAAAATATGCCATTAACGGACTAATGACATTGCTGACTGTTATCCAACCACCAAACATAAGTAAACGTTTTAATGTTAAAGCACTAAAGTGTAAGAAAGAATTAATTATTATTTTTTTGCATAAATAGAAAGCAATCATCAAACACAGCAACCTTGAAAACACTAACCCCCAAATTGCTGATTCTAGGCTTCGGGAAAAATAAATGAAAACCACAGGTAACAATGAAAGTAAAGTTCCTGTAATAGATTTATAAATATTCAATATCCCAAAGCGTTCTTCTCCTTCAAGCACTGCCAACCATATTTGTGTAATCAGAAATAATGGTATAGACACAGCTAATATTTTCATTGAATTGACAACATGCCAATGCATTTCTTGACTAACTTTAAGTGCGTTTGTTATAACATCACTAAATACATATATTATTGCTGAAGCAATTAGCCCCATTATTATTACCAATAATGAAGATGTGAATATTATCCTTTTTTTTTCTTCATAGTCTTCGCGGAAAAGTGAAACCTCTCGTATCACAGCTCGTGATAAACCCACATCAAAAATACTTGCATAACCTACTATCGCCAAAGCCAGAGTAAAAATACCAAATGTTTCTGCACCCAGTACTCTTCCTAATATGCCAAGTGCGGGAATCGTAATCACTGCTGGGACAATATATCCAGCAATATTCCACACGCTATTTCTAATTATACTCATTCAAATAGCTCATTATCTGAAATAGTTACTAACTCTGGAGCTGATTCATCCTTTGATGATAACGTCAAAATATCACTATAAAGCCAATTGATATTGAGTTGTGGATCATCGTAGCGCACACTTCGTTCTGATTGAGAGTGATAATAATTTGTAGTTTTGTATACAAACTCAGCCAAATCGCTTAATACGACAAAACCATGTGCGAATCCTTCAGGAATCCAAAGCTGGCGCTTATTTTCTGCAGATAAATTAACTCCAACCCAGTGGCCAAACGTTTTAGAAGATTTTCGAATGTCAACCGCTACATCGTATACCTCTCCTACAATACAACGTACCAACTTTCCTTGTGCATATGGATTAAGTTGATAATGCAGTCCCCGAAGTACACCTTTCGATGATTTCGAATGGTTGTCCTGCACAAAGTCAACTTTACGCCCAACAGCCTTTTCAAATATTTTCTGACTAAAGCTCTCGAAGAAAAAACCGCGCTCATCACCAAAAACTTTTGGTTCAAAAATCAATACATCAGAAATATCAGTCTCGATGACTTTCATTTTTTAATAACCTTTGATCATTTTTAGTAGATACTGACCGTATGCATTTTTAGAAAGTGGTGCTGCCAGTTTTTTTACCTGGTCAGCTTCAATAAAGCCTTTACGGAAAGCAATCTCTTCTGGACAAGACACCTTGAGTCCCTGACGTTCTTCAATGGTTGCGATAAAATTGCTTGCTTCGATCAAACTTTGATGAGTTCCAGTATCGAGCCATGCATATCCGCGCCCCATCATCGCAACAGACAGACGTCCCTGCTCCAGGTAAATACGGTTGATATCCGTAATTTCCAACTCACCGCGAGCAGAAGGTTTAAGATTTTTTGCAATTTCTACAACATCGTTATCGTAGAAATAAAGACCTGTAACGGCATAATTACTCTTTGGCTCAAGCGGCTTTTCTTCCAGACTGATAGCCGTACCGTTTTTATCAAACTCAACCACGCCATAACGTTCAGGATCGTTAACGTGGTAGGCAAACACTGTCGCACCGTCGCCCTTGCCAACTGCAGCTTCCAGCTGTTTTGGCAGGTCATGTCCGTAGAAAATATTGTCACCCAGCACCAAAGCGCAGCTGTCATCGCCGATAAACTCTTCACCGATGATAAATGCCTGTGCAAGGCCATCTGGACTTGGCTGTACTTTATATTGCAGATTCAGTCCCCACTGGCTGCCATCACCCAGCAATTGTTCAAAACGTGGTGTATCTTGTGGAGTGCTGATAATAAGAATATCTTTTATCCCTGCCAGCATGAGTGTTGACAGCGGATAGTAGATCATTGGTTTGTCATAAATTGGCAGTAGTTGTTTACTCACCGCCATGGTCACAGGGTACAGACGAGTGCCAGAACCACCGGCCAGAATAATACCTTTACGCGTAGCCATCATTTTTCTCTATAAAAACCAAATGCCCATATAAGGGCATTTATCTCATAAAATTGATTGAGTCATAAAAAGCTCAGTGAGCATCCGTTTTACGCCAATATCCCAGGAAGGCAGTACAAGACCAAAATTCGCCTGAAACTTCTCTGTGTTCAAGCGTGAATTATGCGGTCGACGGGCAGGAGTTGGGTAAGCCGATGTTGGAACAGCATTGAGTTTTTCAATAGCCAACTCAACACCCGCTTTTCTGGCCTCATCAAACACCAAGGCCGCATAGTCATACCAGGTTGTCGTATTCGACGCGACCAGATGGTAGAGACCAGCAACTTCAGGCTTCATCATTGCGACACGAATAGCATGCGCTGTACAGTCTGCTAACAACTCAGCGCCCGTTGGGGCACCAAATTGATCGTTGATTACGGAGAGTTCCTGACGCTCTTTTGCGAGCCGCAACATCGTCTTAGCGAAATTGTTGCCCTTCCCCGCATATACCCAACTGGTACGGAAAATAAGATGCTTAGGACAATGCGCCTGTAATGCCTTTTCACCTTCAAGCTTTGTCTCACCGTATACATTCAGCGGAGCAGTCAAATCCGTTTCACGCCATGGCTTTACACCGTCACCGGGGAATACATAGTCGGTAGAGTAGTGAATAACCCATGCGTCTATTTTTGCGGCTTCTTTGGCTATCGCTTCAACGCTTGTTGCGTTGAGGAGTCTGGCAAAATCCGGCTCAGACTCAGCCTTATCTACGGCCGTATGCGCTGCGGCATTAACGATAACGTCAGGTCTAATTGTACGAACAGTTTCCGCAATTCCTTCAGGATTGCTAAAGTCTCCGCAATACTCTTTAGAATGCACATCGACCGCTATTAAGTTACCTAGTGGGGCAAGCGCACGCTGGAGTTCCCACCCCACCTGCCCTGTTTTACCGAACAGAAGAATATTCATTATGAACGTTCCCCGTAGTTCTGTTCGATCCAACTTTTATAAGCACCGCTTTTCACGTTGTTAACCCAGTTCTGATTGCTCAGATACCATTCCACCGTCTTGCGAATTCCGCTTTCGAACGTCTCCTCAGGCTTCCAGCCCAGCTCAACGCCAATTTTATGCGCATCAATCGCGTAGCGGCGGTCATGACCCGGACGGTCAGCTACATACGTAATCTGATCTCTATATGACCCCTCTTTAGGCACTATCTCATCAAGCAGATCGCAAATCGTATGCACTACGTCCAGGTTCTGCTTCTCGTTATGTCCGCCAATATTGTACGTTTCCCCAGGTTTCCCTTGAGTGACAACGGTGTAGAGTGCACGCGCATGATCTTCTACATACAACCAGTCACGAATCTGGTCACCCTTCCCGTAAATAGGCAGTGCTTTACCGTCCAGCGCATTCAGGATAACCAGAGGGATCAGTTTTTCCGGGAAATGGTACGGGCCGTAGTTATTCGAACAGTTGGTGACAATAGTCGGGAAACCGTAGGTACGCAGCCAGGCACGCACGAGATGGTCACTGGAGGCTTTCGACGCTGAATACGGGCTGCTTGGTGCATACGCGGTAGTTTCAGTGAAGAGTGGCAGCTCAGTTGATGCCGGATGCTCATCCGGATGCGGTAAATCACCATACACTTCGTCGGTAGAGATGTGATGGAAACGAAACGCTTTCTTCGCCTGCTCATCCAACGTTGACCAGTATGCACGAGCAGATTCCAGAAGCACGTAAGTGCCGACGATATTCGTTTCGATAAACGCTGCCGGGCCAGTAATGGAACGATCAACGTGACTTTCAGCGGCCAGGTGCATCACTGCGTCAGGCTTATGCTTTGCGAAAATGCGATCCATCGCGTCTTTGTCGCAAATATCGGCATGCTCAAAAACATAGCGGTCACTGTCGCTGACTTCACTAAGCGACTCAAGGTTGCCGGCATAGGTCAGCTTGTCCACGTTGACGACGTCGTCCTGGGTATTTTTAACAATATGTCGTACAACCGCTGAGCCGATAAAGCCGGCCCCGCCCGTCACAAGAATTTTCACGTTATCTGTTCCGTCTAGTGTATATGTCTGGATACTGGCGCTCTGAAAACTGAGAATTTATAACCAGTTTCAGAAATTGAGCACGCTACCGCCCCTGGCTTAACAGCTACCAGTGCACTGAGCGATGTTTGATTAAATGATTTTTCTTGTCTGGATACAGACAAAAAACTGGCGTTAATTGTCGTCCTAAACGACCTCAGAAACAAGCACAAATCGCTACAAAGCGGTCCAGATTTATATTAGATAACTTCATGTAATCGTTTAATTTATAACAAAAAACGGCAGTCATCATTTTGGTTAGAAATCAACACACCAAAATAATGACTGCCGCTTGTTCAAATCGTGGCAGGAATATCAGTCGTTTGCCAGCAATTTCTCAATCCGGTTTCTGAACTTCGCCCCTTCCTTCAGGTTGCGCAGCCCATAGTTCACGAACGCCTGCATATAGCCCATTTTCTTACCGCAGTCATAGCTGTCGCCGGTCATCAGCATCGCGTCAACAGACTGTTTTTTCGCCAGTTCGGCAATCGCGTCGGTCAACTGAATACGGTCCCAGGCGCCTGGCTCGGTTTTTTCCAGTTCCGCCCAGATGTCGGCGTTCAGAACATAGCGACCAACCGCCATCAGGTCTGAGTCCAGCGTCTGTGGCTGATCCGGTTTTTCGATGAACTCAACGATGCGGCTCACCTGCCCTTCCGTCTCCAGCGGCTCTTTCGTCTGAATTACGGAATACTCAGAGAGATCGCCTTTCATGCGTTTCGCCAGCACCTGGCTACGACCCGTTTCATTGAAACGAGCCACCATTGCCGCCAGGTTGTAACGCAGCGGATCGGCAGAAGCGGTATCGATAATAATGTCCGGAAGAACAACGATAAACGGATTGTCGCCCACAACCGGACGGGCACACAAAATAGAGTGACCCAAGCCCAGCGGCTGCGCCTGACGCACGTTCATGATGGTCACGCCAGGCGGACAAATAGACTGTACTTCCGCCAGCAGCTGACGTTTGACGCGCTGCTCCAGCAACGCTTCGAGTTCGTAAGAGGTGTCGAAGTGGTTTTCTACCGCATTCTTAGAGGAGTGCGTAACCAGTACGATTTCTTTGATCCCTGCAGCAACAATCTCGTCAACAATGTATTGAATCATTGGCTTGTCGACGATCGGCAGCATCTCTTTAGGAATGGCTTTTGTGGCTGGCAGCATATGCATGCCCAGGCCTGCTACCGGAATGACTGCTTTCAAATTAATCATTATTTCTTCCACCTTAAAATGGTTGACGAATTATAGCTCTTAAACCTGTTTTCGCCAGCATGATTTGCCGTAATCCAGAGGCAATGTTACGCCTTCGCATCACCAATTTCTGTAGTTGTACTCTGATTCGATCACGTTTTTATGCCAGGAATAGTCTCAAAACTGACGATTGTCTATTATCTGTGCGGAAGCGCAAAATTCAGCCTTTCCACATTCACCACCTGCTGGTCGACGCGGTCAATATCCACCGAGCTTTGCCCCTTCTCATTAACGGCTTTTATGTTCGCCAGCGACAGCAGCGTCTCGTCTTTCGCCATAAATTTACCCCGCACATCCTTGCGCAGGTCGAAGTTGATCTTCAGGGCGGGCCCCACAGCAGCTTCCTGCATCACATTGATGTTGCGTAAAAAAAGATGTTGCGGCTTGTTGTGCAGTTCAAGCGTAGCACGCTGCATATCCACGTTGGTTATCGCCACAAACGAGGTCGCGTTACCGGATGAAATCTGTATTCCGCGCAACTTATAGGCAAGCTGGCGGTTATCTAGGTGAATATTGTTGAGCTTGAAGTTCTGCGGGATGGACAAATAATCGCCTTTTATCACCCCATAGCCAATTAACATTCCGGCACTGTTCACCATATCGACATTATCAATAATGAAATTATCACAGCCATAAATGGCCACCGTGGCGTTGTCTATTCCCGCCTTTTTACTGAAGTCGGGAGTAATATTTTTGGCCTTAATATTGCGGATAACAAAATGTTTGCCGTTTTCAACGTGCACCAGCTGGCGACAGTTGCTGCCGGTAATGTTGGCCACCACGAAGTTCTTGACGGTTTGCTTCTCCGGATAGTCATTATCGTAGGTGCTGCCGGCGAGGCCAATGCCGATGCCCCAGTTGATCTTGCCGTTGGTGCAGTTGATGTTGTCGATGACATGATCGGAGATCAGGATATTGCGATCGTTGATGGCGACGTTCCACTCGATCGCATCGCCCTGCAGGTGACTAAATTTGCTGTTGGTGATGCGCGCTCCGTCCACCTGGTTATGGAAACCCTGACGCAGGATGGCGTAGTTGGCCTGACTCACGCTGATGTTATCAATCAGCAAATTGCGCATCACGCTGGGTTTCTTGCCGCCGATGTAGATCTGCGTCACCGGGCCAAACCCGCTCATGGCCAGCCCTTTGATAACGCAGTCAGAGCCGCGAACGTCGAGCGTAATGTTCTCCGTGCGGCCCGCTCCTTCACCTATCACTTTGCTGCCTTCCTGCAGAACAAAGCGGCCGCGCCCGTTACCGGTTAGCGCCCCGCGGATCAGCAGCGTTTTACCGTCAGGAATGAAAATGCCCGTATTGATGTTTTCGCAGGTGAGCCCGGCAGGGACCACAACCGTGTCGCCATCAGTAAATGCCTGCTTAAAGGCGGCGATCCAGTCGTTGTTATTGTACTGATTAACAGAGACCGTTTTTCCAGCAGCCGCTCGCGCAATGCGTGACGACAGCAGCGGCGTGGCCGCCAGAACGGACAGAGAAGAGACAAAGGTGCGTCGGGTAATCTTTTTCAGCATACATCCTCGGCGTTACAACGTTTGCAGCAGGCTCGCTAACTGGCGATTAATCACCTGCTGGTTAAAATCGGTTTCAACTTTTTGCCGTGCATTATGAAGCACGGGCTCCAGCGTCTGCTGGTCGATGTCGCTGAAGGCAGCTAATCGGTCCGCAAGGGCTATCGCGTTATTCTCCGGCACCAGCCAGCCGGAATGGTCAGACTTAATCAGCTCCGGGATCCCGCTGTGCAGGGTCGATACCACAGGAATACCTACGGCCATCGCCTCCATCAGCGCCACCGGAATGCCTTCCATATCGCCATCGGCGCCCGTCACCGAGGGCAGCAGAAACACATCCGCCTCGTCGAGCATGGCCTTGACCTCGTGGCTCGGCTTGAAGCCGGGCATCTCTACGACATCTTCCAGCTGATACTGTTCGATAAGCGTGCGCAGACGACGCTCCCACGGCCCAATCCCGAGAATGCGGTAGTGGAAATCCACCCCGCGCGCTTTCAGCTGGCGGCAGGCTTCAATCGCCACATGCAGCCCTTTCTTCTCGGTCAGACGCGCGACGGAGATGATCTGCAGCGGTGTTCCCGGCACCTTTACAGGACGACGCGTGAAGCGCGTTAAATCCACGCCCATACGCGAAACGGCAATTTTCTCTCCCGGACAGCCCATGTTTTTCAGCCGTCCGGCCCACAGGTCGCTGATCGGCAGCATCATGTCGCCGCGTCGGAAAAGCTGCTGATACTCCGGGGTGTAGTGGTTCAGCACTTCACGGCTGGAGATGTCGATACCGTGGAAGATGGTCGCAATTTTACCGTCAATCACCCCCAGTTCACGCAGCTTCGCGGCGGTGACGCCCGCCGGGCCAAAGTGGGCAATAAACACGTCGGCACGATACGGCTGCGCCGTTTGCCCGCAGATGGCCGACAGGATCAGATTGCGTGACTCAGCCCCATAGCGGGAAACATTCAGCGCCCGCCACGTCGACGCGCGGTGGATCCCGCGTAAGGTCTGGCTGGCCCGGTGGCGCAGCTTGCTCAGCTTCCCGGACGGCTCATCCTGCAGCCAGCGGGTTTTCGCCTCCAGCCCATACTGGGTATACGCCGCATGGGTGTTTTGGGTATCGCCCTTTTGCAGGGCGATAATCTCCACGTCATATCCCATATCGATAAACGCGGTGATTTGGTTCAGAACAAAGGTTTCGGACGACAGCGGAAATTTCAGTAAGAAGAAACCAACCTTCATTTCCCCTCCCGTACGCGCTCGAGTACCGATTTCACCATCCCAATGCCCTTCTCGCGCTCGGCTTTCACCGCCACCGCCAGACGTTCATTGATAGCAGGCAGTTGGCCGAGCGTGTCCCCCACCATCGCCCCGAGCGATCCGTCCAGCAGATGACGAATATCCACCGCCATTTCCGGCATACCGAGCTGCTGCATAATCCCGGCGGACTTGTGCTCATAGTTAATGGCAATGGCCGGCGTGCCGAAGTTCATGGAGATAATGGCGGAGTGCAGACGGGTGCCCACCGTCAGGTCGCAGGCGGAGAGCAGCTTGCCCATCTCCAGGTCGTTCAGTTCATCCATCACCACGTGATAGCGGGACGGATCGTTCACAAGATTGCGCAGGTTCAGCGCCACCATACGGTCGTCTTTGTTGTAACTGTCGATACCGGTGCAGGTTGAGAGCGCCAGCACCTGGTAACCGCTGTCCAGCACGCGGTTCACCACGTCGGCGAAAGCTTTCTCATACGCCGCCTGCGTTGTGCCTAAACGTTTATCAAAAGGCGCCAGCTCGCGCAGGGTAATCGCGACGGTTTTCTGTTTCGCCGTAACGTCGAGCCAGTGCTGCACCGCGTAGCTCGGCTGGAAGCTGTCGTCCTGGTGATCCACCAGCCAGGCGGTGTCCACGCCGTGCTCAACTTTCGACGTGTCAATTTCGCTGCGCTTCATCATGTCGAGGCTGACCGACTCGCGCAGGATCAGCGCGTCGCAGTGGCCAAACACATAGTTCGCCAGCTGGTTAAACTGCGGATCCTGGAATGGCCCGACGCTGTGGCCAATCATAAACAGCGGTTTTTTCGCCATAAACGTACAAAGCGCATGCTCAAACTGCGGCACGCCGTAGAGATCGACGAAGAACGAACCGCCGACCTGGATAATCGCGTCATAGCCGGACAGCAGGCGAACAAAGTCGGTAAAGCCCTGCGCGATAGCGATGTTGCGCAGCTTGCCGGTATCGGTCACACGGGAAAGCAGCACCTGGTGCTGATAGCGACGACGCAGCACTTTCTTCACGCGGCCCATCACGCCCGCGGCGTTGTTATGCTGTTTCATCTGGCTGTAGAGCGGGTCGCCCATCACCGGGCGGTTCAGTAACCAGGATGAGCTGACCGGATAACGGCTCATCACGTCCACTTCGGTCTCAGGCTTAAGGGTGTTAATTGCATCCAGTAAACCGCGCAGGATGGCGCTGTCGCCACGGTTGCCGCAGGTGTGGTTGCCAAGAATTAATAATTTCATAATGGCCTCTTAAATAACTAGCCTGCGCGAAGCAGCGTTTTCATTTTTTCGTTACGGCAAAACTGGCGCTTCATCTCTACCACCAGCGCATTGCGAGAAAGTACGATCATCACGACGAAGGCCAGCGCCCCCGCGGCAACCTGCACCGCCAGCAGCGCGGCCAGCGGCAGATGGCCGCTGAGGATAATGCCCAGGCCGTAGCTCACCGCCAGGGTTGGCAATGAGAGATAGAACGGCAGCCACAGGCTCAGGATGTACTGACGGTAGCTGGAACCCAGCACCGGCTTGATCATGATGAAGTAGCTCAGAACGGTATTGACGATCTGCACCAGCAGGAAGCCCAGCGTCACGCCGATGGCGCCGGCCATATGCCCGCCGACGATAATCGCCGGAATAAACAGGAAGGTTTTGAACACGTTGAACTTAAAGCTGATGTCCACGCGCGCTTTTGCCATCAGCAGGGACCCAATTGGATTCCCCACGGAGCGCAACAGCCCTACCACGCACAGCAGCTGCAGGATCGGAATGATGCCGTTCCACTTTTCACCAAACACCAGCGGCACGAAGTTGCTGGACACCACCATCAGCCCCAGCAGCACCGGGAAGTTAATAATCCCCACCACGGAAAGCAGCTTGTAGAAGTTGACGCGCAGCTTCTCGGTGTCGTCCTGAATCTTGGCAAACGCCGGGAACAGGACGCGGGTGATAATCGGGTTCAGCTTCATCGGCGGCACCACCGCGACGTTGTAGGCCAGGTTGTAGCCCCCCGCCACGCTCGCGCCAAGAATACGCGCCAGCACCAGCGTCGACAGGTTGGTATTCACATAGTTGATGATGCTGTCCGCCGTCAGCCACGCGCCAAAGCGCAGGTTGGACGAGACGGACGCCAGCGAGAAATGCAGCCCCGGACGGTAGATCTTGCGGCCAAAGTAGCCGAACAGCAGCGTACGGACGGCAGAGTTAACCAGGTATCCCAGAATAGCGGTCATCGCCAGCGGCCAGAAATGGGCGCTCACCACGGTGAAGGTAAAGCCCGCCAGAACGGCGCTGGTCTCAATCATGCCGATCTTGTTGAACTCCAGCTCTTTCTGCATCAGCGCGCGAAACTGCTGTCCGTGCGGGATCACCACGAAAGCAAACGACAGCGTGCGCATCAGCGGAGCGAGATCCGGGTTGTGCAGCACGCTGGCGATGGTATCGCTCAGCAGGAACACCAGCACAAACACGAAAATCCCCAGCCCCACGTTCAGCCAGTAGAGCGTGGTCAGCTCCAGATGGCTAATCTCTTTGCGCTGGATAATCGAGTTGGCGATACCAAAATCAGACAGCGTATCGGCCAGCGCGATAATCACCAGCGAGACGGTCAGCAGGCCGAACTGGTGATTATCAATAATGCGCGCCAGCACGGTCATCTGCACCAGACCGAGGCCAATGATGACGATGGTCGCCATCGCTGACCACTTCGCCCCGCTGATGGTTTTTTCACGTAAGCTCATCTTAGTACGCCGCTTTGTTCACGAAACCTTTGAAGATGGTCAGAAAAACGATCTTGATATCGAACCAGATACTCCATTCGCGGATGTACTCCAGATCGAATTCGATACGTTTTTCCATTTTTTCCAGCGTGTCGGTTTCGCCGCGCCAGCCGTTGATCTGCGCCCAACCGGTGATGCCCGGCTTCACCTTATGGCGCAGCATGTAGCCCTCAATCAGCGAGCGATACTGCTCGTTGTGCGCCACCGCGTGCGGACGCGGGCCAACAATCGACATGCCGCCGGTAAAGACGTTGATAAACTGCGGCAGTTCATCCAGCGAGGTGCGACGCAGGAAGTTCCCCACGCGGGTGACGCGCGGATCGTTCTGCGTTGCCTGGGTCACCACCTTGTCGTTTTCCATCACCTTCATGGAGCGGAATTTCCACACCATAATCGGCTTACCGTCCATACCGTAGCGGGTCTGGCGGAAGATAACCGGGCCGGGAGAGCTCAGCTTCACCGCCAGCGCAATGCAGCACAGAACAGGCGAAATCAGCAGCAGGATCAGTGAAGAGAGCACGATATCTTCCACGCGCTTCAGCACGCGGTTAATGCCCGACAGCGGCGTGTCGTATAGCGGTACCACCGGCACGCCGTTCACCTCTTCAATACGGGAGTGAAGAATGTTGAAGGTAAACACGTCCGGGATCAGGATCACGGAGCAGGTGGTGTCCGCCAGCTCGCGCATCAGTTGCTTAATGCGGGATTCGTCTCTCATCTGCATGGCAATGTAGACGTTGTGAATTTTGCCGGCTTTCGCGTCTTCAATAAGCTGGTCGTAATTACCCGCCCAGTCCGCAGGGACGCCGCCCGGCTTCGCGTCGTGATAGATCCCCACCACTTCAAAACCTAACCACGGCTCTTTGCGGAAGCTGTCGAGCAGTACCTTCCCGACCGGCAGATCGCCCGCCACGGCAACGAAGCGACGGTTATAACCCCGGTTACGCAGCCAGCCCGCACCAAAGCGGATCAGGGAACGGCACACCACCATGCCGACGCTGGTTAACAGATACCAGCAGAGATAGGTGACGAGGCGATTGTCAAAATCATGGCTGAACGCCACCAGTCCTGCGCTGAATATCAGGCTAAGGGTCCAGTTCTGCAGCAGCAGCATCAGTTCGGTAGTCATTTTGACGCCGCGCCACGAGCGGTAGAAATCGGTCATTCCGCCGATCATTTGAAACACGACCAGCGCAATCAGGGCCATCAGCAGATGCATATATAAGAACGGCAGCCCGCTGATCCGACACACCGCCCACAATCCACCGACCATGATGGTGATATCAGAAAAACGCTGCACCATAGAGATTAACGATGCATTCGTTCTCGCTCGTTCGCGTTTTTTTAGATTCGTCATCGTTGTTCCTGTATTCGGTTCCCCCTCCCACCGGGAGGGGCAATTATTACTGATTCAACAGCGCCAGAATGTCCTTCGTTCGGGCTTCCATCAGCGCCGTATCAGCACGGGACTCCACGTTCAGGCGCACCACCGGCTCGGTGTTGGACGAGCGCAGGTTAAAGCGCCACTGCGGGAACGCCATGCTGATGCCGTCCGTACGGTCAATTTCCAGCGCGTGAAGCGCAAAGTGCTGCTCCACGCGGGCAATGGCCTCGGCCGGCTGCGCCAGCTTGCTGTTGATCTCCCCGCTCGCCGGGAACGCCGCCATGCGGTCGCGCACCAGCTCGCCCAGCGTCTGCCCCTTCAGGCACAGCAGCTCGGTGACCAGCAGCCACGGGATCATCCCGCTGTCGCAGTAGGCAAAATCACGGAAGTAGTGGTGGGCGCTCATCTCGCCGCCGTAAATGGCGTCTTCTTCGCGCATGCGCTCTTTGATGAAGGCGTGGCCGGTTTTGGACATCACCGGCGTGCCGCCTGCCGCTGACACCACGTCGACGGTATTCCATGACAGGCGCGGGTCATGAATGATTTTCGCGCCCGGGTTTTTCTCAAGGAACGCTTCCGCCAGCAGGCCGACAATGTAGTAGCCCTCGATGAACTGCCCTTTCTCGTCGAACAGGAAGCAGCGGTCGAAATCACCGTCAAAGGCGATACCCATGTCCGCACCGTGCTCAATCACCGCGTTGCGGGTGTCGTCGCGGCACTCCGGCAGCAGCGGGTTAGGAATACCGTTCGGGAAGTTGCCGTCCGGGGTGTTATGCACTTTGACGAAGGTCACTGGCACGTTCAGTGCCTTAAAGCGCGCTTCCAGCGCATCCACCACCGGGCCAGCTGCGCCGTTACCGGAGTTGATCACCAGCTTCAGCGGCTTGAGGTTCGCCACGTTGATGTAGCCGAGCAGGTGGTCAATGTACTCTTTCTGCAGGTTGATTTTTTTGTAGCTGCCGCGCTTCGCCTCGTTCACCGGCGGGAAGTCATTGGCTTCCGCCAGACGCTGCACGTCGCGCAGGCCGGTGTCGCCGCTGATAGGGCGTGCGCCCTTGCGCACCAGCTTCATGCCGTTGTAGTCCATCGGGTTGTGGCTGGCCGTCACTTCGATACCGCCGTCCACGCCCAGGTGGAAGGTGGCAAAGTAAATCTCTTCGGTGCCGGAAAGACCGATGTCCAGCACGTCCACGCCCGCGTCCTGCAGCCCTTTCGCCAGGGCCAGCTTCAGGGATTCGCTGGTCAGACGCACGTCGCCGCCCAGCACGATGGTCTGCGGTTTTAAATATTCGCCGTACGCGCGGCCAATGCGCCACGCAATGTCTTCATTCAGCTCTTCGCCCAGCTTGCCGCGAATATCGTAGGCTTTAAAACAGGTTAATTTTTCCATGATGACCCCTTTTTCAGGCAACAGTCGGCCCTGACCACTAAATGGCCAAATTAATTTTTTTGTCATTCGTAGGCCCGGTAAGCGCAGCGCCACCGGGCATAATGCAGAGTGCTACACCCGCCCGTAGCGGTCCTGGAAGCGCACGATATCGTCCTCTTCCAGATACGAGCCGGAACGCACCTCAATTAAGTCGAGAGGAATTTTCCCCGGGTTCTCCAGACAGTGCGTCGCCCCCAGCGGAATATAAATGGACTCGTTTTCACCCAGCAGTTTGACTTCACCGTCGATAGTGACTTTGGCGGTACCCGCCACCACCACCCAGTGCTCGGCACGGTGATGGTGCATCTGTACCGACAGCCCCTCGCCCGGCTTCACGGTGATGCGTTTCACCTGATAGCGGTCACCGGAATCAATGGAGTCATATTTCCCCCACGGACGGTACACTTCGCGGTGAATATGGTGCTCGTGGCGACCATCCGCCTTAATCTTCTCCACCACTTTTTTAACGTCCTGCACGGCGTTACGGTCGGCAATCAGCACGGCGTCTTTGGTCTGGACAACCACCAGATCTTTCACCCCGACCGTGGTGACCAGGCCGGACTCGGCGTAGACGTAGCTATTTTCCGTTTTGTGGCTAATGACATCGCCGTGATGGACGTTACCCTCCGGGGTATGGGCGCTGATCTCCCACAGGGAGGACCAGGAGCCCACATCGCTCCAGCCCGCATCCATCGGCACCACAACGGCATCTGCCGTGCGCTCCATCACCGCGTAGTCAATGGACTCTTCCGGGCAGGCGAGGAACGCCTCTTCATCCACGCGGATGAAGTCGAGATCCGGGTCCACCACCGCCATCGCTTTCTCGCAGGCGTTCAGAATATCCGGGCGGTATTTGCGCAGCTCTTCCAGATAGCGTCCGGCGCGGAACAGGAACATCCCGCTGTTCCAGTAATACTCACCGCTGGCAACGTAGGCCTGCGCGGTTTCCAGATTCGGTTTTTCGACAAACTGCGCCACGTCAAACGCCACGCTGTCGCCTTCACCCGGCGCCACGCTGCCGCGACGGATGTAGCCGTAGCCGGTTTCCGGCAGATCCGGCACGATGCCGAAGGTCACCAGTTTGCCGCTTTCGGCGTAAGGAATGGCCGCACGGACCGCGTCGCGGAATGCGTCTTCCTGTTGGATAACGTGGTCTGCCGCCAGAACCAGCATCAGCGGGTCACAGTCCGGGCTGCTGCGTTTTGCCGCCAGCGCCGCCAGGGCGATCGCAGGCGCGGTGTTACGACCGGCAGGCTCCAGGATGATGTTTTCAGTAAGTTTGTTCAGCTGGCGCAGCTGCTCGGCAACAATAAAGCGGTGCTGTTCGTTACAAATTACCACCGGGCTTTCACACTCCACGCCGTGCAGACGGTTGACCGTCGTCTGCAGCATGGTGAGATCCCCTTTCAGACAGAGGAACTGTTTTGGATAGAGCACGCGGGACAGCGGCCACAACCGGCTACCAGAGCCACCAGCCATCACAACCGGATACAAAGTGGTTTGACTCATGATTTATCCCCGTATATCTGCAATAAATTGGCTCAGCACGTTCTCTTTCTCGAGCGTGCGTTCGGCATATTCACGTGCCACCGTGTTCACTTTTGGCATGGCAAGTGCCTGCTCAATTCCGGTGACCAGCGCCGGGACCGATTCCGGCTCCACGCACACGGCAATGCCCGGATAGCTGTCACACAGCTGGCCTAATTCTGTTTCGGCTTCTGCCGTAATCACCGCGTTGCCGCCCACTGCCAGAATGTTGGTCAGCTTGGACGGCAGCACCGCATCCGCGGCACCGCGTTTTTGCACCACCAGATGGCAGTCACCCATCTTCAGCAGCGCAGGCAGTGCCTCGTAAGACTGAAGCGGGAAAAATTTCACGTTGGTCAGGCCGCGTTCGCCGACCATTTTTTCCAGCCGCGCTTTTCCACCACCCTGCCCGACAATCACAAACGTCCACGGATGTTGGTTCAGCAGTTGGGCCGCTTCAATCACACTCTCCAGCCCCTGCTTTTCGCCGATGTTGCCTGAGTAAAGAATGATTTTTTGATCTTCAGGCAAACCAAGCTGCGCGCGCAGCGCCTGAGCGTCTTGCTCAGTCACGTCGCGAAAACGCGCCACTTCGGACCAGTTCGGGAAGAAGATCACCTTCTCCGCCGGGACGCCCTTCTCCTGCGCCTTGTTCATCATCGAGCGCGAAATCGTTGAGACGTAATCCACGTTGTGTAAACCACTGCGCTCAAACGCGCTGGCGAGCTTAGCCACCTTGCCGCCTTTGCCTTTGCCTGCCATCCCCAGGCCCAGCATGGCGTCAACTTCATAATCCTGAATGTGCAGCAGGGTGCGCGCGCCGGAGAGTTTGCCCAGCAGGCGCATGCCCGGCGTGCAAAACAGCGTTGGCACCACGCCGATGATGCGATCCGGCTTCCAGCGACGCTGTGCCATCAGCGGGAAGAAACTGCTCAGGGCAAAGCTGCCGAGATGAATCAACCGTTTCAGCGTCGAGGGCTGCTTAGGCACATACAGCGGGCAGCGCCAGACGGTCGCTGCACCCTCTTCGCGACGGTAGCGCCAGCTTGAGTAGCGCTCCCCGACTTTCCATTCCGGGTAGTACGGCGGCGCGGTAATGACCCGCACGTCATGTCCCTGGCTCGCCATCCACTCGACCATCTCGCCGGTGTACTTCCCGATGCCGGTTAGCTCCGGCGAGTAGTTGATTCCGTACACTAAAATTTTCATAAGCCCGGCACTCCGGACTGACGATCGGCCAGGAAATAGGCACGGCTGTTGTCGTGCACATTGTCGCTGGCCAGCAGCGCCTCTGGCGTCTGCCAGCGGTAGTCGTCATGCTGAGAATCAGGCAGACGCAGGTCTGCCTCACTCACCTTCAGGCGGAACCCCAGCACGATGTAGTGCGTGGTGAACCCGGTGCCCGAAAAGTTATCGTCATAGAAGTGCTGCCAGACCCCGTAAAACTGGCCCGCCGCCATCGGCAGCTGCAGGCCCAGTTCCGCCAGAGTGAGACGCTCAAACGCATCGCTCAGCGTCTCATCCTTCTGCACGCGCCCGCCGGGCACGAACCAGAAGCCCTGTGCAGGACGGTTGGTTCGTTTCCCCAGCAAGAACTCGCCGCGTTCGTTCTCCACGATCAAATCAATTGAGATGAGCGGAGTGGAACGCACTACCGTGGCAAAATCTTCCTGACTTAAAAACATCGTTACCCCCGGAAGCGGTGCTGGTTTTCCAGGAACCACTGGTAGGTACTGGCCAGTCCCTGCTCCAGTGACACCTCGTGATACCAGCCCAGCTGATGCAGACGGGTCACGTCCAGCAGCTTGCGCGGCGTACCGTCCGGCTTGGTGGCGTCAAACACCACGCGACCTTTGTAACCCACTACCTGCGCGATGGTTTGCGCCAGCTCGCGAATGGTGCAGTCCACGCCGGTACCGACGTTGATATGCGACAGCATCGGCTCTGTATTCTCCTGCCACACCTCGCGATCCAGCTCCATCACGTGAATGCTGGCGGCAGCCATGTCGTCCACGTGCAGGAATTCACGCATCGGCGTACCGCTGCCCCACACCACCACGTCCGGTGCGTTCTCGGCGGTCGCCTCGTGGAAGCGGCGCAGCAGCGCCGGGATCACGTGCGAGTTGCTCGGGTGGAAATTGTCGTGCGGTCCGTACAGGTTGGTCGGCATCACCGAACGATAGTCGCGGTTGTACTGACGGTTGTAGGACTCGCACAGCTTGATCCCGGCAATCTTGGCAATCGCGTACGGCTCGTTGGTTGCTTCCAGCGTGCCCTGCAGCAGCTCGCTTTCGGCGATCGGCTGCTTCGCCATTTTCGGGTAGATACAGGACGAGCCGAGGAACAACAGCTTGTTCACGTTGTGCAGATGCGCCGCGTGAATGATGTTGCTCTCGATCATCATGTTCTCGTAGATGAAATCCGCCGGGTAAGTGTTGTTGGCAACAATGCCGCCCACTTTCGCCGCCGCCAGATACACCTGGTCAATGCGTTCGTTAGCAAAGAAGTCCTGTACCGCACGGCTGTCGAGCAGGTTCAGCTCGTCGCGGGTGCGGACAATCACTTCTACGTCACCGCGCTGCTCGAGCTGGCGCACAATCGCGGAACCCACCATTCCGCGATGACCGGCGACAAAAATACGTTGTTTTGTCATTCTCAGGACTCCAGCGCGATGGCAACCTCGTAGCCATGAGACTTGAGCAGGGAGTGTTTTTTCGCTGCTTCAAGATCTTTGGCAACCATCTCGGAAACCATCTCCTGCAGAGTGATTTCTGGTTTCCAGCCCAGCTTCTCGTGCGCTTTGGTTGGGTCACCCAGCAGGGTTTCTACTTCAGCAGGACGGAAGTAGCGCGGGTCAACCTGCACAATCACGTCGCCTGGCTTCACGCCCGGTGCATCGTGGCCGGTCACGGACACAACGATACCTTTCTCTTCCACGCCGGTACCTTCAAAGCGCAGTTTGATGCCCAGCTGTGCCGCGGCCATTTCAACGAACTGACGTACGGAGTACTGCACGCCGGTCGCAATCACGAAGTCTTCTGGCTGTTCCTGCTGCAGCATCATCCACTGCATTTTCACGTAGTCTTTGGCATGGCCCCAGTCACGCAGGGAATCCATGTTGCCGAGGTGCAGGCAAGACTCCAGACCCTGCGCGATGTTGGCGATAGCGCGGGTGATTTTGCGGGTCACGAAGGTTTCGCCACGACGTGGAGATTCGTGGTTGAACAGGATGCCGTTACAGGCGT
Organism: Enterobacter sp. PL_is514; assembly: GCF_055816715.1. NCBI lineage: Bacteria > Pseudomonadati > Pseudomonadota > Gammaproteobacteria > Enterobacterales > Enterobacteriaceae > Enterobacter > Enterobacter sp. PL_is514. The sequence goes on along the minus strand of NZ_JBVPGN010000028.1, from coordinate 150,039 downwards.
ACATGCCGTAGGATTCACGGTAGTTCACGGTGATCCAGTAGGCGTACAGTTTTGCTACCGCATACGGAGAGCGCGGGTAGAACGGCGTGGTCTCTTTCTGTGGGATTTCCTGCACCAGACCGTACAGCTCAGAGGTGGATGCCTGGTAGAAGCGAGTTTTCTTCTCAAGGCCGAGGAAGCGGATCGCTTCCAGCAGACGCAGCGTACCCATGGCATCAACGTCAGCGGTGTATTCCGGGGACTCGAAGGAGACCGCTACGTGGCTCATCGCGCCCAGGTTGTACACTTCATCCGGCTGCACTTCCTGCAGGATACGGGTCAGGTTGGAGGTATCGGTCAGGTCGCCGTAGTGCAGGTGGAATTTCGGGTTCGCCGCGTGAGGATCCTGATAGATATGATCCACACGTTCGGTGTTGAAAGAAGACGCACGACGTTTAATACCGTGCACTTCATAACCTTTTTCCAGCAGAAACTCTGCCAGGTAAGAACCATCCTGCCCGGTAACGCCGGTGATGAGAGCGACTTTAGACATGTTTATATTCCTCTACTTATGAATTTAATCAGTTTCAACGCGTTCGCGTATCACCACTGCGGGGTTGCCACGGCAAACTTTATTTGCCGGTAGCGATTTAAAAACGCTGCTGCGGGCACCGACTACCGTGCCATCGCCAACAGAAACACCCGGTGCAACAAAAACATCCGTTGCCAGCCAGCATTTTTCGCCAATCACAATAGGCGAAGCGGTAATATCAAAATGCTGACTCATAAAATCGTGGCTGCCGGTGCACAAATAACATTTCTGTGAAACCACCGAATTTGCGCCAATCGTAATCTCGCCCAGGGTATATAACACCGCGTCATCCCCTACCCAGGCGTAATCCCCAAGCGTTAATTTCCACGGATAGGTAATTTTTACCGAAGGTCGGATGACTACGTTTTTTCCTATTTTTGCGCCAAACAGGCGCAATAAAAATGCTCGCCAGCGGTACAGTATTTGCGGTGACCAGGCAAATAAGGTGGCCTGAACGGCCCACCACAGCTGCACTTTAATACCGCCCGCGCCCCGAAAACCTTTCGGTACGGAGAAACCTTTCAGATCCTGCATTACGTTTCCTTATATTCAGGCTTTGTTATATAAGGCTTTCGTTTTACCCGTGGTGCGCACGCGTAATAAATAAGACAATTCCGCCCAAAATGCCGGCATGCGTAATATTTTACGCTGTACGTTTTTGGCGTCCTGGCACAATTCCAGATTATTAGACGTTGACACGCCGCCCATTGAGAATTCAGATACCAGCCCTTTAATTCGACGGAACGGGTAACCTGATTTATACAAGCTGGCAGCCAGTGCATAATCCGAAGACACTTTATACTGCAAATCGTAAGGCTGTTTTTTCAGACCTTTTACCGGGAAGAAAATGGCCTGATGGCTGGCCGGTAAGCTGTGATAGATATACCAGCCTGGCTTCGCGCTGCGGCACACTTTATGTCCGTCGCCAAAATCGAGCAGCGCATCGCCAATATACATGGCATCCTCTTTCTGGCGCGCCAGCTGACGGGCAAACAGCGCCACGTCATCATGGAAAATGTCGCCCGAATTCAGGAAGATAGCATAACGGCCTTGTGCCATGTTGATGCCTTTATTCATCGCATCGTAGATGCCTTTATCTTTCTCGCTGATGTAGCGTAAGTTGAACTCACCGTTGAGTTTTTCCAGAAACTCCGCCGTGCCATCGTTCGAGCCGCCGTCGACCACAATCCACTCAAAGGTGAGGCTTGGATCGCGCGCCAGGTTGCGCAGCGAGCGCCAGGTTTTTACCACCCCTTCGTAATTACGAAAAGCGACAGTAATGACGCTAAGAAACATAAATCACCTCATTTCGTCATACGTTCGTAATATTAAGCGCCTTGCGCAGAATAAACGGACAGACAATCAAGAAAGCATATTCCGGGCTAAATATTGACCCGGTAAAAAACAGCGACACCGGAGTAAAAAGATAAAGCTGAACGCGAAAGTTCTGGTTATCACCAAACGCGTTAATCATCATTTTGAAAACTTTAAACAGATACCACAGGGTCAACAGTACGGCGAACCACGAAAAATAAATAATTAACAGATACAGACCATTGTCTATGGTTTTACCGACATCCGCACCGTTAAAGATTCCGAATGATGCAACATATTCGTAAAGTGAGCCGAATCTTACTACCCCATCAATATGGGTTAAGGAATAACCCACCATCACCAGTGGCCCAATGATGCGATAATAGGACGAAGATCCTTCCGTTCCCAAATCACCCAGACGTTCTGAGATGTACGGGAAGGCAAATATCACGCCTACCATAAATACCGTCAGAGAGATAATCGCCAGCGGCAGTTTTTTCTTAATCGCATCTTTGTTCAGGTACTGGAACGCCCACTCCAGCAGGTAAAACAGGATAAATGTCATTACCCCTGAGAACGATCCAGACAGAACAATTCCTGCAAGAATCATAGCATCGGTCTTAGGCGTTTTGATACCAAACTGTTTGATGCTGAGCCAAATTGAGATTAACGCCAGAGCGAAAAACGCCGGTTCAAAATAGAGGGCTGTAGTACGCTTCCCGCCAAACTTGATGAAGTTCAATACATAGCTGTTACTGTAAATGAGATATTTCGAAATTATCTCCATCAGGCTGCTGCCACCGGTTAGAATAATTTGCGCCATCTCCATGGCAGCAAGCATAACAATTAACGCAACGGCAATATAAAAGAACCTAAGGATTTTCCGATAATTGTGTGGAGAAATAGTTTTAAACCGAATACTCCAGACCATACCGATAATAATGACGATATAAACAAACAGCATGGTTGACGTGACGTATTTACTGGCATCCAGCGACTGGCCAAAGATGTAGTTAAACAGCGTCAGTCCCGTGCCCAGCCCTAAGGCAATCATCAGCTTCTTCAGGTTGATTTTATCGACATACAGCAGAAGCAGAACGGGCAAGAAGGTCACGATGGTTATCGGGAAGCTTTCGCCGAGCTGGGCAATTTTGACGTTGACCAGCAGGTAGATCAGCGGCAGCAGCAGATAACTACAGACTCTGATAGAACGAGACATACTCCTCCAGCATCTGTTGTCCACTGTAGGCCTTGCGGCTGCGGTTGCGGAACGATTCCAGGTCAGTGCCAAAAACGATCTCAGCAATCTGCGCCTTCGGCAGCTGTACCAGAGGCAGGACCTCCTGCTCCGTGAAGGTTTTCCCGCCGGATTTTTCCAGCACTTCACGCGCCGCATCGCTGTGGGTGGCAATCACCGGCACGCCGATTGAGAGCGCTTCGCAGAGGATCAGCGGGTAGTTATCCACGCGAGAGCTGAACACCAGCGCGTCCATTTCATTCAGCGCGCTCATCAGCTTGCGCTTGTCGGTCTCAAACCCGTGGTTCACCACGTTGGCCCCTTCGAACGGTGAAAACTTGCCGAAGGTATGAAGCTCTATCTTGTCCCCCAGCGCCATCATGTCGCGCACCAGCTGCTGGTTGGTTTTACCGTCGTAGCGCAGGTCATGCGCAACGATAGCGATTTTCGGTTTGCCTGCGGTTTCCGCCACCGGGGTCAGCTCCGCAAGAATGGCTTCCGTCGCCACGTCGATGCCGTTGTTGATAATCTGACAGCGCCCTGCCCCGTACAGGCTGTTGAAGGCATCGGCCACGTGCTGGCTTGGAGAGATAAACGTACAGCCGAGCGAGAGCATGTCGCGGAACAGCTGACGCTTTCCGGCCACCAGCTGATGCGCGCGATCCACCTTCACCGGCGGATAGTTGCTTAACGTCGGGCACTTCTGGCAGTTATCTTTCCAGCCTTCGCAACCGTCGGTAAACGCGCAGCGCCCGGTTACGCTCCAGTGATCGTGCAGCGTCCAGACAAAACGGGTGTCGGGCTTGTGGGCCTGCACCTTCTGACAAAACGCCACCACCTCTTCCAGATTCAGCCAGTAGCTGTGCAGCACGTGAAAATGCAGCACAACCGGGCCCGTGGTGCGGGTCACCGTGCGGTAAAGATTGTTCAGGTTGCCAAACAGATCGCGGTTAAACAGGCGGAACAGCGCGATGTTGGCAATCGAGGTCAGACGCGGCGTGTGCTTGTGCACCTGCGGGAAGTTATCGTGGCTGACGCTTTTCTTGCCGCCTTTGCCGTAGCCATAAATAAAACGCGACTGAAGTCCTTTTTGCAGCGCGCGCTGGTGCAGATCCAGGGCCACGCCTGCCGCTCCGCCTTCTGCGAGGCGTACGTTAAATTGCAGAATGTTCATTTAATCACCTTCACGCGGGCTTTTTCTCCCACCACCAGCGCGTTATCCGGAATGCTGTCCAGCACCACGCTGCCAGCACCAATCGTGACGTTATTACCAATCGTGATGTCACCAACGATCACCACGTTCGCCCCCAGCTCGACGTTATTGCCGATGACCGGGCAGGCCAGGCTGTCAGGCCCACGGTTGCCAATGGTGACCGCATGACGAATGGTGAAATCATCCCCGGCGACCACGAACTTGTTGATCACCACCGCATAGCCGTGGTGGATGGTAAAGCGGCGGCCAATGGTGGCAGCGGCCTGGATTTCATAGCCAAAAAAGCATTCGGTGATGATGCGATACAGCACCAGCATGGGTGCCGCCCAGATGTTGTTCAGGACGTTTTTCTTACGCCACACCGAGCAAAAGTGCGCGATGCGGTACGCCAGAACCATGCAGCACGGACGCAGGCTCCAGCTGTTAGCGCGGCAATCTTCCAGAAACATTATTTCCCCCGAAGCCCGTCAGCCAGGCGCTTGCCGTTACGCACGGAAAGCAGCGTCAGCAGCGTGCGCCAGTTCATGCGCTTATTGCGGATCTGATAGAGGGTAAAGAGCTGATATTTGCGGCTGGCACGGTCAAACTTGTCCTTGTGCTTGCGGTAAAAATGGAAGTAGCCGGAGAACTTTTTCGGCGAGGAGGTGATTTGCATCTCCCCGTGGTTGATGTGCAGGATCTGCGTGGCCTCTTCCACTTTCCACGGTTCACCGTATTCCACCACCATGCGCAGGAAGATATCGTAATCCTGCGCGGCCTTGAGTTCGGTATCGAACAGGCACTCTTTGAAACGCCACGCCCAGGTGAAGACCTGGTTACCAATAATGTTGCGCTTGTAGAAAAGGCGGCGAGAGTATGGTGATTTCGGATACAGCGGCAGGCTGGCGGGCTGCGAGTAAACTTCGCCCTGGCAGACATAGTCGTTGGCATACAGAAAAGCGTGCGTAACCAGCTGTTCTTTATGCGACAGGAAGATAGACAGACGGTTCGGCGTCCATTCGTCATCGTCGTCGATACCGGTCAGATACTGCCCTTTGGCCTGCATAATCGCCTGATTACGCACCGCACATGCGCCGGAGTTAATGGCGTTATGCGTATAGACCACCCGCGGGTCGTTGAGGTCAGTCACAAACTTTTGCAGCTGTTCATACGAGGAAGAGCAGTCATCAACGATGATCAGCTCCCAGTTATCGTAATCCTGACGTAACACCGACTTGATTGCGCGGATCGCCAGCTGCTGACGATTCCATGTCGGCATATAGATTGAAACTAAAGGGCGTTGTGTGGTCATTTTTTCCCCTCACCCCGGCCCTCTCCCCAAAGGGGAGAGGGTGAAAGGCAGCCAGTGGTTATCATTACGTTCGTCCCCCAAATCCAGCACCGAACAGTCCCCTCTCCCCTTTGGGGAGAGGGTTAGGGTGAGGGGTGTGGGGTGTGTTTTTTTATTTACTGTCAGACTTATATTCGTACTCGTAATACCCGTAATCCTGGTACCCGGTCGCGCGGCGGAAGATGGAGTTCAGGATCACCCCTTTCACCTCAATGCCGTTCTGCTCGAAGCGGCTCAGGCTGGTTTCCACCTCTTTCAGGGTGTTCACCGCGTAACGCGCTACCATCAGCGTGGTGCCCGCATGGCGGCCAACAACGGCCGCGTCGGTCACGGCCAGAATTGGCGGCGTATCGATCAGCACCAGGTCGTAGTTTTTGCTCGCCCACTCCACCAGCTCGGTGAAGCGTTCGCTCATCAGCAGCTCGGACGGGTTAGGCGGCACCTGACCGCGTGGGATCAGGTCAAATTTCGGCACCGTTGTTGGTTTCGCGCTCTGGCTAATGTCGCCTTTGCCGAGCAGGATTTCCGACAGACCGTTAACGTTGTTGGTGCCCAGCAGTTCGTGGGTATAGCCCTTGCGCATATCACAGTCGATCAGCAGCACGCGCTTGTTGGTCTGGCTGACCACCGCCGCCAGGTTGGCGCAGACGAAGGTTTTACCGATTGACGGGCTAACGCCGGTTAACATCAGGACGTTGTTTTTGGCCTGCATCATGGCGAAGTGCAGACTGGTACGCAGGCTACGGATCGCTTCGATAGCGAGGTCGGTCGGGTTACCCACCGCCAGCAGCTGGCTCTGTTTGTAACGCTTAACGCCCTTGATGGTTTTGACGCTGTCACGGGATTTTTGCCACTCAGACAGCGGAATGCTGGCATAGACGTTGATACCGCTCTCTTCCAGCACCTGCGGGCTTTCGATACCGCGGTTGAACAGGGAACGCAACAGCACGCCCACGATAGAGAGCATCAGGCCGAGAATAATGCTGCCGAGAATGATCAGCGCTTTCTTCGGCTTCAGTACGCCAGGCTGGGTAATAGCCGGGTCGACGATGCGCACGTCACCCACGGTACTGGCTTCGGTGATTTTCAGCTCCTGCTGCTTGTTCAGCAGCTGCATGTAAACCTGCTGTCCGGACTCCACGTCGCGGGTCAGACGCACGATCTCCTGCTGCGTTTTCGGCATCGCGGTCACGCGGTCATTGAGCTTCGCTTTCTCTTCTTCCAGCGTACGGCGTTTCTCCAGCAGCGTGCGGTAGGCCGGGTGACGTTTGGTATAAAGCTTGGAAATCTCCGCCTCTTTGAAGGTCAGCTCGTTGAGCTGCGCATCAATGTTAACCATCGAATCGAGGACCGATTTCGCCTCCAGCGGCAGGTCAACGGAGTCTTTATCCTGACGGTAGGCGTTCAGCTTGTTCTCGGCATCATCCAGACGGCCGCGTACTTCCGGGAGCTGTTTCGCAAGGAAGGCCAGGCTTTTCGCCGCTTCCGCCGATTTACGCTCAACGTTCTGCTCAAGATAGTTGCGGGTAATGCTGTTCAGGATGTCGCGGATCTGATCCTTATCTTCACCGGTAAAGGTCATGCTCAGCACGCCGGTGTCCTTACCGTTTTCGGTGACGGTCAGGTTGTTCTGCAGATTGTTGATCATCCCCAGCGTGGAGAATTTGGTGACGGTGAATTCACCGCCCTCCTGGGCGTTGATCGCGCTGACCATCATGCTGACGCCGTCTTTGGTCAGCATCTGCCCTACTACACCGCGCGCGCTAAAACCTGCGTCGCTGGTTAGCTGGTACTGTTTCGGACCAAGCACCGTCAGGGTAAACGTCTGATCGGCAGCCCCTTTCGGCAGCACGAAGTCAGTCACTTTCACCGTGTCGTTGCTTCGCCCCATCAGACGATCCCAGCCGGCACCAAAGACCGGGAAGGTATTTTTGGTGACGGAGATATCGAGCCCGAGGTCGTGAACCGTTTTACCCAGCACCAGACGTGACTGGATGAGCTGAATTTCGGCGTCGGATGCCGGCGGCTTGTTCGCCAGCGCGGAACCGATGTCCTGCACCAGCGAGTTGCCGGTATTCTGCTCGATCTGCACCAGCGCGTCGGCGCTGTAGATAGGGGTGGCGAACAGCGTGTAGACGACGGCCGCCGCGGCAAATACGGCGGTAATGCCAAGCACCCACCACTTTGCCTCTACAACAGTGCCGACCAGGCGCCCAATATCAATTTCATCACTGCCCGAAATCGGGGCGGCAGAAGGTCTTGTTTTTTCTGTCATTGTTATCCCTGCTGAACTTTCAGTGCCTGCGCCCACTGTTGGGCAGACTGGTCAAGTAAGGTGTAAACCGCCTCAAAGGCCTCATGGCTTTTGCGATACGGATCGGGGATTTCACGTTCATTGTCCCAGTGACCAAACAGCATCACCTTGCCGCGCATCTCCGGAGCGATCTCGCACAGCGCATGAATATGGCGTTTTTCCATCGTCAGGATCAGGTCATACTCCCGGCACATGCGGCCAGTGACCTGGCGGGCCACGTGGCCGTCGAGAGAGAGGTGATGATCCCGCGCCACGCTCGTAGCGCGCTCATCGGCACCTTTACCGACCAGTGCACCCAGCCCTGCCGAATCAACGGTCAGTTCGGGCTGGTAGTGTTTCAACAACCGTTCAGCCGTGGGGGAACGGCAAATGTTCCCCACGCATACCACCAGAATTTTGTTAAACATCGCGGATTACCAGGTATGAATGTCGCGCGCCGTATCCGTCATGTAGCGAACGCCACTGATGGTTGGCAGCAACTGGTTGATCAGACGGTTCCAGCGGGCAACCGGCGCGGTGGTGACGTACACCACATCGTATGGCTGAAGACGGAACTCCGTCGCCATCACCAGAGAGGTCGCATCGGACATATCCAGCTGGTAGATGTTGGCAATCTTGCCTTTCGCACTGCCCTCACCTTTAAGCGGACGGATCACGAAGATACCGGTCGCGTTAGAGGTCGTCAGATCGATACCTTCAGCATTGCCCAGCGCTTCGGTCAGGGTCATACCGCTGAAGTCCATTTTGAGGGTGCTCTGTTTCTTCACTTCACCCATCACGAAGACTTTCAGATCGTCATTGCGCGGCACGTAGAGAATGTCGCCCGGATAGAGCAGACGGTTCTGGGTCAGATCGCCGTTTTGCATCAGCGCCTGCAGCGAAATGCGCTGCTCCTTCCCATTGTGGGTGAGTACCACGTTGCGCCAGTCGGCGCCGTCGGTTAACCCGCCCGCGGCGTTAATGGCATCCAGTACGGTCAGAGGAACGTTGGTGATGGCCTGCTGGCCGGATTTGTTCACCTGGCCGGAGATATAGGCTTTTTGCGAGCGGAATGCGGCGATATTAACGTCCACCTGCGGATCGGCGATGTACTGCGCTAAGCGGCCGGTAATATCACTACGGATCTCGGCAAGCGTTTTCCCTGCAACATGGACTTTACCAATGTAGGGATAGAACATGGTGCCATCTGACTGCACCCAGTTACCGGTGTCGCTTGAGCTGCGGTACTGGCCCGCTGGCGTGGTCAGTTCCGGGTGGTCCCAGACGGTCACGTTGATCACGTCACCCGGCCCCACGCGGTACTGGTAGGACGCAATTTCCTGGTCCAGCGACATATTCGGCTGGGCAACATTCGGACGTGGACGTAATTGTTCGACCAGACGAGGCGTAAGTGGATAAACATTCACCATTTTGTCGAGATCAAAATCGGCATCCTGTTGCTTGATCACATCCTTACCCATTGTTGACATATTGCTGCCGGGAAAGACCGTGCAACCACTCATCAAGGTCACAGACACCAATAATGGCATCAATTTCATTTTGGATTTCATCATTGATTATTTATCACTTTGGCAGAGTAATTACCCTGTGCAATTTAAATAAGCTCGAGTCGTATTGGGTTTCAGCATGCAGTTAATCAAATAGAAATATAACTGGCATCAGTCCTAAAAAAAGCTTATTCATCCATTGGCTATTGACAGAATAATCGGGGCTGATTCACACGCTTTCAGGCACGCTACCGCCCTTGGCTTTCAGTTACCAATCCACTGACTAAACAATGTGTTATGGATAGACACCCTCTTGAGCAAGGTCTTCTGGAAATATATCAGCCGCTTGAGAAACCAGACGGATAATGAATAACCATCCCTGAAGACCGAACATTAATAGCAACACCGAGATTTAACATTTGATGCTGGGAGAATTGTTGCAGCTAACCTAATAGCAGGCAAGGAGACAACTGTCCTAATATCAGTTTTTAAGATTAATATTAAGAGCAAATTTTTGACCTTTTAGGAATTTCTTTATATTGACAAAAAGAGACTAAAAACCATTATCTGCGATATATCCTAAAATGCTTTCTTTGTAATTAAATATACGTATTTCGCTTATTTACACCCTGTTGAGAATGCTCTCTTTTTTACCCCTTGTATTAAGAGAAATCTCAGCCCGGCATTGCAATTTCCCCCAGCTTTATCCATGATCGAAGTGTGACATTCGTCATATAACAGAAGGTATTACTATTACTATGGAATGGATTGCCGATCCCTCAATCTGGGCCGGGCTGGTTACGCTGGTCGTCATCGAGTTAGTGCTCGGGATTGATAATCTGGTCTTTATCGCCATCCTCGCTGAAAAACTGCCCCCTTCCCAGCGCGACCGCGCGCGCGTGACGGGTCTGCTGCTGGCGATGGTGATGCGGTTACTGCTGCTGGCCTCTATCTCCTGGCTGGTCACGCTCACTCAGCCACTGTTCTCCATTCACGGTCTGAGTTTTAGCGCACGCGATCTCATCATGCTCTTCGGCGGGTTGTTCCTGCTGTTCAAAGCCACCGTGGAACTCAACGAGCGGCTGGAAGGCAAAGACAGCGAGAACCCAACCCAGCGCCGCGGGGCGAAATTCTGGCCGGTGGTAGCGCAGATCGTGGTGCTGGATGCGGTCTTCTCCCTGGACTCGGTGATCACCGCCGTCGGGATGGTGGACCACCTTGCGGTGATGATGGCCGCGGTGATTATCGCCATCACCCTGATGGTGATGGCCAGCAAGGCGCTCACACGGTTTGTGAACAGTCACCCGACAATCGTCATTCTCTGTCTGAGCTTCCTGCTGATGATTGGCTTTAGCCTGGTGGCCGACGGTTTTGGCTTCCATATTCCGAAAGGCTACCTGTATGCCGCCATCGGGTTCTCCGTCATGATTGAAGCGCTTAACCAGCTGGCGATATTTAACCGCCGCCGCTTCCTGTCCGCGAATCAGACCCTGCGCCAGCGTACGGCAGACACGGTTATGCGCCTGTTAAGCGGTAAGAAAGAGGATGCGGAGCTGGACGCCGAATCCTCAGCCATGCTGGCCGACCACAGCGACGGGCTGATCTTTGACCCGCAGGAACGGCGGATGATTGAGCGAGTGCTCAATCTGAACCAGCGGACGGTCAGCAGCATCATGACCTCACGACATGACATTGAACATATCGACCTGACGGCACCCGAAGAGCACATTCGCGCCCTGCTGGATAAAAACCAGCACACCCGCGTGGTGGTGACCGGCGGTGAAGAGGAAGAGGAGCTGCTGGGCGTGGTGCACGTTATTGACCTGCTCCAGCAGCAGCTGCACGGCGAGGCGCTCAATCTGCGCGTGCTGGTACGCCAGCCGCTGGTCTTCCCGGAGGGGCTACCGCTGCTCTCCGCCCTTGAGCAATTCCGTAACGCGCGCACGCACTTTGCCTTTGTGGTGGATGAGTTTGGTTCGGTGGAAGGGCTGGTCACGCTCAGCGACGTGATGGAAACCATCGCCGGTAATCTGCCAAACGAGGTGGATGAGATTGATGCCCGCCACGACATTCAGAAAAACGCAGACGGTTCGTGGACGGCTAACGGCCATATGCCGCTGGAAGATCTGGTGCAATATGTCCCGCTGCCGCTGGATGAAAAGCGGGAATATCACACCATTGCCGGTCTGCTGATGGAGTATTTGCAGCGTATCCCGCAGCCGGGGGAAGAGGTTCAGGTGGGCGACTATCTGCTGAAAACCCTGCAGATTGAAAACCATCGCGTGCAGAAGGTTCAGCTCATTCCGCTGCGGGATGAGGAAGAACTGGATTTCGAGGTATAAAAAAGCCGGGTGGCGCTTCGCTTACCCGGCCTACGATGTTCGGTTTTTGTAGGCCGGGTAAGGCGAAGCCGCCACCCGGCGCAACAGGCATCACAGCTTATCCAGCAGCTTTTTCACATCCTTGCCGTCCTGTGAATCTTTATTACGATCCGCCCAGCCGCTAAGCCGACGTTTCGCTTCATCCTGCAGATGCTTACGCAGGATCTGATCCACCTGCAGGCTGTAATTCAGGGCCTGCCATTTACCATATACGGTCAGCGGAACCGGCGTCTCTTTCAGGAAGTCGATGAGCTTGCTCTCACCCTGCCAGCCTGAAAGTACCCGCACGTTAAAGCGCGTGTCCGCCGTCTCTTTCACCAGATCCAGCTTACCGTCACCCGTCATTGATAACAGTGAAGAGGTGCCCTGCATTCCGTCGAGAGAAAGTTGTCCGTTGTCCAGCGTCAGGTCCGCGGTGAAGCTGTCGAAGCGCGTGGCGCTGTCATAGTTATCCTGCGCTTTCACATCGCTGCTGCGCTCAACCGCCTGCTGCACCAGCTGCTGGAAGTTAAGCCCTTCCATACGGGAGTTTTTCAGATCAAGATGCGCCTGCCCCTGCCACTCGCGGCGGAAAGCATCGGCATCAATTTTCGTGCCTGAGAAGTCACCCGCTAGCGTCAACTGACCCGTCAGGGATATCGGGTAGTTAAACGCTTTCAGGATGGTACCTATCTCAACGTTGTCGAGACGCGGCTGGAATTCGGCGCTGGCAATGTCTTTACGGACATCCAGCGTGCCGGGCAGCGAGAGGTTCCCTGCGCCCATCTTACCGCTCAGTTCGGAGATCACCAGCAAACCGTTATGGTTAAACATCTGGCTGCTCACGTCGGTAAAATCAATACCGCGCCAGCGCAGGCTATTGGCTTTCAGCAGAATATCCGCCGTGAATCCGCGCAGGGCGTTATAGTCAGGTTGATCAAGATTAGACGAGATAACCGGACGCGATACCGGTGCCTGGCTTTGCCCCGTCTGCGTGGCATCGCTGTCGGTGGCGCTGGCTGGCAGCGGCGGCAGCAGGTTTTCCAGATTGAGCTTGTCAAACTGCAGATTCAGCACCCACTTCGGCTTCTCTTCGAGCGTAACGCTCGCCTGCCCCTTCAGGCTACTGTCATTTGCCTGCAGGTTGAGATTATCCAGCTCCAGCTGCTTTTGTTCTTCGCGCCAGACGGCCTGCAGCGTTCCCTGCCCGGTGATCCCCTGGGTGGGAAGATCGGCCCCCGTCAGCTGCCAGTCCAGTTGCTGAATGTCAGCGGTGAGCTGGTGCGGATAGTCTGAGGCATTGACGCTGGCATTCAGCGACAGGGTCAAATCGCGCTGATCGCGATTCACGCGCCCGCTAAACGCCACCGACGCAAGATGGTGCGCATCCTGTTCCATCTGCAGGTTAATGTTGCGAACGGTCACCTGCTCCTGGTGCTCATGCTGGAAAACCAACACGCTATCGGCCACTTTCAGCTTGCCGATATCAAAGGACCAGCCTGTATCAGACGGCTCATCAGGCAGGGTATTTTCGCGCGGCGCAACCGGTGCATTTGCATCGCGCACGGCTTCGGATTGCGGGGTGAGCTGAATCACCGCGCCTTTCAGCATCACCTGTTTAACCTGCAGCTGATGGGAAATGAGCGGGAACAGCGCCACATCAAGGCGCATGTTGTCTGCGGACACCAGCGGCTGGGACGCCCCCGGTGCCGTAAGCGACATGCGGCCAGAGAGAATGCTGAGCTGCGGCCAGACGTGCCAGCGCAGCGGCCCGTCAAGCTTCAGTTGATAACCACTGCGTGCCTCGACCTGCCGCACCATGTAAGCGCGGAAATCGTTAGGGTTAACAAGCAGAACCAACGCCGAAAGGCCGGCCACCAGCACCACCAGCAAAATCATCAGCGTTGTCAGAACTCTTCTCATGGCATCCTCAATGGGCTAACGATCAGTCTTTATCAATACGGCTGGCAACCGCGCCCTGCTGGTCGCGATATTTTGCGTCCTGCCGACGGTTATAAGGACGATCTGCCGGGCCTGACAGCGGTTCAAAGCTCAACGCGCCGATCATCATCCCCGGGCGCAGCGCCAGCGGCAATTTACCGGCGTTGAAGAACTCCAGTACGATACGCCCCGACCAGCCTGGATCGATACGGTGCGCGGTCACGTGGACCATCAGTCCCAGTCGTGCCAGCGAAGAGCGGCCATCAAGCCAGCCGACGAGGTCCGCAGGCAGAGTGACGGATTCAAATGTGACCGCCAGCGCCAGTTCACCCGGATGCAGATAAAAGGCTTCGCCGTCGTCGATAACGATTTCATCACTCATCACGCGATCGAGCGCGGCGCTAACTTCGTCCTTCGGCCCGCTGAGGTCGATGAACGGTGCGGTATGGCCGCTAAAGGTGCGGAATTTATTACCTAACCGTACATCAACGGTCACGCCATTGATACGCTCAACAGGTGGACGTGGGGTAATAGACAAACGGCCTTCATCCAGCCAGGCTTCTATATCGCGATCACAAAGACGCATGGCACTTTCTCCTTTCATGCATCGTACCCTGAAGCGGTAAGCGCTCAGGGTAAAACCAGGTTATCTCTGAACGGTACACAATTCACGCGGCTTATTCAAAAAACTGGCTGATTTTCGCTTTTAAGATATCAATAGCAATGCGGTTTTTACCCCCGCGCGGCACGATGATATCGGCGTATTGTTTGGATGGCTCAATAAACTGCAGGAACATCGGGCGGACCGTTTTCTGGTATTGCGCCATAACGGAGTCCATCGAACGGCCACGTTCATTCACGTCGCGCTTGATGCGGCGCATCAGGCAGATATCCAGCGGGGTATCAACGAAAATAGAGAAGTTCATGGATTCACGCAGGCGGGCGTCGGTCAGCAGCAGGATGCCTTCAAGGATAATGACCTTTTTCGGCTCGATGCGGATGGTTTCCTGGGTGCGGGTGTGTTCTACGTAGCTGTAAACGGGCAGCTCAATCGCCTGGCCGCTCTTAAGCGCTTCTAAATGCTGGAACAGCAGGCTGTGATCCATCGCATTGGGGTGGTCATAGTTGGTTTTGACGCGTTCTTCCATCGACAGATGGGATTGATCTTTGTAATAGCTGTCTTCGGGAATGACGCCGATATGCTCATCACCTACTTGTTCACGCAGTTCGCGATAAAGCGTACTGGCAATTAGACTTTTACCTGAAGCCGATGCGCCGGCGATGCCTATAATGACGCACTGATGAGACTTATCAGTCATAAATTTAGCGACCTGATTAACCTGGATGTTAAGGAAGGACGACGCCGGAGCGTCAAACGCGGCAATTATAGGGATTTCGCGGGCGTGATACCAGTCGAATGCACAGGTTCTGCGAGACTGGCCGAAAAGTGACGTTTTATTCCCTGAGTGAAATTTAAATGAACGTTTTTTCAGCGTTTAATCGTTTTTTTTAACGGAGTAAGTATTTAATAAGTCTATGGTGTCAAATTCTGAGCGGTCACCATATGAATTGTAAATTGTTTGTACTAGCATAAACCAAATTATCAAATTCACGCGTTCGGACATCTTCCCTGACGGCATGACGTCTCTGGATAAAGCGGTAATGAATAAACAATACCAGCGGGTTTTGGTTACCACCCCACATCCTCTAATACGACTTGTCTGTCTGGGCCTGGTCACCTTTATCTTTACCTTATTTTCGCTGGAGCTCACCCGCTTCGGTACCCTGCTGGCCCCGCTCTGGTTCCCCACCGCCATTATGATGGTGGCGTTTTACCGCCATGCGGGGAAAATGTGGCCGGGAATCGCCCTGGCCTGTTCGTTCGGCAATGTTCTGGCCTCGTGGATGCTGTTTTCATGGGGGTCGGTCAGCTTCATCTACCCTTCTATCAACGTCATTGAGGCCGCTATCGGCGCGCTGTTTCTGCGCAAATGGCTCCCGTGGTACAACCCGCTGCAGAATCTGAACGACTGGATCCGCGTGGCCATCGGCAGCGCGCTGGTTCCGCCGCTGGTGGGCGGTATTCTGGTGTCTCTGCTGGCACCCGGCCCTGAACCCCTGCGCAATTTCTTCGTCTGGGTGTTGTCAGAAGCCATTGGCGCGCTGGCGCTGGTGCCGCTGGGCCTGCTGTTTAAACCCCATTATCTGCTGCGCCACCGTGACCCGAGATTGCTGCTGGAAACGCTGACCACGCTGGCCGTAACGTTAGCCCTCAGTTGGGCAGCCATCACCTGGCTGCCGTGGCCTTTCACCTGCGTGATTGTTCTGCTGATGTGGAGCGCCGTGCGCCTGCCACGGATGGAAGCGTTCATGGTGTTTCTGGTCACCGTAATGGTTGTGTCGCTGATGATTGCCCGTAACCCTCTGGCGCTGACCACGCAGCACGCCGGGCCGATGCTGAACGCCCCCTGGCTGCCGTTCCTGATGCTGCTCCTGCCCGCTAACGTGATGACCATGGTGATGTACGCCTTCCGCGCCGAGCGCAAACACATCACCGAAAGCGAGGAGCGCTTCCGCAATGCGATGGAGTATTCGGCCATCGGTATGGCGCTGGTCAGCATTGAGGGCAAATGGCTTCAGGCTAACAAGGCGCTGTGCAATTTCCTCGGTTACAGCCAGACTGAGCTCCAGTCGCTGACCTTCCAGCAGCTCACCTGGCCGGAAGATCTGCACACCGACCTGGAACAGCTTGAACAGCTGGTCAATGGCGATATCAATACCTATACCCTCGAGAAGCGCTATTACACCCGCGACGGGGAAGTGGTCTGGGCGCTGCTGGCCGTCTCCGTCGTGCGTCATGCCGACGGCTCGCCGCTCTATTTTATCGCCCAGATTGAAGACATTAACGACCTGAAGCAGACCGAATGGGTCAATAAGCGCCTGATGGAGCGCATTACGCTGGCTAACGAAGCGGGCGGCATCGGCATCTGGGAGTGGGATCTGGAGCCAGACATTATCAGCTGGGACAAGCGGATGTTTGAGCTGTATGAAATCCCGCCGCACATCAAGCCCACCTGGCAGCTCTGGCATGACACAATGCTGCCGGAAGATCGCGCCCACGCAGAGAAGGTGCTGCGGGACTCTCTGATTTCCCGTCTGCCGTTTAAGCTGGAATTTCGCATTCGCGTGAAGGAAGGCGTGCGCCATATTCGCTCCCTGGCGAACCGGGTGCTTAATAAGCAGGGTGAGGTCGAACGGCTGCTCGGCATCAACATGGACATGACCGAGGTTAAGCAGCTCAACGAAGCCCTCTTCCAGGAAAAAGAGCGTCTGCACATCACCCTCGATTCCATCGGTGAAGCGGTACTGTGTACCGATATCAACATGAACGTCACCTTTATGAACCCGGTGGCAGAGAAAATGAGCGGCTGGCTGCAGACCGAGGCTATCGGCCAGCCGATCCTGAAGGTGTTGCACATCACCTTTGGTGAAAAAGGGCCGCTGATGGAGAATATTCACAGCGGCGATATGTCCCGTTCCGATATCGATCAGGACGTGGTGCTGAACTGCCGTACCGGTGGAAATTTCGATATTCATTACAGCATTACGCCGCTCAGCACGCTGGATGGGCAGAATATTGGCTCGGTTATCGTGATTCAGGACGTGACCGAGTCGCGCAAAATGCTGCGCCAGCTCAGCTATAGCGCCTCCCACGACGCCCTGACCCATCTGGCAAACCGGGTCAGCTTCGAAAATCATCTCAAACGCCTCCTGCAGACCGTTCGCGAAACGCGCCAGCGTCATGCTCTGGTCTTTATCGATCTCGATCGCTTCAAAGCCGTCAACGATACGGCAGGCCACGCGGCGGGCGATGCCCTGCTGCGGGAACTCTCTTCCCTGATGTTGACCATGCTCCGCTCCAGCGACGTGCTGGCGCGTCTGGGCGGGGACGAGTTCGGCTTACTGTTACCGGACTGCAATATTGAAAGCGCGCGCTATATTGCCGGTCGCCTGATCCACACGATCAATGACTATCACTTTATGTGGGAAGGCCGCCTGCACCGGATCGGCGCCAGCGCCGGCATCACGCTGATTGATGAAAATAACCATCAGGCGTCGGAGATCATGTCGCAGGCGGATATTGCCTGTTATGCCTCAAAAAACAGCGGGCGCGGCATGGTGACGGTTTACGAACCCCAGCAGGAGCGGGATCACCACACGCGCAACATGATGTCGCTTGATGAACAGTGGCACATGATTAAAGACAATCACCTGATGATAATTGCCCGCAGCGTCGCCTCCCCGCGCATCCCGGAAAGCAGTAATTTCTGGCTGCTGTCGTTACGCCTGTGGACCAGTCAGGGCGAAGTCCAGGAAGAGCATGCTTTCCGCTCGGGTCTGGCGGAACCTGAGCTTTTGCACGCCCTCGACAGACGTATTTTTAGCGAGTTTTTCCGCACCTATGCCGCCCAGATCGCCAGTAAAGGCATGGGTGTGGCACTGCCGCTTTCTGAGGCTGGTTTAGCCAGCGTGACGCTGGTCGATGAGCTTCTCGACCTGCTGGATAAAAGCCCCATGCCGGGTCGTCTGCTACATCTGGTTATCTCTGCTGATGTGGTGTGCAGCCCGGATAAGAACCTGCAGCGGAGTCTGCAAAAGCTTCGCCAGGCGGGCTGCCGCGTGATCTTCAGCCAGGTGGGACGCGACATGAACGTCTTTACCCACCTGACAGCGAATATGGCCGACTATCTGATGCTGGACGCTGAGGTGGTAAGCAACGTGTATGGCAATCTGATGGATGAGATGATGGTGACCATTGTGCAGGGCCACGCCCAGCGTCTGGGAATGAAAACCATCGCGGGCCCCTGCAACCAGCCCATCATGATGGATACGCTCTCCGGCATCGGCATTGATTTTATCTTTGGTGACACCATCGCCGAGCCGCAGCCGCTGGATCTACTGCTCAACACCAGCTATTTCGCCATCAACTGACGGCGACCAGCCGTCGGTGTACCAGATGTGCAGCAGCGCGTAAGAGCGCCACGGCTGCCAGCGCTCGGCATAACGACGAATTTGCGCGGGCGTCATCCCGGCAAACCGTTGTTTAATCAGGTAATCATCCGGAAGAAATACATCTTTCGCCTGCCAGCCGCGCAGGGCCAGATAATTTGCCGTCCAGCGCCCTATACCCGGCCGCTGCTGTAGCGCCTTCATCCCCTCCTCTATGTTCGCGGGTGGGAAAAGCGGAAACGTCCCGTCGATGACCGACTGCGCCAGATGAATCAGCGACTCCGCACGCTTTACCGGCATACCTAACGCTTTCAGCGCCAGAGGATCCGCTGCCGCCAGCGCCTGCGGCGTGGGGAAGCAGAGATAGCCCGGGCAATCCGCCACGGGTTCGCCGCATAACGCCACCACGCGCGACGCCAGCTTCGCCGCCATCGCCACGCTCACCAGCTGTCCGAGAATTGCCCGAACGCCCTGCTCGTACGCATCCATCGCTCCCGGCAAACGTAAGCCTGGCCGGGCAGCACCGAGATCGCCCAGCGTCTCCGCGATGCGCTGCGGATTGCAGGCAAGATCGAACAGGCGTTCGATGCGTTCAAGGCACGTCTGCGCAACCGGAATTAACCCCGGGCTGAGGATCACGGTCAGCGTATGGGTGGCGATATCCGGAGTCACGCGGAAGATCCCCTGATGTCCTTCGCAGGCAAAACTGCGCTCGTAGTAGTCGTGCGTGACGGTTTCAATGCCCGTTACCGCACGCGCGCCAAGAAAGCCAAACATCCACTGCCAGTCATAAGGGGGAAGCCAGGTGAGGGTATACATCGTTACTCCTTTTTTAGTGTTATCAGCATAAACGGAAAGACCCTGTATTGCCTTGCTTTCATATTCCTGTTGTCGCCATGCAGACATTTCGTTAAAGTCTCGCCCCTTCTCACCGGCATGGGGATTCATCGTGTTTATTGGATTTGACTACGGTACGGCAAACTGCTCGGTTGCGATTATGCAAAACGGGCAGCCACGGCTCCTGAAAATGGAAAAAGAGAGCACGCTGCTGCCGTCTATGCTCTGCGCACCGACGCGTGAAGCGGTGAGCGAATGGCTGTTTCGTCACCATCAGGTTCCGGCCACGGCGACGGAGACCCAGGCGCTGCTGCGCCGGGCGGTCAGCTTTAACCGCGAGGAAGACATCGACGTTACGCCGTCCAGCGTGCAGTTCGGTCTCTCTTCGCTCGGGCATTACATTGAAGACCCGGAAGAGGTCTACTTCGTTAAGTCACCAAAATCCTTCCTCGGTGCCAGCGGCCTGAAGCCGCAGCAGGTCGCGCTGTTCGAAGACCTGGTGTGCGCGATGATGCTGCATATTCGTCATCAGGCGCAGACGCAGGTCTCCGATGCGATTACCCAGGCGGTGATTGGCCGTCCGATCAACTTCCAGGGGCTGGGCGGCGACGAGGCCAACCAGCAGGCGCAGGGGATCCTTGAGCGTGCGGCGCACCGCGCGGGCTTCCGCGACGTGGTGTTCCAGTATGAGCCGGTTGCCGCGGGGCTGGACTTTGAAGCCACGCTGACGGAAGAGACGCGCGTATTAGTCGTGGACATCGGCGGGGGCACGACGGACTGCTCGCTGCTGCTGATGGGCCCGCAGTGGCATAACCGTCGCGATCGTGAAAACAGCCTGCTCGGGCACAGCGGCTGCCGCGTAGGCGGTAACGATCTTGATATCGCGCTGGCATTCAAGAGCCTGATGCCGCTGCTCGGCATGGGGGGTCAGACGGAAAAAGGCATTGCTCTGCCGATCCTGCCGTGGTGGAACGCGATTGCCATCAACGATGTGCCTGCGCAAAGTGATTTTTACAGCACCGCCAACGGCCGCTTCCTGAACGATCTGATGCGTGATGCGCAGGACGGCGAAAAAGTCGCCCTGCTCTATAAAGTGTGGCGCCAGCGTCTGAGCTACCGCGTGGTGCGTACCGCGGAAGAGAGCAAAATCGCCCTGTCCGACCGCGCTGAGCATGCGGTCTCCCTGCCGTTTATCAGCGACGAACTGGCCACCGCCATTTCGCAGGACGGGCTGGAGGCGGCGCTCGCGCAGCCGCTGCAGCGCATTCTGGAACAGGTGCAGCTGGCGCTGGAGAACGGCAAAGAGAAGCCGGACGTTATCTACCTGACCGGAGGTAGCGCCCGTTCGCCGCTGATTAAAAAAGCGCTGGCGGAACAGCTGCCGGGTATTCCGATTGCGGGTGGAGATGACTTTGGCTCCGTTACCGCAGGGCTGGCGCGCTGGGCGCAGGTGATGTTTAGCTAGCGTTGTTGCGGTGCGGTCTGGTGCCCTCACCCCGGCCCTCTCCCACAGGGAGAGGGAGAAAACACCCAAAACGGCAACGGATGTTGCCGTTTTGCGTTTACCTCCATTCAGACCATTCCTGACAGTCTTCCATATTTCCTCCATTTTTCCGCTGTGTTAGCTGACTAAACTAGTATCATTCCCCGAAGTCTTCAGGATGAGAACGTATAACGATGAAAGGCAGTAACAAATCCCGCTGGGCAATCGCCGCTGGCATCATTGTGGTGGTCCTTGCCGCCGCCTGGTACTGGCACAGTCAATCCGCGAATTCCGCCGCACCCGCTGGTGCCACCAGCCAGGCACAGCGCCCGGCAGGCGGAGGGCGCCACGGCATGCGCGGTGGCGCGCTGGCGCCGGTCCAGGCGGCGACGGCGGTGAATAAAGCCGTTCCTCGCTATCTCACAGGTCTCGGGACCATTACCGCCGCCAACACCGCCACGGTGCGTAGCCGCGTCGACGGCCAGCTGATGGCTATTCACTTCCAGGAAGGACAGCAGGTTAAAGCGGGCGATCTGCTGGCCGAAATCGACCCGAGCCAGTTTAAGGTCGCCCTCGCCCAGGCGCAGGGGCAGCTCGCGAAAGACAACGCGACCCTCGCCAACGCCCGTCGCGATCTGGCCCGCTACCAGCAACTGGTGAAAACCAACCTCGTGTCTCGTCAGGAGCTGGATACCCAGCAGTCGCTGGTCAGCGAAACGCAGGGCACCATCAAAGCCGACGAAGCCGCGGTGGCCAGCGCCCAGCTGCAGCTGGACTGGAGCCGCATCACCGCGCCGATTGACGGACGCGTGGGCCTGAAACAGGTCGATATCGGCAACCAAATCTCCAGCGGCGACACCACGGGCATCGTGGTGATCACCCAGACCCACCCGATTGATTTAGTCTTTACCCTGCCGGAAAGCGACATTGCGACGGTGGTGCAGGCGCAAAAAGCCGGTAAAGGCCTGGTGGTGGAAGCCTGGGACCGCACCAACAAGCAGAAGCTGAGCGAAGGCTCTCTGCTCAGTCTGGATAACCAGATCGACACCACCACCGGCACCATCAAGCTGAAGGCGCGCTTTAATAACAAGGACGATGCCCTCTTCCCGAACCAGTTTGTCAACGCGCGCATGCTGGTCGCCACCGAAGAGAACGCGGTGGTGATCCCCACCGCTGCGCTGCAGATGGGTAACGAAGGCAACTTCGTCTGGGTGCTTAACAGCGACAATAAGGTCAGCAAACACCTGGTGAAAACCGGTATTCAGGACAGCCAGACGGTGGTTATCAGCGCTGGCCTTTCCGCAGGCGACCGCGTGGTTACCGACGGCATTGACCGTCTGACCGAAGGGGCCAAAGTGGAAGTGGTTGAACCTGCGAAACAGGGAGAGAAATCCTGATGCAGGTTATGCCCCCAGGCTCTACAGGCGGGCCGTCACGCCTGTTTATCCTCCGTCCAGTCGCCACCACGCTGCTGATGGTGGCGATCCTGCTCGCCGGGATTATCGGCTATCGCTTCCTGCCCGTGTCGGCGCTGCCGGAGGTGGATTACCCCACCATTCAGGTGGTGACGCTGTATCCCGGCGCCAGCCCGGACGTGGTGACGTCCGCCATTACCGCCCCGCTGGAGCGCCAGTTCGGCCAGATGTCGGGGCTAAAACAGATGTCCTCCCAGAGTTCAGGCGGGGCGTCCGTCGTGACGCTGCAGTTCCAGCTGACGCTGTCGCTGGACGTCGCCGAGCAGGAGGTACAGGCCGCCATCAACGCCGCCACCAACCTGCTGCCGTCGGACCTGCCTAACCCGCCGGTCTACAGCAAGGTGAACCCGGCGGATCCGCCGATCATGACGCTTGCCGTCACCTCCTCCGCCATGCCGATGACCCAGGTCGAAGACATGGTCGAAACGCGCGTGGCGCAGAAAATTTCTCAGGTGTCCGGCGTTGGCCTCGTCACCCTCGCGGGCGGCCAGCGCCCGGCGGTGCGCGTCAAGCTGAACGCGCAGGCCATTGCAGCGCTGGGGCTCACCAGCGAAACCATCCGCAGCGCCATCAGCAACGCGAACGTCAACTCGGCGAAGGGCTCGCTGGACGGCCCAACCCGCGCCGTGACGCTTTCGGCGAACGACCAGATGCAGTCCGCCGACGAATATCGTCAGCTGATTATCGCCTACCAGAACGGTGCGCCGGTTCGTCTGGGAGACATCGCCACTGTAGAACAAGGTGCCGAAAACAGCTGGCTCGGCGCCTGGGCCAACAAACAGCAGGCGATCGTGATGAACGTGCAGCGCCAGCCGGGGGCGAACATTATCGAAACCGCCGACAGCATCCGCACCATGCTGCCGCAGCTGATCGAAAGCCTGCCGAAATCGGTCAGCGTGAAGGTGCTTTCCGACCGCACCACCAACATTCGTGCGTCGGTCACCGACACCCAGTTTGAGCTGATGCTGGCGATTGCGCTGGTGGTGATGATCATTTATCTGTTCCTGCGCAACGTTCCGGCAACCATTATTCCCGCCGTCGCCGTACCGCTCTCGCTGGTCGGCACCTTTGCGGTGATGGTGTTCCTCGATTTTTCGATAAACAACCTGACGCTGATGGCGCTCACCATCGCCACCGGGTTCGTGGTTGACGACGCCATCGTCGTCATCGAGAACATCTCGCGCTATATCGAGAAAGGCGAAAAACCGCTGGCCGCCGCGCTGAAAGGCGCGGGCGAAATCGGCTTTACCATTATCTCGCTGACCTTCTCGCTGATTGCGGTGCTGATCCCGCTGCTGTTTATGGGCGATATCGTCGGGCGGTTGTTCCGCGAATTTGCCGTGACGCTGGCGGTCGCCATTTTGATCTCCGCCGTGGTGTCGCTGACCCTGACGCCGATGATGTGCGCCCGCATGCTGAGCCACGAGTCCCTGCGCAAGCAAAACCGCTTCTCGCGCGCCTCCGAGCGCATGTTCGAGCGGATTATTGCCGCCTACGGTCGCGTGCTGGCGAAAGTCCTTAACCATCCGTGGGCGACGCTCGGCGTGGCGCTCGGCACGCTGGCGCTCAGCGTGATGCTGTGGATTTTTATCCCGAAAGGCTTCTTCCCGATCCAGGACAACGGCATTATTCAGGGCACGCTTCAGGCCCCGCAGTCGGTCTCCTTCGCCAATATGGCGCAGCGCCAGCAGCAGGTGTCTGAGATTGTTATGAAAGATCCGGCGGTCGAGAGCCTGACCTCCTACGTCGGCGTCGACGGCACCAACCCATCTCTCAACAGCGCGCGTCTGCAGATCAACCTTAAGCCGCTGGATGAGCGCGACGATCGCGTCAACGCCGTCATTGCGCGGCTGCAAAGCGCCGTGGCCCGCGTGCCGGGCGTTGAGCTGTACCTGCAGCCGATTCAGGATTTGACCATCGATACCCAGGTCAGCCGCACGCAGTACCAGTTCACGCTGCAGGCCACCACGCTGGATGCCCTCAGCACCTGGGTACCGCAGCTGGTGAACAAGCTTAACACCCTGCCACAGCTCTCCGACGTCAGCAGCGACTGGCAGGACAAAGGGCTGGCGGCGTACGTGAACGTCAACCGCGATACCGCCAGCCGCCTCGGTATTACCATGGCAGACGTGGACAACGCCCTGTACAACGCCTTCGGTCAGCGCCTGATCTCCACCATCTACACCCAGGCGAACCAGTACCGCGTGGTGCTGGAGCACAATACGGAGAACACGCCCGGCCTGGCGGGGCTGGACTCGGTGCGCCTGACCAGCAAAGACGGCGGCATTGTGCCGCTGAGCGCTATCGCCACGGTGGAAGAGCGCTATACCCCGCTGTCGATCAACCATCTGGATCAGTTCCCGTCCACCACCATCTCCTTCAACGTGCCGGACAATTACTCTCTCGGCGAAGCGGTGGAGGCCATTCAGGCGGCTGAAAAAGAGCTCAGCTTCCCGTCCGACATTCAGACCCAGTTCCAGGGCAGCACCCTGGCGTTCCAGGCTGCGCTGGGCAACACCATCTGGCTGATCGTGGCGGCGGTCGTGGCGATGTACATCGTGCTCGGCGTGCTGTACGAAAGCTTTATCCACCCGATCACCATCCTCTCTACCCTGCCGACGGCGGGCGTGGGGGCGCTGCTGGCATTAATGCTGGCGGGCAGCGAGCTGGACGTGATTGCCATCATCGGCATCATCCTGCTTATCGGTATCGTGAAGAAAAACGCCATCATGATGATCGACTTTGCCCTGGCCGCCGAGCGCGAGCAGGGCATGTCGCCGCGTGATGCGATTTTCCAGGCCTGCCTGCTGCGTTTTCGCCCTATCCTGATGACCACGCTGGCCGCCCTGCTGGGCGCGCTGCCGCTGATGCTGAGCACGGGCGTCGGCGCGGAGCTGCGCCGTCCGCTGGGTATCGGCATGGTCGGCGGTCTGCTGGTGAGCCAGGTGCTTACGCTCTTTACTACGCCGGTGATCTACCTGCTGTTTGACCGCCTGGCGCTGTGGACCAAAAGCCGCTTCCCGAAACGTGAAGAGGAGGCATAAGTGAAGTTTTTCGCCCTCTTCATTTATCGCCCGGTGGCGACGATTCTCATCTCGCTCGCCATTACCCTCTGCGGCGTGCTGGGCTTCCGGCTGCTGCCGGTGGCGCCGCTGCCGCAGGTGGATTTCCCGGTGATCATGGTCAGCGCCTCGCTGCCGGGTGCCTCGCCGGAAACCATGGCCTCGTCCGTTGCCACGCCGCTGGAGCGCTCGCTCGGGCGGATTGCGGGGATCAACGAGATGACCTCCAGCAGCTCGCTGGGCAGCACGCGCATTATTCTGGAGTTCAGCTTCGACCGGGATATTAACGGTGCGGCGCGCGACGTGCAGGCGGCCATCAACGCCGCACAAAGCCTGCTGCCGAGCGGGATGCCGAGCCGCCCAACCTACCGCAAGGCCAACCCGTCCGACGCGCCGATCATGATCCTGACGCTGACCTCGGATACGTACTCGCAGGGGCAGCTGTATGACTTTGCGTCTACCCAGCTGGCGCAGACCATCTCACAAATTAACGGCGTCGGTGACGTGAGCGTCGGCGGGAGCTCCCTGCCCGCCGTGCGCGTAGGGTTAAACCCGCAGGCGTTATTCAACCAGGGCGTGTCGCTGGACAACGTGCGCTCCGCCATCAGCAACGCCAACGTGCGTAAACCGCAGGGGGCGATTGAGGACAACAGCCACCGCTGGCAGATCCACACTAACGACGAGCTGAAAACCGCCGCGGAATACCAGCCGCTCATCATCCACTATAACAACGGCGCCGCGGTGCGCTTAAGCGACGTAGCCAGCGTCACCGACTCGGTGCAGGACGTGCGCAACGCCGGGATGACCAACGCCAAACCGGCCATTCTGCTGATGATCCGCAAGCTCCCGGAAGCGAATATTATTGAGACGGTGAACAGCATTCGCGCCCGTCTTCCGGACCTGCAGCAGACCATCCCGGCAGCAATCGATCTGCAAATTGCCCAGGATCGCTCCCCGACCATTCGCGCCTCGCTGGAAGAGGTGGAACAAACACTGGTGATCTCCGTCGCGCTGGTGATCCTGGTGGTCTTCCTGTTCCTGCGCTCCGGCCGCGCGACGCTTATCCCGGCGGTGGCCGTGCCGGTCTCGCTGATCGGTACCTTTGCCGCCATGTACCTGTGCGGCTTTAGCCTTAACAACCTGTCGCTGATGGCCCTGACGATTGCGACGGGCTTCGTAGTGGATGACGCCATCGTGGTGCTGGAGAACATTTCCCGCCATCTGGAAGCGGGCGTGAAGCCGCTGCAGGCTGCCCTGCAGGGCACGCGCGAGGTGGGCTTTACGGTGCTCTCCATGAGCCTGTCGCTGGTGGCGGTATTCCTGCCGCTGCTGCTGATGGGCGGTCTGCCGGGCCGGCTGCTGCGCGAGTTTGCCGTCACCCTCTCCGTCGCCATCGGCATTTCGCTGGTTATCTCCTTAACGCTGACGCCAATGATGTGCGGCTGGATGCTCAAGCGCAGCAAACCGCACTCGCAGCCGCGCCGCAAAGGCTTTGGACGTTTCCTGATGGCGATGCAGGAAGGCTACGGCAAATCGCTGAAGTGGGTGCTGAACCATACCCGACTGGTTGGCCTGGTGCTGATTGGCACCATCGTGCTCAACGTCTGGATGTACATCACCATCCCGAAAACCTTCTTCCCGGAGCAGGACACCGGCGTGCTGATGGGCGGAATTCAGGCGGACCAGAGCATTTCGTTCCAGGCCATGCGCGGCAAGCTGCAGGACTTTATGAAGATCATTCGTGAAGACAAAGCCGTGGATAACGTGACCGGCTTTACCGGCGGGTCACGCGTTAACAGCGGGATGATGTTTATTACCCTGAAACCGCGCGGCGAGCGTAACGAAACCGCCCAGCAGGTGATTGACCGCCTGCGGGTGAAGCTCGCCAAAGAGCCGGGGGCAAACCTGTTTTTGATGGCCGTTCAGGATATCCGCGTCGGCGGGCGACAGGCGAACGCCAGCTATCAGTATACGTTGCTCTCGGACGATTTAGCCGCCCTGCGCGAGTGGGAGCCGAAGATCCGCAAGGCGCTGGCCGCCCTTCCCCAACTGGCGGACGTCAACTCCGATCAGCAGGACAACGGCGCCGAGATGGCCCTGACCTACGACCGTGAAACCATGTCGCGGCTGGGCATCAACGTTGAAGCCGCCAACAGCCTGCTGAACAACGCCTTCGGCCAGCGCGAGATCTCCACCATCTACCAGCCGATGAACCAGTACAAGGTGGTGATGGAAGTTGACCCGCGCTATACCCAGGACATCAGCGCCCTGGACAAGATGTTTGTGATTAACAGCGACGGCAAGGCGATTCCGCTCTCCTATTTCGCCAGCTGGCAGCCTGCCAACGCGCCGCTGTCGGTGAACCATCAGGGGCTGTCGGCGGCGTCGACCATCTCGTTTAACCTGCCAGTTGGCTCATCACTTTCGGAGGCCAGCGACGCGATCAACCGCGCGATG
This sequence comes from Enterobacter sp. PL_is514, assembly GCF_055816715.1. Classification (NCBI taxonomy): domain Bacteria; kingdom Pseudomonadati; phylum Pseudomonadota; class Gammaproteobacteria; order Enterobacterales; family Enterobacteriaceae; genus Enterobacter; species Enterobacter sp. PL_is514. The sequence goes on along the minus strand of NZ_JBVPGN010000028.1, from coordinate 121,948 downwards.
ACCCAGCTTGGCGTGCCATCCACCGTGCGCGGCAGCTTTGCCGGGACCGCGCAGGTGTTCCAGGAGACGATGAACTCGCAGGTGATTTTGATTCTGGCCGCCATCGCCACGGTTTATATTGTGCTGGGCGTGCTGTATGAAAGCTACGTGCACCCGCTAACCATTCTTTCGACGCTGCCGTCGGCGGGCGTTGGGGCGCTGCTGGCGCTGGAGCTGTTCGGCGCGCCGTTCAGCCTTATCGCGCTCATCGGGATCATGCTATTAATCGGCATCGTGAAGAAAAACGCCATCATGATGGTGGACTTCGCGCTGGATGCCCAGCGCAACGGCAACCTCTCGCCGGAAGAGGCCATCTTCCAGGCCTGCCTGCTGCGCTTCCGTCCGATTATGATGACCACCCTGGCGGCGCTGTTTGGCGCGCTGCCGCTGGTGATCTCGGGAGGCGACGGCTCGGAGCTGCGCCAGCCGCTGGGGATCACCATTGTCGGCGGCCTGGTCATGAGCCAGCTGCTGACGCTTTACACCACGCCGGTGGTCTATCTGTTCTTCGACCGCCTGCGGCTGCGCTTTTCGCGTAAAAACAGAACCACGGTGACTGAGTAGATGACCGATCTCCCCGCTAACGTTCGCTGGCAGTTATGGATAGTCGCCTTCGGCTTCTTTATGCAGTCGCTGGATACGACCATCGTCAACACCGCCCTCCCCTCCATGGCGAAAAGCCTGGGGGAGAGCCCGCTGCATATGCACATGGTGATTGTCTCCTACGTGCTGACGGTTGCCGTGATGCTGCCCGCCAGCGGCTGGCTGGCCGATAAGGTCGGCGTGCGGAATATCTTCTTTACCGCCATCGTGCTGTTTACCACCGGCTCGCTGTTTTGCGCCCAGGCCAATACTCTCGACCAGCTGGTGATGGCGCGCGTGCTGCAGGGCGTTGGCGGGGCGATGATGGTCCCCGTCGGGCGGCTAACGGTGATGAAGATTGTGCCGCGCGAGCAGTACATGGCGGCGATGACCTTTGTCACCCTGCCCGGTCAGGTGGGGCCGCTGCTGGGCCCGGCGCTCGGCGGCATTCTGGTGGAATACGCCTCCTGGCACTGGATTTTCTTAATCAATCTTCCTGTTGGCATCATCGGCGCCATCGCCACCCTGACGCTGATGCCGAACTACAAAATGCAGACGCGGCGCTTTGATTTCTTTGGCTTTATTCTGCTGGCTGCGGGCATGGCCACGCTTACCCTGGCGCTCGACGGGCAAAAAGGTCTGGGGATTTCGCCCCTGACGCTCGGGCTCCTGATCGCGCTCGGCGTTACCGCCATACTCTGGTACCTGTGGCATGCCAGAGGTAACGATAAGGCGCTGTTCAGCCTGAACCTGTTTAAAAACCCTACCTACCGCCTTGGCCTGTTCGGCAGCTTCGCCGGGCGCGTCGGCAGCGGCATGCTGCCGTTTATGACGCCCGTTTTCCTGCAAATCGGCATGGGATTTTCGCCGTTCCACGCGGGCCTGATGATGATCCCGATGGTGCTCGGCAGCATGGGAATGAAGCGCATCGTGGTGCAGGTGGTGAACCGCTTTGGCTACCGTCACGTGCTGGTCACCGCCACGCTGGGGCTGTCGCTGGTGAGTCTGCTGTTTATGGCCGTGGCGCTGATGGGCTGGTACTACGTTCTGCCGCTGGTGCTGTTCTGCCAGGGGATCGTCAACTCCATGCGCTTCTCATCGATGAATACCCTGACGCTGAAGGACCTGCCGGACGATCTGGCGAGCAGCGGCAACAGCCTGCTGTCGATGATCATGCAGCTCTCAATGAGCGTCGGGGTGACTATCGCGGGGTTACTGCTCGGCATGTACGGCCAGCACCACCTCAGCGTCGACACGCCGGTGGCGCATCAGGTCTTTCTGTATACCTATCTCAGCATGGCGGTCATCATCGCCCTGCCCGCTTTCATCTTCGCCCGGGTGCCGGATGATACCAGCAAGAACGTCGTCATCAGGCGCGGCAAAAGGAGTGGTTCATGAAATTCTGGCGTCCGGGCATTACCGGCAAGCTCTTCGTGGCGATATTTGCCACCTGTATCGTCCTGCTGATCACCATGCACTGGGCGGTGCGGGTCAGCTTCGAGCGCGGCTTTATTGATTACATTAAGCATGGCAATGAGCAGCGTTTGCAGGGCTTAAGCGATGCGCTGAGTGAACAGTACGCCCAGCACGGCAACTGGCGTTTTCTGCGCAATAACGACCGCTTTATTTTCCAGATCCTGCGCTCGCTGGAGCACGATACCGGCGACGATCGTCCGGGCCCGGGCATGCCACCGCACGGCTGGCGCACCCAGTTCTGGGTAATCGACCAGGATATGCGCCCCCTGGTTGGGCCGCGCGCGCCGATACCGCCGGACGGCACCCGGCGGGCGATTAAAGTGAATAACGCCACCGTCGGCTGGGTTATCGCCTCCCCGGTGGAGCGCCTGACGCGCAACACCGACATCAACTTTGACCGCCAGCAGCGTCGCACAAGCTGGCTGATTGTCGCCCTCTCCACCCTGCTCGCCGCGCTCGCCACCTTCCCGCTGGCGCGCGGTCTGCTCGCCCCGGTGAAACGCCTGGTGGAAGGCACGCACAAGCTGGCCGCCGGGGATTTCACCACCCGAGTCGATACCCGCAGCCAGGACGAACTGGGCAAGCTGGCGCAGGACTTTAACCAGCTCGCCAGCACGCTGGAGAAGAACCAGCAGATGCGCCGCGACTTTATGGCCGATATTTCCCACGAGCTGCGCACGCCGCTGGCGGTGCTGCGCGGCGAGCTGGAGGCCATTCAGGACGGTGTGCGCCAGTTTACGCCCGAATCGGTGGCCTCTCTGCAGGCAGAGGTGGGCACGCTCACCAAGCTGGTGGATGACCTCCACCAGCTCTCCATGTCCGACGAAGGCGCGCTGGCCTACCAGAAAGCGCCGGTGGATGTGATTAATATTCTGGAAGTGATCAGCGGCGCCTTCCGCGAGCGGTTTGCCAGCCGAGATCTGAAAATTGACCTCTCCCTGCCGGACAGCGCGGTGGTGTTTGGCGACAAGGACCGGCTGATGCAGCTGTTCAACAATCTGCTGGAAAACAGCCTTCGCTACACCGACAGCGGCGGCGGGCTGCATATCTCCGGCAGGCAGGAAAACGGGCGTTTTGCCCTTACCTTCGCCGATTCCGCCCCGGGCGTGCAGGACGCGCAGCTGGAAAAACTGTTTGAACGTTTCTACCGTACCGAAGGTTCCCGCAACCGCGCCAGCGGCGGTTCCGGCCTGGGGCTGGCGATTTGCGTTAACATCGTCGAGGCGCATAATGGCACGATCCGCGCCGCCCATTCGCCTTTTGGCGGGGTTAGCATTACAGTAGAGTTACCTCTGGAACGGGATTTATCGAGAGAAGTATGACCGAGTTACCGATTGACGAAAATACGCCGCGCATTTTGATTGTGGAAGACGAACCCAAGCTGGGACAGCTGCTGATCGACTATTTACGCGCGGCCAGCTATGCCCCGTCGCTGATCAGCCACGGCGACCAGGTGCTGCCGTACGTGCGCCAGACCCCGCCGGATCTGATCCTGCTGGATTTAATGCTGCCGGGCGTTGACGGACTGACCCTGTGCCGGGAAATTCGCCGCTTCTCCGACGTGCCGATCGTCATGGTCACCGCCAAAATTGAAGAGATTGACCGCCTGCTGGGGCTCGAAATCGGCGCGGACGACTACATCTGCAAGCCCTACAGCCCGCGCGAGGTGGTCGCCCGCGTAAAAACCATTCTGCGCCGCTGCAGGCCGCAGCGCGAGCTTCAGGTGCTGGACGCCGAAAGCCCGCTGATTGTCGACGAAAGCCGCTTCCAGGCGAGCTGGCGCAGCAAGCTGCTGGACCTGACGCCTGCGGAGTTCCGCCTGCTGAAAACCCTCTCCCACGAGCCGGGAAAAGTCTTCTCCCGCGAACAGCTGCTGAACCACCTGTATGACGATTATCGCGTGGTGACCGACCGCACCATCGACAGCCATATCAAAAACCTGCGCCGCAAGCTGGAGGCGCTGGACGCCGAGCAGTCTTTTATCCGCGCGGTGTATGGCGTGGGGTATCGCTGGGAAGCGGATGCGTGCAGGATAATGTGACAGAGTCAATGATACAACCTAACGCATTGATTTCACTAAAAATACTCACATTAAAAAGACTTTTTCATTTTAATCATATAAATTGACTATGAAAGTGAAAAGATACAATATGTTTACTAAGTAGTACTACAATTTGAAACTTATAAAATGTAATACTATTTCAGCCTGTAACGATTAACTATAGTGTATAAAATCAAATTTTTTTGATGCTCGACCAAGCAATGGAAGGAATGGCTCAGATGGCAAGACAATTTTATAATGTCAACTTATTAACTCATAGATTTAAAAATGATAAAGACATAACTATTATTTTGGGTTCAGCCATTTCAACCCGTAAAAATAACATTGGCATCCCTAATGTTTCAGAATCAACATCAATATTAAAAAAATACTTTGAAGATCATAACTTATCAACTCTTTTTAGTGAATTTGTTGAAGAATATGGCACTTCAAATGAATACCAAGACTGTTTTAGTTTTGCTGCGGCTTTAAATGGTCAGCAATTGATTAGAGAATTAGTTAAATCTATTGTAAGTGTAAATATTGATAGAAACACTGGAAAACAAAATATAACCAAACCTATAGTCGATTTAGTTAATTTCATAAAGGAAAATCCTGGCAAAGTAATCAACATTGTTACTACTAATTTCGACACAATGATTGAAGAACAATTAGATAATGAAGGAATAGCATTTAATAGTCATAGTATTGTTTCTGATTCAAATTATAATGATAACTCAAATGGTCTAATAAACATTATTCATATCCATGGTGTTTGGGATAAAGGGGATACAATGCATACTTCCAATCAACTTTCCGCGAAGCGTGATTTGATTGAAAGTTCGCTTGTAAATATTATATCAGAAACCAATGCATATATAATGGCCTATAGTGGTTGGGAAGACAGCTTTATGCGCTCGCTAGCAACAGTCATGAACAATAACAAAATAGAATATCAATTTTCTTGGTGTTTTTATAATAAAGAACATGGCATCATTGAGCGAGATTATGAAGATTTATTCCCATTGCTAACTTCTGCAATATCTAGAGAGCGCATACAATTTTTTAGCGGGGTTGATTGTTTTAATTTTTTCGAAAACTGTTTAGTTGGGAATGACGTAAATCAAAAAAAAAACAATTGACAACTCATACTAATGTACAAGAATCGAGTTTTAATGAAGTAGAAAACTTTTTTTTCATTGAAAAAAACTATGATTACTTACAAACCAGAATTAAAGAACAAGAAACAGCCATTGATTATTTGATTAATGACAAAAGCGTTTTTATAGAGTCAGGATTAGGACATGGTTTATTTGAGTTTTTATTCTCATTATTTTCTAGAATGGGTTATGAAGATCACTTATCATTCAAAATAGATTTATCTGAGGTTATTTCACGCCAACAAATTGATACACGTATTAAAGTGGATACAGGTCTAGATATATCACGTTTGATCTACGAATCCAATATTAAATCCAACCCACAAATATTTATTATATTCGAAAACATTCGGTCTGATATTAATGATGAAGCTATCAATTATTTAACAAAGCTTCCATCTATTTTAAATACATCTAGCTGTGTTTTTTTCTGCATATTTACCTCTCCAGCATCAGTAAATATGATGAATAATAAAAAAATAAAACTAGATATTTTAACTCTTCAAGAAGTCACAATAGTCTTAAATAAAAGATATAGGTCACTTAATCTCACTAATGAAGAAATTTATTCTATATATGAATTATCAGAAGGCGTAATAAGGAAATTAGAAAGGATAATTTATTTTTTAGATGATGGTTCTGTACAAGAAGTGTTAGATATGCCTGATATATTTGACGACATTTATTATTCTGAAAGTATCTCGCAGACAATACTAAAGCAGATTGAACGCTTAAAAACCGATCCGACTAAATTTACTAGTTTAGTCATGTTAAAAATACTATCAGTGCTAAAGAATGGAGAGACATTGACCAATTTAAAATCACATAAATTGGGAAAACAATTATCAGTTCGTAATACTAAAGAATTAATTGAATTAGGCCTTGCCAAAACCATAACTATAGATAATGTTACAATAATTATAAAAGTAAACCCTATTATCAAAGATTATGTTTTAAAATTCATGTCTCCATTTGAAATTGATACAATTTCTGAAGCATATTTAGATGTCACTATTGTTGAGATCAAAGGTGGCATTAGAATAGGCACTACTACACGAAAAGTTTTAGACAATGGATATAACAGTGAAGATGATAATGGAACTGCACTTCTTCTTCTCAATATTGAAAAATGTCAACGTGATATGCTAAATCCAAACTTAAATGGGGATGAGGCAGAAATGCTGGAAAGAAGAATGAGAAAACTAGTATATTTATCAAAATGCTATGTGTATGCATTATCAAATTCTTCTAAATACCGTGAAACTATTATAGCAGCACAGAAAATCATTGAACAAATAGATAAAATTGAACCACTAAAATCTTATGCATATTACTACTATATAGGTTCAGCCTATCGCATGTTAGGAAATTATCCTGAGGCAAGCCGATACCTTACAAAAGCAAGAACAGGATGCCCTGAGCATGATTCTGATTTATTATCGCAAATTTATATTAACGAGTTATATTTACTTGAATCTTTAGATATTAACAAAGCAATATCTTATGCAAGAAAAAACAAGAATTCGTTTAAAGCCAAGTCACAAGCATATATTATTTCAGACGAGATCTTATCATTAGGGAAATCTCGACAAGATAGGCTTAAAAGTCTTGATAGCTTAGAAAAAAAAGCCAGGAAAAATGATTACCTCACACTCGCCAATAACATTCTTTTTACTTTAAATAAAGAAAAACGGGATATTGATAAACTTGCGACGCTTGAAACAATCCTGCGTACCGAGCGAAATACTTATAACTTATGTCGAGCAATAGTTGACAGGGCTGAGTTTTTAGTAGCCAATGGCCTTTACGATAAAATCAAAGAAATTGATATAAAATACCTCCTCAATATTTATGAGTATTACTTCAGTCAAAGATTTGACACTCAACTCACTCGTTGTTTTAAAATAATCTGGGAAATCTCAAATTATTATAAATCATTAGACATTGCATTCTCTATTTATTACAAAGCGATTATAATATGGAAGTTAACTGATGATAAAGAAAATGAAACTAAATACTCTAATTTAGTTGCTGGGTTAGATAACCCTATTAACACAGCTACTCTCCCGTTGGAAAAATCAAACAAGTAATGTAATTTTTACTCTGGAGGTATGTATTACCAGATAACACATACCTCATATAAGAAACTAATAACTTTACCTACTATCACCGCAGCGCTACAATGCCCGCCCTTAAAGTGGGGGATCTCCCCTTACCGCTGCACCTGGTGCCGCGGATCTGACCTGTCATCAGAACGAGAACAAACATGTTTAAACCGGAACTCCTTTCCCCGGCGGGAACGCTGCAAAATATGCGTTACGCTTTCGCCTATGGTGCCGATGCTGTCTACGCGGGCCAGCCTCGCTATTCGCTGCGCGTACGTAACAACGAATTCAACCACGAGAACCTGCAGCTCGGCATCAACGAAGCGCATGCCCTGGGCAAGAAATTCTACGTGGTGGTCAACATCGCGCCGCACAACGCCAAGCTGAAAACGTTCATTCGCGACCTGAAGCCGGTGGTGGATATGGGGCCGGACGCGCTGATCATGTCGGACCCGGGCTTAATCATGCTGGTTCGGGAGAATTTCCCGGAGATGGATATTCACCTCTCCGTACAGGCTAACGCCGTCAACTGGGCGACGGTGAAGTTCTGGAAGCAGATGGGGCTGACCCGCGTCATTCTGTCTCGCGAATTGTCCCTTGAAGAGATCGAAGAGATCCGCACCCAGGTGCCGGATATGGAAATCGAAATCTTCGTTCACGGCGCGCTGTGCATGGCCTACTCTGGCCGCTGCCTGCTCTCCGGCTATATCAACAAGCGCGACCCGAACCAGGGCACCTGCACCAACGCCTGCCGCTGGGAATACAACGTCCAGGAAGGCAAAGAAGATGACATCGGCAACATCGTTCACAAGCACGAGCCGATCCCGGTGACTAACGTCGAGCCAACGCTGGGCATCGGCGCGCCAACCGACAGCGTGTTTATGATTGAAGAAGCCAAACGTCCGGGCGAGTACATGACAGCCTTTGAAGACGAGCATGGCACCTACATCATGAACTCGAAAGATCTGCGCGCCATCGCCCACGTCGAGCGCCTGACACAGATGGGCGTGCACTCCCTGAAGATTGAAGGCCGCACCAAATCCTATTACTACTGCGCGCGTACCGCGCAGGTGTACCGCAAAGCCATCGACGATGCGGCCGCCGGTAAACCGTTCGATACCAGCCTGCTGGAAACTCTGGAAGGCCTGGCGCATCGCGGCTATACCGAAGGCTTCCTGCGCCGTCATACCCACGACGACTACCAGAACTACGAGCACGGCTACTCCGTTTCCGAGCGCCAGCAGTTTGTCGGTGACTTCACCGGCGAGCGCAAAGGCGCGCTGGCGGCCGTCGCGGTGAAAAACAAGTTCACCAAAGGCGACAGCCTGGAGCTGATGACCCCGCAGGGCAACATGAACTTCACGCTGGAACATCTGGAAAACGGTAAAGGTGAAATGATTGAGGTGGCACCGGGTGACGGGCATACCGTCTGGCTGCCGGTTCCTGAAGAGGTGGAGCTGAAGTTCGCCCTGCTGATGCGTAACTTCAACGGTGAAAGCACCCGAAACCCACACGGCAAATAGTCAATCAGGGAAATTTTTTCGCGCTGGGATAATTCTTAGAATCGGATCACATACCGCTTCGTTCAATACGGGTATTATCCCCCCGCTGAAAAACATAACCCATAAATGCTAGCTGTACCAGGAACCACCTCCTTAGCCTGCGTAATCTCCCTTACGCGGGCTTATTTTTTTGTACAATTCAGTCCACTTAGTCAGAATGAAATTGCACCGCCCCACCAAATGAAGGGTGTTGATTCGCGCCAGCGTCTGCTGGAATATCTTTTACAAAAATCGGGCGGGTATAAGATATCCATCACAATTTTCATTAGTTCTGGCAGGATGGCGTGTTATTCGGATCATTCCTAACTCCCCTCCATTACATGCCCTTTACTCTTTATTTCTCAGCGTTATACGATTTCACATGGACGGAGAGACAACATGACGTTTCCTGGTCAGATTTCAAAGGATATTCCGGATTACGAACTCGCCCGCAGTCTGGGTCTAGCCTCCGGGGGCGATATTGATTTCACCGCCCTTGCCAATCAGCTGGACTGTAGCCGTAACTTTAGCCAGGTTGGGATCATCTACTCAGACGGTGCGCGTCAGTGGTTAGTGAGACCCTCAAGACGGATTGCGACGCCAAACGAAAGCTCGGTGAGTCATGTCGTCATCACTAAAGTAAACGCCTCATCAAGTAATCCTCTCCAGGCAACGACGACGACGATTCAGTCACCTTCATTAGCGACTGAAATAGGTTCTACGGCGATTTCTTGCGGAGCTGCCATTCTCACTGTCGTACTTGCTGCAGGTGCAGGTATGGCCATTCCTCTCACCGCAGGTTCTTCCGGCGCTGTTGCCGCTGTGATTGTCGCTGGTGGTGTAGCAACAGGAATTCAGTGTGCAAACGGGCTTGGCCGCTTGTCACTTATTGCCATGAATCATAATGACTATGTTGCGTGGATGGATTCCCAGGAGTGGTATACCGCAACCAATACTGCTCTTGATGCGATTTCACTTGCCGGGGCTGCTGCGGGTCTAAAAAGCGCTGTATTAACCTACCGCCTACTTAATCGCTCAACGTCTGAAAGTTTACTCTCGTTATTACAAAAAATGAGCCGGGCAGACCGCACGCGGTTAACTGAGGAAATCATTCGTATCCGAAATCCCGGGATCTCTAATTCAGGGGTTAAAGCAGCGATGAAAGCTGGCGTTTACCCTAAACGTTACCCCTCGGAAGCGCTGCAGCTGCTCTTACAGCGAGAGCTGTTGAATGCTATTTCAAACTCCTCAGCATTTGTTGGCAGTGCTGTCTCGGGTACAATCCTGAATCCTCAGAATATTACACAATCTGGTAAATACGTTTTTGGTTTGATTCAGTCTTTTTCATTTACAGGAAGTTATTGACCCGGACATGATAAATTACATCAAAAAGAGCCTTTCATTAAGTGCTGTGATAACAGGTGAAATGGCGACTGACGATTGCCAACGGCTTGAATCATTGAAAAATCGCTTAAAAGGTCAGTTCGGTGTTCCTGTGGGTGTACATATGACAGGCATACCCTTAGCAATAAATACCTTACTCACTATTTTTTGCTACGCTATGCTACAAGTTTCTGTCTGGATGTTGCTATTTCGCCTGCTCGGCTTACCTGAATTTAAGGTAATGATGGGAGTATTCCTTGCAGCAGTGGTGTATTGCATGATTGTAATGAGCACGATGTTTTTAACGGCCAGAGGTTCCTTAACGGGATATAAACTGCATATTTCTGTCATTACACTGACCGGCTTGATGAGCATCGTTTACTTTATCTGGACGTGGATTTCGCTTTTATTTGGCTCTGTAGAGAATTACACACCGCAAATAACCTCACTATTAGGATTGGGATTTTTCGGCCTGAATATCGTGTGGATGAATACGTCAGTCTTTTACCGTTCAATTGCGCTAACGCTACATAATCGGGTGTGGCGTAAACAGTTGAAAATTGAGAACAGGCAAATGGCAGGGCTCAAACGTTGACAGCAAGCGTCAATTGAGGGACCAGCGTATAAAAGGTAAACGCCACGAAGGGGGATAAATCCCCTTTCCGCAGCCTTATTTTTTTCCTTTCATCCTGTTCTTACCCGCTTTTTTCCCCTCTGCTATACACTCTTACTAACGCTAAAAAAGGGAGCAGCGCGGATGGCAACCTATCAAGACAGTTTATTGATTCTCAATGGCAAAAGTGCGGGCAACGATCTGCTGCGTCAGGCAATTCAGGATTTGCGTGACGACGGCGCGCGCATCCACGTAAGGGTAACATGGGAAAAAGGCGACGCGGCACGCTATATCAATGAAGCCCTCGGGCTTGGCGTCAACACCATCATTTCCGGCGGCGGCGACGGCACCATCAATGAGATTGCGTCAGCGCTTATCGATCTCCCCCCGGCAGACCGGCCGGTGATGGGCATTTTACCGCTCGGCACCGCCAATGATTTTGCCACCAGCGCCGGGATCCCGGAGGAGTTAGAGAAGGCGCTTCAGCTGGCGATCCTCGGCAAGGCCACCGCTGTGGATATTGCGCAGGTGAATGATAAAACCTGTTTTATCAATATGGCGACGGGCGGGTTTGGCACGCGCATCACCAGCGAAACACCGGAAAAGCTGAAGGCGGCGCTGGGCGGCGTGTCGTACCTGATCCACGGCCTGATGCGCATGGACACCCTCAAGCCTGACCGCTGCGAAATTCGCGGCGAGGATTTTCAGTGGCAGGGTGACGCGCTGGTCATTGGCATTGGAAATGGTCGACAGGCAGGCGGCGGGCAGCAGCTGTGCCCGGAGGCGCTGATCAATGACGGTCAGCTACAGCTGCGGATTTTCACGGGCGACGGCCTGCTGCCCGCGCTGTTTACCACGCTGACGCAGCCGGAAGAGAGTCCGAATATCATTGACGGGAAATCCGCATGGTTTGAGGTCAATGCCCCGCACGGGATGACGTTTAACCTCGACGGAGAGCCGCTAAGCGGAACACAGTTCCGCATTGAGGTGTTGCCCGGCGCGCTGCAGTGTCGGCTGCCGCCGGACTGTGTGCTTTTGCGCTGATGTTTCACACGGTGCGCGATGATGCCCTCACCCCCCCCCCCTCTCCCACAGGGAGAGGGAGATGGAGGCGTCAGGCAATCGTGACTTTACTGTCCAGATAGACGTCCTGTACCGCATTGATCAGCTTCACGCCGTCGGCCATCGATTTCTTAAACGCCTTACGGCCAAGGATCAGCCCCATGCCGCCCGCGCGTTTGTTGATAACCGCCGTACGCACCGCGTCTGACAGGTCGGTATCACCGCCCGCCGCCCCGCCGGAGTTGATCAGCCCCGCGCGACCCATGTAGCAGTTCGCCAGCTGGTAGCGCACCAGATCGATCGGGTTATCGCTGGTCAGCTTGCTGTATACGCGGTCATCGGTATAGCCAAAGTTCACCGCTTTGTATCCGCCGTTATTCTCGGCCATTTTCTGCTTCACAATATCCGCGCCGATGGTCGCCGCCAGGTGGTTCGCCTGCCCGGTCAGGTCGGCCGACACGTGGTAATCCACGCCGTCTTTCTTGAACGCATTGTTGCGCAGATACGCCCACAGTACGGTGACCATGCCCAGCTCGTGCGCGCGTTCAAAGGCCGCGGAGATCTCTTCAATCTGACGACGAGACTGCTCAGAACCGAAATAGATGGTCGCCCCTACCGCCACCGCTCCCATATTGAACGCCTGCTCGACGCTGGCGTAGAGGGTCTGGTCATATTCGGTAGGGTAGCTCAGAGTTTCGTTGTGGTTCAGCTTCACAAGGAACGGAATGCGGTGGGCATAGCGACGCGAAACCGAAGCCAGCACGCCGTAGGTGGAGGCTACACAGTTACAGCCCGCTTCAATCGCCAGCTCAACAATGTTCTTCGGATCGAAGTAGAGCGGATTCGCCGCGAAAGAGGCGCCCGCCGAGTGCTCAACGCCCTGGTCTACCGGCAGAATAGAGAGATACCCGGTGCCGCCGAGCCGCCCGGTGTTGTAGAGCGTCTGCATATTTCGCAGGACCGCAGGCGGACGGTTGTTATCGATCATCACGCGATCAACGTAGTCATGACCAGGCAGATACAGCTGGTCGGCTGGAATGGTCATACAACGATGCTGTAAAAGGCTGTCGGCGTCTTTGCCAAGCAACTGCGCAATATCAGTCATGTGATACTCCCGTAAGTCCGACGTCGTGTCGGTGTGTGTTTATCCAGTCCCATCTTTTATGGGCAGACTAAGCCTGGTACCGACTTAACAGATTTTCCACCCTTTGCATTTTTTTTCAGCACAATCTGCTGGCTCGATTCGTGTACAACAAAACTGTTACATTGATCAAACAATCGCCGCAAAGGTATTTAAAAGGTATTATTAAGTGGTATGTTAAAGGCGTACCCTCTCTGACATGCAGGATTAAAAAATGAAAACGAAAGTCCAACTGTCATTCATGATGTTTGTTGAATGGTTTATCTGGGGCGCGTGGTTTGTACCGCTGTGGCTGTGGCTGAGCAAAAGCGGTTTTACCGCCGGGGAAATTGGCTGGTCTTACGCCTGTACAGCCATTGCCGCTATCCTCTCACCGATTCTGGTCGGCTCGCTGACGGACCGCTTCTTCGCCGCACAGAAAGTGCTGGCGGTACTGATGTTCGCCGGCGCCATTCTGATGTACTTCGCCGCACAGCAAACCCAGTTCAGCACCTTCTTCCCGCTGCTGCTGGTTTACTCCCTGACCTATATGCCGACCATCGCGCTGACCAACAGCATTGCCTTCGCCAACGTGGATGACGTCGAGGCCGATTTCCCGCGTATCCGCGTGATGGGCACCATCGGCTGGATCGCCTCCGGGCTGGCGTGCGGATTCCTGCCGCAGATGCTGGGCTACAGCGATATTTCCGATACCAATATTCCGCTGCTGATGACCGCAGCCAGCTCAGCCCTGCTCGGCGTGTTTGCCCTGTTCCTGCCGAACACCCCGCCGAAGAGCACCGGCAAGCTGGACTTCAAGGTGATGCTGGGGCTGGACGCGCTGATCCTGCTGCGCGACAAAAACTTCCTGGTGTTCTTCTTCTGCTCGTTCCTGTTCGCTATGCCGCTGGCCTTCTACTATATCTTCGCTAACGGCTATCTCACCGAAGTGGGGATGAAAAACGCCACCGGCTGGATGACGCTCGGCCAGTTCTCTGAAATCTTCTTTATGCTGGCGCTGCCGTTCTTTACCAAACGCTTTGGTATTAAGAAGGTCTTACTGCTGGGTCTGATCACGGCCGCTATCCGCTACGGATTCTTCGTTTACGGCGGTGCGGAACAGTACTTTACCTACGCCCTGCTGTTCCTTGGCATTCTGCTGCACGGCGTGAGCTACGACTTCTACTACGTTACCGCGTATATCTACGTGGATAAAAAAGCGCCGGTGCACATGCGCACCGCCGCGCAGGGCCTGATTACGCTGTGCTGCCAGGGCTTTGGTAGCCTGCTGGGTTACCGCCTGGGCGGCGTGATGATGGAAAAAATGTTCGCATACAAAGAGCCGGTGAATGGGCTGACCTTCAACTGGGCCGGAATGTGGGCGTTTGGTGCAATCATGATTGCCGTGATTGCCGTGCTGTTTATGCTGTTTTTCCGCGAATCGGATAAAGAGATCACCGCAATTGAGGTGGTTGATGGCGATGCCGCGCTGACACAAGGGGAAGTTAAATGAAACAAGAACGTGTTCTCGGGGCCCTTTACGGGCAGGCGTTAGGGGATGCGATGGGCATGCCGTCGGAGCTGTGGCCGAGAAAGCGCGTCAAGGCCCACTTTGGCTGGATCGACCGCTTTTTACCCGGCCCGGCAGAGAATAATGCGGCCTGCTATTTCAAACAGGCAGAGTTCACCGACGATACCTCAATGGCACTGTGCCTGGCGGACGCGATCGTCGAGTGCGACGGGGAGATTAACCCGGACGTTATCGGCAAGCATATTCTGCGCTGGGCGCTCGACTTCGACGCGTTCAATAAGAACGTGCTCGGCCCGACCTCCAAAATCGCGCTTAACGCGATTCGCGACGGGAAACCGGTTAGCGAACTGGAAAACAACGGCGTGACCAACGGGGCGGCGATGCGCGCCTCCCCGCTGGGCTGCCTGCTTCCGGCCACGCGTCTGGAACACTTTGTTGAGCAGGTGGCGCAGGCCTCCAGCCCGACCCATAAATCCGATCTCGCCATTGCCGGCGCGGTGGTGATTGCCTGGGCTATTTCGCGCGCCGTCGACGGCGAAAGCTGGCAGAACATCGTCGATGCCCTGCCGGGTATTGCCCGATATGCGCAGGAGGCGAAAACCACCACCTTCAGCGCGTCGCTGGCGGCGCGTATTGAGCTGGCGCTTAAGACCGTGCGGGAAGCCAACGGGATTGAGTCCGCCAGCGAGCAGGTGTACCAGCTCGTGGGGGCCGGAACCAGCACCATTGAGTCCGTTCCGGCAGCTATTGCGATGGTCGAACTGGCGGGAACCGACCCGAACCGCTGCGCCATTTTATGCGCCAATCTGGGCGGCGATACCGACACCATTGGCGCGATGGCGACGGCCATCTGCGGTGCGCTCCACGGCGTGCAGGCGATTGACCCGGCGCTCAAAGCTGAACTCGACGCCGTCAACCGGCTCGATTTCGGCCACTATTGCGAGAAACTGCTGCACTTCAGGGAGCAAAGGGAGGGCGTATGAATGCATTTGCCCAACGTCTCGACAATCTGCACGCCACGCGCCCGGTGACGGTGCTGGGCGCAGCGGTGATTGACGTCATCGCCGACGCCTACGCCCTACCCTGGCGCGGGTGCGATATCGAGCTCAAACAGCAGGGGGTGAATATCGGCGGCTGCGCGCTGAACATTGCCATCGCCCTGAAACGGCTCGGCATTACGGCGCAAAACGCCCTGCCCGTCGGCCATGGCGTGTGGGCGGACATCATTCGCAACGCCATGGCGAAGCAGGATCTGCACAGCGCCATCGAGGCCGAAACCGGCGATAACGGCTGGTGCCTCGCGCTGGTGGAGCCAGACGGTGAGCGCACCTTTATGTCCTTTAGCGGCGTGGAGAACCAGTGGCAGCAGCGCTGGCTTGATGTGCTTAATATCCCGTCGAACAGCCTGGTCTATTTGTCCGGCTATCAGCTGGCATCGCCCAGCGGCGAGCTGCTGACACGCTGGCTGGAGAGGTTGCCGGACGTGACGGCCTTTATCGATTTCGGTCCCCGCATCGCGGATATTCCCGACGCGCTGATGGCGCGAATTATGGCCTGCAGGCCGATTGTGTCGCTTAATCGTCAGGAAGCGGAGATCGCAGCCGAGCGACTGGGTGTTGCGGCTGAAGATCTGGGTGCGGAGTGGCCGCTGCGTTTCGGTGCTGCGCTGATTGTGCGGCATGATAAAGACGGCGCCACGTGGTATGACGGTAAGACCTCGGGCGTTGTTCCGGCGTTCCCGGCGACGGTTGTGGACACCATTGGCGCTGGCGACAGCCACGCGGGCGGCACGCTTGCCGGGCTGGCGGCGGGATGGTTACTGGCAGATGCCGTTCTGCTGGGGAATGCCGTGGCGTCCTGGGTAGTCAGCCACCGAGGCGGAGACTGCGCCCCGACTCGCGACGAATTACTCCTCGCACACAAAGACGTATAGATCGCTGCGACAGTAGCTGATGCTGTACTCAATCGGCCGGTGCTGCTGGTCAAGCGCGACCTGCTTGATCACCAGCACCGGTATTTTTTCGTCCATCTTAATGTGCGCCTGAAACTCGCTGTCCGGCATGCGGGCGCTCACCCTTGAGCGGGTGCGCTGCGGGAAGATATTCTGGCTGCGGAAGTAGTCGTAGAGCGAAATGCCAATCGCATCCGGGTCGGGAATTAACCCGACCGGGACCCAGGACTCTTCAATGGACACCGCATCGTCATCCACATAGCGAATGCGCTTGAGCAAAAAGACCTCGCTGTCCGGGGAGATCGACAGGTGGTCCGCCACCTCTTCCGGGCACTTCACCACCCGCTTGTTGACCCATAGCGTATTGGGCTTTTGACCGCGAAGCACCACCTGCTGGGAAAAGCCGCGCGCCTCTTTAAGCGAATATTCAAAGATGTTGTTGATTTGCGTGCCATAGCCACGGGAACGCGTCACCACGCCCTCTTCCTCCAGCGCCTGCATCGCTTTTCGCACGGTAATGCGCGACACCCCGGTTAACTGGCTCAGATCGCGCTCGCCGGGCAAAATATTCCCGTGCTCCAGCACCCCGCTGCGCACCGCATTTTTTACCGTTTCGGCAAACTTCAGGTACAGCGGCGTGTTATCGGGCGCGGCGATCCGTTCATTCAGTTGAGCGATTAACCGGGTATGCGCTTGTTCCATCTCTGTTTTCTCAGGCGTGATGTATTCTGCCAGTATACTGGCTTACCACCATGCATGAAAATGGTGTACCGGCCCAATACCGTGACCGACTTCCAGAGTATCGGCTTTTGCCAGCGCCGCCGAGAGCCAGGCTTTCGCTTCGCGCACCGTTTCGGCCCAGCCTTCATGCCGGGGACGCAGCGCCGCCAGCGCGGCCGAGAGCGTACAGCCCGTGCCGTGGGTATTTTTGGTCTGCACGCGCGGCGCGGTAAAGCGCACTTCGCCGTCGCGGGTGAAAAGCCAGTCCGGGCTTTCCGCGTCATCCAGATGCCCGCCCTTCATCAGCACCGCACCGCAGCCCATTGCCAGCAGCGCGTTCCCCTGCGCTTTCATCTCGCGTTCCGTTTGCGCATGCGATGTGCCTAACAGCGCGGCGGCTTCTGGCAGATTGGGCGTAATGAGCGCCACATGCGGCAGCAGCTTTTTACGCAGGGTTTCCACGGCAGAGGCGGAGAGCAGCGGGTCACCGCTTTTTGCCAGCATGACGGTATCCAGCACTACGTTTTGCACCGCATAACGCTTAAGCCGCTCAGCCACAGCTTCAACAATGTCCGTCTCGGCCAGCATGCCGATTTTAGTGGTATCAATGCGCACGTCGCTGAATACCGAATCCAGCTGTGAGGCAACAAAATCCGGCTCAATACGGTAGACCGACTGCACACCGCGCGTGTTTTGCGCCACCAGCGCGGTAATGACCGAGCAGCCGTACGCACCAAGGGCAGAGAAGGTTTTCAGGTCAGCCTGGATGCCCGCGCCGCCGCTGGGATCGGTGCCGGCAATGGTCAGGGCATTAATCCGCTTCATGCTTGCTCCTCCAGCGTGTAGAGCGCGTCGAGGAACGCGCTGGCAAAACTGCCCGGGCCACGCGACTGCGCAACGGCCACCGTTCCAGCCCGCTTCATCCATCCGCAGGCAGCAGCGATATTATCCAGCCGGTCGCCCGGCAGCGAGCAGCTCGCCGCGACGACGGCGGAGAGAGCGCACCCGGTGCCGACCACGCGTGTCATCAGCGGGTCACCGCCGGTTACCGTTCGGGTGCGTTGTCCGTCAGTGATGTAATCCACCTCACCGGTGACGACCACAACGGCATTGGTCTGGCGGGCCAGCGCCTGAGCAGCGGGCACCGCGCTGGCGGCGGTATCGGTCGTATCGACGCCGCGCCCGCCTGCGCTCATTCCGGCAAGAGCAAGGATTTCTGAGGCATTGCCGCGAATGGCAGCCGGTTTAAGGGCGAGAATTTGATGGCAAAAACGGGTACGGAACGCGATCGCGCCAACGGCAACCGGGTCCAGCGTCCAGGGTTTGCCTGCCGCCACCGCGCTTTCTATTGCCCGACGCATCGACTGGGCGCGCGGCGCGGTCAGCGTGCCAACGTTAACCAGCAGCGCATCGGCTATCGCGGCAAACTGTTCGGCCTCCTCGGCCTCAATCACCATCGCCGGAGATGCGCCAAGCGCCAACAAAACGTTGGCCGTAAAGGTCTGTACGACATCGTTGGTCATACAATGGGTCAGCGGAGAACGGGTACGGAAGTGATGTAAAACGTGTAAATCGAGCAGGTCAGGCTGCATGGGTTCGCTCCTGCCTTGCGTGAAGAAGCGATGACCGGGAAGGCATCTGACTTCCCTACGCTGGCATTATCCAGATCAGGTGTTGCGGGTATTTCTCAGCCCATCAGTGATGGGGCACCCCGAGTCATGAAGATTAAATCTCTATACTTTTTTCCAGATTAGGGGAAGTTGCTCGCTGACGCAAGCGTGCCCTTGCGGTTGTCGCTTCTTCATTGGGATGTCCTCATGTGACTTATTAAGGCACTCCTAACATCGCGGCGTATTCATCAACTGGGAGGAGGTCATATTGTCGTCAGAATTCTGCAAGAGTTTTTAGGCTCTATATTAATGAATATTACAAAACAGCCATATTTAGTGCCGATTATTATCAAATGATTAACATTTCATTTATCACTAAAAATCTGGCTTGAGTATAAGAATTTTTAATCCCTTCAATGTGACTTTTAGAAGACAGAAAACCTTATTTCACTCGAAACACAAAGTGTTCATTAAGTCATACACTTAATTTAGACATTTGCATCTATTTCAATAGTTTAAACACTGAGTCATAGTTAACAATTCAAACTATAAGGCAATGTATATATTGAAGAAAGTCTTCTTACACCACCCCTGGACACTGTTGCATTTAGTGCTTTACGTGATCCAGATCAACATTGACTTATGTGCAATCCTGGATAGTTAATTCATCTTATAAAAAAAGAATTGCGCGAGAATTAACCTAATTTAGTACAGACTAATAGCAGGGTTAATCTCCATATCAGTTAGAAAGCTAAGCGTTTGCAAAAGCTTTTGACAATGAATTTAATCCTTATTTATTAGTGAGATATAAAATGAAACGTTCTATTCTGGCTGTTTTCGTGTTTGGTGCTGTATTCGCTGGTTCTATCAATGCTTCTCACGCTGTAGATTTTGCAAGTGATAACTCCGGCTCTACTCAATGGGCGCAAGGTGCGCAAAATAACATTGATACGCTTAATCTTGATGTTGACGATCTCAAGCAAGCTAACCGCCTTCAAGATGATGCAATTCAGACACAACATGATTTCAACAATACGCAGCAAGGCGAAATCATGCAAAACCGATCAGACATTAGCGGTTTGCAAGGTCAAGTTAATGGCTTGAATGTTCAATTAACACAATCTGTAGTAGATGAATCAAGCGCCCGTAGTTCTGCTGATGCTGCTTTAGGCGCTCAAATCCAGACAAATAGCAATGCTATTACAGCTATCCAGACTCAAGCCGCAAGCGGTGCATTTAATGGTAAAGATGGGGTAGATGGTAAAGATGGTGCTACAGGGGCGCAAGGCTTACAGGGTGTGCAAGGTGTAGCAGGTGCTAACGGTGCTGATGGTAAAGATGGGCGCGATGGTGTTGATGGTAAGAATGGCGTTGATGGGAAAGATGGTAGCAATGGTAAAGATGGTGTTACCACCACCATTAACAAAGTGCAAGTAGACACGGCTACACAAACTAAAGTAGCTGCTAACTCTGCAGCTATCGCTTCCACCTCTAGCCAGGCTGCTAGCGTAGCTCAAGATCTGCAAGCTGCAAAGCAGACTATGCAAGCTATGAATAACAATACTAACCAGCAATTTAAATCATTGCGCGATGAAGTAGATAATAATAAGAAGCAAGCTAACGCTGGTATCTCTGGAGCTATGGCTATGGCTGGCTTGCCTCAAGTGCAAACTAATCAGCGTGTAATGTTCTCTGCTGGTGGTGCTACTTACAACGGTGAAAGCGCTTTAGCGGTTGGTGGCTCAGTTAACTTTAATTCTCACGTTATCGCTAAAGTGAGTTTCTCTGATGATACCGCTAATAACATGGGTGCTTCTGTTGGTGTAGGTATCGGTTTTTAAGTAAACGATAAAGCCCCCAAGTGAACTCAATATACATATACCCCATAAAGGGGTTTCGACAAGCATAACCGCCGATTTTTGTATTGTTGATGTTTATAAATTCTTTACAGGTGATGCAAGTTATGGTTTATCGTTAGCCTGACAAACTAAGTATTTAACAGTTTTAAAACGGCCTCGTTTGTTTATCAAATATGAGATCAAACCAACAATACAGAAGTGCTAGTATATACCATGATGCATTGATACTTTTTTATAGTGAAGGCGTTTAATTTCCTGAGAAAGAACAATCAGAATGGTTCCTTAGGGTGAAATAGTGATGATAGCCATGATTAAACTAATTATATGCTCTGCTTTAGTATCGTTAGCTTTAGTAGCTACTGGCGTATTTATAGGTATTACTTACAGCCGTACCATATTAAACATAGCTTATAGCTGTGATAACAGCTAGACAGACGTTACTACGGGTTATGCAAGTTTCTGTCTACGGAGTGTATTTATATAGATTTTTGTTCCTTCAGATGTTTTTCTTAAACAGGAGACAGGGATAGATCTATCACTTTGACGGCGCATTGCTAATACAATGCTGCTTATATTATTTTTTGTTGTTGTGATATACGAAAGGCAGAATTTAGGATTATGAAAAAAATGTTATTAGCTGTTCTGGTTATTGCATCTCTTCCTGCTCATGCTATTAATGCGCACTATCGGGAGCAATTAGAGCGTTCTGGATGTACTCAAGTAACTGATGGTCATGGTTGTGATATTCACAAAACCAAAGCACAAAACAAGAAAGCAATTTCGAGCCAACGAGATCGGATAGCTTTTGAAGCTGATGCTTACAGTGTGGTCGATAAACCTATCTCTGATGCTGCTGAAACCCTCCTTTCGAAAGGCTGGAAGCCTAATAACGGTGTGTGG
This sequence comes from Enterobacter sp. PL_is514, assembly GCF_055816715.1. NCBI lineage: Bacteria > Pseudomonadati > Pseudomonadota > Gammaproteobacteria > Enterobacterales > Enterobacteriaceae > Enterobacter > Enterobacter sp. PL_is514. The sequence goes on along the minus strand of NZ_JBVPGN010000028.1, from coordinate 100,255 downwards.
AAGAAACAAGGCTACACTCTCAAACTGAAATTGAAAGGTGAGAGCATTGTTGATTTTGTTTTAACTCATTGAGGTTAAGATGACGCCTTACATCTGCCCTATTTTTGGTACAGTGCATTAATCTAAAACAAGCCACTTTCATTAGGGGTTATACAGCAAAGTCAATTACAAATAGCTTGATGCAAGCCGTGTAGTTACACGGTTAAGATAAAGTGTAAGTGAGATCCGTGTTGTCAGTCTTTAGTGTATTGCTAAAGCCGCCCTTAACAGATGGGCGTTTTTTTCAATTATTCTTGAGGATTATATGATGGTTGATGCAAATGAAGCAGTAAAAGAAGGGTTCGCTAAAATAAATCAGGCGACTGCGGTCGCCTTTTTTATTTGCCGGTCTTACTTCATGCAAAGATCAGGAATGCCATAAGCCCTTTTATTCTAACTGCCAGGCCCCGCCATGGATAAGCGACGCTCTCCCCGCCCAGGCAAACAACGCCAGCTCGCGGCCGTCTGCATCAGGATAAATACGGCTGCTGAGGCACGCTTCCCCCTCATTGACAAACACTTCAACGGAAGAGCAGTCAAAGAACAGGCGCAGGTTCAGCATGTCGTTGAGGTTAAGCGCGACGCTTCGGGTACCGCACAAGCCATACTGCGGATAGTGACGCTCCAGCACCAGGCGCTGCATCTGGGCATCAACATAGATGCGTAGCCCGTCACCGAGACGAATGCCGTATTGCTCCGCGCTGCTGTTCGCGCAATCCCATTGCAGAGTGACCTCCATCGCATCGCAGTGTTCCACCAGCGTCATCTGCTGGTTATTAAGCGTAGTTATCGGCCAGGGGAACCAAGCCCCGCGCAGGGTTTCAACTTCTCTGGCTGGATGCATTTGCAGATGATTATCCGCACTCAGCGTCAGCTCGCGAGGTAAGGAGAGCATGCCTGCCCAGCCATCCTCCTGTTCCGGCAGAGGTGATTCCCACATGTCCAGCCAGCCGATAACAATGCGGCGGCCGTCGGGCGTCAGGAAACTTTGCGGCGCGTAGAAATCATGCCCGTAATCCATCTCTACAAATTCACCTTCACGCACAAAGGGCTGGCCGGGCTGCCATTTACCTACCAGATACCCGCTCTGGAAAAGATTACGGTTTTTGAATCCGTCCGCCGCCAGCCCCTGAGGAGAGAACATCAGCACGCGTTTACCATTAAGGGTGAAAAAGTCCGGACATTCCCACATGTAGCCCATCTCTTTTTCAGCCACCGCGAGCACGCCCCTGTCCTGCCACTCTCGCAGATCGGCAGACCGGTACGCACGCACCTGGCCCGTATCACCCTCTCGCGCGCCAACGACCATGTACCACCACTCCCCTTCACGCCATACTTTCGGATCGCGGAAGTGATGCAGTCCAGGCGGTGTGTCAATGACGGTCCCGTGCCGCACAAAGTGGATGCCGTCACGGCTGGTTGCCAGGCACTGAACCTGGTAGAGATTAGCCTCATCGCCGGGATCGCCGTGGAATTTGTGGCCGGTGTAGATCAGCGCCAGCGTGTCACCATCCACCACCGCTGAGCCAGAAAAACAGCCGTCCTTGTCGTCTGGTCCTTCCGGTGCCAGCGCAACCGGGAGGTGTTCCCAGTGAACTAAATCTTTGCTGCGCGCATGGCCCCAGTGCATCGGCCCCCACTGGGTCGAATACGGATGATGTTGATAAAAGGCGTGATACCAGCCGTCAAACCAGACCAGGCCATTCGGGTCGTTCATCCAGCCGGCACGCGCGGCGAGGTGGTAACGGGGATACCAGCGCAGGTTGAGCCCTTCGCGTCTGGACTGAATTTCCTGTTCTGCTTTCGTAATGGAATACGTCATTTCTCTACTCTTTAATCAGATAGTGGAAGGTTGCGGCATGAGCGGGTCAGAAGAGGACTTACCCGAGCGCAACAGGAAGATGGAGATAAACGTGGTGCTGAAAACTAACAACCCCATGATGAGATAGGACTGGGCAAAGCCGTATTTCTCATAGCTGTAGCCGGCCAGCGGCGACAGTACCGAGGCAATCACCGAGCTTGTACAGGCAAAGCCCACCAGATAGAGGGTGGAAGAGAGCCGCTTATCAAAATGCAGGCTGTTGTATTTAAAGATGGAGACCAGCAAAACGGGCAGTTCAACCGCGTGCAATAGCTTGGTAATGGAGATCAATACCGGCCCCTCAACCAGACCCGATGCCACCATACGCATCGCCATCACCATTCCGGCGAAAATCAGGCCGTTTTTCGCACCGAGGCGATTCACCATCCACGGGGCGCAAAACATGCCCGCCGCCTCCAGGAAAACCTGGAAGGAGTTGAGATAGCCGTACATGGCGTTCCCTTCCTGTAACGTCGGGAACTGGGACGAGAAATAGACAGGGAACTGCTGGTCATAAACGCCATAAATACAGGTGCCGATAACGAAAAACACCAGCGCCCAGAAGCGCGGCAGCGTCAGCAGGCGCAATGCATCCTCCAGCGTGACCTTACCGCCGGACACCGCTTCCTGCATGGCGTGCGGAGCGGAAGAGACCCTGAGGCGCGCCAGCAACACAAAAAACACCAGCCCGGCGCAGCTCGCCACCGCGAAGTTCAGCTTCGGATTAATGTTGAACAGGAGCCCCGCAAAAAAGGTTGCCGCCGCCCAGCCCAGCGATCCCCACATCCTCGCCTTGCCGAACTCGAACTGGCTCTGGCGGGCCACGCGCTCGGTGTAGGACTCCAGAACCCCTATTCCGCCGTTAAACGTCAGTCCGATATAAATCCCTCCGAAAATACTGCCGAGTAATACGTTAATTTGCAGCAGATAACCAAACAGCAGGAAGGCCGGACCGGAAAGAATGAGCAGGCTGGTCAGAAACCAGAGCAGGTTTTTGCGCAGACCGAGTTTGTCCTGAATGAATCCATAGCAGATTTGAGCAAAAAGCGCGGAGACGGAAAGCACGGCATAGATAACGCCGGTATCCCCCGCTTTTAGGCCCACTTCCTGATGAAGCCAGATGGAGAGTAGCGAGCCGGAAGATGACCAGGTGACAAAAAAGAAAAAGAGTAGTGCGCTTAATAAAGGGTAGCTGTGAGAGTGATGCGTTTTCATCATGACATTCTCATGTTGGAGTAATGACACAATGGTAACGTTAACATAATTTCTTTCTCATGCTGTTTGGTGAAGATTTAAGATGTTAATCACGAAAGTTAACGTTAACATCAAGAGAATGAGATCGCGATCAAATATTCATCACGGAGGTAAGCCTGATCTGGCATGTGCATCAGCCTTCCTTTTACATCAGCGACTTAGTTGTATACCCTTTCACACAGAGCATTAACGGAGTAAGAAAATGGCTTCCCTGAAGGACGTCGCAAAGCTGGCTAACGTATCGCTGATGACGGTCTCACGTGCGCTGAACACCCCGGAACGCCTTAAGCCGGAAACGCTGGCGCGCGTTCAACTGGCTATCGAGCAGACCAGCTACGTGCCAGACCTGTCCGCCAAGAAAATTCGCGGCGCGCATGCCTCGCCGAAAACCATAGGCGTACTGGCGCTCGATACGGTGACGACGCCTTTCTCGGTGGAAATCACGCTGTCGATTGAAGAAACGGCCAGAATGCACGGCTGGAACAGCTTCGTGATGAATATGTTTACCGATGACAACCCGGACGCCATTGTCGACCTTCTCCTTTCTCATCGGCCTGACGGAATTATCTACACCACCATGGGGTTACGTCAGGTTCCTCTCCCGCCCAAACTCCTCACCCTTCCCTGCGTGCTGGCCAACTGCGAAAGTGACGGCGAAAAGGTCGCCAGCTATATTCCTGATGATGAACAGGGGCAGTATACCGCCGTACGGGCGTTACTCGCGGAGGGTTATCGACGCCCTCTCTGCCTGCATTTGCCTGAGGGGCATCTGGCCACAACCCGACGTCGTCAGGGGCTGGAACGTGCATGCCGTGAAGCGGGGCTCGATCCGGACGGCCTGGCGCACAGCTATATGGCGCTCGGCGATGAGCACTATCGTGACATTCCGTCAGTATTGCTGGCGCACATGCAGAATGGCATTCCCCGGTTCGACTCCGTTATCTGCGGCAACGACCGTATCGCGTTTATGGTGTACCAGACGCTGCTGGCGCAAGGGCTTCGCATACCGGAAGATGTCGCGGTAATCGGCTATGACAATATGGTGGGTATTGGGGAGCTGTTCCTGCCTCCTCTCACGACGGTTCAACTGCCACACTATGAAATTGGTCGCCTGAGCGCCTTGCATATTATTAACGGTGAAGAGCATCAGAACATCACGCGCGTTGAAAGTCCTTTTTTGATGCGTGATTCCGTTGTGCATGCATCATGAGCACCGCTTTTTGCACATGACGCAGGAATAGAGACAGCCAACCTCCTTTTTTGCCATTCGATGGCACGTTTTGTCACACTCTTTTCTGCGACTGTACACGCCAGACAAACAGCCTGTAACAGGCTGTTTTTATTTGGCATAAAATGCAATTTTCATTTTAAAAATGGGGATATTTTCTCCCCACAGCCCCGTGTCACAAAACAGTAAACAAATTAACCATTGAGCCCCGTGGCAAAAGGCTCTATATTGGCGGCGTTTTTTTCAGGCCCCCATCTGTTTTTTAACTTTTTATTCAATCGTGGCTCATAACGAAGCGGCGGTTGTAGGAGTGATATGATGACGGATAAAGTCCGTATTGACACCGTAGATGCCCACAAAAGCAACGAAACCTATCTGGCCCGTCAGGCCGAGTTTGAATCTAACGTCAGGAGTTATCCGCGCAAACTGCCTTTAGCCATCACTAAAGCAGAAGGCGTGTGGATCACCGATGCAGATAATAAAGAATACCTTGACTGTTTAGCAGGCGCAGGGACCCTTGCGCTTGGCCATAACCATCCTGATGTGCTGAAAAGCATCCAAAATGTCATTACCAGCGGCTTGCCGTTACATACTCTGGATCTGACGACGCCTCTGAAAGACGCGTTTTCTGAATACCTGCTGTCTCTGCTGCCTGGTCAGGGCAAAGAGTACTGCCTGCAGTTCACCGGTCCATCCGGTGCTGACGCCGTTGAAGCGGCGCTGAAGCTGGCGAAAAAAGTGACCGGTCGTAGCGGTATCATCAGCTTCTCTGGTGGTTACCACGGTATGACCCACGGCGCGCTGTCCGTGACCGGCAACCTGTCTCCGAAAGAAGCGGTTGACGGTATGATGCCAGAAGTGCAGTTCATGCCTTACCCGCACGAATACCGCTGCCCGCTGGGTATCGGTGGTGAAGCGGGCGTGAAAGCGCTGACGTACTACTTCGATAACCTGATCAACGACGTTGAAAGCGGCGTGCGTAAGCCTGCTGCGGTGATCCTGGAAGCGGTTCAGGGCGAAGGCGGCGTGAACCCGGCTCCGGCTGAGTGGCTGCAGCGCATCCGTAAAGTGACTCAGGAACACGGCATTCTGCTGATCCTCGACGAAGTTCAGGCTGGCTTTGCCCGTACCGGTAAATTCTTCGCCTTCGAACACGCTGGCATTGAGCCAGACATCATCGTGATGTCTAAAGCCGTCGGTGGCGGTCTGCCGCTGGCCGTACTCGGTATCAAAAAGCAGTTCGATGCGTGGGCGCCAGGTCACCACACCGGTACCTTCCGCGGCAACCAGCTGGCGATGGCAACCGGTCTGACGACGCTGAAAATCCTGAAAGACCAGAACATCGCAGGCAAAGTGGCTGCACAGGGCGAATGGCTGAAAGGCCAGCTGAAAGAAATGGCGAAGCGCTACCCGGTGATTGGTCACGTTCGCGGTCTGGGCATGATGATCGGTATTGAGATCGTTAAGCCACACGAAGCCGCAGACCACATGGGCTGCTTCCCTGGCGACGGCGAGCTGTCTGCACTGATTCAGAAGAAGTGCTTCGAAGCCGGTCTGATTCTGGAGCGCGGTGGCCGTAACGGTATCGTTCTGCGTCTGCTGCCGTCTCTGCTGATCAGTGACGAAGAGCTGAAAATCTTCCTGGATAAATTTGAGCAGGCACTGCTTGCTGCGGGCGTTCGCCCGGCGTAACCGGAGTTGTTGATTACGATGTCTGATTCAAACCCAATTTTGTTCTCCTCTGCGCAGAGCATTGAAGCTTACCAGCAGGCGATTGAACAAAGCACTCAGGCTGTGATGCAGTGGCTAAAACAGCCTGAGATGTACCAGGGCAAAACGGTCGCGGAACTGCGCGACCGTATTAAGCTGGATTTCAACCCGAAAGGGCTGGGCAACGAAGCGGCGATTGAACGCGCCGTGGAGTTCTTCCTGAAAGACAGCCTGTCCGTTCATCACCCGCAGTGTGTGGCGCACCTGCACTGCCCAAGCCTGGTCGTAAGTCAGGCGGCGGAAGTGCTGATCAACGCCACTAACCAGAGTATGGACTCCTGGGATCAAAGCCCGTCCGCAACCATCATTGAGATCAAACTGATCGAGTGGCTGCGTACCCGCGTGGGTTATCAGGCCGGCGACGCAGGTGTTTTCACCAGCGGCGGGACTCAGAGCAACCTGATGGGCCTGATGCTGGCTCGCGATGCGTTTTTCGCGCGTCAGGGTCATTCCGTTCAGCAGGACGGTCTGGTTGGCGATCTGCGCAAAATTCGCGTGCTGTGCTCCGAAAACGCGCACTTCTCCGTGCAGAAAAACATGGCGCTGATGGGCCTGGGCTACCAGTCCGTGGTGCAGGTGAAAACGGACGAATTCTCCCGCATGGATCTGACCGATCTGGCGGCGAAAATCGAACAGTGCAATGCGAACGGCGAGCAGATTCTGGCCATCGTCGCGACGGCAGGTACCACCGATGCCGGTGCTATCGACCCGCTGCGTGCGATTGCTGAGCTGGCCGCGAAGCAGAACATCTGGGTACACGTTGATGCGGCCTGGGGCGGCGCGCTGCTGATGTCAGAGCAGTATCGTCACTACCTGGACGGCATCGAGCTGGTGGATTCCGTCACCCTGGACTTCCACAAGCAGTTCTTCCAGACCATCAGCTGCGGCGCGTTCCTGCTGAAAGAAGCACGTCACTATGAGCTGATGCGCTATCAGGCGGCTTACCTGAACTCTGAGTTCGACGAAGAAGCCGGCGTGCCTAATCTGGTTTCCAAATCTCTGCAAACCACCCGTCGTTTTGACGCGCTGAAGCTGTGGATGAGCCTGGAAGCGCTGGGTCAGGAGCAATACGCGGCGATCATCGATCACGGCGTGACCCTGGCACAGCAGGTTGCGGCCTACGTGAAAGCGCAGCCTGCGCTGGAGCTGGTTATGCAGCCGCAGCTGGCAAGCGTTCTGTTCCGCTTCCGCGGACAGGTGCAGACGGATGAAGCGGGTATCGCCCTGCTGAACCAGAAAATTGGTGACGCGCTGCTGGAATCCGGCCGTGCGAACGTCGGTGTGACCGAGCATAACGGCGTCACCTGCCTGAAGCTGACGCTGCTGAACCCAACCGTGACGCTGGAAGATATTAAAATCCTGCTGTCTCTGGTTGAGCGCACCGCGCAGGAAGTTCTGGCTAAGTAATACAACACCCCTCTTCCGCCGGGAGAGGGGTTATTTTTATACGCCTGCCCACCACATCCTTAATTTTAATCCCCAATAGCTCGTCCAGCCCGTCGTGGTACTGACCACGTTCCCCTTCGACACAACCACCAGCGTTGGCGTGACGCTCACCTGCCACTGCTGCGACAAAGCACCGTTTGCATCGTTAATCACCGGCATTTTTAGCTGTTTCTTATCAACCCAGCGCTCAAGCTTTGCGTTGTCACCAGAACGCATGGCGATACTCACCACGTTCCCGCCCTCTTCTGCCAGTTGATTAACCGCAGGCGTCGTGTAGCGGCAAATGCTGCACCAGGTTGCCCAGACGTAGATCAGCAGCGGACGATCCTGGCTGAGCGCCGCAATATCGTGAACGTTGCCGTCGATGCTCTGCATCGGCGTTGCACTAAAACTGGCGGGGAGCGTCGGTTTTCGGTACTGATCAACACCCCATACCACGGCCAGCGTCAGCAGAACGAGTATGATCCCTTCCCGCGCCCAGCGGCGCAGTCGACTGATTTTGCGGTTATCCATTGTGACCTCTCAATTTAACCGGAGGTCATCATAGCGGGCGAGTTTGCGTCATGCTGTAAAGAAGTGTCGTGCTCCTAGCGGAAAACGATCCCCGGGTTATGTTCAGTTTTGTTACATTTTTCCTGGAACAAGCCATAGTCTGATACATAAAATAGTCAGGTTGCCGTATTGTTGACGTGCAAAAGCAAAAAGTAAAAACAGGTTAACTGGAGAAAAAATGGCTAAGTGTAAATGGCTGCTTCTGGGTGTCGTGATGACCCTGGCAAGCGTGGCTAACGCAGCACCAGCAGCATCAGGCATCAGCGCTTACGAAGAACAAGAGTTCATCGCTGACTTCACGAAATTCAAGATTGGCGACACGGCACCGGCGCAGTATCAAACGCCGGAGTACACCATCAAACAGTACCAGTTGCGTAACCTGCCGGCTCCGGATGCCGGAACCCACTGGACCTACATGGGCGAGAACTACGTGCTGATTGGCGATGCGGATGGCAAAATCTACAAAGCCTATAACGGAGATATTTTCTATCACCGCTAATACCATCCTGATCCGCCCCTGGCAGGAAAGCGATCGCCCTTTCCTGCGCACGCTCTTCCTCCACGCCCGGCGTGAGGCCTGGCCATGGCTGGACAGTTCAGACTGGCAGCTTGAAGACTTTGACGCGGCCACCCGTGACGAAGTGATTTGGGTTGCCACGCAGAACGGCCATCGCCTGGGTTTTGCCTCCGTCTGGACGAACGATAATTTCCTGCACAACCTGTTTGTCGACCCGCAGTATCAAAGCCATGGGGTCGGGCGTATGCTCCTGGAACAGGTTCAGAAGACGTTTACCAGTACGGGTTCGCTTAAGTGTCTGGTGAAGAATGCGCGGGCTGTCGCGTTTTACCAGCGGCACGGCTGGCACATTGAGGCGACGGGGGATTCTCCGGAGGGAGAATACTATCTGATGCATTATCGGCTTGGGTAAAGTCAGGTGGCGCTTCGCTTACCTGACCTACAAAACCGTATTTCGTAGGCCGGGTAAGGCGAAGCCGCCACCCGGCACTAAGCGAAGAGGAATTACACCGCGCGGAACGCGATTTCCCCTGGGATGACTTCGCCCTGCCAGTAAAGCTGCGCCGCAACGCGTCCCGCCAGCTGGCGATACATTTCTGCAAATTCGCTGTCCGGACGGCTGACCACCGTCGGCTTGCCGCTATCCAGATCTTCGCGCAGGGTAATGTGAAGCGGCATCTGTCCCAGCAGTTGGGTGTGATACTTCGCGGCCAGTTTTTCTGCGCCACCCGTGCCGAAGATAGGTTCGTGGTGGCCGCAGTTGCTGCAGATGTGCATGCTCATGTTCTCGACGATACCGAGCACCGGCACTTCCACCTTCTCGAACATCACGATGCCTTTTTTGGCGTCGATCAGCGCAATATCCTGCGGCGTGGTCACCACAACGGCTCCCGTCACCGGAATGTTCTGCGCCAGCGTCAGCTGGATGTCACCGGTACCCGGCGGCATGTCCAGCACCAGATAATCCAGATCCGGCCACATCGTCTCCTGCAGCATCTGCAGCAGCGCCTTGCTGGCCATCGGGCCGCGCCAGACCATGGCGTTATCGTCAGTCACCAGGTAACCGATGGAGTTGGTCGCCAGACCGTGCGCCATGATTGGCGCCATGTGGGTGCCGTCCGGCGAGGTTGGGCGCTGGTTTTCCGCGCCCAGCATGTTCGGAATAGACGGACCGTAGATGTCGGCGTCCAGAATACCGACCTTTGCCCCTTCCGCTGCCAGCGCGAGCGCCAGGTTAACGGCGGTAGAGGATTTCCCCACCCCGCCCTTGCCCGAGCTGACGGCAATGATGTTTTTCACGCCGTTCACGCCAGGCTGGTTTTTCACGCGCTTCAGCGTGGCGATGCTGTGGCTCAGCTTCCAGTCGATCGCCTTCGCGCCGGTCATGCGCAGCAGCTCAGAGCTGGTCTGCTCTTTCAGCGCATCAAAGGCGCTGGTCCAGACGAACGGCATCTGCAGCTCAATGTGCAGCGTGTCGTCCAGCCAGGCGACGTGGTGTAACGCTTTCAGCGTAGTGAGATTGTGCTTCAGGGTTGGATGCTGAAAGTTAGCCAGCGTCCCGGCGACCATTGCTCGTAAGGCTTCCGGTGATTTGGCCTGGGATTGAGAACTCATCCCGACTCCTTTGTTCTTGTGAATAAGACCTTAGATGAACAAGTTTACCTGAAAGGCCGTGGTTTGTGCTTACTTAATAATGCCCCTTTTGGTAATATCAAAAACCCTTTTCACAGTTAAAAGAAGTAATGCCTACTATGACTCAAGTCGCGAAGAAAATTCTGGTAACGTGCGCACTGCCGTACGCCAACGGCTCAATCCACCTCGGCCACATGCTGGAGCATATCCAGGCTGATGTCTGGGTCCGTTACCAGCGAATGCGCGGCCACGAGGTTAACTTCATCTGTGCGGACGATGCCCACGGCACGCCGATCATGCTGAAAGCGCAGCAGCTGGGGATTTCCCCGGAGCAGATGATTGCCGAAATGAGTCAGGAGCATCAGACCGATTTTGCTGGCTTTGACATCAGCTATGACAACTATCACTCTACGCACAGCGACGAAAACCGCGAGCTGTCGGAGCTGATCTACACCCGTCTGAAAGAGAACGGTTTTATCAAAAACCGCACCATCTCTCAGCTGTACGATCCGGAAAAAGGCATGTTCCTGCCGGACCGTTTCGTCAAAGGCACCTGTCCGAAATGTAAATCCCCGGACCAGTACGGCGATAACTGCGAAGTGTGCGGCGCGACCTACAGCCCGACCGAGCTTATCGAACCGAAATCCGTGGTATCCGGCGCCACGCCGGTGATGCGTGACTCCGAGCACTTCTTCTTCGACCTGCCGTCCTTCAGCGAAATGCTGCAGGCGTGGACCCGCAGCGGCGCGCTGCAGGAACAGGTGGCGAATAAAATGCAGGAGTGGTTCGAATCCGGCCTGCAGCAGTGGGATATCTCCCGCGATGCGCCGTACTTCGGCTTTGAAATCCCGAACGCGCCGGGCAAATACTTCTACGTCTGGCTGGACGCGCCAATCGGCTACATGGGCTCCTTCAAGAACCTGTGCGACAAGCGTGGCGATACCGTCAGCTTCGACGAATACTGGAAGAAAGATTCCACTGCCGAGCTGTACCACTTCATCGGTAAAGACATCGTTTACTTCCACAGCCTGTTCTGGCCGGCGATGCTGGAAGGCAGCAACTTCCGCAAGCCAACCAACCTGTTCGTACACGGCTACGTAACGGTGAACGGCGCCAAGATGTCCAAGTCCCGCGGGACGTTCATCAAGGCCAGCACCTGGCTGAACCACTTCGACGCGGACAGCCTGCGCTACTACTACACCGCGAAGCTCTCTTCCCGCATCGACGATATCGACCTGAACCTGGAAGATTTCGTGCAGCGCGTGAACGCGGACATCGTCAACAAGGTCGTCAACCTGGCGTCCCGTAACGCGGGCTTTATCGCGAAGCGTTTTGACGGCGTGCTTTCTGCTGAACTGGCCGATCCTGAGCTGTATAAAACCTTCACCGATGCCGCCGCTGCGGTTGGTGAAGCCTGGGAAAGCCGTGAATTCGGTAAAGCGATTCGTGAAATCATGGCGCTGGCCGATGTTGCCAACCGATATGTGGACGAGCAGGCCCCGTGGGTGGTCGCGAAACAGGAAGGCCGCGACGCTGACCTGCAGGCGATCTGCACCATGGGTCTGAACATGTTCCGCGTGCTGATGACCTGGCTGAAGCCGGTTCTGCCGCAGCTGGCAGCCCGTGCTGAAGCGTTCCTGAACACCGAACTGACCTGGGATGCAATCCAGCAGCCGCTGCTCGGCCACAAGGTCAACACCTTCAAGGCGCTGTACAACCGCATCGAGATGAAGCAGGTTGAAGCCCTGGTAGAAGCGTCTAAAGAAGAGGTGAAGGCGGCTGCGGCACCGGTTACCGGCCCGCTGGCGGACGATCCGATTCAGGAAACCATTACCTTTGATGATTTCGCCAAAGTCGACCTGCGCGTGGCGCTGATCGAGAACGCGGAATTCGTGGACGGCTCTGACAAGCTGCTGCGCCTGACGCTGGATCTCGGCGGCGAGAAGCGCAACGTCTTCTCCGGCATCCGTTCTGCCTATCCGGACCCGCAGGTGCTGATCGGTCGTCAGACCGTGATGGTGGCGAACCTGGCGCCGCGCAAAATGCGCTTCGGCATCTCTGAGGGGATGGTGATGGCCGCAGGCCCTGGCGGGAAAGATATCTTCCTGTTAAGCCCAGACGAAGGCGCGAAGCCGGGTCAGCAGGTGAAATAACAAAAAAGCCGGAGATTATCTCCGGCTTTTTTTATGGCATTTTGTTTTCTCCCTCTCCCTGTGGGAGAGGGTCGGGGTGAGGGCATCAGGCCACACCCATTCTGCAATCACGCCTTCGGGTGATGCACCCGGTGAGTTAACCCGCGCAGGAAATTACGCAGAAACTGGTCGCCGCACTCGCGGTAGTTTTTATGATCCGGCGCGCGCATCATGGCGGTCACTTCCGGCACGGATACGCGGAATTTTTGCTCAGTCATGATCGCCACGATATCGTCCGTTTTCAGCGAGAAGGCGATGCGCAGCTTTTTCAGCACCGTGTTGTTGTTCACCCGACGCTCCAGCGCCAGCTCTGGCGCGGCCGGATCTTTGCCACGCTTATCGTAAATCAGGCCGTTCAGGAAACCCGACAGAATGATGTCAGGACAGCGGACAAATCCCTCTTCGTCTTCTTTGGTCATCCACGTGTCAAAACTCGCAGACGTGGATTCCATGTCGGACAGCGCAAGAATGCGCACCATGTCGTTATTGTTCGCTTTCAGGGTGTAGCGCAGGCTACGAAGAATATCGTTACTTAGCATAGAGCCTTCGAATGTCGATGATGCAATGGCGCGCAGTGTACCAGCTTTACAGCCCAATCGCCTCTTTCAAACTCTTCAGGTAGCGACGGCTGACGGGTACCGTTTGTCCGGCACGCAGCACCAGCTCGGCCTGGCCGTTATCTTCCAGGCGGATCTCCTTCAGGTGCGCCATGTTCACCAGATACTGGCGGTGGCAGCGAATCAGCGGCGTGCGGCTCTCCAGCGTGCGCAGGGTCAGCTCGGTAAACCCTTCGTTCCCTTCCGCGCTGGTGACAAACACTCCGCTCAGGCGGCTGCTGACAAAGGCCACATCATCCATCTGAAGAAGATAGATCCGGCTGTGCCCGGTGCAGGGGATGAACTTCAGCGGCTGCTGGTTTTCCGGCAGCAGCGTGACGTCCTGTACGGTGCGCTCCTGGCGTAAACGGGTGAGCGTTTTTTCCAGCCGCTTCTCTTCAATCGGCTTGAGCAGATAGTCAAACGCGTGCTCCTCAAAGGCCTTAACGGCATATTCATCAAACGCCGTCAGAAACACGATGTAGGGACGATGTTCCGGGTCGAGCATGCCGACCATCTCCAGCCCGCTGATGCGGGGCATCTGAATATCGAGGAACAGCACTTCCGGGCGCAGTTTGTGCACCGCGCCGATGGCCTCAATGGCGTTCGCGCACTCCCCCACAATCTCAATATCCGGCTGCTCCTGCAGCAGAACGCGCAGGTTTTCCCGTGCCAGCGGCTCGTCATCCACAATCAGCACTCTTAACATGCGTTTTCCTCCAGCGGCAGTCGTACGGTAATACGGGTAAATCGGTCTGGCTCACAGGCGACGGTAATGCCACAGTCGTCGCCAAAATGGGCGCGCAGGCGTTTATCCACCAGGCTCATCCCCAGACCGCCAGAGGCGGAAGGCTGGTAAAGCCCGGCATTGTCTTCAATATCCAGCACCAGATGGTGGTTAAAACGGCTGGCGGCAATGGTTATCTCCCCCGTTCCCAGTAGCTGCGACGTGCCGTGCTTAATGGCGTTTTCCACAATCGGCTGCAGGGTAAAGGCCGGAAGATGCTGATACGCCAGCTCATCCGGCACGGAGAGCGACACCTGCAGGCGCGACTGGAAACGCGCCTGCTCAATCTGAAGATAGGCATTCACGTGCTCAATCTCATCGGCGAGGGTGACGATCTCAGACGGTCGCTTCAGGTTTTTGCGAAAGAAGGTCGACAGAAACTGCACCAGCTGCGCGGCCTGATCGCTGTCGCGGCGGATCACCGCTTTGAGCGTGTTGAGGGCGTTGAACAGGAAATGCGGATTGACCTGGGCATGCAGCAGCTTAATTTCGGACTGCGTCAGCAGCGCTTTCTGCCGTTCATACTGCCCGGCCAGAATTTGCGCGGACAGCAGCTGGGCGATCCCCTCCCCCAGCGTGCGGTTGATGGAGCTGAACAGACGGTTTTTCGCCTCATACAGCTTGATGGTGCCCATCACCCGCTGATTCTCGCCGCGCAGCGGAATCACCAGCGTGGAGCCCAGCTTGCACTGCGGATGCAGCGAACAGCGATAAGGCACCTCGTTACCGTCGGCGTACACCACCTCACCGGTTTCAATGGCGCGCAGCGTGTAGGCTGAGGAGATGGGTTTCCCCGGCAGATGGTGATCGTCCCCGGTGCCGGTAAAGGCCAGCAGCCGCTCGCGGTCGGTGATAGCCACCGCGCCGATATCCAGCTCCTTGTAGAGCACCTGGGCGACCTTCATGCTGTTCTCTTCGTTGAACCCCTGGCGCAGGATCCCTTCGGTCGAGGCGGCGACCTTCAGCGCCGTGGCGGAAAACGCCGAGGTGTATTTCTCAAACATGGCGCGCTTGTCGAGCAGAATACGCATAAACAGCGCCGCACCCACGGTGTTGGTTACCATCATCGGGGCGGCAATGCTGCTGACCAGGTGCAGCGCATCCTCAAACGGACGGGCAATGAGCAGAATGATCGCCATCTGCGCCATTTCGGCTACAAAGGTAATGGCACCGGCGGTGAGCGGGCTAAAGACTTTATCCGGGCGGCCGCGTTTGATCATGTAACTATGCACCAGCCCGCCGAGCAGACCTTCCACGATCGTCGAGATCATGCAGCTGAGCGCCGTCATCCCGCCCATGGAATAGCGATGCAGACCCCCGGTTAAACCGACAAGGCCACCGACGACGGGACCGCCCAGCAGCCCGCCCATCACCGCGCCGATAGCGCGCGTATTGGCAATAGAGTCTTCGATATGGAGACCAAAATAAGTCCCCATGATGCAGAAAATAGAGAAGGTGACGTAGCAGAGCAGCTTATGCGGCAGACGTACGGTGACCTGCATCAGCGGGATAAACAGGCGCGTTTTGCTCATCAGCCAGGCAATGACAAGAAACACGCACATCTGCTGAAGCAACAGCAGCACCAGATTAAACTCGTACATACTCACTCAAAACCGCACACGCTAAAAACGCGTAACATACACGGATGCGGATTAACTTTCTTTGAAGCATCCCATAAAAGCGCAAAATCGTGTCCGTTATCACACCTTTTTCTGAATATCGCGCATGCTTCGCATTGTTTGTTCAAAAATCAATCAATCTTTCCTGGTTCGCCAAAGTGAGTCTACAGTTAAGCTGGGGACGCGTAAGCCAGGGGGCGAATATGGCGCTTTACACAATAGGTGAAGTGGCACTCCTTTGTGATATCAATCCCGTTACCCTACGGGCGTGGCAGCGACGGTATGGATTACTCAAACCGCAGAGGACCGACGGTGGGCATCGCCTTTTCAATGAAGCCGATATCGACCGCATTCGCGAAATTAAAAGCTGGATCGACAACGGGGTGCAGGTCGGCAAGGTGAAGTCCCTGCTGAGCCACGACGACCCGGACACGCAACACCTCTGGCGCGAACAACAGGAAACCCTGCTGCGACTCCTGCAGGCGGGCAACCTTCAGCGCCTGCGCGCATGGATAAAAGAGCAAGGCCGCGATTATCCGGCACAGACGCTGATCAACCATCTTTTCATTCCGCTCCGTCGACGCCTGCAGTGCCAGCAGTCCACCCTGCAGGCGCTGCTCAGCATGCTCGACGGGGTGCTGATCAACTACATCGCCGTCTGCCTTGCCTCGGCGAAGAACAAAGCCGGAAAAGATGCGCTGGTGGTCGGCTGGAACGTGCACGATACCACCCGCCTGTGGCTGGAAGCGTGGATTGCCACCCAGAAGGGCTGGCGCGTGGATGTTCTGGCGCATTCGCTGGCGCAGCTTAAGCCTGAGTTTTTTGAGGGCCAGACCCTGCTGGTCTGGTGTGGTGAAGTACCGTCCGCCACGCAGCAACAGCTGCTGACGGAATGGCGTGAGAATGGTTACCCGGTTTATTCCCTTGGCCCGGATGAGCCATAACGGCATTTAATGGTTCATTAACAGCTGCGCTTCACCGTATAATTGTTCCGTTAACAACAGGAGCACATGATGAAGGCAACCAAATTGGCCATTATTACCCTTTTTGTCCTGATGGCCGTAAGCGGCATCGGCGGCGTAATGCTGGCAGGGTACTCGTTTATTGTTCGCGGCGGTGTCGGCTGAGGTACAGCGCGAGCCGCTCAAAAGCGCGATCGACGACGATTGCCGCCAGCGCGACCAGCACCGCTCCCTGCACAATATAAGCCGTATTAAACCCACTTAAGCCGATAATGATCGGCGTTCCCAGCGTATTAGCACCGACCGTCGATGCAATGGTCGCCGTCCCGATGTTAATGATGACCGACGTGCGGATCCCGGCAATGATAACCGGTGCCGCAAGCGGCAGTTCAACCTTACGCAGCCGCTGGCCGCGACTCATCCCCACCCCTTCCGCCACGCTCAGCACGGACGCAGGTACCGCCGCGATGCCCGCCAGCGTGCCCTGCAGAACCGGCAATACGCCGTATAATATCAGCGCAATGATGGCAGGCTGTTGGCCAAAGCCCATCACCGGAACCGCTATCGCCAGCACCGCCACGGGCGGAAACGTCTGCCCGATGGCCGCAATCGTCTCCACCAGCGGACGAAACTCCCGGCCCGCAGGCCGCGTGACCGCGATGCCCGCCCCCACGCCCAGCACAACCGCGATGGCGCTTGAGAGCGCCACCAGCCAGAGATGCGCCAGGGCGAGATTAATGAAGCTCTCCTGCTGATAGACCGGCCGCGGCAGCCCGGGAAAAAGGGCGTTAAACAGCGCCGCGCTGTGAGGCATCAGAAACAGCAAGGCGACAAAGAGCGCTACCAGCCAGAGGAGCGGATCACGCAGTGCCTTCACGCGTCACCTCCCCGGCCAGCAGATCGCGAAAATGTAAGGTTCCGCACGGCGCGCCCCGGGCATCCGAAACGGGCAATACCTCGCACTGGCGCGCGACAAACGCGGAGAGCGCATCCCGCAGGCTCATCTGCGCCTGCAGCGGTTCGCCGCTCACCGACACCGCATCCCGACGCATATAGTCGCTGACCGTTCGCAGGGAGAGCAGCCTGACGCCCAGTTCGCTGCGGCCAAAAAACTCGCGCACAAAGTCGTTCTTCGGCCAGGTTAATAGCTCAAGCGGCGAGCCCTGCTGCACCACTTCGCCATGATCCATCAGCACCAGATGGTCAGCCAGGCGCAGGGCTTCATCAATATCGTGCGTCACAAGTACGATCGTGCGTCCGAGAATGCGGTGAATGCGGGTCATCTCCGCCTGCAGCGCCCCGCGCGTAACCGGATCCAGCGCGCCAAAGGGTTCGTCCATCAGCAACACCTGCGGGTTGGCCGCCAGCGCGCGCGCCACGCCCACGCGCTGCTGCTGCCCGCCGGAAAGCTGGTGCGGATAGCGATCGCGCAGCGCGGGCTCTAACCCCAGCAGAGACATCAGCTCATCAACACGATCGGCGATTTTCCCCCGCGACCATTTTTCCAGCTGCAGCACGGTGGCGATGTTCTGCGCCACCGTCCAGTGCGGAAACAGGCCGATAGACTGAATGGCATAGCCCATCCGACGGCGCAGCTCCAGCACCGGCAGGCTGCGGATCTCTTCTCCGGCAAAGCGGATCAGCCCGCTGTCATGCTCCACCAGACGGTTGATCATCTTCAGGGTGGTGGATTTTCCCGAGCCTGAGGTGCCAATCAGCACGGAAAACGCCCCCTCGGCAAAGTTCAGGTTCAGGTGGCTCGCCGCCGGGCGACCGGCAAACGTTTTACTGACATCATGGAATTCAATCATTGGCTCTTCTCCTGAGCAGCGCGAGCCATAAGGCAAACAGCGCGTCGACGACAACCGCCAGCGCAATCGTCGGAACCACGCCCAATAACACCAGATCGAGCGCACTGCTTAGCAGCCCCTGGAACACCAGGGCGCCAAAGCCGCCCGCACCAATCAGCGCCGCAATCACCGCCATGCCGACGGTCTGTACCGTCACCACCCGCAGGCTGCGCAGCAGCAGGGGCAGCGCCAGCGGGAGCTGAATTTTCCAGAAACACTGCCGCGCGCTCATGCCCATCGCATGGGCGCTTTCCAGCACGTCAGGTGCGACCTGGCCCAGGCCCGCGACCACGCCGCGCACCAGCGGCAACAGGGCGTACAGCACCAGCGCGATAAGGGCGGGCGTTAACCCCGTTCCGGCTATGCCGAGCGTTCCCAGCACCGGAAATGACTTCACCAGCCCGGCCAGCGGCGCAATCAGCAGGCCAAACAGCGCAACGGAAGGAATGGTTTGGATCACGTTGAGCACGGCAAAGACACCGCCCTGACGTGAAGGATGGCGGTAACACCACATGCCCAGGGGGATCCCGAGCAGCAGCGCCGGAAAGAGCGTGCCGAAGAGGATCGTCAGGTGTTGTGCCAGGGCATCATCAAACACCTCCTGGCGGTTGGCGTACTCTTTTAACAGCGAGAGATTGTTCAGTTCCCCGCTGAACAGCAGGAACAAGGGAATGCACCATATCTGCGCGTTGAGCACCCAGCGCCAGACGGCGCTGGAGATGAGTCGACGAATGGCATCGCTGCTGACCAGCAGACAGAGCGCCAGCCACAGCCAGAGGCCGCTGCCCACCGTGGTTCTCGCCAGCGGACTTTCTGCCGACGCCATGTGCGTCGCCGCCAGCCCGCCACTCCAGAACAGAATGATGAACAGCCCTTCAGCGAGGAGCAGCGTCAGCCACTGCGCCGTGCGCCCTTGCCAGAACGATAGCGCAACCCACGCGGCCAGCGCCGCCGCCAGCCACCCCGGCGTGAAAGGCCAGACCTGCCAGAGCGCTTTGCCCTCCCCCGACATCAGACGGTTTGGGGCAACGTTGACAAACGGCAGCGCGACCGCCGCGATGGCCACGCAGGACAGCAGCAGCAGGACGCGGTTATAACATTTTATTGGCACAGCCCTTTCCCGTTACTTCACAAGCCCTTGTTGTTTCAGGAAGTCGGCGGCCACTTTTTTGGCATCCAGCCCCTCGACGGCAATGCTGGCATTCAGCTGTTGCAGCGTTTTTTCATCCAGTTTTTCGAAGACCGGTTTGAGCCAGTCGGCAATCTCCGGATAGGCTTTCAGCACCGCCTCACGCACGACCGGGGTCGGGGCGTAAATCGGCTGTACGCCTTTAGGATCGGTCAGGGTTTGCAGGCCGAGCGCCGCCACCGGACCGTCGGTACCGTAGGCCATGGCCGCGTTAACGCCAGAGGTTTGCTGCGCCGCCGCTTTGATGGTCACCGCAGTATCCCCGCCCGCAAGAGAGAGCAGCTGCGCCTGGTCGAGCTTGAAACCGTAGGCTTTTTCGAACGCCGGGAGCGCGTCAGGACGCTCGATAAACTCCGCAGAGGCCGCGAGCTTGAAATCGCCCTTCTCTTTCAGGTAGCGGCTGAGATCCGCAAGCGAGGTGAGCTTGCCTTTCTCCGCCACGTCCTTGCGCACGGCGATAGTCCAGGTGTTGTTGGCGGGAGCCGGGGTCAGCCAGACCAGTTTGTTCTGTTCCGCGTCGAGTTTTTTGACTTTCTCATACCCGGCGTTAGCGTTTTTCCATGCCGGATCGTTTTCTTGTTTGAAGAAGAACGCGCCGTTGCCGGTGTATTCCGGGTAGATATCCAGCTCGCCGGAGGTGATCGCGCCGCGCACGACGGGCGTGGTGCCGAGCTGAACTTTATTGACGGTTTTCACGCCGTGGCTGTCCAGCACCTGCAAAATAATATTGCCGAGCAGCGCCCCTTCGGTATCGATCTTTGAGCCCACTTTTACCGGCTCCGCCGCCTGTAGCGGCAGACTTAGCGCCGCCAGCAGCACCGCAGATCCCAACATCCCCTTTGCAATCGTCATTCTACTATCCTCATTTA
The DNA here is from genome assembly GCF_055816715.1 of Enterobacter sp. PL_is514. NCBI lineage: Bacteria > Pseudomonadati > Pseudomonadota > Gammaproteobacteria > Enterobacterales > Enterobacteriaceae > Enterobacter > Enterobacter sp. PL_is514. The sequence continues at coordinate 79,892 of NZ_JBVPGN010000028.1, read as the reverse complement.
TTTTGCTGCCTTTTTCAGAGGCTTGAGAGAAAAGCGTAGCTTAAAACGGCGGAATTAACCGTCAAAATGCCTTTTTAGCATAAGGTAAGACGCCTCCCCCGCAGGACGGGGGGAGGCAAAGGAGGGACAGGTTACAGCAGTTCGAACTCGCCTTTATTCACGCGGGCGGAGTCCATGCCGATAAAGACGTTAAACTTGCCCGGTTCCGCGTCATATTTCATCTGCTGGTTCCAGAACTTCAGCGCATCCACGTCGATCGGGAAGCTGATAGTTTGGGTTTCGCCAGGCTTCAGGTTGACCTTCTCAAAGCCGCGCAGCTGCTTCACGGGACGGCTCATCGACGCGGTGACATCCTGAACGTACATCTGAATCACCGTTGCCCCTTCACGCTTGCCGGTGTTGGTTACCTCAACGCTGGCGGTGACTTTGCCGTCACGCTTCATCGTAGGCGACGACATTTTCACGTCAGAGACCTTAAAGGTGGTGTAGCTCAGGCCGTAACCAAACGGATACAGCGGGCCGTTAGCTTCGTCGAAGTAACGAGACGTGTACTTGTTCGGCTTGTCGGCGTTGTACGGGCGACCGGTGTTCAGGTGGCTATAGTAGACCGGGATTTGCCCGACGGAGCGCGGGAAGGACATCGGCAGCTTGCCCGACGGGTTGTAATCGCCAAACAGCACGTCGGCGATGGCGTTACCGCCTTCGGTACCGGCGAACCAGGTTTCCAGAATGGCGTCAGCCTGCTGGTCTTCTTTCACCAGCGCCAGCGGACGCCCGTTCATCAGCACCAGCACCAGCGGCTTGCCGGTGGCTTTCAGGGCGGCGATCAGATCGCGCTGGCTCTGCGGAATGGTGATATCGGTCCGGCTGGAGGCTTCGTGCGCCATACCCTGCGCTTCCCCCACGACCGCGACAACGACGTCAGACTGCTTCGCGGCATTCACCGCCTCGTCGATCATCTCCTTCGGCGTGCGTGGATCGACCTTGACCGCTTCCTCGTACTGGTTGAGGAAAGTGACGATGTCTTTATCGTTGGTGACGTTCGCCCCTTTGGCGTAGACCACTTTGGCGTTATCACCGACGGCACTCTTGATACCGGTCAGCACGGTCACCGACTGGTCAGCCACGCCTGCGGCAGACCAGCTGCCCATCACGTCGCGCTTGCTGTCGGCCAGCGGGCCCACCACGGCAATGGTGCCGGATTTTTTCAGCGGCAGCGTGTCGAGGCGGTTTTTCAGCAGCACCAGGCTTTCGCGCGCCACGTCACGCGCTTCTTTGCGGTGCAGACGGCTTTCGGCGTTGGTATCTGCCGGGTCAGACTCTTTCGGGCCCAGGTGGCTGTACGGATCGTTAAACAGCCCCATGTCGTATTTCACGTTCAGCACGTGGCGCGCGGCATCGTCCAGCTCCGCCATCGTTACCTTGCCGCTCTTCACCAGCCCCGGCAGGTATTTGCTGTAATACTCATCGCTCATGCTCATGTTGATGCCGGACTTGAGCGCCACGCGCACCGCGTCTTCCGGATCGGAGGCGGTACCGTGCTTGATCAGCTCTTTAATCGCGCCGTGGTCAGAAACGGTGATGCCCTTAAAGCCCCACTGGTCGCGCAGCACGTCTTTCAGCAGCCAGGAATCGGACGTCGCCGGCGTGCCGTTCAGGGAGTTCAGCGCCACCATCACCGCGCCGCTGCCCGCATCCAGCCCTGCCTTGTACGGCGGCATATAGTCGTTAAACAGGCGCTGCGGGCTCATGTCGACGGTGTTGTACTCTTTACCGCCTTCCACTGCGCCATAGGCTGCGAAGTGTTTGACGCTGGTCATCACCGAGTAGCGGTCCGCCGGGCTTTTGCCCTGCATCGCTTCCACCATGGTTTTGCCCATCGTGGAGGTTAAATACGTATCTTCACCAAAGCCTTCCGAGCCGCGGCCCCAGCGCGGATCGCGCGAGACGTCCACCATAGGTGCCCAGGTCATGTTCAGGCCGTCGTCCGCCGCTTCATAAGCCGACACGCGCCCGACGGTTTTCACCGCGTCGAGGTTAAAGGAAGACGCTAAGCCGAGGCTAATCGGGAAGACGGTACGCTGGCCGTGCACCACGTCATAGGCAAAGAACAGCGGAATTTTCAGGCGGCTGAGATCCATCACCTGGTCCTGCATCTTGCGGATATCCTGGCGGGTGACGGTATTAAAGATGGCCCCTACCTGCCCATCTTTGATCATCGCTCGGATGGCCTCTTTCGGGTTATCCGGGCCGACGCTGATAAGACGCAGCTGGCCGATTTTCTCATCGACCGTCATTTTCTTGAGCAATTCCGTGACAAACGCATCCCGTGCTTCAGGCGTGAGCGGGTGATTGCCAAACAAATCCTCTGCCAGCGCAGGTTGCAGCGCCAGGCTGACGGCGACACCTACAGAACATAGCCATTTCATGTCGTTTTACTCTCTCATCAATAACCGCCGGACGATCTCGGCCATACCGTGCGAAAAGCGCAGTGTGCCACAAACCCTCAGAACGTTGCAGGGTTATTCTCTGATTTTTCTCGTGAATACTCGACCGCTTAACAGTTAATCGCGCTATGCTTTACAGCGAGAAATTTGCCCCACCACAAGGAGTGGAAGATGTCTTCTGTTCGAACAAACGATAACACGGCTTTTATTAACGAACTGTCGCGCCTGGTTGGCTCCTCTCACCTGCTTACCGACCCGGCCAAAACCGCCCGCTACCGTAAGGGTTTCCGCTCCGGCCAGGGCGAGGCGCTGGCGGTTGTCTTCCCCGGCACGCTGCTGGAGCTGTGGCGCGTGCTGAGCGCCTGCGTCGCCGCCGACAAGATCATTTTAATGCAGGCCGCCAATACCGGCCTGACCGAAGGCTCCACGCCGAACGGCAACGATTACGATCGCGACATCGTGATTATCAGCACCCTGCGCCTCGACAAGCTGCACCTGCTGGACAAAGGCGAGCAGGTGCTCGCGTTCCCCGGCACCACGCTATATTCCCTGGAAAAAGCGCTTAAGCCGCTGGGTCGTGAGCCGCACTCGGTGATTGGCTCCTCCTGTATTGGCGCCTCGGTGGTCGGTGGGATCTGCAACAACTCCGGCGGTTCGCTGGTGCAGCGTGGCCCGGCCTATACCGAGATGTCGCTCTTTGCCCGTATTGACGAAAACGGCAAGCTGACGCTGGTCAACCATCTGGGGATCGATCTCGGCGTGACGCCGGAACAGATCCTCAGCAAGCTCGACGACGATCGCGTGAAGGACGAAGACGTGCAGCACGACGGCCGCCACGCGCACGATCACGACTACGTGACCCGCGTGCGGGATATCGACGCCGATACGCCAGCGCGCTACAACGCCGACCCGGACCGCCTGTTTGAATCCTCCGGCTGCGCCGGGAAGCTTGCCGTTTTTGCCGTGCGCCTGGATACCTTCCCGGCAGAGGAAAAGCAGCAGGTATTTTACATTGGTACCAATCAGCCTGAGGTTCTGACCGAGATCCGCCGTCATATTCTGGGTGAATTCACCCACCTGCCGGTGGCGGGCGAGTACATGCACCGGGACATTTACGACATCGCCGAGCGCTACGGCAAAGACACGTTCCTGATGATCGACAAGCTGGGCACCGACAAAATGCCGTTCTTCTTCACCATGAAGGGCCGCACCGACGCGATGCTGGAGAAAGTGTCGCTGTTCAAACCCCACTTCACCGACCGCTTTATGCAGAAGCTGGGCAACGTTTTTCCGGCGCACTTACCGGAGCGAATGAAAACCTGGCGCGACAGGTACGAACACCACCTGCTGCTGAAAATGGCCGGAGACGGGATCGCCGAAGCGCAGTCCTGGCTGACTGAATTTTTCAAAACCGCTGAGGGTGATTTCTTTGCATGCACGCCGGAAGAAGGCAGCAAAGCCTTCCTGCACCGCTTCGCTGCTGCGGGTGCCGCCATCCGTTACCAGGCGGTGCATTCCGAAGAGGTGGAAGATATTCTGGCGCTGGATATCGCTCTGCGGCGTAACGATACCGAGTGGTTTGAACACCTGCCGCCGGAAATCGACAGCAAGCTGGTGCATAAGCTCTATTACGGCCACTTTATGTGTTATGTCTTCCATCAGGATTACATCGTCAAAAAAGGGGTCGATGCACACGAACTGAAGGAGCAGATGCTCGCCCTTCTGCGTGAACGTGGCGCACAATATCCTGCGGAACATAACGTCGGACATCTTTATAAAGCCCCCGACGCACTTAAGCAGTTTTATCGCGAGAATGACCCTACAAACAGCATGAATCCCGGCATCGGTAAAACAACGCGGAAGAAATACTGGAAAGAAAGCGCGGACGCGGAGCAGCGCATAACGCAAGCGTCTGATTAATTCCTACAGCCAAATTTGAGAGATTGTTAAGCGCTCCTTAATCGTAATAGAGTAACTGCCTGACGCCGGAGAAACGTTTCTCCGGCTTTCTATAACGAGGAGCAGGCTCATCATGTCGGCTATTGATGTTTTATCCGAGACCGAACTGGAAGTGCGCGATGCCCTTCCCGATGATGTGCATGCCATCGCCGCGATCTATGCCTGGCATGTGCTTCACGGGCGCGCGTCATTTGAAGAAGTCCCCCCCACTATCGACGAAATGCGTCATCGAATGAAAAGCGTGGCTGAGAACGGTTTACCGTGGCTTATCGCGCTGTATCGCGGCATCGTGGTGGGCTACTGCTACGCCACGCCTTACCGTCCGCGACACGCCTACCGCTATACCCTGGAAGAGTCGATTTACGTGGATGCCAGCATCACCGGGCGCGGTTTTGGCACGGCGTTAATGTCTGCGCTAATTGAACGCTGCGAACAAGGTCCGTGGCGGCAGATGATTGCCGTGGTGGGAGATGGTAATAACAACGCCGGTTCGTTACGTCTGCATAAAAAGCACGGCTTCGTGATTGTCGGTCAGCTGCGCAGCGTGGGCTATAAGAAAGGCGACTGGCGGGATACGGTAATTATGCAGCGCCCACTCAACGATGGTGACTGGACGCTGCCGGAATAAACGCAAAACGGTAACCTGGGTTACCGTTTTTAGTGTTTTCTCCCTCTCCCTGTGGGAGAGGGTCGGGGCGAGGGCATCAGCGCGCAGAGGCGCATCAGTCGTTCTGCGCCGTCGCCATCTGCTCCGCTTTCTGCTTTTTATACGTCAATGCGGCGGCCGGAACGGGCTGCACTTTTCCTGTTTCAATCCAGGTACGCAGGCGGCTCGCATCCGCAAAGTGCGTGTATTTGCCGAAGGCATCCATCACCACCAGCGCCACCGGCTTACCGTTAAACACCGTGCGCATCACCAGACAGTGCCCTGCCGCATTGGTAAAACCGGTTTTTGTTAACTGAATATTCCAGTTATCACGGTAAACCAGATGGTTAGTATTGCGGAACGGCAGCGTATAGGCCGGGTTCGCAAAGGTCGCCATCTCTTCACGGGTGGTACTGAGCTGACCAATCAGCGGGTACTGTTTGCTGGCAATCAGCAGTTTCGTCAGATCGCGGGCCGTGGAGACGTTGCTGATCGACAGACCCGTCGGTTCAACATAATGCGTATTGTTCATCCCCAGCGATTTGGCTTTGGCGTTCATTGCGCGGATAAACGCGTCGTAGCCGCCCGGATAATGGTGCGCCAGGCTCGCCGCCGCGCGGTTTTCAGACGACATCAGCGCCAGCAGCAGCATATTTTTACGGCTGATTTCACTGTTCAGCCGCACGCGGGAGTAGATCCCTTTCATCTCCGGCGTGTGGCTGATATCCACTTTCAGCTTTTCGTCCAGCGGCAGATGGGCATCAAGCACCACCATCGCGGTCATTAATTTGGTAATCGAGGCGATCGGGCGCACCAGGTCCGGGTGGCTGGCGTAGATCACCTTATTGGTGTTGAGATCGACAATCATCGCGCTGCCTGAAGCAATTTGCGGTTGGGCAGCGGCAGCGGTCACCGCGGGCGTTTTGGCGACGGCCGGCACGGCAGCGGACGCACCCAGCAACAGCGCCAGGCTAAGTAAAGAGACTCGGAATTTCAGCATGGTGAGACTTCTGATAATTATTCACGCACGTCATGACGTACACCGCCTGTATCAACGGATAAACACAGGCTGGCTTCGGCATCATAGCCGTCAGCGGGCGTTGTCGCCAGAGGATAATCGTGAACAGATGCTGCATTGCTGGCATTTACGCCAGCAATGCAGTGAACTCAGAAGAGACGGTATCCATAACCCCAAAGGATCACCGTCAGCGCCAGTAGCGCCTCCAGCACCAGCACCCCGATAGCGAGTGTTGAACTGGAAAAACTCAGGCCTTCTTCTTTATTGATATTCAGGAAGGTTGGAACCCCCAGATACAGCAGATACCCGGTGTAAAAGAGGGCAATGGTACCGATCAGCGCGCACAGCCAGACCAGTGGATAGAGCGCAACAATACCGCTTAAGAACAGCGGGGTCGCGACATATCCGGCAAAGACCATACAGTGCGCCAGCGATGGACGTTGCGGGTAGTTACGCGCCATCCAGTGAATGACTCGCCCCATGACCGCCACACCCGCCAGCATCAGACCATAAAAGACGATGGCCAGATAGAGTCCGGTAAACCAGGAAAGCTGAACCACGGTGCCATCACCGAAGTTCCAGCCGATTTGTGTCGTTCCGATAAAAGCGCATATTACCGGCACCGCAGCCATCAGCAGCACGTGGTGCGTGTAATGATGCGAGACCGTTTCGTTCTCACTTTTAATGACATGCATTTCACGATCGGGATGGGAGAAAAGTCCCCAGACATGGTTCATAGCGCCCCCTTGTTGTCGGCCCGTCAGCGATACCTTAAGTATAATGCAGGCTTTAGATTATTTTATGTACAGTGGGAAATTTCCGTTGATTTCCCCGCTGTTGATTCATGGGGTATATGATTAAACGAGGTACGCAGAGGGAGATAACAGTTACGTAATGGATATTAACGCACTCATTGAACAATATGGCTATGCCGCGCTGGTCATCGGTAGCGTGGCAGAAGGCGAAACCATCACCCTGTTAGGCGGCGTCGCCGCGCATCAGGGATTGCTGAAATTCCCGCTGGTCGTCGCCGCGGTTGCGCTGGGCGGGATGATTGGCGATCAGCTGCTCTACTTTCTCGGGCTGCGCTTCGGGCCAACGCTGCTTAAGCGTTTCACAAAGCATCAGAAGAAAATTCGCCGCGCTCAGCGGCTCATTCAACGCCACCCCTATCTGTTCGTCATTGGCACGCGCTTTATGTATGGCTTTCGCATTATCGGGCCGATACTCATTGGCGCCAGCCATCTGCCGCCAAAAATTTTCCTGCCGCTCAATATTGTGGGTGCGATTGCCTGGGCGCTGATCTTTACGACGCTCGGTTATGTGGGGGGCGAAGTGATTGCGCCCTGGCTGCATAATCTCGACCAGCACCTCAAGCACTGGGCGTGGCTGATTCTGGTGGTCGTGGCGGTGATTGGGGTTCGACTGTGGCTGAAGCATCGGGAAAAGAGGCGGGATGAGGAGTGAGTGCGGCCTGATGCCCTCACCCTAACCCTCTCCCACAGGGAGAGGGAACTAAAAACACCCTCTCTCACAGGGAGAGGGGAACCTACCCCTCCGGCTTAAACTGCGGGTTCGCCAGCATAAAGCCCCCGTCGACGATAAACGATTGCCCCGTTGTATAGCTGGCGTCGCTGTCGCACAACCACGCGACCAGGCTGGCAATCTCTTTGGTATGGCCCGGTCTTGCCAGCGGGATTTCCGGCATTGAACCGTCCTTCACTTCGCTGTCGTCCATGTCATTCATCGGCGTAGCAATGGCACCCGGTGCGACGGCGTTCACCAGAATATTATGCTTAACCAGCTCCATCGCCATGGATTTGGTTAACCCGCCGAGCGCGTGTTTCGCCGCCGTATAGGCGCTGGCCTCAGGAAGCGGCGTGTGCTCATGCACCGAGGTGATGTTCACAATCCGCCCCCCTTTCCCCTGCTTCACCATCTGCCTTGCGGCAATTTGTGAACAGAGAAACGCGCCGTCCACGTCGACGGTGAAAATATTCCGCCAGTCGTCAAACGGCATCTCGAGGAACGGCGCTTTGGTCATCGCCCCTGCATTATTGACCAGCACGTCCAGCCGACCAAAACGCGCAATCAGCGTTTCAATAGCCTCAGCGCCTTCCGGCAGCGTGCTTAAATCAAGATGGATAGCCTCCGCGCGCTGCCCCTGCGCTTCGACTTCGCGGCAGGTTTCCAGCGCCCCTTTCTCATCCGAGTGCCAGGTGACGCCAATATCAAACCCGCGCTCAGCCAACATCAGGGCCGTGGTTTTCCCAATCCCGGAATCCGATGCGGTAACAATCGCTACTCTGGTCATACTCACCTCCTGAAAAACTGCAAAGAGGTAAGTATAGATAATGGCCTTTTTTAGCCATGATGATAGCCGCCGCCCAGCGCCGAGGTCAGCTGCAGGGTAGCGTCGACATATTGCCCCTTCAGCAGCACGCCTTCGAGGTGCTCTTTGAGGGCCGGTATTCTGGCTTCACTGACACGGGAGCCCGCAATTATCCCCGCGCTGAAACGCGCCTGTGCCAGCGCCACAACCCGTGCCGCATCTTTTTCAACCTGCTGCTGATGGCCGTTCTTCGCCATCAGCGTTTCGACTTCGCTGGCGGTGCGTGCCACCTGATTGACGGCCTCCACCACCGCTTTGTTGTAGTTGGCTACCGAGAGGTTGTTCTGCGCCTGGGCGATATCCAGGCTGGCGTTCAGCCTGCCGCTGTCAAAAATCGGCAGCGTCAGCCCGGCGGTGACGCCCATCTGCTGCGCGGATGAACGGAACAGATCGCTCAGGTGGAGGGCATCCTGCTGTAAGAACGCCATCAGGTTCACGTCAGGATAGAACGCCGCTCTGGCGGCCTCCACTTCGCTCATGGAGGCTTCGATATACCAGTGCGCCTCCTGAAGATCTGGACGGCGTGCCAGCAGTTCATATCCGAGCGTCGACGGTAACGAGGCTTCCACCGTCGGCAAGGCGTGCCGCGTTAGCTTCACGGAGGAGGAGTTCGTCAGCGCGACCAGCCGCGCCTCTATGGCTTTCATCTTTCCGTTGACCTCGGCCAACTGCTCTTCGGTTTTGCTGGCGTTGATATCCGTTTCGACACCCTCCACGGAGGAGGTGATGCCGTGCTGATACAGTTCGCGGTCGGCACCGATAATATTGTCCTGCTCATGTTTGATCTGCGCGAGCACCTCCCCCGCAGCGGCCTGAGTTTGCCACTCCCAGTAAAGCCGCGCCACGCTGCTGGCCAGCAGCTGACGGGTCTGTTCCAGCTCCGCTTTTTGCGCATTCACTTTGCCAATCCGGGCTTCGACCTGCGCGCGATTTTTACCCCACAGATCGAGATCCCAGCCTGCGGTCAGGCCAAAGGTGCCGTTGGTGTACCACGGCCCGGTGGTCCCTGCCGCCGGGTCGGTAATGGCAAAGGGCCCCATCAGCCCTTCGGCGGACATTTTCTGGCGTTCAGCATCGGCGGAAAAATCAATTTGCGGGCCGTCGGCAGCCATAGTGGCTTTTGCCTGGGCTTCGGCAAGCGTAATCCGCTGACGGGCAATCTGCATATCCGGCGCATCGCTTAATGCTTTCGCAATAAGCCCGTTAAGCTGGGGATCGTTATACGCCTTCCACCACGCATTTTTCGGCCAGTCGGTATAATGCAATGAGGTATTCACAGACTTGGCGGCCGGTTGTGTATTTAGCGGAGAGACGGTGGAATGTTCAGGTGCGCAGGCTGCCAGAATTAATGCAAAGGGGACACTCAGAGATAAAATAAGAGAACGTTTCATTACGCCATATACTCAAAAAATAAAGGCGAAAAATACGCTTGATACTATTTATTTTTTTAGTAATGCGTGGCAATCCGTAAATTGTTATACATTTACATAATCAGAAAATTATTCACCAAATGAATAAATTACTTTGACTGAATAACCCGTGCAATATCAGAGGACGTCTGTAATGTACGAATCTCCTGAAATAACCCCAGCGCTTCATCGTACTCTTTACGTAAATAACTCAGCCACTGCTTAATTCGCGCGACGTGATACAAACCGGTGTCCCCCTGCTTTTCCAGACGACTGTATTTTTGCAGCAGCGTGACGACGTCTGCCCAGGGCATACGCGGTTCGTTATATTTCACCACCCGGCTGAGGTTCGGCACATTCAGTGCGCCGCGGCCAATCATGACCGCATCGCAGCCGGTGGCATGCAGACAGGCCTGCGCGCTCTCGTAGTCCCAGATTTCGCCGTTGGCGATCACCGGAATGGTGAGGCGTTTGCGGATCTCACCGATCGCCTGCCAGTTAATGCGATCGGCTTTGTAGCCATCTTCTTTGGTACGGCCATGCACCACCAGCTCGGTGGCCCCGGCCTGCTGCACCGCATCGGCGATTTCAAACTGCCGCGCGTCGCTGTCCCACCCCAGGCGCACCTTAACCGTCACCGGCAAATGCGAAGGCACGGCCTCACGCATGGCTTTCGCGCCGCGATAAATCAGCTCAGGATCTTTCAGCAAGGTCGCCCCGCCGCCGCTGCCGTTGACCAGCTTCGACGGGCAGCCGCAGTTGAGATCCACCCCGTAAGAGCCCAGCTCAACCGCGCGGGCGGCGTTTTCCGCCAGCCATTCGGGATACTGGCCGAGCAGCTGAATACGCACCAGCGTGCCGGAAGAGGTCCGGCTCTGGTTGTGCAGCTCGGGGCACAGGCGGAAGAAGGATTTTACCGGCAACAGCATATCGACCACGCGCAGAAATTCCGTCACGCAGAGATCGTAATCGTTCACCTCGGTCAGAAGCTCGCGCACGAGGGAGTCGAGCACGCCTTCCATTGGGGCCAGTAAAACACGCATAGCAGTACCTGTGAAAAAAGACGCGCTATAGTAGCCGCTCTCTATATCGCTGGGAAGCGCTTCTGTTCAGGCAGAAAGTCACCCGGCGTTGCCCCAACAATGGCGCGAAACGCCGCCGCAAATGCAGCCGGGCCAGAAAACCCCAGCATCCAGGCCACCTGCTTAGCCGGGTATCCGTTTGCGAGCAGGTCCAGCGAGGCACAAATCCTTGCACGCTGTCGCCAGGCCCGGAAGCTAAAGCCGGTATCGTTGATAAACGCGCGTGAAAATGTGCGTTCAGACATTGCGGCCCGTTCCGCCAGCCTTTCCATAGAAACATCCCAGAGATTGTTGGCAATGATGTCACAGGCGACGCGATGTAACCGCTCATCCACGGGCATCGGTAATTCGGCCGAAATCTGCTGCGTCTCACTGAGGATGTCGAGCAGCAAAACGGCCATGCTGCGCTGGCTTGCCGGCCGGTATTCCGCGCTGAACAGCCCGGCAATCAGCTCTTTGAACAACGCTGTGGCCATAATCACGTGAACCTCGTCTTTCCGTTTAAAAGGCTCGCATTGCGCTATCAGCGCTGGGCTAAACCAGACCGCGCGCAGCTCCGTTGTGGATAACACGCTGTAGGTGTGTTCCTGAAACGGAGGGATCCATAGCGCGCGCTGTGGCGGTATGACCCAGCGTTTGCTGCCGGTTTCGACCAGCATCACCCCTTTGATGGCAAACAAAAGTTGTCCCTGCGAATGCCGATGAGGCGGATCCACTTCACCGCGCGTATAGCGAATTGCCCCTCTTGACCATCCGATAGCATCGTCGTGAATTGGCGTTTTATCGATAACGGTTGGCATTTCACATTCCCCCCTTCCTCTTATGATGCTGCTTGTACACGTAACCAGAGAGAGACGCAATGCACATCCATTTTATTATTCATGAACATTTTGAGGCGCCAGGCGCCTATGAAATCTGGGGGAAAAGTCGCGGCCGCAGTCTGAGCTACACCAGAGTGTACCAGGGCGATCCTGTACCCGAAACGCCAGGGCACACAGACTTGCTCATCATCATGGGAGGCCCGCAGTCACCCGCCACCACGCGTGAGGAATGCCCCTGGTTTGATGCGCAAGCGGAAAAGGCGCTCATCAGCCGCGCGATAGAGGCGGGTAAAACGGTGATTGGCGTTTGTCTGGGCTCGCAGCTTATCGGCGAAGCGCTGGGCGCAGCGTTTTGTCATAGCCCGGAAAAAGAGATCGGCAAATTTCCCGTCAGGCTCACAGATGCAGGCAAGGCGAACCCGCTGTTTGAGGATTTTGGCAGCGTGCTGAACGTCGGTCACTGGCATAACGATATGCCTGGGTTGACGCCACAGGCTAAGGTGCTCGCTTACAGCGAGGGCTGTCCCCGCCAGATTGTGCAATACAGCGAACGGGTTTACGGTTTCCAGTGCCATATGGAGCTGACGCCGGAGGTGGTAGAGTTGCTAATTGAGCATTCGCAGAGTGACCTCCGCCGCGCGGGTGAATTCCGTTTTGTCGAAACGGCGGAAAAACTCCGCTCGCATGATTATCGCGAAATGAATCAGGTGCTGTTTTCTTTTCTCGATAAACTGACAGCCTGTCGCTGATACCTTCTCTGGCACGCCGTTTCGCCAGCGCAATCCCTTTCCTCTAAACTGTAGCCTGCACCGTTATGGTGATACCGGACGTTCCATTCCGGAATGTCTGGTATGCTCAAAATTCATGATGTGATCCATGGCACATTTTTAGGTTTAATTGTATGATGAATGCGTTTCAGCAAGGACTATCACCATGAGCAAATCATTGAACATTATCTGGCAATATCTGCGCGCATTCGCCCTGATTTACGCCTGCCTGTATGCCGGGATTTTCATCGCGTCGCTGCTGCCCATCACCATCCCCGGCAGCATTATCGGCATGCTGATCCTCTTCGTGTTGCTGGCGCTGCAAATCCTGCCCGCAAAGTGGGTCAACCCCGGCTGCTTCGTCCTTATTCGCTATATGGCGCTGCTTTTCGTGCCTATCGGCGTCGGGGTCATGCAGTATTTTGATTTGCTCAAAGCCCAGTTCGGCCCGATTGTGGTCTCCTGCGCGGTCAGTACGCTGGTGGTTTTCCTGGTGGTGAGCTGGAGTTCACATCTGGTGCATGGCGAACGTAACGTGATTGGGGAGAAAACAAAAAAATGATGGACAATATCTGGTGGTCCCTGCCGCTCACCCTTGCAGTCTTTTTCGCCGCACGTAAGCTTGCCGCGCGTTTCAAAATGCCCTTGCTGAACCCCCTGCTGGTGGCGATGGTGGTGATTATCCCGTTCCTGCTGCTCACCGGCATTCCTTACGAACGCTACTTTGCCGGCAGCAAAATCTTAAACGACCTGCTGCAACCCGCCGTCGTGGCGCTGGCGTTTCCTTTATATGAGCAGCTGCACCAGATCCGCGCCCGCTGGAAATCCATCATTACCATCTGTTTTGTGGGTAGCCTGGTGGCGATGATCACCGGCACGTCGGTGGCGCTGCTGATGGGCGCTTCCCCACAGATTGCGGCGTCAATCCTACCTAAATCGGTGACCACGCCTATCGCGATGGCGGTTGGGGGCAGCCTCGGCGGTATTCCGGCCATCAGCGCGATGTGCGTCATTTTCGTCGGTATTCTCGGCGCGGTGTTTGGCCACACTCTGCTAAACGCGATGCGTATTCATACTAAGGCGGCTCGGGGGCTGTCGATGGGCACCGCCTCGCACGCGCTGGGCACGGCCCGCTGCGCGGAGCTGGATTATCAGGAAGGGGCATTTAGCTCCCTGGCGCTGGTGATCTGCGGGATTATTACCTCTCTGCTGGCCCCGTTCATTTTCCCGCTTATTCTGGCAGTGATGGGCTAAAATTTGCGATGCGTCGCGCAAATTTCATTTTGATTTCATAAGTTGCATACATAATGAGAAGTGGATCACATATAAAGCCCTGACGGCTCCGTAAACTACCGATCCATTAACCTTTATGAGGCAAACGCCATGCACCCACGTTTTCAAGCTGCTTTCGCCCAGCTTGCAGAGAATTTGCAGTCAGCCCTTGCTCCCGTTCTGGCAGATGCGCACTTCCCCGCCCTGCTGACCGCGGAGCAGGTCACGATGCTGAAACAGGCAACGGGACTGGACGAAGACGCGCTGGCTTTCGCACTGCTTCCTCTGGCTGCCGCCTGCGCGCGGGCCGATCTCTCCCACTTCAACGTCGGGGCCATTGCGCGCGGCGTCAGCGGCACCTGGTACTTCGGCGGCAACATGGAGTTCCTGGGCGCAACCATGCAGCAAACCGTGCACGCCGAGCAGAGCGCCATCAGTCACGCCTGGCTGCGCGGTGAAAAAGCCCTGAACGCCATTACCGTTAACTACACCCCCTGCGGCCACTGCCGTCAGTTTATGAACGAACTGAACAGCGGGCTGCAGCTGCGCATCAATCTGCCAGGCCGCGCGCCGCACACGCTGGCGGATTACCTGCCTGACGCGTTTGGCCCGAAAGATCTGGAGATCAAAACCCTGCTGATGGACGAGCAGAACCACGGTTTCGCCCTGTCCGGCGATGACCTGAGCCAGGCGGCGATTACCGCCGCCAACAAGAGCCACACGCCGTACAGCAAGTCCCCGAGCGGCGTGGCGCTGCAGTGCCGCGATGGCCGAATCTTCACCGGCAGCTATGCGGAAAACGCCGCGTTTAACCCAACGCTGCCGCCGCTGCAGGGCGCACTCAACCTGCTGAGCCTGAACGGCTATGATTATCCTGACATTCAGCGCGCCATTCTGGCTGAAATTGCCGATGCGCCGCTGATTCAGTGGGATGCCACTGCCGCAACGCTTAAAGCGCTGGGCTGTACGACGATTGACCGCGTACTGCTGGCGTGATCCTTCCGGCGGGCAGAAATGCCCGCCAGTTTGCTGAAAAACCCCTCAGTTGAGTCGCTGTTTCTTGCGCTAACCAGGCGGGTAAAGTAGCCTGAGTTAAATTTCACCTTCGGTACGAGCCATCTGCATGTTAAAGCGCGTTTTTTACAGCCTGTCTGTCCTGGTCGGCATACTGCTGTTGATCGTGCTCGGTCTCGACCGCTGGATGAGCTGGAAAACCGCCCCCTACATCTTTGATGACCTGCAGGACCTGCCCTATCGTCAGGTTGGCGTGGTGCTCGGCACCGCCAAGTATTACCGCACCGGCGTCATCAACCAGTATTACCGTTACCGCATTCAGGGCGCGCTGAACGCCTACAACAGCGGCAAGGTAAACTACCTGCTGCTGAGCGGCGATAACGCGCTGCAAAGCTACAATGAACCGGTGACGATGCGTAAGGACCTGATTGCCGCAGGCGTGGATCCTGCCGATATCGTGCTCGACTACGCCGGCTTCCGCACCCTGGACTCCATCGTGCGCACGCGTAAAGTCTTCGACACCAACGACTTCATCATCATCACCCAACGCTTCCACTGCGAGCGTGCGCTGTTTATCGCCCTGCATATGGGTATTCAGGCACAGTGCTATGCGGTGCCGTCGCCAAAAGATATGCTGAGCGTGCGCGTCCGCGAGTTCGGTGCCCGCTTTGGTGCCCTGGCCGATCTGTATATCTTCAAACGCGAACCGCGCTTTTTAGGCCCGCTGGTGCCGATTCCGGCGATGCATGAAGTGCCGGAAGACGCGCAGGGTTACCCGGCCGTCACGCCCGAGCAGCTGCTCGATATGCAGAAAAAAGAGAAATAACAGCACCGCCTTTATACTTTCTTTACGCCAGGCCTGACGCTTTTTATCTCCCCTTTACGTCGGCTCTTTTAAGCTGAGTTCACTGCCGCTACGGCTTCATTGAAGAATGACTATGAACTCGATAATGAATGCGTTTTTCCTCAAAAGTCTCCGTCCGTATTTTAACTTTCCCGGCTTATCACTCCCTGGCGCACTCAATTCCGGTCTCTGGCTTGATGAAAAAATTGACGCCCTGCAGCACAACATTTCAGTGGAAGTAGCCGATTACCTGAAACGTTACCCGCAGACGAAACATGTAGACGTTTACCTGAACGATATCAACGGCACGATGCGTGGCAAGCGTCTGTCGGTGGAGAGCATGCTGAGTCTGGAAAAAGGCTGTTACTTTCCCCTTTCGGTCTACTCGATGGATCAGAAAGGAAAAATCGCCGCCCCGCTTTATGATGAACCGGACCGGCTGTGCGTTCCGGTCGCCGGCTCCCTGCGTCCCTGCCCGCAGGATCCGCAGCACAACGCGCAGATCCTGCTGACGATGAAAGACAGCGACGATAGCCCCTGCCCGCTTGAGCCGCGCGTGATACTGCAGAACGTGCTGGCCCGCTTCCACCGGCACGGCCTTTTCCCGGTGATTGCCCCGGAAATCGAGTTCTATCTGACGGGGCATGGCGATCGGGATCCGCAAAATCAGGGCTGTTTTCATATGGATACCTCGTCGGCGCATGCCGCGCTGTTTGACGAACTGGAACAGCTGGCGCACCTGCAGCACATCCCGCTGTCAGGGGTCGTAGCGGAAGCCGAGTCCGGTCAGTACGAATTAAACCTGAAGCACAGCCATCGCGTCGTTGAGGTCTGCGATAACGTGCTGGCGCTGCGTCGCCTGACCCGATACGTTGCCGAAAAGCACGGCCTGCAGGCCAACTTTATGGCCAAGCCCTTCAGCGAACTTTCCGGCAGCGGCTTGCACTTCCATTTCAGCCTCAACGACAGCCGCGGCGACAACGTCTTTGCTTCCCCGGTTAACGCGCTGAACAGCATGGTGCGGTTGTGCATCGCGGGCCAGCTGGCGCTAATGCCCGCCTCTATCGCCATTCTTGCGCCAGGCGTCAACGCGTTTCGTCGCCTGCGTAAAAACCTGACGGAACCCGTATTTAACTCCTGGGGCTATAACACCCGCTCCGCCGCTTTGCGTATTCCCTGCTCGGAAGACCACAACCGTCGTATCGAGTACCGGCTGGCCGGGGCTGACGCCAATCCGTATCTGGTGGCTGCTACTATTCTGACCGGCATGCTGTACGGGCTGGAAAATATCGACGAGGAGGAGTTGCCCGAACCGCAGCACGATCAACCTGAACTGCCGCTGTTTCAGCAGGAGGCGATTGAGACTTTTGCCCGCTGTCAGTACCT
Organism: Enterobacter sp. PL_is514; assembly: GCF_055816715.1. NCBI lineage: Bacteria > Pseudomonadati > Pseudomonadota > Gammaproteobacteria > Enterobacterales > Enterobacteriaceae > Enterobacter > Enterobacter sp. PL_is514. Next base: position 62,835 of record NZ_JBVPGN010000028.1, on the reverse strand, counting down.
CACCGACAGCCTGGGCGACGCCTTTTCCGAACACTGGATCGCCTGCAAGCTCTCTGAACTCGACTGGTTTGAACGCATTGTGACCCGAGAGGAGTCACAGCTGGCATAAGGCATAAAAAAAGCCCGCTCGGTGAGCGGGCCAGGTATCGCGAGAGACGGTTACTTCTTACGCGCGTACTTCAGTGAATCCAGCGCAACCGCGAAGATAATAATGGCGCCTTTGATGATGTACTGCCAGTACGGGTTCACGCCGATATAGGTCAACCCGTAGTTGATAACGGTGAAGATGATCACACCGGTCACCACGCCGAGTACGGTACCCACACCGCCGCTGAAGGAGACGCCGCCCACCACACAGGCTGCGATCGCATCCAGCTCGTACATGAAGCCAAGGTTGTTGGTTGCAGAGCCGATACGGCCGGCTTCCAGCATCCCGCCGAAGGCATAGAACACGCCGGACAGGGCATAGATAATGAGCAGGTTCAGGGCAACGTTTACGCCGGACACTTTCGCCGCTTCCGGGTTACCGCCGATGGCGAAGATGTTTTTGCCAAAGCGCGTTTTGTTCCACAGGATCCAGACGAAGGCGACCGCAATCAGCGCATAGAAGGTGATATACGACAGGCGGAAGCTGCCCAGCGCAATAAACCCTTGCGTAAAGGTCGAGAAGCCGCTGTCAAAGCCCGAGATGGGTGAAGCACCGACAAAGTCGTAATACAGGGAGTTGATACCGTAAACGATGATCATCGTACCCAGGGTGGTGATAAATGGCGTCACGTTCAGGTAGGCGATGATGATACCGTTGATCAGACCAATCACCGCACCGATGGCGCAGACAATCAGGATCACCACGAAAATCGGCATAGTGGCCATTTCCGGGAAGACCTTGTTGGCGTTTTCCATCGACTGCAGCAGGGTTGCCGCGATAACCGCCGCCAGACCCACCTGACGACCGGCAGAAAGGTCCGTCCCCTGGGTCACGATCAGGCCCGCCACGCCCAGCGCAATGATAATACGCACGGAGGACTGGGTCAGAATGTTACTCAGGTTCAGCAGGCTTAAGAACGTAGGGTCCTGGAAAATAATGATAGCCAGCAGTACTAAAAGAACAACGTAAATACCGCCTTCTTTCAGATAAGTGAGAAAACTTTTTTTATTTAACGCACTCATGAGGAGCCCCTGATCTTAAAGGTGCAAAGACGCAAGACGCAAAATTTCGTTTTGCGTTGTCGTTTTGGTGTCAACAATACCGGCGACGAGACCATTGCTCATAACCAGAATACGGTCTGTGATCCCTAACAATTCCGGCATTTCGGAAGAAATAATAATGATCCCTTTATTCTTTTTCGCCAGCTCGGCAATCAGCTGATAAATTTCAAACTTCGCGCCGACGTCAATACCGCGGGTCGGTTCATCCAGCATTAGAATTTCTGGCTGGGTTAATAACCAGCGGCCGATAATAACTTTCTGCTGGTTACCGCCTGACAGCGAACCAATTTGGGTGCGGTGGCCTGGCGTTTTCACGCGCATGGAGTCAATCACCCATTGGGTATCGCTCTTCATGCGGGAGTTATCCAGTAGCCCGACTTTGTTTTTGTAATTGCGAATGTTAGAAATTAACGAGTTAAAGTTAATATCCAGATAGGCATAAATACCGGTCGAACGACGCTCTTCCGTCACCAGCGCAAAACCATTATTAATGGCTTCGTTGGCGTTGTGGTTATTGATTTTCTTTCCGTGCAGCGTAATGGTGCCTTCGGCTTTCTCACGAATGCCAAACAGGGTTTCCACGATGTCGGTACGCTTTGCCCCCACCAGCCCGGCAATCCCCAGGATTTCACCCTTGTGCAGGTCGAAGGAGACATCGCGGATAGACGGTTGACGTAACGAGGTCAGATTGCGCACTTCCAGAATCACTTCACCCGGCTTGTTTTCTTTGTCCGGAAAGCGCTGGTTCAGGGAACGGCCGACCATCATGGCGATGATCTTGTCCATGTCCAGTCCTTCCAGCGGCTGTGTGGCAATCCACTGGCCGTCGCGCAGGATGGTGATCTCATCGCACAGCTGGAAGATCTCTTCCATTTTGTGAGAGATATACACAATGCCGCAGCCGCGATCTTTCAGCTTGCGAATAATGGTAAAAAGGTGATTAACCTCTTTTTCCGTTAATGACGATGTCGGTTCGTCCATGATGACGATTTTCGCATCATAGGAGAACGCTTTGGCGATTTCGATCATCTGCATCTGGGAGACGGATAATGTTCCCACGCGGGCGCGCGGATCGATATCAATATCCAGCTCGTCGAAAATCGCTTTGGTGTCGCGATACATTTTGTCCTGATCGACAAAGACACCTTTGGTGGGATAACGCCCCAACCACATGTTATCCATGACTGAACGCTGCAGCACCAGGTTTAATTCCTGGTGAACCATCGAGATACCGTTTTCCAGTGCTTCTTTCGCTGAATGGAAATCGATCTCTTTCCCCTGAAAAAGAATGCTGCCAGAATCTTTTTGATAGATCCCAAAAAGACATTTTAATAATGTTGATTTACCCGCACCGTTCTCACCCATTAAGGCGTGAATAGAGTGAGGACGAACTTTTAAATTAACATTATCGAGTGCCTTAACGCCGGGAAATGACTTGTTGATACCGCTCATTTCCAACAGGTATTCACCGGATGACTGAGTAGTTGTGCTGACCATAATTATACCTTGTTGGCCTCGCATATCGCGTTATAAAAGGGCGCAACGAATTGCGCCCAGTGGAGACAGTACCGCTAACTTATTTACCGATAAACTCAGCCAGGTTGGACTGGTCTACGCCCACGTAAGGTACGCGAACGATTTTGTTTTCAATTTTCCAGTTGGTGCCATCTGCCGCGCCTTTGCCATCGGCCAGGTTTTTCGCCAGATCGAAGGTCGCTTTCGCCTGGTTGTTGGCATCGTTCAGAACGGTACCGGCCATCGCACCGGATTTAACCAGCGCCAGCGCTTCTGGCAGCGCATCCACACCGAATACCGGGATGGACGATTTGTTGTGCGCTTTCAGCGCTTCTACCGCACCCATTGCCATCGCATCGTTGTTGGCGATAACCACTTCGATTTTGTTCGCGTTAGGGCCGGACAGCCACGCGTCCATCTTATCTTTCGCCTGAGCGGTATCCCACATCGCGGTATCTAACGCCAGCTGCTGGGTTTTCAGACCCTTGTCGTTCAGCTCTTTGATAACGTAAGTGGTACGGGCTTCAGCATCCGGGTGGCCTGGTTCGCCTTTCAGCAGCACGAACTGAATCTGACCGTCTTTGTTCAGGTCCCAGTTCGGGTTCGCCGCCCAGTGTTTGGCGATCAGATCGCCCTGAATAATACCGGACTCTTTGGAGTCGGTACCGACGTAATACGCTTTATCGTAGCTATCCAGCGCCTTACGGGAAGGTTCTTTGTTGAAGAAGACGATCGGCACGTTCTGGCCGCGCGCTTTTTCAATAACCGTGCCTGCTGCAGCCGGGTCAACCAGGTTGATGGCCAGGGCTTTCACGCCTTTCGCCAGCAGAACGTCGATCTGATCGTTCTGTTTGGACTGGTCGTTCTGGGAGTCGTTCATCAGCAGCTGAACGTCTGGCGCTGCTTTCGCATCTTTCTCAATCGCTTTACGCACAACAGACATGAAGTTGTCGTCGTATTTATAGATGGTCACACCAATACGGGTATCCGCAGCGTGCGCTGCTGCACCAAAAAGCATGCTTGCCATTACAGCAGACAGGGTCAACACCTTCTTATTCATGGTATCTCCGGTTTTTTTATGCAGGGTAGTTCTTGTGAATAACGATCGGCGGGCAGGTGTTAATAAAACGTTACTGACAGCCGAAGTTCACTTATAAAATTTCTATCTTCCGTGTTCGGTAACGCTCCAGAAATGCGTTTTATTCGTTGTTTGCAGCACATTGGCTATAGTGAAAGTGAATAATCACCGTTACATAGCGTTTCAGCTCCTAAAACGCTGACATCATAGTCAGCGCCTTGTTAAGATACTGTGAATTTACTCACAGATTGAAAACGGTTACATCACCTCATGTAATCAGTTAGTGATCGGAACCACAGTTTGCCTGGCCGCGACGGAGTGGCGACGCACTAAAGTCGGCATGAAACAGTGCGTTGCGCCCGGATCCAGCAGCCCTGCCGCCCCCTGTAACGCCAGCTCAGTCGCCAGTTTCGCCATAGAGGCAATGGGGTAGCGCACCGTTGTCAGCTGCGGGTCGGTGTAACGGGCAATCGGAATATCATCAAAGCCAATGAGTGATAAATGCTGTGGCACCGCAATGCCGTTGTCTTTCAGCGCCGTCAGGGCCCCTGCCGCCATGCTGTCGTTATAGGCAAACACCGCAGACAGCTGCAGGTTGCGGCCCAGCAGCTCGACCATCGCCGCTTCACCGCCCTGCATGTCCGGCGTACCGGTTCCCACCCAGCTTTCGGATGGCATCATGCCGTGCTCTTTCAGGGCGTTTTGCCACCCCTCGCGCCGCAGGTCGTCATCTTCAATCTGATGGCTGGAGGCCAGATAGCCAATCCGCTGATGCCCGTTGTTAATGAGCATTTTCGTGGCCATCATGGCGCCGCTGACGTTATCCAGCCCGACGCAGCGATGGGCATAGCCGGGGACGATACGGTTAATCAGCACCATGCCCGGGATCTGATCCATAAAGCCGGTTAGCTCTTCATCGCTCAAGGCTTTTGAGTGGACAATCAAGGCGTTACAGCGCTGGCGAATCAGCACTTCGATGGCATGGCGCTCTTTTTCCGCCTCATGATAGCTGTTGCCGATCAGGACGTATTTCTGATGCTGCTGGGCGACCACGTCGACCGCTTTCACCAGTGCGCCGAAAAAGGCATCTGAGACATCCATCACCACCACGCCGATGGTGTCGCTGACCTGCGTCGCAAGCGCCTGCGCATTGGCATTTGGCCGGTACCCGAGCTGGGTCACGGCTTTCATTACGGTTTCACGGGTTTCAGGGCTGACCAGCGCGCTGTTGTTCAGCACGCGCGAGACGGTGGCCACAGAAACGCCCGCCTGACGGGCGACGTCACGAATGGTGATCATATTCACCATCCTTCAAAGGATTGCAGCAACTCACAGACACCCCCTGTGTTTAGCAAGGTGGCTATTTTGGCAGCGAGAGAAAGGGGACTACGTGAAGAAGCTCACACTCATGAAAACGCTTACATCCGTTTTGTTAATGATTGTGATCCAGATCGTTATCTGGATGTGTTTTTCAATGATACCCCTGAAGCATGTGCGGTTAACTGACGCCACACCCACTCCAGCGGTCCCTGGCGGAAATAACGTAGCCAGAGAACAGAAAACGCCAGGTTAACCACCCAGACCGGGATAACAAACGCCAGCAGCGTGAGGCGGTCGAATTTCATAAACAGGCCAAAGCGATAGAAAAGCGTGGTGCAGAGAAGCGTTTGCAGGAGGTAGTTGCTCAACGCCATGCGGCCCACGCAGGCGATAGCGCTGACGATCCACAGGCGGGAAAGCGTTGGCCAGAAGCCATAGATCAGCGCCGCGTAGCCGATGGTCTGGAACGGTGCGCTCAGTTCGCGCGGCACCTGGAGCAGGAACGCGCACCAGCGGTAATCCCAGTGGATGTGCCACTGCGTAATGACCGCCGGGAGGTTAATCAGCACGCCCAGCAGCACCAGCCCCACACCCGTTCGCCGATAGTGACGCAGGCTGAATTCGCCTTTCAGCCAGCCGGTGCGCATCAGTGACGCGCCCATCATCATCATGCCCGCCAGCTGCCAGCCGTATTGCGCCCCCAGCGCAAGGAGGTTGTCCCCCAGCATATCCGCGCGGTTGCTTATTGCTTCCGTACCGCCTTTCAGCTTCCAGAACTGCTCGTACTGCAGGTTAGCGGCATCCGGGATCCAGGCACGGTTAGTCGCCTCTCCGGAGATCATCCCCAGCAGCAGCAGTACAGCAAGCCCCATGACATAGAGCATCACGCCGGTGTTAAACAGGCTTTTAACGCTGTGCGCATCGCGAATCAGACGCCAGCAGATGAGCCCGACTAACCCATACGCGAGAAGAATATCGCCGTCCCAGAAGAACAGGCCGTGAATAAAGCCGAGGATAACCAGCAGCGTCAGGCGCGACTGGATCCAGCGCGTACCGCGTTTGAGGAGAAGCTGCAGGCCTGCGCCAAACAGCAAGGCAAAGAGCGTGAGGAATTTGACCTGCGCGAAGAGATCGAGGATCGCCCACGTCCATGCATCACTGCGCGTGATGTCGCCATACCAGGCAGGATTGAGATAAGCCGCCTTCGGCAAACCGAAGGCGGTGATATTAAGCAGCAGGATACCGAGAATGGCGACGCCGCGAACAAAATCGAGCGTGACGTTTCGCTCCATGGTCCCTGCCCTGTAAGACTTAGTTGTGGTGACGTACGGCGCGCAGGAACTCCTGGCGGGTATTCTGGCTTGATTTAAACAGACCGCCCAGCGAGGTTGTGGTGGTCGCACTGGTTGCATCGCGCACGCCACGCGCTTTCACGCAGTAGTGAACCGCATCGATAGAGACGGCCACGTTATTGGTGCCCAGCAGCGTTTGCAGCGCGGTCAGGATCTGCTGGGTCAGACGCTCCTGCACCTGCGGACGCTGAGCGAAGAACTGCACGATGCGGTTGATCTTCGACAGGCCAATCACCGTATCTTTGGGGATATACGCCACGGTCGCTTTACCGTCGATGGTCACGAAATGGTGTTCGCAGGTGCTGGTCAGCGTGATATCGCGGACCGTCACCATCTCATCCACTTTCATCTTGTTTTCAATGACGGTGATTTTCGGGAAGTTGGCGTAATCCAGACCCGAGAAAATTTCGTCGACGTACATTTTCGCGATGCGGTGCGGCGTCTCCATCAGACTGTCGTCACTCAGATCGAGATTCAGCAGCTCCATGATATCGGTCATATGACCGGCAATCAGACGCTTGCGGGTTTCATTGTCCAAATCCTGTACGGGCGGACGCAGTGGCGTTTCAAGACCGCGCGCAACCAGGGCTTCGTGGACCAGGGCAGCTTCTTTACTGAGTGATGACATTTTGTTCTCCTGCAGGTGTGGCGTCTTTTGCCCTCGTTGTGGCAAAAGTATGCGCTCATTGTGCGTGAGGCGGCGCACATAATCCAGTATTCACGACGATAATTATTGCAATTGCTGTTGCCTTTCAGCGTGACGATTCCAGACCAGGGCTCCGCCGACGAACAGCGCCACGCCCGCCAGCCCCAGCGCAGGCTCCAGCCGGTGGGTAAGCCAGGTTGATAACGCCGAGGTCATCGGGCCAATCAATTGCCCTATCGCATACCCGGTGGTGAGCAGGCCGGCCATATAGCGCGTGTGGTTTGGCGCCAGCTCGCGACCGTATAAAAGAGAGAGCTGCACGGCACACAAAAAGCCGCCTCCCACCAGCAGCCCGCCCGTCAGCAAACCGCCAATCCCCGGCAGCAGCCAGGCCGCCAGCACGCCCGCCCCCTGTAACCACAGCACGATAGCCAGCCTGCGGTTAGCCGTTGAGGTGTGGCGTAAAAGAATACTGAGCGCAATGCCCACCACGGCGGCGAGACCAAAAATCGGCCAGACAAACTGGGCAAACAGGCTGCCGGGAAAACGCACCGCCGCCATTTGCGACAGGAAGGTCGCCGGGAGGATATAGCCAAACCCGGCCAGGCTGTAGCTCCAGACCAGGCGCTTTAAATCCGCCGTCAGCAGCAGCGGCTCCGGCGCGGTGCCGGGTCGATGGAGCTGCCCGGATCGCGGCAGGTAGCGCGCCACCAGTGCAATCAGCACCAGCGCCAGCACGCCGTAGATTTGCCATGCCGCCCCGGCCGACAGGGATTTCGCCTGGATATAGACGGCGAGCAGCCCGCTCAGGGCGATGCCCGCCCCCGGTCCGGCAAACACCGCAGCGCTCAGGCCCGGTTTACCGAGCTGCCCCAGCCGTTCGTTGGTCCAGGCGGCAATGAGTACCATAGACCAGCCGCTCATGCAGCCGATGACAAAACGCAGCAGGCCGTGCACGACGGCATTATCCGCCGCCGCGGAGAGCAGCGTCAGCGCCACCGCGCCGGTGATGCCAAGCCAGAGGCGCGTTTCAACGAAGCGGTGCGCACGCATCGCATCCCACGCGCCCACCAGATAGCCCAGATAATTCATCGCCGCCACCAGACCCGCGCTGGTCAGCGTAAGCTGTCCGGCAGCAATCATCAGCGGCACCTGGGGCGTAAAAGCAAAGCGCCCTATCCCCATCGCCACCACCAGCACGATAAACCCACTGAGCGCAATACGCAGCGCCATGACCGCTCCAATTGTTAAAGAAAAGTAAATTTATGATGCAGCATCTCGCCCTCTGGCGAAAGTGAAAGTTACTCACAGGTCAATGAAAAGGCTGTATTATGGTTTTTATGAATGCGCATTCTCATTAAGGAGCCCTGCATGGAACTGCTCGAAGAGCACCGTTGTTTTGAAGGTCGACAGCAGCGCTGGCGGCATGACTCCACCGTCCTGAACTGTGCGATGACGTTCAGCATTTTCCTGCCGCAGACGGAAAATCCACCGGTTCTGTTCTGGCTTTCCGGCCTGACCTGCAACGACGAAAACTTCACCACCAAAGCGGGCGCGCAGCGTATTGCCGCCGAGCTGGGCATTGCGCTGGTGATGCCAGACACCAGCCCGCGTGGCGACGATGTGGCCGACGATGCCGGATACGACCTGGGCAAAGGCGCCGGGTTTTATCTCAATGCGACCGAGCAGCCCTGGGCGCGCCACTACCGCATGTATGATTACCTCCGCGATGAACTTCCTGCGCTGGTGCAGTCGCAGTTTGCGGTCGGCGAGCGCTGCGCGATCAGCGGCCACTCAATGGGCGGACACGGGGCGCTCATCATGGCGCTGAAAAATCCGGGGAAATACGTCAGCGTGTCGGCATTTGCACCGATTGTGAACCCAACACAGGTGCCGTGGGGGCAGAAAGCCTTCACACACTATCTGGGTGAGGATGCGGAAAAATGGCAGGCATGGGACAGCTGCGCGCTGATGCTGGCCAGCAGCTCAGAAAATGCTATCCCGATGCTTATCGATCAGGGCGATGCGGATCAGTTCCTCGCCGGACAGCTGCAGCCTGCGGTGTTTGCTGAAGCCGCGCGCCAGAAGGACTGGCCGCTGACGCTGCGCATTCAGCCGGGATACGATCACAGCTATTACTTTATTGCCTCCTTTATTGAGGATCATCTCCGCTTCCATGCGGAGCATTTGTTCGGGTAAGTGCGGGTGATTGCCGGGTGGCGGCTTCGCCTTACCCGGCCTACATTCGCTGATTTTGTAGGCCCGGTAAGCGAAGCGCCACCGGGCATAAAGGTTACATCAGAACTTATAATCCACGCCGACAAAGTAGCGACGGCCATCTTCCGTGTAGCTGTAATCGTCGCGGCTCAGATCTTTGTCCAGCAGGTTCTGCACGCCCGCACGCAGCTTCACGCTTTTCGTCGCCTGCCACGCGGCGCCGGTATTCCAGATGACATAGCCACCCGGCGTTGGTTCACTGCTGGTCAGCGCGCGTTTCTCACCGGTGTAGTTGCCCTGAACATAGAACGACCAGTCCTGCGTCGCCTTCCAGTCAACGATCCCGTTGGCGGTGTGGAACGGCAGATCGGACAGCGGCTTGTTGCCGCCGTTGCTGATATCACGACCGTCGTTGTAGGTGTAGTTCAGCGTCACTTTCCAGTCGTCCGCCAGCGGGAATTTCAGCTCGGTCTCCACCCCACGGATGCGCGCCTTGTTGACGTTGTAATAGCGGAATATCGGTTCACCGTCAGCATTCAGGCCAACGTAGTTAGGGTAGCTCTGCGCCTGCTTCGCATTGGCCGTACGGCTGATGCTGATGCGGTCATCGACGTTATTCTGGAAGGTGGTCACGCTGGCCTGCACGCCCTCTAACCAGCCCTCTTCCCCGCTGTAGTAGAGACCTAACTCGAAGCTCTCGCTGGTCTCTGGTTTCAGATCCGGGTTACCGACAATCTCACAGGCACCTCGGCACGAGCCGGTGACCCAGTCCGGGCTCAGCTGCAGCAGTGACGGCGCTTTAAACGCGGTCGCCCAGCCCCCTTTCACCGTTACGGTATCGGTCGCGTTGTAGACCAGATAGGCGCGCGGGCTCCAGTGGTCGCCGTAGGTATCATGGTCATCCATACGGATGCCGGTGGTCAGCGCCAGAGGTTCAAAGAGACGCCACTCATCTTCAAGGAACAGGGCATACTGGCTTGTCGACGTACTGCTGCCGGAACCGCCCGTCAGGTTGACCGGATCCTTCAGCTTATCGTGACGCCATTCGCCGCCGAAGGTCATCAGCTGGTTGATGTCGCCCAGCGGCAGCACGTATTTCCCGTCCACCGCGTTGCTCTCGGAGGTGATCGGATTGCTGTTGCCCGGGTTTTTGTTATCTACCTTTTCGCCGTAAACCTTCAGCTCGCTGTTGCCGACGCCCCAGCGGCCGTTGTGGCTGAGAGAGTAGTTCTGACGTTCAAGGCGGTTTTTGTCGAGGGAATCCGAGTCACGGTCCTGACGGTCGAAACCGTAGCCCGCCGTAAAGTCATGATTTTCAGACGGCGTCCAGGCGAACTCCACATTCGCATCGCGGCGGGTGTTGCCCTCAATGCGCGGCGTTTCACCGCTCGCCGTGGTAGAGGACTTCTGCTGACCGTCTTTCTCACGCTTCGCGAGGCTACCGTAGGCTTTCAGCCCCAGCAGGCCGTCCACCAGCGGACCGCTGGTATAGAATTGACCGTTGTAGGTGTCTCCACGGTCGCGATGTTCCTGAATTGTGGAATCGGCGCTCAGGGTACCCGTCCATTTCTGGCCGATTTTCTTGGTGATAATGTTCACCACGCCGCCCAGCGCATCGGAGCCGTAAAGAGAAGACATCGGGCCGCGCACCACTTCAATTCGTTCGATGGCGTCAACCGGCACCCAGTTGAGGTCGAAATCATTATGGCGGAACACCGCGTTACGGGAATTGACGCGCTTGCCGTCAATTAGGATCAGCGTGTAGCTGCTGTCCAGTCCGCGAATACTTACCCCTTTACGGTTGTCCCCTTCGCTCGTGAGCTGCACGCCCGGCACATCCCGTAACACATCTTTCAGGTTCTGAACGGGTTTGCGCTGCAAATCTTCCTGGGTGATGACGCTGATGCTTGCCGGTGCGTCTTTCAGGTTTTGCTCGGTCGCGGAGGCCGTGATAACCATTGTGTCGCCGGATTCCGCTGCGATAACAGGCAGGGCCAGGGACATTGCGGACGCGCAAAGTCCTCCCCTGACGAAGGGATTCAACCTAAACATTCCATATCTCCATGAGGTAAATACAACTCAATCAAATCATCATTGCTCACAGCGTCTTCCCTGCCGCCCACATCTGCGGTGGGTCGGTAGCACGCTTATTTTTGATAACGATAAAGCAAACGATAATTATTATCAATTGAATTGTTAAGAAATATATCTTTGTTTCAGAATGTGGGAATAAAAAAGCCCGCTCAAACGAGCGGGCTAATAGAGAGGAAGTGCGGTTATTGTTTAAATCGTTCCGGGAATTCCATTTCACTGTAGCGAACGAATTTTGTTCCTTTCGTCAGCTTGTAACCAAACCAGATGACGAGGAACAGCGGAATACCAATGTAGGTCGCCGTGACGGCGCCCCAGTCAATGGTGTCCGCCAGGAACGCTTCATAGTTCTGTCCAAGCGTAATGATCAGGCACAGAATGAAGGCGAAAATGGGACCCAGCGGGAAGAAGCCGGAGCGATACGGCAGCGAGTTAATATCGTGACCCTGTTTGACGAAGCCACGGCGGAAACGGTAGTGGCTAATGGCAATCCCCAGCCAGGCAATAAAGCCCGTCATTCCGGACGTGTTAAGCAGCCACAGGTACACCGTCTGGTTGCCAAACATAGAGGTCAGGAAGCACAGACCGGCAATCACCGTGGTGGCATACAGCGCGTTACGCGGTACCCCGCCACGGGACAGCTTCGCGAAGATACGCGGGGCTTTACCGTCGCATGCCAGCGTGTAGAGCATACGGGTGGACGCGTACATCCCGGAGTTACCGGCTGAAAGCACAGCGGTCAGGATAACGGCGTTCATCACTGCCGCAGCAGAAAGCAGACCGGCGTGCTGGAAGACCAGCGTGAACGGACTGACGCTAATATCTTTAACGTCATTACGCAGCAGGCTGGGATCGGTGTACGGAATGATCAGGCTGATAATGAGGATCGCGAACACGTAGAACAGCAGGATACGCCAGAAGACCTGACGAACCGCGCGCGGAATATTTTTCTCAGGGTTCTCTGACTCACCGGCAGCGATACCAATCAGCTCGGTCCCCTGGAAGGAGAAACCGACAATCATCGCCACGCCAATCATCGCCGACAGTCCACCGGCAAACGGCGCATCACCTGTTGTCCAGTTACTCCAGCCCGCAGGTTCTGCGCCTTTGAAAATACCAACGATCATCGCCACACCGACGACGATAAAGATGATGACGGTTGCCACTTTGATCAAAGAGAACCAGTATTCCGCTTCGCCGAAACCGCGCACGGAGATGTAGTTCAGCAGGAAGATGACGGCCAGGAACAGGGCGCTCCAGATCCAGCCCGGCGTATCCGGGAACCACCAGTTCATTACCAGCTGCGCGGCGACGAGGTCAACGGCGATAGTGACCGCCCAGTTGTACCAGTAGTTCCAGCCCAGCGCGAAGCCAAAGCCTTCTTCAACGTATTTTTGACCGTAGGTCGAAAACGAACCGGATACCGGCATGTACGCGGCCAGTTCGCCGAGACTGGTCATCAGGAAGTACACCATCAGGCCAATCAGGATATAAGAGAAAAGTGCCCCACCCGGGCCGGCTGCCGAAATCGTTGCGCCAGAGGCAACGAAAAGACCTGTACCGATTGAGCCTCCAATGGCGATCATCGTCAGGTGACGCGCCTTGAGTTCACGACGTAGCGTGGGCGCTTCTGTGGTTTTAATTTCTGAAACCATATGAAAATGCTGTCCATTTAATAAATGAGGCGCGATTGTAGCAGACGATCCGCGTTCCTTCCGGCAGAAATACTCAGTTATAAGAGAGCTTCATGACTCGGCCAGGATTATAAGTAAAGCATAATTTTTCCCTCTCCCCTTTGGGGAGAGGGTCAGGATGAGGGGAAGATTACATCTCGCAGTAGCGCAGAAAACGCTGCAGCGAGCTGGAAAGGTGTTTCTGACGATGATGAATGCACCACAGCGTGCGCACCAGCTTCGGCAATGGAACCGGGATTTCAACCAGCGACCCCGTTTCCAGCTGTTCGGCAATGACGCGCCGGGAAAGACAGCTGATCCCCAGGCCATGACGCACCGCGTGCTTGATCGCCTCAGAGTTCCCCAGCTCCATCCCTAGCTGGAAATGCGGCAGATGGGAAAGCAGCAGATAATCGACAATTTCACGCGTGCCGGAGCCCTGCTCGCGCAGGATCCACTGCGCCTGCGCCAGGCGCTCCAGCGTCACCTCGCCCTGCAATAACGACGAGGCCGGGGACGCAAACACCACCAGCTCATCTTCCAGCCAGGGCTCGGCAATGATATCGACGTTATGGCAGGGTCCTTCGATGAGGCCGATATCCACGCGGAAATCGATCACCGCGTTGATGACGTCCTGGCTATTGCCCACGCTCATCTCCAGCGGCAGAGTCGGGAAATCCCGGCGGTAGCGGGCAATCACTTCCGGCAGGATGTAGTTCCCGATGGTGCTGCTGGCATAGACGCGGATCGCGCCGTTGTCTTCGCGGAACAGCTGTTCGATTTCGATAGCCTGCTCCAGCAGCGCCAGCGCGCGTGGATAAAGAAGACGACCGTGCTCGTTCACCACCAGACGCTTCCCTACCCTGTCGAAAAGCTGCACGCCCAGCTGTCCTTCAAGATCGGTCAACGCCGCGCTGACCGCAGACTGCGAGAGCGCCAGCATTTGTGACGCCTGGGTCGTCGAGCCGCTTTTTAGCACCTCGGCAAACACTTCCAGCTGACGCAATGTAATGTGCATGGTTGCTTACCACTTATATAGATTGATTATAAGTATATAATCAATTTTATTTTTAAGCCAGAGCGCCGTAACCTTTAGCCAGACAAAGGAGAAGGTTATGTCAGAAATCACCTTACAACATCATCGTACAGTGTGGCACTTCGTGCCGGGTCTTGCGCTCAGCGCTGCGGTCACCGCCGTCGCGCTATGGGGCGGCAGCATCCCGGCTATCGCAGGCGCGGGTTTTAGCGCGTTGACGCTGGCCATTTTGCTGGGCATGGTCGTGGGTAACACCGTTTACCCGCATATCTGGAAATCCTGCGACGGCGGCGTAATCTTTGCCAAGCAGCATCTGCTGCGTCTTGGGATCATTCTTTACGGCTTCCGTCTTACCTTTTCGCAGATTGCGGATGTGGGTGCGAGCGGGATCGCCATCGACGTTCTGACCCTGACCAGCACCTTTTTACTGGCCTGCTTTATCGGCCAGAAAGTGTTTGGCCTGGATAAGCAAACCAGCTGGCTGATCGGTACGGGGAGCAGTATCTGTGGCGCCGCGGCGGTGCTGGCAACAGAGCCCGTCGTTAAAGCCGAAGCCAGCAAGGTGACCGTGGCGGTAGCGACGGTGGTGATCTTCGGTACGCTGGCGATTTTCCTCTACCCGGCCATGTATCCGCTGGTTGCCCACTGGTTTAGCCCGGAAACCTACGGCATCTATATCGGTTCGACCATGCACGAAGTGGCCCAGGTGGTCGCGGCAGGACACGCCATTAACCCGGACGCCGAAAACGCAGCGGTGATTGCCAAAATGCTGCGCGTGATGATGCTGGCCCCGTTCCTGATTTTCCTGGCCGCTCGGGTTAAGCAGCTGGCACCGGCAGACAGTAACCAGAAGAGCAAAATCACCGTTCCGTGGTTTGCGATCCTGTTTATCGTGGTGGCGATTTTCAACTCCTTCCACCTGCTGCCGAAAGCCGTTGTCGATATGCTGGTAACGCTGGATACGGTACTGCTGGCGATGGCCATGGCGGCGCTGGGTGTCACCACACACGTCAGCGCGCTGAAAAAAGCCGGTGCCAAACCGCTGCTGATGGCGCTGGTGCTCTTCATCTGGCTGATTGTCGGCGGCGGTGCCATTAACCTCGCGGTGCACAGCCTGATGGCATAAACCATCTCGTCCTTCTCCTGTTAACCCGTTATCATAGACGTTTCGGGTTAGCAGGAGTTTTTATATGAAATATGTTGGAGCGCACGTCAGCGCTGCAGGTGGCCTTGCAAATGCCGCCATTCGCGCCGCCGAAATCGAGGCGACCGCTTTCGCCCTGTTCACCAAAAACCAGCGCCAGTGGCGCGCCGCAGCGCTCACCACTGAAGTGATTGATGATTTCAAAGCTGCCTGTGAGAAGTACCACTACGGGCCAGGCCAAATCCTTCCCCACGACAGCTACCTGATCAACCTCGGTCACCCGGTTGAAGAGGCGCTGGAAAAATCCCGCGAGGCGTTTCTTGATGAAGTACAGCGCTGCGAACAGCTGGGGCTGACGCTGCTGAACTTCCATCCGGGCAGCCATCTGATGCAGATCGACGAAGATGCCTGCCTGGCGCGCATTGCTGAGTCCATCAACATCACGCTGGACAAGACCAAAGGCGTCACCGCGGTGATTGAGAATACCGCCGGTCAGGGCAGCAACCTCGGCTTCAGGTTCGAACATCTGGCGGCGATTATCGACGGCGTGGAGGATAAATCCCGCGTTGGCGTGTGCATTGATACCTGCCACGCGTTCGCCGCCGGCTATGACCTGCGCACCACCGAGGCAACGAAAAACACGTTTGATGAGTTCGAGCGCATTGTGGGCTTTAAGTACCTGCGCGGCATGCACTTAAACGATGCAAAAAGTGCGTTCGGCAGCCGCGTTGACCGCCACCACAGCCTGGGCGAAGGCAACATTGGCCACGATGCGTTCCGCTTCATTATGCAGGACGCCCGCTTCGACGGTATTCCGATGGTGCTGGAAACCATCAATCCGGATATCTGGGCAGAAGAGATTGCCTGGCTGAAGGCACAGCAAACCGCTGAACAGGCGGCATAAAAAAAGCCGGGTGCGTAATGCAACCCGGCTTTTTTGTTGTTTATCGCTTACGCTGCTTTTGCCACGACTTCCGTTTCCGGACGTTTCAGCACTGCGTAAGAGAGACCCGCCACCAGCGTACCGGCAACAATCGCCAGCAGGTAGCCCAGCACCGGCGTGATAGCGCCAGGGATCAGCAGCACGAACAGACCGCCGTGTGGTGCCATCAGCTTCGCGCCAATCGCCATGGAGATTGCCCCCGTTACCGCGCCACCCGCGATACAGCAAGGCAGTACACGCATTGGGTCACGGGCCGCGAACGGAATTGCCCCTTCGGTGATGAAGCACAGACCCAGCACCAGCGCCGCTTTGCCGCCTTCCTGCTGCGCTTTATCGAACTTACGACGGGCAATAATCGTCGCCAGGCCGAGCGCCAGAGGAGGCACCATACCGGCCGCCATGATGGCTGCCATTGGTGCGTAAGTCTGGGTACTCAGCAGGCCAACACCAAAGGCGTACGCCGCTTTGTTCACCGGACCACCCATGTCGGTACACATCATGCCGCCGAGGATTGCACCCAGCAGAACCGCGTTTGCGGTACCCATGGTTTGCAGCCAGTGGGTCAGACCCGCCAGGATGCCAGCAACCGGCTTACCAATCAGGTAAATCATCGCCAGACCGACCACCAGGCTGGAAATCAGCGGGATGATCAGGATCGGTTTCAGCGCTTCCATACTCTGCGGCAGCTTGAGCTTCGAGCTGATCAGCTTCGCGACGTAACCGGCCAGGAAGCCCGCGATAATCCCGCCGATAAAGCCAGAACCCGTGCTCACGGCCAGCATACCGCCGATAAGGCCCGGCGTCAGGCCAGGACGGTCAGCGATGGAGAAGGCAATAAAGCCCGCCAGTACCGGCACCATCAGAGCGAAGGCTGAGCCACCGCCGATCTGCATCAGCGCAGCCGCCAGCGTCCCTTGTTCTTTAAACGCGGTGATACCAAACGCGAACGAGAGAGCGATACACAGACCACCCGCCACCACCATCGGCAGCATGTAAGACACGCCGGTCAACAGATGGCGATAGGCGCCCGCAGACTCTTTCTTACCTTCTGTCGCGGTTTGACGCGCGCCGGTTGCCTGATACGGCTTCGCTTCTACCAGCGCTTTATCAAACTCCTGCGCGGTCTTTTTCAGCGCCAGGCCGGTAGATGTACGGTACATTGGCTTACCGGCAAATTTCGCCAGGTCCACTTCGATATCCGCCGCCACGATCACCAGATCGGCCTCAGCCACTTCTTCTGGGGTGATAGCGTTGCCGGCACCGACGGAGCCACGCGTTTCAACTTTTACCCACCAGCCGCGTTTTTTCGCTTCGGTTTCAATGGCTTCAGCCGCCATAAAGGTGTGAGCCACCCCCGTCGGGCAGGCCGTCACCGCCACAATGCGTTTCGGGCCCGTGGCCGCAGCCGGTGCCGTCGCGACAGGCGCGCTGTAGACAGACGCATGACCTTTCGCTTCGCTCAGGAACAGTTCCGGGTGTGCCACCGCGCGATTAATATCGCCCAGCCACACTTTTTTGCCGTTCAGCGCACTGTCAGCCGGGATTTTGTCGCCCAGGACAATGGCCAGTTCTGCATCGCCTGGATTATCGATAATCTCCAGATGTGCTTTTTGTGCCGCCGCGCCCAGCAAGGTCTTCGCCATATAGGCGCGAGCCTGTCCGAGACCGGAGTCAATGATCAGCAGCGTTTTCATTATTCCTCTCCTGCTGTTAGTTAAAAGGTTTTAAGTCAACGCGCGCCATCATCGCGGCTAACTGGGTACGATCGGTAATACCGACATTGCTCTGGCTGACGGCCAGGGCAGCAACGGCAGTGGCAAGACGTAAGGTATGTTCACTGGATTCCCGCATCAGCAGACCATAAATCAGGCCGCCAACCATGGAATCCCCTGCGCCAACGGTACTCACAACCTCCATTGACGGCGGTTTGGCGATCCATTCGCCAGACGCGTTAACCCACAACGCGCCTTCTGCACCAAGCGAGATCACCACGTGAGCGATACCCTGCTCGCGCAGCGCATGGGCAGCGTCAATTACATCTTTTAATTCTGGCAGCTTACGACCTGCCCAGATCTCCAGCTCGCGGCGATTCGGCTTCACCAGCCACGGCGAGGCTTTCAGGCCCGCAACCAGCGCATCGCGGCTGCTGTCAAAAATGATGCACGGGCACTGGCTGCGCAGGCGCGTCATCCAGTCGGTAAACGCTTCCGGGCTCACGCCGGACGGCAGGCTGCCGCTGACGCAGACCATGTCAAACTGACCGAGCCAGGTCAGAGAATCGTTAACAAAACGCTCCCAGTCTGACGGCGTCACTTCGAAGCCAGAGAAGTTCAGATCGGTCACTTCTCCGTCTTTCTCCGTCAGCTTAACGTTGATGCGGGTACGGCCTTGAACAATCTGAAAACGGTTGGCAATGCCCAGCTCGCTGAACAACTGCTGAAAACCATCCTGGTTATCTTTACCGAGGAATCCGCCCACGGTGACGTCGATACCGAGATCCTTGAGCACTTTCGCGACGTTAATCCCTTTACCCGCAGCATGCAGGCCAGTGGTACGCACGAGGTTGACTTCGCCGCGCTCAATTTCCGGGCAAAATCCTACCAGGTCATAAGCCGGGTTCAGCGTAATAGTCGCAACACGTCTGCTCATTATGCGCCCTCCCCCAGACCCGCCGCGATGGCATCGCCAATCGCTTTCAGCGCCTGTTCAGCATCCGCACCCTGCGCGGTGAAACGCAGACGGTGCCCTTTCTTCACGCCCAGCGCGACAACTTTCATCAGACTACGGCCGTTGGCCGGTTTGCCCGTGCCATCAAGATTCGCCACGGTGATCTCACTCTCGAATTGTTTAATGGTATTCACCAGCATGGTGCCCGGACGGGCATGCAGGCCGTGCTCGTTACGTACCACGAACTCAGCGGTCTGCACGTCTTCAGTCGGTGCATCATCACTGGTCAGCAGCGCCAGCACGGTGGAGGCATCAGCGTTCAGCAGTTTTTCAGCTTTGTTGTTCAGCAGCAGATCGCCCAGACGCTTCAGCACGGAAACCGGCTGTTCATCGTTCATCGCCACGGTCACCAGCATGGCTGCAGGCTCGCCTTCTACGTCAAACGCATTGGCCGCGCGGCTCACGGCGATAGCGCTGCGAAGGTTGCCTTCAGCACTGTCGTTCAGCCAGATACCCTGACCCAGATTCAACGGTTTATCGTTAATCACGTGCGTCACAAACGTGGCATCCGCCGCGCCGGCTTCTTTCAGACGGCCCGCGTTCAGCGCCTGCAGCGTCACCAGATCGGAGGCAATCACATCCAGCGTCAGCGTTTCATTATCCAGTTTCAGCGCTTCGCTCTGTTTTTCGCCCATCAGCAACGCACGCAGCTCTTCAGCTGTGGTGGCGGACTTAAGCTGTTCAGCCACATCGTCATCGCTCAGGACATGCGTCAGCTGACGCAGCAAGCCCAGGTGTTCGTCGCTGCTGGCCGCGATACCGATAGCCACATAGGCCACCTGACCGTCGCCCCAGAGCACGCCCTGCGGGAACTGATAAACCTTAACGCCGGTTTTCAACACCTGATCGCGGGTATCGGTTGTGCCGTGCGGAATGGCAATGCCATTGCCGAGGAAGGTTGAGGTCTGCTGCTCGCGCGCCAGCATGCCGTTGACATAGCCGTCCGCGACGTTACCCGCCTGCACAAGCGCAGCGGCAACCTGGCGAATAGCCTCTTCTTTATCCCCGGCCTGAGCGCCCGGGTGGATATCCTGAACAGATAACTGGAACATGGTTTTCCACTCCTGCTGAACTTGAATCGTTTCAGCTTTAATGAGAAAAAATGCGCTAGCCTGCTCCGTTTGTTAAAACAAGATAGCGCTGAAACGTTTCAAAAAGTCTTGCGCTTTCTGCAATGTCTTGCAAGTAAACTCGTATTTCCGATCTCAGAATTTAGAGATACAGCACATTTCTTCTTCGTTCAGCTGAATTTTGCTGAAGTTCAGCAAGACAGTTTCAGCTAAGGTCAGCCCGGTGAAGTGTAAGTTGAAATGCCATTTTGATTTTTCGTGGCATCATTGACCGCACCCACTGTTTATTTTTTAGCTGACGGCGTAAACTCCGCCCCTCTCTGCTACTCGCTAATTATAAAACATGCATAACACCCCTGCGGCGGTCTCGCCGAAGCCCTTTGATTTGACCTCTGCGGCATTCCTGGTTGTTGCCTTCTTCACGGGCATTGCCGGTGCGTTACAGACGCCAACGCTCAGCTTATTTTTGACCAATGAGGTTCATGTTCGTCCGGCGCTGGTTGGCTTCTTTTTTACCGGAAGCGCCATCATCGGCATCCTGGTCAGCCAGTTTCTGGCGGGACGATCCGACAGAAAAGGCGATCGTAAAAGCCTGATTGTTTTCTGCTGTCTGCTGGGGGTCATGGCCTGCGTTCTGTTTGCCTGGAACCGCAACTACTTCATTCTGCTCTTCGTCGGGGTATTCCTGAGCAGCTTTGGCTCGACGGCTAACCCACAGCTGTTTGCGCTTGCCCGCGAACACGCCGACCATACCGGACGTGAAGCGGTGATGTTCAGCTCTGTCCTGCGTGCGCAGGTGTCGCTGGCATGGGTGATTGGCCCGCCGCTGGCCTACGCGCTGGCGATGGGTTTTGGCTTTACGGTGATGTACCTGAGTGCGGCCGTTGCGTTTGTGGCGTGCGGCGCGCTGGTGTGGTTCTTCCTGCCGTCCATGCGCAAAGAGCCCAAAGTGGCAACGGGCGTGCTGGAAGCGCCGCGCCGTAACCGCCGCGATGCCCTGCTCCTGTTTGTTATCTGCACGCTGATGTGGGGCACCAACAGCCTGTATATCATCAATATGCCGCTGTTTATTATTAATGAACTGCACCTGTCGGAGAAACTGGCGGGCATCATGATGGGCACCGCGGCCGGGCTTGAGATCCCGACGATGCTCATCGCGGGCTATTACGCTAAGCGCTTCGGAAAGCGTTTTTTAATGCGCATCGCCGCTGTCGCCGGTCTGCTGTTTTATATCGGTATGCTGACGGTACATACGCCGGGGCTGTTGCTGGCGTTACAGCTGCTGAACGCCATCTATATTGGCATTCTCGCCGGGATAGGCATGCTCTATTTCCAGGATCTGATGCCGGGTCAGGCAGGCTCAGCCACCACCCTTTATACTAATACCACCCGCGTGGGCTGGATTATCGCGGGCTCAATGGCCGGTGTCGTGGCCGAAATCTGGAACTATCACACGGTGTTCTGGATTGCGCTGGTGATGTGTACGCTGACGATGGGCTGCCTGGCGAGAATTAAAGACGTTTAAGGCGCGGTGAGCGTTTCAAGTTCAAGAAGGTACGTCATCGCCTGCTCTCGCGTGCTGCCGCACATTTCGGCAGCGGGCTGAAGCCCGGAGCAGACTTTCGGGCGCAACGGTGAGCCAAAGATCATGCACAGGTTGGTTTCCGAGAGCTGAACGCAGCGGGTATTGGCAGGCTTGCCCTCGGGCATTCCTGGAATGGGGCTTGAAATGGACGGTGCAGTACAGCACGCGCCACAATCGGGACGGCAATCCATAAATGCTCTCTTTCGCTGACGATCGCCCGCGAGTCGGGCATCGCGCGCACAGTAACACCTTTTGCGTATTGATAGCAAAAGCCACGAATTCCTCTTGCCTGAAAGGCCGCGCGCGAGTAATTTGGCGCGATATTTTTTACCTCCCGTAAACAGGATTACTGCAATGCCAAGAGCGAACGAAATTAAGAAAGGTATGGTGCTGAATTACAACGGCAAACTGCTGATTGTGAAAGATATCGACATTCAGGCCCCGAGCGCCCGTGGTGCAGCAACGCTGTACAAAATGCGTTTCGCCGATGTGCGTACCGGCCTGAAAGTGGAAGAGCGCTTTAAAGGTGACGATATCGTCGATACCGTGACCCTGACCCGTCGCTATGTTGATTTCTCCTACATCGACGGCAACGAATACGTGTTCATGGATAAAGAAGATTACACCCCGTACATCTTCACCAAAGATCAAATTGAAGAAGAGCTGCTGTTTATCCCTGAAGGCGGCATGCCTGACATGCAGGTTCTGACCTGGGACGGCGTGCTGCTGGCGCTGGAACTGCCTCAGACCGTCGATCTGGAAATCGTTGAAACGGCGCCTGGCATCAAAGGCGCGTCAGCAAGCGCGCGCAACAAACCGGCTACCCTGACGACCGGCCTGGTTGTGCAGGTACCGGAATACCTCTCCGCTGGCGAGAAAATCCGCATCCATATCGAAGAAAAACGCTATATGGGTCGCGCTGACTGATTGCGGCGTTTGTCGGGTAGCGGCTTCGCCTTACCCGACCTACAAAAACACAAAAACCGGCTCTCAGGCCGGTTTTTTTATTGTAGCAATTCAGGCTACAGAAGCTCCGGATACTTCGTCATTTTCAGCGCCAGCTCAACGCCGCGCACTTCCGCCATGCCTTTAAGACGGCCAATCGCCGAATAGCCCGGGTTGGTTTTCTTACGCAGATCGTCCAGCATCTGGTGACCGTGATCCGGACGGAACGGGATAGGACGCACATCGCCCGCCTGCTTACGACGCGCCTCTTCCGCCAGAATGGCGTCTACCACCGCCACCATATTCACATCGCCGCCCAGGTGCGCCGCCTCGTGGAAGGTTTTTGGATTCTCTTCGCGGCAGGTCGCGCGCAGATGCGTGAAGTGGATACGATCGCCGAAGGCTTCAATCATCCGCACAAGGTCGTTATCCGCACGCACGCCGTAGGAGCCGGTACACATGGTAAAACCGTTGTAAATGCTGTTTACCGTCTCTTTCAGCCACTGCATATCTTCAATCGTGGACACGATACGCGGCAGGCCGAGGATTGGACGCGGTGGATCGTCCGGATGTACGGCCAGGCGAACCCCTACTTCTTCCGCAACCGGCACGATAGCGCGCAGGAAATACGCCATGTTTTCACGCAGCTGCTGCTTATCAATATCGCCGTATTCCGCCAGGCGCGCGCGGAACTGATCCAGCGTATACCCCTCTTCGGCCCCAGGCAGGCCCGCAATAATATTACGGGTCAACTTTTCGATGTCCGCGTCACTGGCAGCGTTAAACCACGCTCGCGCCTGCTGCTGCTCTTCCGCGGTGTAATCCGCTTCGGCGCCAGGGCGTTTCAGAATGTGCAGTTCGAATGCCGCAAAGGCAATCTGATCGAAACGCAGCGCTTTCGAGCCGTCCGGCATCTGATATTCAAGGTCGGTTCGCGTCCAGTCGAGGATAGGCATGAAGTTATAGCAGACCGTATCAATGCCGCAGGTCGCCAGGTTGCGAATGCTCTGCTGATAGTTAGCAATCCAGGTCTGGTATTCCCCTGAATGGGTTTTAATGTCTTCATGAACCGGGATGCTTTCCACCACAGACCAGGTTAACCCCTTCTCCGCCAGCAGCGCCTGACGCTGTTGAATTTCCTCTATCGGCCAGACCTGACCGTTTGGAATATGATGCAGCGCCGTGACGACACCCGTTGCGCCAGCCTGGCGCACATCATCAAGAGAAACCGGATCGTTCGGCCCGTACCAACGCCAGGTTTGTTCCATTGCCTCACCCTCTTAAGTTGTTATACCAATATGCGTTACTGCAATGACGACTACCATACATGTTTGCTGCTAAGGGTCAACATACCGCCACACATTGATTGATCAAACTCACAGAACGGGGATATTTACGGCTCACCAATTTTATTTGCTGTCATATAACTTTACACTGGCATTGTTAATTAATGGTTAATCAGGTGTGTACCTCATGAAGACAATTGCCTCCACCGCCCTTCCTGCCCGGGTTCAGCAACCGCGCTACGATCGCACGCAATTACGCTCCCGCATTGTACACTTTGGCTTTGGCGCGTTTCACCGTGCGCACCAGGCATTGTTAACAAATCGGGTGCTGAATGAAAAAGGCGGCGACTGGGGGATGTGTGAGATTAGCCTCTTCAGCGGCGACGTGCTGATGAGCCAGCTGCGCGCGCAGGATCACCTGTTCACCGTGCTGGAGAAAGGTGCAGAAGGCAATGAGGCGATTATCGTCGGTGCCGTCCATGAATGCCTGAACGCAAAGCTGGACTCCCTGCCCGCCATTATTGAGAAATTTTGCGAGCCTCAGGTTGCGATTGTCTCGCTCACCATCACGGAAAAAGGCTACTGCATCGATCCCGCGACCGGGAAACTCGATCTACATAACGCGCGCATCATCCATGACCTTGAAAACCCCGCTGAGCCACATTCCGCCCCCGGGATCCTGGTCGAAGCGCTCCACCGCCGCCGCGAGCGCGGCTTGCCGGCGTTTACCGTGCTGTCCTGCGACAATATCCCTGACAACGGGCACGTGGTGAAAAACGCGGTGCTGGGCATGGCGCAAAAACGTTCCGCAGGGTTATCTGAATGGATTGATAGCCACGTGAGTTTCCCGGGGACGATGGTCGACAGGATTGTGCCCGCCGCAACGGAGGCCTCGCTGGCGGAAATCACCGACGCGCTCGGCGTGGAAGATCCGTGCGCCATCAGCTGCGAGCCGTTCATTCAGTGGGTCGTAGAAGATAATTTTGTCGCCGGGCGTCCCGAGTGGGAAGTGGCGGGTGTCCAGATGGTGCAGGATGTGCTGCCGTGGGAGCAGATGAAATTACGCATGCTCAACGGCAGCCACTCTTTCCTGGCGTATCTGGGGTACCTCGCGGGCTACGCCCATATAAATGAATGCATGGAGGACGCGGCGTTCCGTGAAGCAGCCCGTCGGCTGATGCTGGACGAGCAGGCCCCCACGTTGCGCATCAAGGATGTCGACCTCACGGCATACGCCGATAGCCTGATCGAACGCTTTGCCAACCCGGCCCTCCAGCATCGGACCTGGCAAATCGCGATGGACGGTAGCCAGAAGCTGCCCCAGAGAATGCTGGACGGGATCCGCGTTCATCTTGAGCGAAATACGCCGTGGTCGCTGCTGGCCCTGGGCGTGGCCGGCTGGATACGCTACGTCAGCGGTACCGACGAACGCGGAAACGCGATTGACGTACGCGATCCCCTTAGCGATAAAATCCGCGCCATCGTCAATGCCAGCAGCGACGCCAACCGCGTCCACGCGCTGCTGGGGCTGAGTGAGGTCTTCGGTCACGATCTTGCGCATAATCGCGTTTTTGTGGAGGCTGTCAGCCAGGCCTATGAGCGCATAACCCGCCACGGCGCACGTCAGGCTGTTATCGAAACGTTAAATCTTTAACGATTATTGCGCTTAATGCGAACGGATGAGGCCTCCGTTCGCCCTTCCCCTTCTCACAGGGCACGTTTTTCGCCAGGATAGAGAATAGTGTTATAGCATCACCATTCTCATCCGGAGCGCACGTGACCAAAACCAACCTCATCACCGGTTTTCTCGGCAGCGGTAAAACCACCTCAATTCTCCACCTGCTGGCAAATAAAGATCCGGCCGAGAAATGGGCCGTGCTGGTCAATGAATTTGGCGAGGTGGGCATTGACGGCGCGCTGCTGTCATCCAGCGGCGCAATGATTAAAGAGATCCCCGGCGGGTGCATGTGCTGCGTCAATGGCCTGCCGATGCAGGTCGGGCTCAATACCCTGCTGCGTCAGGGCAAACCTGACCGCCTGCTGATTGAACCCACCGGGCTGGGTCACCCGAAGCAGATCCTCGATTTACTGACCGCCCCGGTTTACGAGCCGTGGATCGATCTGCGCGCCACCCTGTGCCTGCTCGATCCGCGTCAGCTTCTGGATGACAAGTCGCTGGCCAATGAGAACTTCCGCGATCAGCTCGCCTCGGCTGACGTTATTGTCGCGAATAAAGCCGATCGCGCCACGGCTGAAAGCCAGGCCGCGCTGGAGTCGTGGTGGCAGCATTTCGGCGGCAATCGCACACGGGTGCAGGCCACCCAGGGAAATATTGATAGCGCCCTGCTTGACCTTCCACGTCTGAACCTCACCGCGTTGCCCGCCAGCGCGGAGCATGCGCACAGTCATCCGGTTAAGCAGGGTCTGGCAGCCCTGAGTCTGCCGGAGCACCAGCGCTGGCGCCGTAACCTGAACAGCGGTCAGGGATATCAGGCCTGCGGGTGGATTTTTGATGCTGAAACCGTTTTCGACACCATTGGGATCCTCGAATGGGCCCGACTTGCGCCCGTCGATCGCGTGAAAGGGATCATGCGCACGCCAGACGGGCTGGTGCGAATCAACCGTCAGGGCGACGATTTCTTTATTGAAACGCAAAATGTGGCGCCGCCTGACAGCCGTATAGAGTTAATTAGTGCGGTTAACGCCGACTGGAATGCCCTCCAGTCCAGCCTGTTGAGGATTCGTTTAAGTTCAGGCGGCTAACGTTGCCCCTGTTTTCACACTATACAGAACGTTATGACAACTCGATTTCCCCTGATATTACTGCTTAATGTCGCCGGTCTGGCGCTTTTCTTCTCCTGGTATATCCCGGCGGATCATGGTTTCTGGTTCCCGCTGGATTCTGCCATTTTCCACTTCTTCAACCAGGAGCTGGTGAAGAGCAACGCGTTCCTGTGGCTGGTTGCCATCACCAACAACCGCGCCTTCGACGGCTTCTCGCTGCTGGCCATGGGCTGCCTGATGCTCTCTTTCTGGCTGAAAGAGGACAAAGCCGGGCGTCGGCGTATTCTGATTATCGGTCTGGTGATGCTGCTGTTTGCCGTCGTCATTAACCAGCTGGCAACCGCGATTATTCCGGTTAAGCGTTCCAGCCCAACGCTATTTTTCACCGATATTTATCGCGTGAGTGAACTGCTGCATATTCCAACAAAAGATGCGTCGAAGGACAGTTTCCCCGGCGATCACGGCATGATGCTGCTTATTTTTTCCGCAATTATGCTTCGCTATTTCGGCAGAAAAGCGTTTGCCATAGCCCTGATTATTTTTGTGGTTTTTGCCTTCCCGCGCGTAATGATTGGCGCTCACTGGTTCACCGATATTGCCGTCGGTTCGCTCTCCGTGGCGCTGATTGCGCTGCCGTGGTGTTTGATGACCCCACTGAGCGACAGGATAATAGCGCTGTTCGATCGTTATCTTCCCGGTAAAGCGCAACAATAATTGAACAAATAACTAACCTAAATTAACGTGAGCTATCAGGGATCGACATGATCCCTGATAGCCTTCCCGCCACGATCTTTTCCCAGTGTCATATTCTTGTCATCACATTCATGATAAAAATGAAGCAATTGCGCGATAAAGCCTCGGATCTGACCGCATTTTAAGCAATTACGGATTTTTACTTTCTGTATCACATTTTCTTATAAAAAAAAGGCTTTTTTTACTCGCAATACCCCTGGCAATCGGTTAATCTCGAACTCGTTTTGCCCCATAGGGATAATTATTTCGATGGTGAATAATTTTGTGCGCTATGCCACAAATGTGACCAGAAAGAATTGTCTCAATGTGAACAGATAATTAGTCTCGTCACGTTTGGCATTTTTATAACGATATTTGTCGTTAAGGACTTCAAGGGATAATAAACAAAATGGTCAAATCTCAACCGTTTCTGAGATATATCTTACGGGGGATCCCGGCGATAGCAGTCGCGGTACTGTTATCTGCATGTAGTACATCGAACACCGCAAAGAATATGCATCCTGAGACGCGTGTTGTGGGAATGGAAGATTCCTCGTCACTGCAAGCCTCTCAGGATGAATTTGAAAATATGGTACGTAATCTGGACGTGAAGTCCCGCATTATGGACCAGTATGCTGACTGGAAAGGCGTGCGCTATCGTCTTGGCGGCAGCACGAAAACAGGTATTGATTGTTCCGGTTTTGTACAGCGTACGTTCCGTGAGCAATTTGGGTTAGATCTTCCGCGTTCAACCTATGAACAGCAGGAGATGGGCAAGTCGATTTCACGTACCAAACTGCGCACTGGTGATCTAGTCCTGTTCCGTGCCGGTTCTACAGGTCGACATGTTGGCATCTACATTGGTAACGACCAGTTCGTACATGCCTCCACCAGCAGCGGTGTGACCATTTCCAGCATGAATGAACCGTACTGGAAGAAGCGCTACAACGAAGCACGCCGCGTACTGACCCGCAGTTAATATGACTATTGTATCGTTGGTTATCCCTTGGCTGACGATATGATGAAAAAAAGCACTGCTTCGGCAGTGTTTTTTTTTGCCCATTACACTGAATACATCCAGCGGCATTTCAGGAATCACGACGTCTATGCTCACCCGCTACTTCTCCAGTAATCGTAAGATACTGATCCTCAGTATTATCACGGGTCTCATCACCGCCCTGCTCCTGGGTTCCCTGCAATTTTCCTGGAGTTACCACAAGCGGGAAGTCAAATTCGACACTCTGGTGAATGATGTAAGCGCCTATATGGGGAGCTATTTCGACGATTTAAAAAAAGCGGTCAATGTTCTCCAGCCCCTCACGCTGAACACGTGCCACGACGTCAATCAGGAACTCACCTCACGCGCGGCCTTCAGCATTAACGTTCGCGCCTTCCTGCTGGTCAGGGACAAAATGGCGTTCTGCTCTTCCGCCACGGGCCCGATGAATGTCCCGATGGAGACGCTGATACCTGAGCTGAATATCGATAAACCGATCGATATGGCGCTGCTCCCGGGTACCCCCATGCTGCCTGATGAACCTGCAATTGCGATCTGGTACCGCAACCCATTAGTAAAGGGCGGCGGAGTGTTCACCTCAGTGAATATTAATCTGACGCCTTACCTGCTCTACACGGAGCGCCAGGACGAGTTCGCGGGTATAGCCATCATCATCGGCGATAACGCATTGTCGACCCAGTCCAGTACCCTGGTTCATGCGCACGAATTACATGACATCCCGGTCCGCACGGCGACGCTGAAAGACGTCCCCCTGACCATCAACCTGTATGCGGACGCATGGACCAGCGATGAAATTCTCTACGCCGTGTTCTTCGGGCTGGTATGCGGCATTTGTGCCGGTTCGCTTAACTACTACATCCTCAGCATTCGGCTCAACCCGGGTAAAGAGATTTTAAGCGCCATTAAGCGCGGCCAGTTTTACGTGGTTTATCAACCCGTCGTTGATGCCAAATCGCTCAAAATGACCGGGCTTGAAGTGCTGATGCGCTGGAAGCACCCGACAATGGGGGAAATTCCGCCTGACGCGTTTATCAATTTTGCCGAAGCGCAGAAGCTGATTGTCCCACTGACGCTGCATCTCTTTGACCTTATCATTCACGATGCACCCGTGTTACAAACGCTGTTACCCCCGGGTGCCAAGGTGGGCATTAACATTGCGCCGGGGCATCTGCATGCGGAAAGCTTCAAGGACGATATGCGCACCTTCAAAGCGCTACTGCCGCCGGATTATTTCCAGATCGTGCTGGAAATTACCGAACGCGACATGCTGAATCATCGGGAAGCCAACAGCCTCTTCGAATGGCTGCATAACGAAGGGTTTGAAATCGCCATTGATGATTTTGGAACCGGCCACAGCGCGCTGATTTACCTTGAGCATTTCACCATGGACTACCTCAAAATAGACCGTGGTTTTGTTAATGCGATCGGTACTGAGACCGTGACGTCGCCGGTGCTGGATGCCGTTCTGACGCTGGCAAGACGACTGAATATGTCGACCGTCGCCGAAGGGGTAGAGACGCCGGAACAGGCGGCCTGGCTGCGCGAACACGGCGTTAACTTCCTGCAGGGATACTGGATTAGCCGCCCGATGCCGCTGGCGCAGTTCCGCGAATGGCGTCCTGATATTTCGCCCGAGGGCGATTAATTTCACATTGTCCGCGACGTCACTTATTATTCAGCTTAACCGAGCCGGTCTGTAAAAGAGGGAGCCGCCGCGAGATGCTTATGCGCTTTATGTTGCTGATGTTGGCATTCACCAGCCTGTCCAGCCAGGCGCAAGCCATCAAAGAAAATATCGCCTTCGCGGTGATTGGCGAGCCGAAATACGCGGTCAATTTTACGCACTTCGATTACGTCAACCCTGCCGCGCCGAAGGGCGGTAAGGTGACGCTTTCCGCCACGGGAACCTTCGACAACTTCAACCGCTTCGCCCTGCGCGGCGTGGCGGCAGCGCGGACGGAATCGCTTTACGATACGCTCTTTGTCACCTCTGACGATGAACCCGGCAGCTACTATCCGCTGATTGCCGAGAACGTGCGTTACGCCGATAACTTCGCCTGGGCGGAAATCTCGCTGAACCCGCGGGCACGTTTTCACGATGGCACACCGGTTAAAGCCAGCGACGTTGCGTTCACCTTCCATAAATTTATGACCGAAGGCGTGCCCCAGTTCCGCATCGTATATAAGGGCGCGTCCGTCAGAGCCATTGCGCCGCTCACCGTGCGCATCGAGCTGAGCGAACCCAATAAAGAGAACATGCTGAGCCTGTTCTCGCTGCCGGTAATGCCTGAATCGTTCTGGAAAAATCATAAGCTAAGCGATCCCCTTTCGACTCCCCCACTGGCAGGTGGCCCTTACCGCATTACCGACTGGCGCATGGGGCAATATGTCGTCTATTCCCGCGTCAAAGACTACTGGGCGGCCAATCTGCCGGTAAACCGCGGACGCTGGAACTTCGACACCCTTCGCTATGATTACTACCTCGACGATAACGTGGCGTTTGAAGCGTTCAAAGCCGGGGCCTTCGATTTGCGCGTCGAGAGCAGCGCCAAAAACTGGGCGACCCGCTATATCGGCAAAAATTTCGCAAAAGGCTATATCGTCAAAGACGAGCACAAAAATGAGTCTGCCCAGGACACCCGCTGGCTGGCGTTTAATATTCAGCGTCCGGTATTTAATGACCGCCGGGTGCGGGAAGCTATCTCCCTGGCCTTTGATTTTGAGTGGATGAACAAAGCGCTGTTTTACGGGGCCTACAGCCGCGCCAACAGCTATTTTCAGAATACCGAATACGCCGCGCGCGATTACCCGAAAGCCGACGAGCTGGTCCTGCTGGCACCGCTAAAAGCGGAGGTTCCGCCGCAGGTGTTCACCACCGTGTTTCAGCCGCCCGCATCGAAGGGTGACGGCTACGACCGTGACAACCTGCTGAAGGCCAGCAAGCTGCTGGATGACGCGGGCTGGCACCTGAAAAATCAAAAGCGTGTGGATGCCAAAACGGGTAAGCCGCTCAGCTTTGAGCTGCTGCTCTCGTCCGGAGGCAACGATCAGTGGGTGCTGCCGTTTAAGCACAATCTTGAGCGGCTGGGTGTGACTATGAACATTCGCCAGGTGGATAACGCGCAGATCACCAGCCGCATGCGCAGCCGTGATTACGACATGATGCAGCGCCTGTGGCCCGCCCAGCCGTGGCCCAGCTCGGACCTGCAAATCTCCTGGGCCTCCAGCTACATTGACTCCTCGTACAACGCGCCGGGGGTAAAAAGCCCGGCGATTGACGCGCTCATTGCGAAAATCGTGGCGGCGCAGGGGGATAAAGAAAAGCTCCTGCCGCTCGGGCGCGCCCTCGACAGGGTCTTAACCTGGAACTACTACATGCTGCCGATGTGGTATATGGGCGAAGATCGCCTTGCGCGCTGGGATAAGTTCTCCGTGCCTGCCGTGCGCCCTGTCTACTCCCTGGGCTTTGATACCTGGTGGTATGACGTTAACAAAGCCGCCAGACTTCCCGCTGAGCGGCGATAAGGAATTATCATGGGTGCCTATCTTCTCCGCCGTCTCCTGCTGGTCATCCCCACCCTGTGGGCCATCATCACGATTAACTTTTTTATCGTGCAAATCGCCCCCGGTGGGCCGGTCGATCAGGCCATTGCCGCCATTGAATTTGGCAACAGCGGCGGCATGCCCGGCGGCGGCGCTGAAGGGATGGGCGCCAGCCATGCGCGAACCGGCGTAGGGAATATCAGTGAAAGCCACTACCGCGGCGGACGCGGGCTGGATCCGGAAGTGATCGCCGAGATCACCCACCGCTACGGCTTTGACAAACCGATTCACGAGCGCTATTTCAAAATGCTCTGGGATTACATCCGCTTCGATTTTGGCGATAGCCTGTTTCGCAGTGCGTCAGTGCTGACGCTGATCAAGCAAAGCCTGCCGGTTTCGATCACGCTGGGGCTGTGGGGAACGCTGATTATCTATCTGGTCTCTATTCCGCTCGGGATCCGCAAAGCGGTGTACAACGGCAGCCGGTTCGATATCTGGAGCAGCACGTTCATCATTATTGGCTATGCCATCCCGGCATTTCTGTTTGCCGTCCTGCTGATCGTCTTTTTTGCCGGGGGAAGCTATTTCGACCTCTTCCCGCTGCGGGGGCTGGTCTCCGCCGATTTCAGCTCCCTGCCCTGGTACCAGAAAATTACCGACTACCTCTGGCATATCACGCTGCCGGTGCTGGCCACGGTCATCGGCGGGTTTGCGGCCCTGACCATGTTGACCAAAAACGCCTTTCTCGATGAAATTCGTAAACAGTACGTCGTCACGGCCCGCGCCAAGGGCGTGAGCGAGAAGCAGATCATGTGGAAACACGTGTTTCGCAACGCCATGCTGCTGGTGATCGCCGGATTTCCGGCCACGTTCATCGGCATGTTTTTTACCGGCTCGCTGCTGATAGAGGTGATGTTTTCGCTCAACGGCCTGGGACTGCTGGGCTATGAGGCTACCGTGTCGCGCGATTATCCGGTGATGTTTGGCACACTCTATATTTTCACCCTGATTGGCCTGCTGCTGAATATCATCAGTGATATCAGCTATACGCTGGTCGATCCCCGAATCGATTTTGAGGGCCGCTGATGCCGCGTTTAAGCCCCGTCAACCAGGCCCGCTGGGCCCGATTTCGCCACAACCGCCGCGGCTACTGGTCGCTGTGGATTTTTGCCGTGCTGTTTGCCTTAAGCATGTGTTCGGAACTGATCGCCAACGACAAACCGCTGCTGGTGCATTTTAACGACCGCTGGTACGTACCGGTTATCGCCAGCTACACCGAAAGCGACTTTGGCGGCCCGTTTGCGACCCCGGCTGAATATCAGGATCCGTGGCTTCGCGATCAAATCGACAGGCACGGCTGGGCGCTCTGGGCACCGGTGCGCTTTGGCGCAAACAGCATTAACTTCGCCACCACGACCCCCTTCCCTTCCCCTCCCTCCGCGCAAAACTGGCTGGGAACCGATGCGAACGGCGGCGACGTGCTGGCCCGCATCCTGTACGGCACGCGAATCTCGCTTCTCTTTGGGCTGATGCTGACGATCTTCTCAAGCGTCATGGGCGTCGTGGCGGGCGCCGTTCAGGGCTACTACGGCGGGAAAATTGACCTGTGGGGTCAGCGGATTATTGAAGTCTGGTCAGGCATGCCGACGCTGTTTCTGATCATCCTGCTTTCCAGCGTCGTACAGCCCAACTTCTGGTGGCTATTAGGCATCACCGTCCTGTTCGGCTGGATGGCGCTGGTCGGTGTGGTAAGGGCCGAGTTTCTGCGCACCCGAAATTTCGACTATATTCGCGCCGCGCAGGCGCTTGGCGTGAGTGACCGCGGGATCATCTTCCGCCATATGCTGCCCAACGCGGTGGTAGCAACGCTCACCTTCCTGCCGTTTATTCTGTGCAGCTCCATCACCACCCTCACCTCGCTGGATTTTCTTGGTTTCGGGCTACCGCTGGGTTCCCCGTCGCTCGGCGAACTGCTGCTGCAGGGTAAAAACAACCTGCAGGCACCGTGGTTAGGCATCGCCGCCTTTCTGTCCGTGGCCGTGCTGCTGTCGCTGCTGATTTTTATTGGCGAAGCCGTGCGCGATGCCTTTGATCCGAACAAGGCGGTATAAAATGACCCAGCCTCTTCTGAGTATTGATAACCTGTCGATTGCTTTTTCAACGCAGGGCGAGACGCGCACCGTGGTCACCGACCTGTCGCTGCAGATCCAGCCCGGTGAAACGCTGGCCCTGGTGGGCGAGTCGGGTTCAGGCAAGAGCGTTTCGGCACTCTCCATCCTGCGGCTGCTGCCTTCTCCGCCGGTGAGCTACCCGCAGGGGGATATTCTGTTTCACGGCAGTTCGCTGCTGCATGCCGACGAACAGACCCTGCGCGGCATTCGCGGCAACAAAATCGCCATGATCTTCCAGGAGCCGATGGTTTCCCTCAACCCGCTGCACAGCCTGGAGAAACAGCTCTATGAAGTGCTCTCCCTGCACCGGGGGATGCGCAAAGAGGCCGCACGGGGAGAAATTCTGGACTGTCTGGAGCGAACAGGCATACGCAACGCGGCCAAACGGCTGAATGATTTTCCGCACCAGCTCTCCGGCGGCGAACGCCAGCGCGTGATGATCGCCATGGCCCTGCTCACGCGCCCCGAACTGTTGATTGCCGACGAGCCCACAACGGCGCTGGACGTAACGGTACAGGCGCAAATACTGACGCTGCTGCGGGAACTGCGTGACGAGCTGAACATGAGCCTGCTGTTTATTACGCATAACCTGAGCATTGTGAGAAAGCTGGCCGACAGCGTCGCGGTGATGCAAAACGGACGCTGTGTTGAACAGAATACCGCGTCAACGCTGCTGAGCGCGCCGCAGCACCCCTATACGCAGCGCCTGCTTGACAGCGAACCCTCCGGCGACCCGGTTCCTCTCACGGCTGACAGCACACCGCTGCTGCGCGTTGAGGATCTGTCCGTCTCGTTCCCGATCCGCAAAGGTATTCTGCGGCGCATTGTCGATCGGAACACGGTATTGAAAAACATCCGCTTCTCGCTGCGCCCGGGAGAATCCCTGGGGCTGGTGGGCGAATCCGGCTCGGGTAAAAGCACCACCGGTCTGGCGCTGCTGCGCCTGATCGCCTCCCAGGGCGAGATCCTCTTTGACGATATGCCGCTGCACCGCTGGAACCGCCGTCAGATGCTGCCCGTGCGGCCCCGCATGCAGGTGGTGTTTCAGGATCCTAACTCCTCGCTTAACCCGCGGCTCAGCGTGTTACAGATTATCGAAGAGGGTCTGCGCGTGCATCAGCCCGGCCTGAGCGCGCAGCAGCGCGAGCGGGAGGTCATTCGGGTCATGGCTGAAGTGGGTCTAGATCCCGAGACGCGCCACCGCTACCCTGCGGAATTTTCCGGTGGGCAGCGCCAGCGTATCGCCATTGCCCGCGCGCTGATCCTGAAACCGGAGCTGATTATTCTGGATGAACCGACGTCGTCGCTGGACAGAACCGTTCAGGCGCAGATCCTGGCCCTGCTGAAAGGGCTTCAGGAAAAGCACCGGCTGGCCTATATCTTTATCAGCCACGATCTACAGGTGGTGCGGGCGCTATGTCATCAGGTGATAGTGTTGCGACAGGGAGAAGTGGTCGAACAGGGTGAGTGCCAGCGCGTATTTAGCGCGCCAACGCAGCGCTACACGCGCCAGCTGTTGTCGGCAGACTAGCGGTCAGAACGGGTACTGGCCGGAGAAAGGTTCAGCAATGGCAACGCCAAAATTCTTCAGACGGCAGGTGGCGGCAAACTCGTCCTGGCTTTTCACAAACAGGCACGGCTCACCTTCGCATTCCAGGACGGAGCTGTCCACTTCAATATCCGTCAGGGCCTGACTGAGACGCTCCATCACCCGCCATGCATTTTCGTCGCTCGGGCTCAACAGCTTGAGTGCCACCAGACAATTTTCGGAGCCCGCGACGTTTTGCGGAATCGGTTCAACTTTCGAACCTGCAAAACCCGCCGACCAGCGATAGCTCTGGGGCAAGCGATGGACAATGGAGAGTTGTAATGTATTCACGTTCGTTCCCCGGAAGCAAAATTTACTTCACAATTTATTTACATTTATAGTAACACATCATCGCCAGCCTGCACTATTCAGCGCTTTTTTATCCGTTTCCAGGCTCGCGTCGGCGCTATATGTACCCGTTTCTGCGATCTAACTCAACCTTTTTGAATACAATGATGTGACTTTTTACACAAATAGATTTTACATAAAATAAACAAACACGGAATAAACGAACGAGGGTTTGGTTGATATGCATCAACAAAAAAGGCCCTGCCGGGCCTTCTCTGTGTTTTAGTGGGCCGCTTTTCGCGGTCGACTGGCGTAAAGATAGAAGAGTATCGAGCTGGTTGCGCAAAAAGCCATCGCCCACAGCATGGGCCATGCCGTCGTAAAGGTGGCCATCGAAAGCAACGCGCCAACGATAGCGCCGATGCCGAAGCGGAACGTCCCTGCCAGAGATGATGCGGTCCCCGCCATGTGCGGGAACTCATCCAGAATCACCGCCATCGCATTGGATGATACCATCGACACGCAGCCGACAAAGGCCGCCACGCCGACCACCAGCGCCCAGAAGCCCACGCCCAGAAACGCGCTCACCACCAGCCAGATCGCCATCACAAACTGGATCCACAGCCCGGCGCGGAACATGTTCAGCGCCCCCACCCGCCGGACAAAGCGGCTGTTGATGATGGTCATGATGAACAGGAAGACGATGTTCAGGGCAAAGTAATAGCCGAAGTGCTGCGGGGAAACGTGGTTCAGCTCGATGTAGACAAACGGCCCGGCGCTCAGGAAGGAGAACATCCCGGCGAAGCTGAACCCGCTTGCCAGCATATAGCTGAGCACGCGCTTGTGGCGAAACAGAGAGGCAAAGTTGCCGATGGTGGTTCGGATGTGGAATTTCTGCCGACGCTCGACGGGAAGCGTTTCATCAATAAAGAAGAAAATCATCGCGGAGGCCAGCAGCGCGGCCAGGGCCAGGATCCAGAAAATCACATGCCAGCTAAACCACACCAGCACCGCACCACCGGCCATGGGTGCCACCAGCGGCGCAATCGTCGTCACCAGCATCACGAACGACATCATGCGGGAGAACTCTTCCTTCGGGTAGATATCGCGCATCAGGGCGTTAATGACCACGCTTGCCGCTGCCGCCGCCAGACCGTGGAAGAAGCGCATGACAATCAGATGATCGATGGTCTGCGCCAGCGCACAGGCAACCGCAGCGGCCGCAAAGACCAGCGTCCCGCCCAGAATGACCGGCTTGCGTCCAAGGCTGTCCGCCATCGGGCCATAAAACAGCTGGCCGAGGGCAAAGCCAAGAATATAGGTGCTGAGCGTCATCTGCGCGCTGCCCGCCGGGACGCCAAACTGTGCAGAAATCACCGGCAGCGCAGGCAGGTACATATCAATAGACAGCGGCATCAGCATGGCCAGCAGGCCAAGAATGAAGACGATTTTGAACGACGAGTGTGGCCTGGTGGTCACAGAGTTCTCCTGAAATTAGTGCGAAGGCAGACCGACGCTGGCGATCTCTTCTTCCGTTAACGGGCGATATTCGCCTGGCGCCAGGTCGGGATCGAGTTCGATCGCACCAATCCGCTCACGATGCAGGCCAACAACGTGGTTCCCCACCGCGGCAAACATACGTTTCACCTGATGATAGCGCCCCTCGCTGATGGTCAGGCGGACCTCCGTCGGGGTGATGACCTCAAGCACCGCCG
This sequence comes from Enterobacter sp. PL_is514, assembly GCF_055816715.1. Taxonomy (NCBI): domain Bacteria; kingdom Pseudomonadati; phylum Pseudomonadota; class Gammaproteobacteria; order Enterobacterales; family Enterobacteriaceae; genus Enterobacter; species Enterobacter sp. PL_is514. The sequence continues at coordinate 25,159 of NZ_JBVPGN010000028.1, read as the reverse complement.
GTTTAGTCAGATCTTTTTCATTATGCAGCTGAACGCCTTTCGCGAAGTGCTCTGCCGTGTCATCCGACACCGGAGACTCCAGCGTCACGAGGTAGGTTTTCTCGCAGTGGTGGCGTGGAGAGGTGATGCGGTGCGACCACTGCCCGTCGTCGGTCATCAGCACCAGACCGGTGGTGTCGATATCGAGGCGGCCTGCGGCATGCAGCTTGTGCGCCACCGGTTCGTCGAGGAAATAGAGCACCGTCGGGTGATCCGGATCGTCCGTTGAGCAGACGTAGCCTTCCGGCTTATTGAGCATGAAGTAGCGCGGACCGTGCTGCTGGGTCAGCGGATTGCCATCATACTCCACCTGATGGTCAGGTTGCAGTTTGAACGCGCTGTCTCTCACAATGTCGCCATCCACGGTAACGCGGCTGGCGCGAATTTCGCGCCCGGCAATAGCGCGGCTTACGCCGAGTTGCTGAGCGATAAACTTATCAAGTCGCATGAAATCTTTTTAGCCTTAATGGTGCAGGAAGTCGGACAACAGGTCCGAAAAAAGAAGCAGTCTGGAACGGTTCAGTATAATGGTCTGGTTGCGCCACTCAAGGGAAAAAGTTTCGTGGCATACTATCTATACCCTAAATAATTCGAGTTGCATGAAGGCGGCAAAGGAGTGAATCCCCGGGAGCTTACATAAGTAAGTGACCGGGGTGAACGAGTGCAGCCAACGCACAGGCAACTTGAAGTATGACGGGTATATGTGCGGAATAACGAAACCGAGACCCTATGACTTTTACACTTCGTCCCTATCAGCAGGAAGCCGTTGACGCCACCCTCGCCTGGTTCCGTAAACATCGCGAGCCGGCGGCGATTGTGCTCCCGACCGGCGCAGGCAAAAGCCTGGTGATCGCCGAACTGGCACGTCTGGCCCGCGGCCGCGTGCTGGTGCTGGCGCACGTTAAAGAGCTCGTCGCGCAAAACCATGCCAAGTATTGTGCGCTTGGGCTGGAAGCCGATATTTTCGCCGCCGGGCTAAAGCGTAAAGAGAGCCACGGCAAAGTGGTGTTTGGCAGCGTGCAGTCGGTGGCCCGCAATCTGGATCTGTTTCGCAGCGAATTTTCGCTGCTGATTGTCGACGAATGTCACCGCATCAGCGATGACGACGACAGCCAGTATCAGCAAATCCTGTCCCACCTGAAAGCGGTGAACCCTCACCTGCGCCTGCTGGGCCTGACGGCGACCCCGTTTCGCCTGGGGAAAGGCTGGATCTATCGCTACCATTATCACGGCATGGTGCGCGGCGATGACAAGGCCCTGTTTAGCGACTGCATCTACGAGCTTCCGCTGCGCTACATGATTAAACATGGCTACCTGACGCCGCCTGAACGGCTGGATATGCCGGTGGTGCAGTACGACTTCAGCCGCCTGCAGGCGCAAAGCAACGGGTTATTCAGCGAAGCGGATCTTAACCAGGAGCTGAAAAAGCAAAAGCGCATTACGCCGCACATCATCAGCCAGATAGAGGAGTTTGCGCAGACGCGCAAAGGGGTGATGATCTTTGCCGCCACAGTTGAGCACGCGCGGGAAATCACCGGGTTACTGCCTTCCGGCGACGCGGCGCTCATCACCGGCGAGACGCCCGGCCCGGAGCGCGACAGCCTGATCGACGCGTTTAAAGCCCAGCGGTTCCGCTATCTGGTTAACGTGTCGGTATTGACCACCGGCTTTGACGCACCGCACGTCGACCTGATCGCCATTTTGCGCCCGACCGAATCGGTGAGTCTGTATCAGCAAATTGTTGGCCGCGGCCTGCGCCTGGCCCCCGGGAAAACCGACTGCCTGATTCTGGATTATGCAGGTAACCCGCACGATCTCTATACGCCTGAAGTCGGCGCGCCAAAAGGGAAAAGCGACAACGTGCCCGTGCAGGTCTTTTGCCCTGCCTGTGGGTTTGCCAACACTTTCTGGGGCAAAACCACCGCCGACGGCACGCTGATCGAACATTTTGGCCGCCGCTGTCAGGGCTGGTTTGAAGATGATGACGGGCATCGCGAGCAGTGCGATTTTCGTTTCCGCTTTAAAAACTGCCCGCAGTGCAACGCCGAAAATGACATTGCCGCTCGCCGCTGTCGGGAATGTGACACGGTGCTGGTTGACCCGGACGACATGCTGAAAGCAGCATTAAAGCTGAAAGATGCGCTGGTACTGCGCTGTTCCGGCATGGTGTTGCAGCCCGGCGCCGATGAAAAAGGCGAATGGTTGAAAATCACCTATTACGACGAAGACGGGGCGGACGTCAGCGAGCGCTTCCGGGTCCAGACGCCTGCTCAGCGAACGGCCTTCGAACAGCTGTTTATCCGCCCGCACACCCGCACCCCGGGCGTGCCCCTGCGCTGGATCACCGTGGCCGATATCGTGCGCCAGCAGGTGCTGTTGCGCCATCCGGATTTTGTGGTCGCCCGTAAGAAAGGCCAGTTCTGGCAGGTGCGCGAGAAACTCTTTGACTACGAAGGTCGCTTCCGTCGCGCCAATGAATTGCGCGGTTAGCGGGACTTTTCATTGATGTGAGGGGCATTTGAGTATAAAATGCCGCCCGCTTCACATCCGTGAGGCAGAACACTCACCTGCTGCTGGGTCGCCTGTAGTAGGGTTTTAAATACAGAGAGAAATCAATGTTTACTATCGAAGCAGAAGTACGTAACGTGCAGGGTAAGGGTGCGAGCCGCCGCCTGCGTACCGCTAACAAGTTCCCGGCTATCGTTTACGGTGGCGAAGCTGCTCCAGTTGCAATCGAACTGGATCACGACAAACTGTGGAACCTGCAGACCAAAGCTGAATTCTACAGCGAAGTTCTGACCATCGTTGTTGGCGGTAAAGAAGAAAAAGTGAAAGTTCAGGCTGTTCAGCGTCACGCGTTCAAGCCAAAACTGACTCACATCGACTTCGTTCGCGCGTAATCGCAAACCTGTCGAAAAAAACCCCGCTTCTGCGGGGTTTTTTGTGCCTGCTATTTACCGCCCGAGGTGCGGCGCTGAAGCTGATCGCGCAGATTCGGCGGCGTCCCCTTAATGGTCAGCGTATCGGTGGCCGGATCCCAGAAGATACGTTCCCCCAGCAGCATCGCATCAAAGTTGATGGTTAACCCGCCGCCGCTGCCGGCAAACTTGGTTAACTGGCGCAGCGTGCTGCGATCCGCCGGGAAGCTCTCTTCAAGCTCATAGCCCTTTTCTGCGGTAAATTCCTGGAAGCTGACTTCGCTGACGCCTGCCAGCTCTTTTGACAGCGACTCCAGCTCAATCTCTTCCCCTGCCTGCAGCTGTTCGTTGCAGTAGCTGTAAACCTGCTGGCGCACCGTCTGGCGCTCGGATTTATCGAGCTGCGCTTCTGCTGTGAAATCGTCAACCGCCTGGAGCAGCCCTTTGTTCTGCGCTTTGGCGTTAAGCCCTTCACTGGCACCGAGGAAGTCCATAAAGAAATCCGCCACTTTGCGGCCCACGCGCCCCTTCAGGAATGTCAGGTAGCGGGTCGACTCCGGGTTGGTTTCCCATTCGGTCAAATCAATACGCGCCACGATATCCGCATGGTTGATATCCAGATAATGCGTCGAGCTGATGTCCAGCTGCTCATTCACGCGCATGCTGCTTAAGTTATTCAGCACGGTAACCAGCAGATACTCGACCGCCAGATAGCGGTAGTGGCAGAACAGCACGATCCCGCCGTCGGCGAACGGATATTTCGCCAGCTCGTCGCGCAGACGCCCGGTTGCGGCGCGGCTAAACGCCAGAAAATCCTCTTCACCCTGGCGCTGCAGGCGCAGGCTATCAGCCAGTTCACTCTCTTCGCTGAACAGGCCATAGGCTTTATTTTTGGCGCTGTAGACGCGATGCAGCTCTGCCATCATCTCCACAACGGTCGCCGTGGGTTCCAGTAACGAATCGCGCAGCACCACTTCAAGGGTTTGCTCATCACGCTTGATAAGCTGGTGCAAGGCAATCTGGTTGATTTCCAGACTCATGATAAACTCTCCTTTTAGACCGGGCGGTATTCAACCACCACCAGGACATGTGTGCAACAACAGATAAAAAAGGGGAAAAAAAGCTGTTGCTACGGTAATATGTTGCCCTTTCATCAACAAACTGATTTTGATTTATGCCACAACATTCCCGCTACAGTGATGAACACGTTGAACAACTGCTCAGTGAGCTGGTCAACGTACTGGAAAAACATAAAACGCCGACCGATCTCTCCCTGATGGTTTTGGGAAATATGGTCACCAACCTGATTAACACCAGCGTTGCTCCGGCTCAACGTCAGGCGATCGCAAAATCTTTCGCCCAGGCTTTACAGTCGTCCGTCAGCAACGACCCGGCCCATTAAGGGATACGAACAACAGTTTATGGTGACGAATCGTCAGCGCTACCGTGAAAAAGTCTCCCAGATGGTCAGCTGGGGGCACTGGTTTGCCCTGTTCAACATTCTGCTGGCGACGGTCATTGGCTGTCGTTATCTGTTTGTCGCAGACTGGCCAACAACGCTCACCGGGCGTATCTACTCCTGGATAAGCGTTGTCGGTCACTTTAGCTTTTTGGTTTTCGCCACCTATCTGCTGATCCTGTTCCCCCTGACGTTTATCGTCATGTCGCAGCGTCTGATGCGATTCTTGTCCGCCATCCTTGCGACGGTGGGGATGACGCTGCTGCTTATCGACAGTGAAGTGTTCACCCGCTTCCACCTGCATCTCAACCCCATCGTCTGGGAACTGGTGATTAACCCCGACCAGAACGAAACAGCCCGTGACTGGCAGCTGATGTTTATCAGCGTCCCGGTGATCCTGTTGATTGAGATGCTGTTTGCCACCTGGAGCTGGCAAAAACTGCGTAGCCTGACCCGGCGACGCCATTACGCGAAGCCCGTCGCCGCGCTCTTCTTCGTCTCCTTTATCAGTTCGCACATCATGTATATCTGGGCGGATGCGAACTTCTATCGCCCTATTACCATGCAGCGCGCGAACCTGCCGCTCTCATATCCGATGACGGCCCGTCGCTTCCTCGAAAAACACGGCCTGCTTGATGCGCAGGAATATCAGCGCCGTCTTATTGAGCAGGGTAACCCGGAAGCCGTCAGCGTGCAGTATCCTCTGAGCGACCTGAACTACCGCGATATGGGACGAGGCCAAAACGTCCTGCTTATCACAGTCGATGGACTGAACTATTCCCGTTACGAGAAGCAGATGCCTGCGCTGGCCAATTTCGCGAGTCAAAACGTCTCGTTTACTCAGCATATGAGCTCAGGTAACACAACCGACGCGGGCATCTTTGGCCTCTTCTATGGCATTTCAGCTGGCTATATGGACGGCGTACTGTCTACCCGCACACCTGCGGCGCTGATCACCGGGCTGAATCAGCAGGGCTATCAGTTAGGGTTGTTCTCATCCGATGGCTTTAACAGCCCGCTCTACCGCCAGGCGCTGCTGTCTGATTTCTCACTGCCGACGGCACAAAATCAGTCTGATGCACAGACCGCCAGCCAATGGATAAACTGGCTGCAGCGCTACGCCCAGGAAGATAACCGCTGGTTCTCATGGGTTGCCTTTAACGGCACAACGCTTGCAAACAGCAATAAGAGTGATTTTGCGCGCCGCTACGGCCGCGCGGCGGGTGATGTTGATGCGCAGATTGGTCGCGTGCTTGACGCGCTACGTGAGTCCGGCAAGCTTGATAACACCGTGGTGATCGTGACCGCAGGCCATGGCGTCCCGTTAGGTGACGAGACGAAGAGTATGAGCTGGTCACGCCCGAACCTGCAGGTTCCGCTGGTGATCCACTGGCCGGGCACCCCGGCGCAGCGCATCAATATGCTTACCGAGCATAAAGATGTGATGACCACCCTGATGCAACGCCTGCTGCACGTCAGCACGCCAGCAAACGAGTATTCGCAGGGCCAGGATCTCTTCAGCGCCGCGCGCCGCCATAACTGGGTCACGGCTGCGGGTAATAATACGCTGGTGGTGACTACGCCGAAGCTGACGCTGGTGCTGAACAACAACGGGAATTATCAGACGTATAACCTGCAGGGTGAACGACTGAAAGACCAGAAGCCGCAGCTGAGCCTGCTGCTGCAGGTTCTGACGGATGAGAAGCGCTTCATCGCTAACTGATTAATAATAAACCAGTTAGCGACGGATTCCCTTGCATTCAAAACGGAATCGAGTAGTATTCTTTTCATGCGTCGGCACGTAGCGCAGCCTGGTAGCGCACCGTCATGGGGTGTCGGGGGTCGGAGGTTCAAATCCTCTCGTGCCGACCAAAATCACATTGAAAACCAGCCTCTTATGGCTGGTTTTTTCTTATCTATTTTTTGCACGGGGAATCATTGGGGAAAAACCGGGGGAAAATACCGTCAAAAAATCAGGCACAACATGTTTTTATCCCTTTGAATACTAAAAATATTAACATGTATAAAAATATATACGGTACAGCTATGATTGGCTCTCTAAGCCCCTTTTCTCTGGGACAACTATTGAGGTTTGAATAGGGTTTCTTGACGGCCACAGCAGAAAAATTTCTAATAGATTGCGTCATCCTTCACCGGTATGCTGCAGCCGATGCTGGTCGTAATAGCCGTTTGAGTCATTGGTCAGCGAAGCACAACCTTTATGTCTGCATGGCCTTTTGATGCGTTGGGGCATGATTATTTTTTCACTTATATTTGCTTAAACTGCACATCACACTTTTAAATCATCGTCATAAATTGCGTTTGCTGGCAGCCCGAAAATATTGTAACTTTATCTTTTTCTTATAGGCCTTATAACTAGTAGAAAGTTAAAAAAATCATCACCCCTAAGTCAAATTAAACAGAAAAGATTTGTTTGGTTAATTTAAACAATGTGCATTTTTTGATTAAGTCATTTATTCTAAATTCACCTGTAAAATCATTGATAGACAACTGAAACCTTTGAGGGCTATAAAATGGACAATGATGCTAAAATCAAGTTTCTTGAAAGAATAATTCCAATATCCAAATTTTTCACCACACCATACATTTCGGAAAGTACATCTAAATTATTATGGACTTTAACTATACTACATTTCTTATTCATACTTTTGTTTTTGAAGATTATTCAAATCAAAGAGATAACATTACTAATATTCAATATTGAATTATCAGTTTATTATTTACTCATCTTCATTTCATTATCTGCCTTTATAGTTTTTGTAAAGATAATATTTAATTACTGGTCAGATATAACTAACTGGCACTATGAGTTTGAACTAAACACACAAAAATTCGCAAGGTTACGACAAGAAATTGAAGTGAATAGACAATCGCTCCTTATCGAAACAGATAGTCTTTATAATCAAGTATTTGCCAGCCATGGCAGACTGAGCTATCAATTTACAAAATCACAACAGGCATTGTCACAACATGAAAATTTAGAGAACCCATCAGCGCAAGAGAAAAATATTAGGGAATTCTTAGGCATGAAATATAATTTCATATTAAATTTACTTAAGAAGGCCAACGTAAAGCACGAACAACAAATCAAAGAAAACCGTCAAACATCTGAAAATCTTAGTGAGAACCTAGAAAAGCTTTATAAGGTTGTAAAATCCATAAAAAAACAAAGGAGAATTACATTCGCTAGTAATTTTTTGCTTCCACTGACTTCCTTTATTTACATTATCTTTATGTTATTCGCTAGCAAATAAACATGGTTAAAGAAAACTATGTATATTTAAAGGAAACGAATGAATTGTTTGAACGCTACAGCTTAGATAATTATACTTTCTTTCGCAAGTTAATCCGATGCGGTAGCTTTGATCAGTTCGTTCCGTCCGCACACTGCCTGCGGCGAATGAAGCAATGAGAAGCACTGAAACCATGGCGGCTTTCCATCATGTATTAAAGATCATGCTGATCAATGGTCTCCCCCCAGCACGCCAACGCGCTTGCTTGGTCCCGTCGTTCAACCTGACCATAGCAGCCATTCTTCTGGCCTTTGGTTAGATGGCAGTCACGGCCACCGTCCTTAAGCCATCAGCGGATTGCTTCGCATGGACCTTTACGTTCACCTGCACTGATGCACTTATAGAAAGTCGATGGAAAATATTTACCGGGGCTGATGTTGTACGGGCAAAAGGATGCAATACCTACCTTCTACGGCTCCGTCAGAGGTACTTTGATATTGCGATCAATCCAAGCTAATGCCTTATCACGTTCAATAGCGTTAACCTTGCGGCATTGTTCCTCAGTGGCCGTAATGCCTTTAACAACACGCCTGCCATCGATGACAGTCACGCCGTGACATAAAGACCAGACCCCACCCGGATCAACAACGGCCACCAGCGCATTGCCTTCTTTCTCGCTGATGAATTGGTCGAAAATGAGTGTAGCAGATGTGTAAGCACACCTGTTTTAGTTCCACGCACTTTTTGAGAGTTCCGGTTTTTCAGCCGGCAGGCTTAAGGACTCGCCAGGACTAGGCAAGACACAGATCAAGCTAGCGGAGATAATCGGCGTCGCCGTTCCCCTTGTTATCCCAGCCGTTCGGCTTCACCTTAAAGTAAGGAGGATCCATAACAATAAGGTCAATGGAGTTATCTGAGAGGATTGCGAGGTAACGCAGGCAGTCAGCGTTGATAAGCTCAACACTGTTTAAAATTACAGTATTTTCATGGATCAATAAGCGGGTCTCTGATAGGCTCACTGTGCTTTAGCGCTAAAGCGGTGGGCCTCGGTTCGCTTGTTACCTTCATGCATGAGCAAATGGCTGGTTGGGTGCTACAACACCCACCAGCCGCCCATTCTTCACAGAAGGATCCTCCTGTTGTAGGCATCAATTTCATTGATATCTGTGAAACATTACGCGTAATATTATTTGCAAGTAAAAACGATCACACATCATATTTTCGCTTGTTCTCTTTTAAGTATCTCAGAAAATAAACTCAGTAAGTTCTTGTTATCCTCATCAAGAGAAAACATTTCTGTAGATTCATTATTATATTCATAAAAAAACGTATCAATACGATCATCAATATCTTCTATTAAACTATGAACCCTCTCATAAAAGGGGTCTTCAGTACCAATTAACAGATAGATAAGCGTTTCACAATGTTTTACTTTATAGAAATCATCTCTCGTCTCAGTTATTATTCCAAATGGTATTTTTTCTCTATCCCCACCATGCTCGTCATAAATCAACTCAAGATAGGACACGAGATTTGATTGCAGTGAAATATAGTTCGCAAACATATCTCTAAGCTCATCACATTTTTTTTGCTGTGCAGCTAATGTTATCTGCCGTTTTATAGCCTCGTTATTATTTTTGATTGTTTTCCATGCAATAAAAGCAGGAATGCTACCAGCAATAAAAGCTCCGACGAGACTTTCCCAAGGAAAACCACTATCGATAATCAGAGTTGGTAATTTTGTGATCTGTAGAGTTAAATTTTCCTTTGTTAATGAATCAACAAATGGAAATGGTATACCGTTCCAGTACATAATGTTCTCCTTGCAATTGGAAAAACATCATACCAAAAAACCTCGCCTGAACGAGGTTTGTAAACGGGTAATTTCGTGTGCAGGTGACCACTCTTGACACGTTACACAAAGATTTGCGGACCACACTAGCGTTTTTTTGACGATTTTCCATTTGCACAATCGGATCCATTTCGAGAGGAAAATCCCGCATCGAGAGGCACTCTTCAATGAAACCCTCTGCCATCTGTATTTCAATTCGGATCTGTTTTTCGCTTTTCTTACGGTACTTCGCCATCTGACGCTTTGATATCCGATAGATGTAGTGCACGACCAACAATTGATATTCGTCAGGCTTCTTTCTTTTCAAGCGTGCCAAACACCCTTCGATTACTAGCCCATCGACATTGGTGCACTGAAGGCGGGTTTTACCGGTTTGCGGTAACAGTCCAGTAAAGCCCGCTGCAATCGGAGAATAATCAACGGAGCATGAATCGCTCCCGACCCAAGCATCTCACATATCCAAAACTTAATGATACCAGAACTTTCCCATCCGTTGATAATCTCATTAGAGAATCCGGGGGGTTGCTGGAGAAGCCAAACCGTTTGCAGACCATGTGGATAACATCATGGCTCGGGCTGTTGAAGACGAACTCCCTTCTCAGAGTACATTAGATGATTGGAATGATGACGCACAACGAGTGAAAGAGTTCTTCGTTAGTATTCCAGCTTGCGATATCGAACTGGAGCACGTTAACGCTTACATCAACAAATACCATGCCGGCGCATCCGCGAACGTGCAAAACAGAAAAGTTAGCTTTCTCAAAAAGCTTTTTTCGTATGCGGTCGATGAATCTTTGATGCTCGACAATCCAGCGGCTAGGAAGAAAATGCGCAGGACCGAAGAGAAGAAAAGGAAACGATTGTCGCTAGAGCATTTCATGGCTATACGTCGCGCTGCAACGCCGTGGTTAAGATCTGCGATGGATTTGGCTTTACAGACGACACATGCACGCTTTGAAGTGTCTAGGATTCGGTATTCAATACGTGAACCAAAGAACGGCGTTTGTGGTTGTGTATAGCTCGAACAACCAGAAGATGGCATATATGGAACCCTTTACATCTATCGTCAAAAGGTACAAAAGAAGGAAGCATCGCACGTTGCGATTCCAATTGGAGATGAGTTAAGGCGCATAATTGATGAAAGTAGGGATAACGTAGTCAGTCCGTTTGTTGTTCACCGGATTCCGGAGCGACAGGTTAAACGCAGTAAAGAGGTGTCACACCCGACACAGGTTGCTCCGGATTATCTGAGCAGGTCGTTTTCAGTATTACGAAACAAACTAGGTTTATGTGACAAGATGGCAATGGATGAAAGACCAACTTTTCACGAAATCCGAGCGCTGGCTGCTCACCTTTTCGATAAACAAGATATAGATCCACAAGGACGCATGGCGCACAGCGATGCGAAGTCGACAAAAATCGACACGCAAAACCACATCGATTGGGTTGTCGTTCCACATGGAGAAATTATGGCTTATTAACTAATTGCGCATAACAAGCTGAAACTAGCTTATGAACATTGACAGGTTTTATACTGACAGTTCCATCTGAATGGGCTTCGGTTACGATTTAGGAATAATTTGATTAAAAAAATTTATAGCATTCAGGATAAAAGTACTCCATTTTTCAAAGCCATCATTTATGATGGCTATTGATGCTCGAAAAAAAATTAATCACCCATTAAGGTAAAAGCTTGAACTAGTTGTGTTGCTCTATTTGGATCCATAAAGTTGGAATAGAATTTTTTATGCTTTTCCAATTCATCAGGTTCAGACTCTGAAGCCAGAACCCAATTAATAGAATTTTTCCTATTCAACGCCTCATAATTATGAATTAACATTATATCGCGTAAAAAAGCATATATATTTAAATAGACACCATTTAGTTTGCATACTTCACTATAATTTTCTGGTATGGCTTCAGTAATTTCCTTAAAACTATTAAGACCTGAGAATTTTAATTCCTCAAGAATTTCCTTTGATGAATCACCTTCCCAATCGTAGACTGGTGTTAACTCCAGCCCCATTTCCTTTGTAATTTCCTCCACGAACTTGTATAGGTTTATGGAGTTGATTTTTTGTAAAGTTAATTGCCCTAAGTCATTACTATCAATTAATTCTTTATATTGTTCAATAGAGCTAACTATTTCTGAAAATCCCTGATCGGCTATCTCAAGCATTCCCGAAAAAAGATTTATTTTTCTCTGTATTTGTAAAGGTAAGTTGGTTCCTAACTTATAATTTCTATCATGTGTCAGTTCAGCCCAGGCATGCTGCAACATTGTTCTAATTTGAATTTCACATTTCAACCCTGAAATATATTCATATTCTTTTAATGCAATTCTATTTTCACCAATATCACATACATAATGTACGGACCTATAACCTATTTTATCTGATGAAAGTCTATTCTCATTACTCATGCTGTTTGTTTCATCGATATTAAATGTTGATTTTATAATTTCACTTACTTTAGCTATGTCTGATTCAAGGTAAAGTATAACTCTGACACCTGAAACATCAGTTAGCTCATCAATTGGTTTTCTATAATTTTTTCGACTAACCTTTTCAATAATTCCTTCTTTTGTTTTAGTCCTGTAACTTACAGAAAGATAAGCTACTTCATTCTGCTGGAGTAGAGTCTCAATTATAAAAGCAATATGTTTTCCTAAAAGCTCAAATTTTGGAAGACTCTCATCAATCCATTTATTTAACTCAAATTCTTTTGCCATGTATTTACCTTTGAAATTGTTAAATTCAAACCCATTAAATACAACAAATTAACTATTCCACCCTATGATATTATAAATTTAATTAGAGTTAATTTAAATCATTTTAACCTTAAATTGTAAAACCACATCAATCTCGTAAAAAAGATTTTTCATCCGCAATGCCACAGACATATTTGATGCTTTCCACCCTAAGCATAGACAACTCATACTTAAATCCTTTGGGGAGAAACGCCCCCTAACACATTGATGTATATAGTGCAAATTTTGCTAAAAAAGCACTGTTTGTTTGTACACATGAACATCTCCCGACACCAGAAAAGACGCTGTTTATAGCGTTTTAGTTGCGGTGTCATGGGGGCGGGGGTCGGGGTCGGAGGTTCAAATCCTCTCGTGCCGACCAAAAACACATTGAAAACCAGCCTTTTACGGCTGGTTTTTTTATTCGATTTCACCAGGTGTTTTACGCAGGTACACCAGTGTAACCAGACAAATCACCGCTCCGGCATAGAACGTATATTCTGCGCCAAACGCTTCCCAGATGACCCCGGCGCACAGGCTTGCGACTAACAATCCCACGCCGCTGACCAGACTAAAAATGCCGTAAGCGGTACCGCGCAGATCCGCAGGTGCAGTTTTCGCAATCATTGCCGCCAGCAGCCCCTGGGTCATGCCCATATGCACTCCCCAAAGCGCAACGCCCAGAAGCATTCCAGCCCAGTGGGTGCTCAGCGCCAACATAACATCTGCCCCAATCAGCATCACCAGCCCCCACTGCAGTAATCGTGTGTGGCTCATCCCGTCAGATAACTTGCCAAACGGATAGGCAGAGAGGAAATAGAGCAGATTCATGGCCACCATCACCAGCGGGATCAGCGCCAGCGGCACACCCGACTGCTGAGCGCGAAGCACAAGAAATGCTTCACTGAAACGTGCGAGCGTGAAGATGGCCCCCAGACCAATAACCCACCAGCAGCCTTTCCCGAGGCGCCTGAGGTTCTCTTTTTTGATAGGGTTCGTTCGTTTATGTTCGACGGGCGTTTTCGGCTCATGCAGGCCGAAGAAAAGCAGCGCCACGGCGAGCACGCCGGGGATCACCGCGATCCAGAAAATCGTGCGGAAATCATCGTTCCACAGCAGCATTAATCCTACGGCCAGCAGCGGCCCGAGAAATGCGCCGACGGTGTCCATCGACTGACGCAGTCCAAAGGCCGCGCCGCGAAGTTCCGGCGGCGTAACATCAGCAACCAGCGCATCGCGCGGCGCTCCCCGTATCCCCTTCCCGACCCGGTCGATTAAGCGCGCCCCAAGGATCATGCCGGAAGAAGAGGCGATAGCGAACAACGGTTTACTCAATGCGCCAAGACCATAGCCCAGAACCGCCAGTCCTTTACGCTTGCCCAGATAGTCACTGATGGCGCCGGAAAACACCTTGATAAACAGCGCCGTAGCCTCAGCCAGACCTTCAATCAAACCAATGAAAATAACGCTGGCGCCCAGCGTCGTCACCATAAACAGCGGCAGCAGACTGTGAATAATCTCCGAGGAGATATCCATCAGCATACTGACGCCGCCCACCACCCAGACTCCTTTCGGGATCCGGCTGAGCGTTGCAAACCGGGATAACATTGCGCATCTCCTGCTTCATGTTGAACTGTCTTGTTCGAAACAGAATATCCTGGAAATGCGAATAAAAATTATTAGACATAAAAAAAGCCACCCCGCAGGATGGCTTCGATATCGCAAATCGGCGTCTAGTGTTTATCACGTCCGCCCAGGAAGAAAATGCCCAGCGGGATGGCCAGCAGAACGGTGAACACCAGACTGTAGACGAAGATCATCGCCGATTGCAGGACATACATGCTGGTTGTCCAGGCAGAGAGAGGAATGTTGTACTGTTCGATGACGCCAACAATGGTGGCCCGCCCCACGCATGCGGCAGCAATCATAAACACGACCAGCAGCGCCAGGAGGAACTTGCGGCCTTCAGGCGTTTTCAGTTTTGCTCGAACCATCTCTCTTCCCTTTTACAGATGAATAACATTATAGAGGGTCTAAAATAACACAAACGCCTGCCGGACTCCACGCCAGGACAAACATCTACCTAAATGGCAAATATGTGGTTTATTACGCTATTGATATTGAAAATGTAAGTAAATAACACCAATCATTTATAGTTGATATGTTAACCTGTGCAGGATCGTTTTGACATAAAGGAATGACAATGAAAAACGCACCTAAATTTGCCATCGCACTCATCGCCGCCGCGTGTGTCAGCACCAGTGCTTTCGCCAGCGAAACACCTAAAGAGCAGCCGCTGGAAAAAGTCGCCCCGTATCCGAAAGCGGATAAAGGGATGAAGCGTCAGGTGATTCAGCTGCCGGCACAGCAGGATGAAGCGAATTTCAAAGTGGAACTGTTAATTGGCAAGACGCTGGAAGTGGACTGCAACCAGCATCGCCTGGGTGGTCAGCTGGAAAGCAAAACGCTGGAAGGCTGGGGTTACGACTACTACGTCTTTGATAAAGTCACCTCGCCGGTCTCCACCATGATGGCCTGCCCGGATGGCAAGAAAGAGAAGAAATTTGTGACGGCGTATCTGGGCGACAATAGCCTGCTGCGCTACAACAGCAAGTTGCCGATCGTGGTCTATACGCCTGAAAACGTGGAAGTGAAGTATCGCGTGTGGAAGGCAGAAGAGACTGTCGGACAAGCGGTAGTACGTTAAAAGTCGGGTGGCAGCTTCGCCTAACCCGACCTACAAAACAACACCGAACATAGGCCGGGTAGGCGTCAGCGCCACCCGGCTTTTTTACCTTACAGCGCGATATCCGCAACCGGTTTGTTTTCCGGCTGAGGCTTCAGCTCCGCTTTTGGCGCAGCATCCGCAGCCTGCGGTTTGATGTACTGCAGCTGCAGTACGCGGCTGGTGTATTCCAGCTCCTGCTCCGTCGCGCTCACGTTGCCGTTCAGCTTCGTGCCATAGGATGGAATAATGGTTTTCAGCTTCGCCTGCCATTCCGGGCTGGCGACTTTATCTTTAAACACTTTTTCCATCAGGTGCAGCATGATTGGCGCAGCGGTAGACGCACCCGGTGACGCACCCAGCAGCGCGGCGATGGTGCCATCCTTATCGCTTACCACTTCGGTACCCAGACGCAGCACGCCACCCTCTTTCGGATCGCGCTTGATGATCTGTACGCGCTGACCCGCCTGCCACAGACGCCAGTCTTCTTTCTTCGCCTGCGGATAGTACTCTTTCAGCGCCTCGAAACGATCGTCGTCAGAGAGCATCACCTGGCTAATCAGGTATTTCACCAGGTCGAAGTTATCCAGACCCACGTCCATCATCGGCTTGACGTTAGAGGTGGTGGTTGCGCTGAGCAGGTCCCACAGAGAACCGTTTTTCAGGAACTTCGTGGAGAAGGTCGCGAACGGCCCAAACAGCACCACGCGTTTGCCGTCAAGCATACGGGTGTCGATGTGCGGAACAGACATTGGCGGCGCGCCCACGGAAGCCTGACCGTACACTTTTGCCAGATGACGGTTCACCACTTCCGGGTTATCGGACACCAGGAACTGACCGCCCACCGGGAAGCCCGCGTAGTCGTCCGCTTCCGGAATACCGGACTCCTGCAGCAGCTTCAGCGCCGCGCCGCCCGCACCGATAAAGACAAACTTCGCCCTGATGACGTGTTCAGCTTCATTGTTTTTCAGATCGGCAACGGTCACGCTCCAGCTGTTGTCCGCGTTGCGCTTGAAACCACGCACTTCAGTGCTGAGCTGCAGGTTGAAGTTCTCTTTTTTCTTCAGAGACGTCACCAGCTGACGGGTAATTTCACCGTAGTTAACGTCGGTACCAATTTCGGTACGGGTCGCCGCCACTTTCTGGTTCGGGTCACGACCTTCCATGACCAGCGGAGCCCACTCTTTAATCTGCGCGTGGTCTTCAGAGTATTTCATCCCGCGGAACAGCGTGCTCTGCTGCAGAGCGGCGTAGCGCGCGCGCAGGAAGTTGACGTTCTGCTCACCCCACACAAAGCTCATGTGCGGTACGGTGTTGATGAAGGAGTGCGGGTCGTGCATCACGCCGCTGTTGACCTGATGAGACCAGAACTGGCGAGAAACCTGGAATGCTTCGTTGATCTCTACCGCCTTCTCGATACTAATGGAACCGTCCTTTTTCTGCGGCGTATAGTTCAGTTCCATGAGTGCCGAATGGCCGGTACCGGCGTTGTTCCAGCCGTTCGAACTCTCCTGCGCCACGCCGTCAAGGCGCTCGACCATGGTCATTGACCAGTCCGGCTGCAGTTCTTGCAGATAGGTTCCCAGCGTGGCGCTCATGATACCGCCACCAATTAAAAGGACGTCCGTTTCCTGCTCTTTTGGTGCGTCAGCTTTCGCCGCCATGGAGACGGTGTTAAGCCCCACGGCCAGAGAAAAGAGCATGGCAGTCATTTTTTTCATAATTTATGCCTTAGTGTAAAAGTGCTTGATGCGTGGAAATTGCAGGTGAAAAAAGCTGCGGGGGCACGGTAACAACTTTTAAATATTGTTTAAAGGTTACGAAATTATTGTAATTGTGAAATTTAATGATGGATTGTTTGTGAGGAATTATCGATGCGTCTGGTAAAGCGCGGTTTTACTGGCTAGTATGTTGCGTTTTGTGATCGCGCGCACGGAAGCCTGCCCTAACCAGCGAACTGTTATGTCCTTACCCCATTCTGCTGTATCCCCCGAAGACCGCGTAGCCAACGTACTGCGTTCCCCTAAGCAGCTGACGCGTGAAACGCTGGCGGGCGTGATTACCGCCCTGGCGCTGATCCCCGAGGTCATCTCATTTTCCGTGGTGGCGGGCGTTGACCCGAAGGTCAGCCTGATCGCCTCCGTGGTGCTGTGTCTTGCCCTGTCCGTGCTGGGCGGTCGCCCGGCGATGGTCACGGCAGCGGCCGGTTCCGTAGCGCTGGTTATTGGGCCCATGGTGCATCAGCACGGCGTACAGTACATTCTTCCCGCCGTGCTGATGGCAGGCGTGATTCAGATTCTGTTTGGCGTGCTGGGCATGGCAAGGCTGATGCGCTTTATTCCCCAGTCGGTCATGACCGGGTTTGTTAACGCCCTCGGGATATTGATTTTCTTTGCGCAGGTTCCCCATTTCTGGAGCCGAAGCCCGCTGATTGTGGGCCTGTTCGTGCTGACGCTGCTGATCGTGCTGTGGGTGCCGCGCTATCTCAAAAGCATCCCTTCCCCGCTGATTGCGATTGTTGTGCTTACCGTGTTCACCGTTTCAACCGGTCAAATCCTGCCGACCGTGGGCGATGAAGGCTCCATGAGCGGCGGTTTACCGGGTCTTACCGAACTACTGGTCCCCCTCAATGTACAGACGCTGAGCATTATCTGGCCGTGCGCGTTGAGCATCGCCTTTGTCGGCCTGCTGGAATCCCTGCTGACGGCAAAGCTGGTGGATGAGCTGACCGCAACGCCGTCGAGCAAGCGCCGTGAGAGCATCGGGCTGGGCGTGGGTAATATTCTGGCCGGATTTTACGGTGGTATTGCGGGCTGCGCGATGATTGGGCAAACCATCGTTAACGTGGAGATGGGAAAAGGCCGAAGCCGCATTTCAACCCTTGCAGCGGGCATTGTGCTGCTGATCCTGGTCACGGCACTCAGCGACGTGATGGCCAACATCCCGATGGCGGTGCTGGCGGGCATTATGGCGATCGTCGCCGTCAAAACCTTCAGCTGGCACAGTCTTCAGCCCGCCACGCTGAAAACGGCCCCGATTGCAGAAACGGTCGTCATGCTGGTCACCGTTGCCGCCACGGTATCAACCGGCAATCTGGCGATTGGCGTGCTGGGCGGGATTATCGTTATGGCGCTACTCCCCGCCCGCATTAAGCGTCGGCTTAAAGAAGAAAAATCGTCGCCAGCCCAAGAAAAATAAAGAAACCGCCGGTATCGGTGATGGCGGTGATCATCACGCTCGACCCCACCGCGGGGTCGCGCCCCAGTTTGGTCATCGTCAGCGGGATAATGACCCCCATCATTGATGCCACCAGCAAATTTAGCACCATCGCCAGCATCATCACCCCACCCAGCGCCATATCGTCATACAGCCACCAGGTAATGCCGCCCATAATACCGCCCCACACCAGGCCGTTGATCAGCGCCACGCCCATCTCTCTGAAGATCAGAAAGGCGAAGTTACCGGGCTGAATATTTTCCAGCGCCAGCGCGCGGACGATCATGGTGATGGTCTGGTTTCCGGTGTTGCCGCCTATTCCGGCCACAATCGGCATCAGCGAGGCCAGCGCCACCAGCTGCGAAATGGTGTGTTCAAAACCGTCAATCACCCGGGAGGCGATAAAGGCGGTACACAGGTTAATGGCCAGCCACGCCCAGCGGGTTTTCACCGCCTTGCCGACGGAGGCATGGACGTCATCTTCGGCGCTGATCCCCCCGAGCGCACGCAGATCGTTGTCGGTTTCTTCGTAGACCACATCAACGATCTCATCGATGGTCAGACGCCCCATCAGTTTGCCGACGGAGTCCACAACGGCGGCACTCACCAGGTCATCACGTTCGAAGGTACGCGCCGCTTTCTCCGCATCGTCTTCCGGGGAGAAGACCATCGGCTCGTTTTCCATCACCTCGCTCACCTTCCGCTGGGTGCTGTTGAGCAGGATGGTTTTCAGCTCCAGCTCGCCGAGCAGCGTTTTATCCCGGGAGGTGACAAACAGTTTATCGGTGTTGTCCGGCATTTTTCCCAGGCGACGCAGGTAGCGCTGCACGGTACCGAGCGTCACGTCCGGGCGCACCGTGATAACGCCGAACTCCATGATCGCGCCGACGCTGTTTTTCTCGTAGTGCATAACCTGACGCACGCGCGCGCGTTCATCGGCAGGCAGTGACGCCAGCAGGCGGCCGGTCAGGTTGCGCGGCAGGTGCTGAACGAGGTAAATCTGCTCGTCGATATCCAGGGTTTGCAGAGCGTCAAGAATATCCCGGTCGCTCATCTCGTCGATCAGGTCGTCCCAGACGTTTTCAGAGGCCTCGAGCAGCACCTGCCCGCGCTCGTGATCCTGCACCAGACGCCACAGGGCGTGACGTTCTTCCGAGGGAAGCGCTTCCAGGGTATCCGCCAGATCCGGTGGGGGTAAATGAGCAACCAGCGCACCTACCTCAGCAATATCGTCGGCTAAAGTGCCGACATCATATTGCTCAGCCAGGGTGAGTTTGCCTAATAGCGTAGAGGTGACCGCTTTATCGGTCGTGAGAAGCCAGATGAGTCGCGCGCGCTCCTGGTCACGCTGTCTGGCGCTGTTTTTCTTTAATACCGACATCAATCATAAATCCATTAAATGAGTTGGGGTTAAGCATAGCGCGGGGATATGTAAATAAGAATAAACAACGGGGCGGGATGGAGAAAAAAGCGGCATTACGGCCACGATCTATCCCCTCTCCCTGTGGGAGAGGGTTAGGGTGAGGGCTTCAGGCCGTACGCGCCACTGCATCACGCGAGGCTGCATCGCGCTCTTCACCGGTCAGCTCGCTGAGCCTGCCGTCGCGCATCTCCAGCAGGCGGTCAGCATGAATGAAGTAGTGATCGTCATGGCTGATGGCGAAAACGGTTTTGCCCATCTCCTGCATCAGCGGCAGCAGCACCTGATAAAACTCGCGGCGGAAGTGCGGGTCCTGATCCGCCGCCCACTCATCCAGCAGAATGATGTCACGCTCTTCCGCTAGCGCCAGCAGCAGCGCCACGCGCTTTTTCTGCCCTTTGGAAAGCTTCAGATTGAGGATCTTCCCGTCCTGTAACTCCAGCTTGTGCGACATCTGCAGCTGCGCCAGCCATTTTTCCACCAGCGCAGGATTGGCCTGCTGCCCTTCCGGACCCAGCAGCCGATCGAACAGCCAGACGTCGGTGAACACCGCCGAGAAAAGCTTGCGGTAATCCTCGGGTTTCTCCGCGCTCAGCGCTCTGCCATCCAGCAAAATCTCGCCCGACTGCGGCTGATAAAGCCCGGTAAGCAGCATCGCCAGCGTCGATTTACCGCTGCCGTTGCCGCCGATCAGAAACAGCAGCTCGCCGCGGCGGATCGTCAGGTTAACCGGCCCCACGGAGAAGGCGCTGTCCTGATAGCGGAACGTGACGTTACGCAGCTCCAGCGTCTGCCAGTTCGGGAAGGCCTGCGGGCGCGGAAATTCGGCCTTAAACGGCGCGAGATCGAATTTTTTGAGCTTATTAAAGGCCACCTGCGCACTCAGCAAGGTAGGCAACGCGCCGACCGCCGAGAGCAGCGGCGTGCGCAAAAACAGCAGCGTCAGCGAGTAGGTTGCCGCGACGTTGGTGTCCGCCCAGCCCAGGCTGTTCGCCATCCAGAATACCAGGCCAATGGCACCCAGCATCATGATGTTTGACCAGTTCACCGCACTCAGGTGGAAGGTATCGGCGCGAATAATGTGATGACGATATTCGCGCGCGTCCGGGATATAGAGATGGTTAAAGATATACTCGGCGCGCTCGCGGTTCAGGGTGAGCTCTTTGCGCCCTTCCAGTACCGTCTGGTAATCGTTATAGAGCTTATCTTCGGTTTCACGCAGCACCGCCATGTGTTTGTAGACGCGCGACACCAGCACAAAGCCGCCCCAGATGGTAATGGCAATCCACAGCGCGGTCACCGCCAGCATTTTGCTGGAGAGCCAGGCGAGATAGGCCGCCGATCCAAAGGTCAGAATGATCCCCTGCACCAGCTCCGGCAGACGAACGAACGCGATGGTAATGGCGCGTACGTCGCTGGTCAGCCCCGCCAGCAGCGAGGCGCTGCCGAGCTGCTCAACGCGCTCGACCTGGGTGTCCAGGATCCGCTTGATAAACTCACTGCGCAAACGAAAAACGAAATGGTGGCCGAGCGCGGTCAGCGCAAGCTGGGAACCGAGCGTAACCGCCATCAACAAGAGCAGCAGACCGAGAAACTCCGGCAATACGGAGAGCGAGGTGTCGACCATTTCAATCAACCGCACGTTAATAAACGCGATCAGGCCAATACCCAGCGCGGCGCTGGCAAGGCTTAACGCCATTACGGCAATGAAGGGCCAGCGATACTGACGCCAGACAAGGAGAAGTAGTTGCATGCAGGCAATCCGGACAATAAAAATCAGCCAGCAGTGTAAACTGCCAGGCGCGTACATCAAGAATAATTCTTATTTTTGTTTACGCATCCCCGCCTGACGGAAGGTCAGGTTATAACGGTACTCGCCCGTGAGGGGGTGGACCCCGGGTTTCAGCGGCTGAATGCCGTGATAATAAAGCCGAGATTCCCTGCCCCACACCACCACATCGCCATGTTCCAGCATAATGCGTTTGAGCGGATCGTTGCGGCGTAATCCCCCGAACTGGAAGACGGCGGGCAGACCTAACGATACCGAGACGATAGGCGCGCGCAGATCGGGCTCATCCTTGTCCTGATGCAGCGAGAGCTTCGCACCGACGGCGTAGCGGTTAATCAGACAGGCATCAGGGCGAAAGTCAGGATAATCTGCCGCCACGGCAGCCTCGTGACAAAGTGTCTGAAAAACCGCAGGCATGGGAGGCCACGGCCGGTCGGTCGTGGGATCGCTTGGAGCATACACATACCCACGTTCGTTTGTCGCCCAGCCCAGTTCGCCGCAGTTGGCCATGGCCACCGACATGGTGTAGCCACCCGGCGTCACCATATGGCGAAACGGCGAAACCACCGTCACCTCGTCGATACCGGCAAGCAGCGCCGCCGCACGGGAGAGTGCAAAGCGGCGCAGGATCACCGCCCCCGGCGCAAGCGGCTCCTGCCAGGGTTCAGCATCCGCAAAAAGATCGAGCATTATCCCTCCCGGCGTTTCGCCTCATGTTTCAGTAATAGCGCTTTTCGCGCCGTCCCCCAGCGGTAGCCCGACAGCGCACCGTCGTTACGAACCACGCGATGACAGGGGATCACAATTGCGAGCGTGTTTGCCGCACAGGCGCCTGCTACGGCGCGTACCGCATTAGGTTGACCAATCGCCTGCGCCACCTGCTGGTAACTTGCCGTTTCGCCGCAGGGAATGTTGCGAAGGGCCTGCCAGACGCGCTGCTGAAACGCGGTTCCGCGAATATCCAGCGGCAGCGCAAGCGGTACGTCCCGGTTATCAATACTGGCAATCACCTGGTGGATCCGCTGCACAAAGGCGTCGTCCAGCGGCGCGTGCGTTGCTTTTGGAAATTGCGTGGCAAGCTCTGCGGTGACTTCCGCATCGGTGTCACCCAGCAGAATCGCGCAGATCCCCCGCTCGCTTTCTGCGACCAGACAGCGTCCTAACGAACAGTCATCGATGGCATACCGCACGGCCACCTCTCCTTTACGGTACTGCTTCGCCGTCATGCCCAGCGCATCGTCGGCTTTACGATAATAGCTGCTGCTGTCAGGAAACCCCGCCGCCAGCACGGCGTCGGTAATTTTGTCTCCCTGTGCAAGCGCGGCGCGCAGGCGCTGGCCCCGTGCCGCCTGCTGCCAGGCTTTTGGCGTCATGCCGGTCACGGCCTTAAACAGACGGTGGAAATGGAAAGGACTCATGGCAACCTGCTGCGCCAGCCCTTCCAGGGTTAGCGTAGGCTCCTGCTCCAGAAGACGGCAGGCCTGTTCCACTTTCGCCAGCTTCTGCGCCTGCGGATCACGTTTGTCCGGCATGCAGCGCTTGCACGGACGAAAGCCGGCCTGTACGGCATGATGGGCATCAGGATAAAAGCGGACATTTTTACGCAGCGCGTGGCGGGCACGGCATGACGGGCGGCAGAAAATACCCGTGGTCTGCACGGCGAAGACAAACTGATCGTCAGCGATCGGATCGCGGGCCAGCACGGCCTGCCAGCGATCCTCATCGGTAATAAAGGTTGAGTTTCTCATTATCGGCTCCTCTTACAAGCATACATAGAGCGTGCCTGAGCGCCACTGATAAAAAACCCGCAACCTTGCTTTTTAATTTTTGTCGCTGACCAGGAAACTGTTGAACTGCGGCGAGCTCCAGGTTTTGAACCCGTCGCCCTCTTTGGTGATCATATAAACCGCCAGCCCTTCCTGACGAACCACCTCTTTGGCTTTTTCCGGGCCGAGAACCATTAATCCGGTATCCCAGGCATCCGCTTCCAGCGCGGTGGGGGCAATAACCGTCACCGAGACCAGGTTATGCGTGATGGGGCGCCCGGTCTGTGGATCGATAACGTGCGAAATACGCTTCCCCTCAAGCTCGTAATAGTTACGGTAGCTGCCGGAGGTACTGATGCCATGTCCGTTGATATCCACTATCGCCTGCACGGCATTTTGCCGATCGGTCGGCTTTTGAATCGCTACGCGCCACGGCTTATCGCTGGCGTTCATACCCCGGCTGACCAGCGCGCCGCCCACGGAGACCAGATAACGTGAAATACCTTCCTGGGCCATCAGCGCAGCAAGATGATCCGCCGCATAGCCTTCCCCGACCGTCGACAGATCGACAAACAGATCGGGGATATCTTTTTGCAGGTACTGTTGCCCGTACTGATTGATCACCGTCAGATGCTGCAGCCCTGTCCTGGCGCGGGCGTCATCAATGGCCGCCTGTTCGGGCGTTTTCACCGGCTGTTTATTCGGGCCAAATCCCCAGAGATTCACCAGAGGGCCGACGGTCACATCCATCGCCCCGTTGGTTTTGTAACCCACGCGCATTGCCTCGGTCACGATATCGGCCATCGCCTCGCTCACCGGCCACAGGGAGGTGCTGGTTGAGAGGTTAAAGCGCATCAGTGCCGAGTCATTTTTATAGGTCGACAGCAGCTGATCGTCGGCGTCCAGCTGCGACTGGATTTTGCCGCGAAGTTCGTCTGTGCGTGTTTTATCGAGGTTCATCACGCTGACGCGCCAGAAGGTCCCCATCGTTTTGCCTTCGAGCACCGTCGCGGCGGGTGCGTCGGTTTTCGCCACGGGTGTGGGATCGTTACACGCGGTCAGGAAAAAAAGCATAGCCAGAAAGCTGGCGCGTAAAAAAGTCATGTCCATTCATTATTATCCTCATGCCAGGGCGGCAAGAGTACACCAAAACGGGTGAGTTGTGAGAATCAGAGAGGCACAAAAAAGGGGCCATCAGGCCCCTTACGTCACACGATGACGCGATTAGAACTGGTAAACCAGGCCCAGCGCGACGATATCGTCAGTACCGATACCCGCCTGACGGGTAAATTCATTTTCATCAACCAGGTTGATTTTGTAATCAACATAGGTGGACATGTTTTTGTTGAAGTAGTAAGTCGCACCCACATCAACATATTTCAGCAGATCCTGATCGCCGTAACCTTCGATGTCTTTGCCTTTAGACTGCAGGTAAGCCACGGATGGACGCAGACCGAAGTCGAACTGGTACTGAGCAACCACTTCGAAGTTCTGCGCTTTGTTAGCGAAGCCGTAAGCGGTAGTCGGGTTGCTGCCGTTAGAAGTACCGAAACGGGTTGCGTTGTAGGTCTGAGAGTACTGCGCTGCCAGATAGATGTTGTTGGCATCGTATTTCAGGCCACCAGAATAGACTTCTGCGTGATCGCCATTACCGTATACGCCAGCTGCATTCTGGTCGGCGGTACGTTTGGAGGAGGACATCGCACCACCCACGCTGAAGCCTTCGCCCAGGTTATAGGTCACGGATGCACCGTAGCCGTCGCCGTTCTGGTTCAGCAGGCTGCGACCGTTAGTGTTTTCACCCTCTACGCTGCCGTTTTTGCCCTGATATTGCAGAGCAAAGTTCAGGCCGTCCACCAGACCAAAGAAGTCCTGGTTACGGTAGGTCGCGACGCCGTTAGCACGTTGCTGCAGGAAGTTGTCAGCGCCGTAGGTATCGCCGCCAAATTCTGGCAGAACGTCAGTCCAGGAA
>NZ_JBVPGN010000030.1:0-367680 GCF_055816715.1 Enterobacter sp. PL_is514 | reverse complement strand
CCCACCTGACCCCATGCCGAACTCAGAAGTGAAACGCCGTAGCGCCGATGGTAGTGTGGGGTCTCCCCATGTGAGAGTAGGGAACTGCCAGGCATCAATTAAGAAGAACCCCGTACCGTAAGGTGCGGGGTTTTTTGCTTTGTGCTTTCCCTCTCTGGCCTTTCTCCTAATCCCTTATCCTGCTAATGGAATGTGTGATCTCTGTCTCAATGTGATTTATAACAAAATTATAACATTTCATTTACGAGGTTGTTGAGTCTTCTGGCTCAATACGCCGCAGTTTATGGCAGGAGCATAATCACAATGACAGAAAGCATGACATCAAACGGGACGCTGGCTCACAGTGATACCCGAAGAAGGGTATGGGCAATCATCAGCGCCTCTTCAGGGAATTTGGTTGAATGGTTCGACTTTTACGTCTACTCATTCTGTTCACTCTACTTCGCACATATTTTCTTCCCATCCGGCAACACCACCACGCAGCTGCTACAAACGGCAGGAGTTTTCGCCGCAGGCTTCTTAATGCGGCCTATCGGGGGCTGGCTGTTCGGCCGCATAGCGGATCGTCGCGGACGAAAAGCCTCCATGCTGATCTCGGTCTGTATGATGTGCTTTGGCTCTCTGGTGATCGCCTGCTTACCGGGATATGAATCAATTGGCACCTGGGCACCGGCGCTACTTTTACTGGCCCGCTTGTTCCAGGGATTATCGGTGGGTGGTGAATACGGTACCAGTGCGACCTACATGAGTGAGATTGCCCTCGAGGGCCGTAAAGGTTTTTACGCCTCATTCCAGTACGTCACGCTGATTGGCGGTCAACTGCTGGCCATTCTTGTGGTGGTGATCCTGCAGCAGATTCTGACGGACGAACAGCTTCATGCCTGGGGATGGCGAATTCCTTTCGCGATGGGCGCTGTACTGGCGGTCGTTGCACTTTGGCTACGCCGTCAGCTAGATGAAACCTCTCAGAAAGAGGTCAGGATGCTGAAGGAGGCGGGAACATTCAAAGGGTTATGGCGTAACCGCAAAGCTTTCCTTATGGTGCTTGGCTTTACTGCGGGCGGCTCTCTCAGTTTCTACACGTTCACCACCTATATGCAGAAGTACCTGGTGAACACTACCGGCATGCACGCAAATGTCGCCAGCGTAGTCATGACCGTTGCGCTGTTTGTCTTTATGCTCATACAACCCGTTATCGGTGCGCTCTCGGATAAAATCGGTCGACGTACGTCGATGCTGATTTTTGGCGGGCTGTCGGCATTATGTACCGTCCCTATTCTGTCTGCCCTTCAGCATGTGAATTCGCCCTATGCCGCGTTTGCACTGGTGATGCTGGCGATGGTGATTGTCAGTTTCTATACCTCTATCAGCGGGATACTGAAAGCTGAAATGTTCCCGGCGCAGGTACGTGCTTTAGGGGTAGGGCTCTCTTATGCGGTGGCTAATGCGCTATTTGGCGGATCGGCGGAATACGTTGCGTTGTCGCTTAAATCATGGGGAAGTGAAACGACATTCTTCTGGTACGTAACGATAATGGGCGCACTGGCATTTGTTGTTTCCCTGATGCTGCATCGCAAAGGGAAAGGCATTCGACTTTAATACCGCGCCATCTGCCATACGGCATAGCCGGTCGTTGCGCCGGCGACATCCCAGGCGAAATCTTTCCAGCTCCAGCCGCTCCCTGCGGGGCGGCTATCCCACAGTTCTTTTGATGCCCCAAGACCCACTGAGAACATCAGCCCTATCGCCGCGCTACGATCCCGGCTGTATCCCTGATGCTGCGCATATTCATTACCGGCTGCGGACAACATCGCAGAAGCGAGGAAATGCTGTGCTTTATCCTGTCCGGACCAGTTATCGTTGGCCATATGGCTACAGCCACTCAGGAAGAAGACGCTCAGTAACAGAGGAATACGCATCAACGGGCTCCATAAAAAAGCCCTGCGGGTGGCAGGGCCTGGATATTACAGAATGCGGCTGATAAGTCGGTCGATACGGATACGACGTAAGCGGCGGATAAGCTTGCGGACTTTCACCGGGTAATCGGCAATGCTCTGCAGTTCTCGGTAATGATTAACCACTGTCGTGTGGGTGCGAATCAGCTCCAGCTCACGCTCACGTTTTGCGGCTAACTCATGCTGCGGGTCATGGATCAGGATAGCGTTTTCCAGATCCAGTCGCCACGCGCGTGGGTTCAGGTTGTTACCGGTCAGCAGCATCCACTCATCGTCGACCCACATTCCTTTCAGATGGTAAGTGTTATCTTCGTCTTTCCAGAGACGCACAACCAGCTGGTCAGTGTTGACGTAATACTGTAAACGGCTCAGGAAACGGCGCAGGTTAATCTCATAGAGATAAGGCAGCGCACCGATGATTTTGAACGGCTGATCTTCAGGAATGAAGAAGTCGTTTGCCGTTTTATCACCCACGATGATTTCCACTTTTTTACCGTCGCGTAGCAGCTGAATGATATTACGCACCAGCACGGCAGGAAGGTTGAAGTACGGCGTACAGATGGTGAGTTTCTGCTCCGCGCACGGCATCAGATGGAAAATCGTTTTGTTCAGCAGGCTTGATTTGCCGAGCCCGACCAGCGGGGTAACGGATAACTCTTCGTTGTTCGCATCACCCTGGAAATGATAGACCGCATCACGCAGCTCCTGGCGGAAGGCGCGAACATCATTTTTGATTTCCGGGCTTTTAGGGCGCTCGGGATCGTCAAGGCGATTAACGCCGCGGCCATGGACCAGATTTTTATCAACCCAGTTGAACATGATATCGGCCATCTGCGGATTACGGATCAGATGGTAGCGGTCGTAGCGATATTTATCGAGCTGATGAAGGTAAACATCATTCAGACTTGCGCCGCTGTAAAGCACGCTGTCATCAATGATAAACCCCTTAAAATGAAGAACGCCGAGTGCTTCACGGGTATTCACCGGGACGCCATAAACAGGCACATCAACGCCAGGATTTTCCTGCGCCGTGCGGCAATACCAGTCGGCATTGGTGTTTGACGCGGCAGCGCCAATACGGCCACGCTGAGCGCGATGCCAGTCTACCAGTACGCGAACATCAAGTTCCGGCCGCTGACGTTTGGCTTCATAGAGCGCGTTCAGGATCGCGCGCCCGCCTTCATCCTGTTCAAGATAAAGCGCCACAATGCAAATGCGTCGCGTGGCGCTGGCAATCTTTTCCAGAAGCGTCTCCCGAAAATGAGCGGGAGCGTAAAAGAACTCTACATCATCAACTGACTGAGAAATCTTCGGTAGTTGAGCAAGGTGTTGTTGATGTTTATTACGCTTAAATTTTGACAACATCACAGTGCGTTTCTTCTCTGTTCATTGAAGGGTTGTCTGTACCATGCAAACAACATAAGCGGACAATGATACCACCAGTCCCGTCCAAAGTGGGTAACATTTCCAGTAGC
The DNA here is from genome assembly GCF_055816715.1 of Enterobacter sp. PL_is514. Classification (NCBI taxonomy): domain Bacteria; kingdom Pseudomonadati; phylum Pseudomonadota; class Gammaproteobacteria; order Enterobacterales; family Enterobacteriaceae; genus Enterobacter; species Enterobacter sp. PL_is514. Next base: position 364,250 of record NZ_JBVPGN010000030.1, on the reverse strand, counting down.
TTACTCGCGTTTGTCTGCTGATGTCAGACTGAGGGACAAAGCCACAATACCTTCGTCCAGCTGAATATCAACGTCAAACCCAAGTTTTCGCGCCAGGGTCACCATACCGCGATTGTTAGGCATAGTAATGCCATTGAGGCGTAACAATCCGTGATCTCGCGTATAACTGATGAGTTTTTCCAGCAGCCGTCTTCCCAGACCCAGGCCTTTAAGATCGGAGCGCACCAGCACCGCAAACTCCGCATCGACGTTATCCGGGTCAGAAATCGCACGCGTGACGCCGAGGATCTCATCTCCCTTTTCGGAGCGGCGAACGGCAACAAACGCCATTTCTCGATCGTAGTCGATCTGGGTCATATTGGCTAAATCATCGTGGGTAAATTCGTTGATTTCGCTAAAATAGCGATAGTAAAGATCCTCTTTCGTGACCTGAGAGATAAAAGCCCGCAACTGGGGCTCATCTTCCGGCAGGATAGGGCGGAACAAGGCGCGTTCCCCATTCTTCATCTCAACCCACTCCTCCAGCTGCAGGGGATACGGGCGGATCGCCAGACGGCTCTCTCTGTCTCCTTCGAAGGGCGCGATATCCAGGGTTACGTCCAGCGCCGTAAACTCATTGCCGGAGGCGAGCAGCGGATGAATGTCCAGCCGCTGGATCTCGGCACAATCCACAATCAGGTTAGAGACCTGCACCAGGAACTGACTTAGCCCGGCAATATCAAGCGGACGCAGCGCGCTCCGGCCACGGATCTTTTTACTTTTAATCGCCTGGATGATCAGATAACGCGCCAGGTTCATGTTCAGCGGCGGTAAAGCGACCACGGCCTGCTCCTCCGGACGCCACTCAACGCCACCTTCTCCCAGCATGATGAGCGGGCCAAAGACGGGATCGTGTTCGACCACCACCCGTAATTCCTGAGCGCCTGCGCGGTTTGCCATGCTTTGCACCAGCAATCCGTGGATCCTTGCCTGCGGCCAGGCCATTTTGACCCGATCGAAAATGGCATCGGCGGCCTGCTGTACCTCAGTCGCCGTACGCAGGTATAACATCACCCCCTGAACATCAGACTTATGCGGGATATCCGGAGAGCGCAGCTTCAGGGCAACCGGATAGCCAATTTGCTCGGCAATATGCACGGCCTCAGCGCTGTCGCTGGCGATCCAGGTCGGCAGGGTTTGCATCCCGTAGCTGCCCAGAATGGGCTGGACCTCATGCGTATCCAGCGACGTCGCGCCTTCTTCAATGGCTTGCTGCAAAAGCCGGTGAACGTCGACGGTGTTCGCCGTCAGATTCCCGGGCAAAGCCGGCGTCTCACGCAGCTGTTTCTGGTTGCGGCGATATTCCACCATATGCATAAAGGCGGTGATGGTGCCTTCCGGCGTACGGTAGGTTGGCAGCCCGGCCTCGCTGAACAAGCGCCGCGCCTCCTGCGAAGAAAACTCGCCGCACCAGTTGGTCAGCAGGGTGACATATTTGCCTCGCGGATGATTGTGCACGGCGTCAATGAGCGCGCGCGCGCTTTCGCTGCCAGGCGCGACCGCGCTGGGGGAGTGGATAATCATCAGCGCATCGAAATCCTGGCTATCCAGCAAAATGGAAATTGCCTTGATATAGCGCTCGCTGCTGGCATCATCGCGCAAATCAAGCGGATTGCCGGGCGTCACGCTGGTCGGAAGCGCGTCTTTCAGGCGCTGCAGCGTCTCTTCACTCAGCGTTGCCAGCTTGCCGAAGCGCCGCCACAGCTCATCCAGGGCGAGTGCCGCAGGGGCTGCACCGTTACTGACAATCATTAACTTCTCGCCGCGCAACGGGCGCATATGGCTTAAGGTCTCAACGGCGGAAAAAAGCTCGTGCGTATCCTGTACCCGCAGCAGCCCCGCACGCTGGATGGCGGCGTCCCAGGCGGGATCCATGCCGGAATGCGAATGCAGCAGACGCTGTGCCGCAGGGCTGCGTCCGCTTTTGATCACCAGGATCGGCTTATTGCGCGACGCGCTTCGCGAAGCCGAGACAAAACGACGCGCGTCGCTGAGGTGCTCAAGATAAAGCAGGATCGCACTGGTTTTACCGTCGCGCGCCAGAAAATCCAGGAGCTCATCAACGTCGATATCCAGGCTGTCGCCCAGGGCAATGAAGTAGGAGAATCCCATTTCACGCTGCTGCGCCCAGTCAAGGATGGTGTTCGATACCGCAGCCGACTGCGAGATAAACGCGAGTTTGCCTTTGCGGATCGGAACCGGAGAGAAACTGGCGTTCAGCCCCTGCCAGGGGGCGAGCAGGCCAAGACTGTTTGGCCCAAGAATACGCATTTGATAGCGGCTGGCGCAGGCCAGAAGCTCGGCTTTCTGTTCAGGCGGAGACGAGAGAATAATACAGGTTTTACAGCCTTTCTTGCCGAGCGATTCCAGCAGTTCCGGATTACGCTTCGCGTTTGTACAGAGTACGGCAAGATCCGGTACGAAAGGCAGGCTCTGTACATCGGGCCATGCAAGCACTCCCTGAACCGCCTTATACGCCGGCGTGACGGGCATGACGGGGCCATTAAACCCCCCGGCCAGCAGGTTACGCATCATCAGATAGCCAGCACGATCCGGTTTCATTGATGCGCCAATGACGGCAATGGATTTAGGACGAAGTAGCGCTTCTAACCCTCGCTGGCTCATGCAGGCCTCCTGTGAATGCAAGCGACCTGATGATTTTAAACGCTTTCCGTCTCGGCTGCTGTGACGCTGCCCTTATGAACGGTTTTTCCCGCCAGATAGCGCTCCCGGAAGCATGAGAAATGGTTGCCAAGAGCCCCAGCTGCAGCCGTATCACCTGCCAAATCCAGAAGCGCAATGGCAACTTCGGCGGTGCAGTATTGCCCGTCAGCATGCGCTTCACGCAGGCGGTAGGCGGAGACGCGGGAAAGATCAACAGAAATCACCGGCAGTGCGTCGAGATACGGGCTTTTGCGAAACATTTTTCGCGCTTCGGTCCAGGTGCCGTCCAGCATAATAAACAGCGGTGGTTTACCGGATGGCGGCACTGAAAGCACCTGGCGATCCGCACCTGCGTATGACGCGGGGAAAACGACCATCGGCTGATAGTCCTTGCTTGCCACTAAATCGAGCAGGGCCTGAGGCGGCTCCGTACGGGACCACTGAAACGCGGCGGTATCCGGCAGAATATCGGCGATAAGACGCCCCGTATTGCTGGGTTTCATCGGCTCGGTATCGAACATGACCAGACAAAAACGACTCTCCGCCGTACTCGGGGCCAGCGTCTCGCACAGACAAACCTTCAGCGGCAGCAGGCAGCGCTGACAGCGGCGAATACGGTTGCCTCGGGCGAGGAACGGTCGGGTAGCGCGCGCAAGGCGTTCGGCGCGTAATTGAAGAACAGCGTTATCAGTCATGGGCGAAATGCAGGAAAAACCCTATTTTCGCAGAGGCGGGAGCGGGGCACAAGATGTGCCCCTTGAATGTTAAAGCGACTCGTTTAACCAGCTTTCAAAAGGTGCTTTTGGAACCGCACCGTTAAGCATATCGATCACTTCACCATTTTTGAAAATCATGATGGTCGGGATGCTGCGAATACGAAAACGGGCGCTCAGTTCGGGTTCGGCTTCGGTATTGACCTTCACGAAGCGTATTTTTCCGCTGCGCTCTTCGGCCACGTCTTCGAAGATCGGCGCGAAGCTACGGCATGGGCCGCACCATGGCGCCCAGAAATCGATCACGACAGGAAGATCGTCCTTGAGGAGTTTGTCCAGCGTAGCACCCGTCGCGTTAATGACCTCGCCATCAAATAATTCATGGCCACAACGTCCGCATTTCGCACCATCTTCCATCCGATCGTCCGGAATGCGGTTAAGAGCCTGACAGTTGGCACATACGGTATTCATAACTAACCTCTGATAGAGCCGTGGGACAGCGGCAGAACGCCGATAATGTTTCTAATATGTTACATATTATCAATGAGCCTGTTTGAAACAACAATGCGTTTTATTCAATGAGAACAATAGTCACAGGCTTTTGTACGAAATTATGGCTATGCGCTGGCACATCGGGTAATCTGCGCGCTTCGCGCAGCGCTGGTGGAGAAAAGCATGAACGACGAAATGAAAAACAAAAGCGGCAAGGTCAAAGTGATGTATGTCCGCAGTGATGATGACTCTGATAAACGCACCCAAAATCCGCGTACCGGAAAAGGTGGCGGGCGTCCGGCGTCTTCTCGTGCAGACGGTGGCCGTCGCCCCGCCCGCGATGACAGAAATTCCCGCGGTGATGACCGCAAACGTGACGATCGCAAACGCGATGACCGTCCGCGTTCCGACCGCCCACGTAGTGACCGTCCACGCGACGATCGTCCGCGTGATGACTTCTCGCGCGATAACGGCTCCCCGTGGCGCACCGTTTCTCGCGCCCCTGGCGATGAGACGCCGGAAAAAGCCGATCACGGCGGTATCAGCGGTAAAAGCTTTATCGATCCGGAAGTGCTGCGCCGTCAGCGTGCGGAAGAGACCCGCGTGTACGGCGAGAATGCTTGCCAGGCGCTGTTCCAGAGCCGTCCTGAGTGTATCGTCCGCGCCTGGTTCATCCAGAGCGTGACTCCGCGCTTTAAAGAAGCGCTGCGCTGGATGGCCGCGAACCGTAAAGCCTACCACGTCGTGGATGATGCCGAGCTGACCAAAGCCTCCGGTACTGAACACCACGGCGGCGTCTGCTTCCTGATCAAAAAACGTAACGGCACGACCGTGCAGCAGTGGGTCAGCCAGGCGGATGCCGATGACTGCGTGCTGGCGCTGGAAGATGTAGGTAACCCGCACAATCTGGGCGCAATGATGCGTAGCTGCGCGCACTTTGGCGTGAAAGGCGTGCTGTTGCAGGATGCCGCGCTGCTGGAATCCGGTGCCGCGATCCGTACTGCGGAAGGCGGAGCCGAGCACGTACAGCCGATCACCGGCGACAGCGTGCTGGATGCGCTTGAGCAGTTCCGTAAAGCGGGTTATTCCATCGTGACCACCTCGAGCCATGCCGGTACGCCGCTGTTTAAAGCGACGCTGCCGCGTAAAATGGTGCTGGTATTAGGTCAGGAACGTGATGGTCTGTCTGACGCGGCGCTCTCGAGTGCGGATCTGAGCGTCTCTATCGACGGAACAGGCAACGTGGAAAGTCTGAACGTATCCGTTGCGACCGGCGTGCTGCTGGCCGAGTGGTGGCGTCAGAACAAAGCGTAAGCCTCTTAATGTGCCGGGTCTGACCCGGCACATTCAAATACTACTCGCTCTCTGCCGGTAACACAGGCATCCAGTCAATCGGCGTTTCGCCACGTTTTTCCAGCCATTCATTCGCCAGAACAAAATGATTACTGCCAAAGAAACCGCGATGTGCAGACAGCGGTGACGGGTGCGGCGCTTTCAACACGTGATGACGCTGACGATCGATAATCGCCCCTTTCTTCTGCGCGTGCGATCCCCAGAGTAAAAACACGACCCCTTCACGGTGTTCGTTGATCAGGCTGATGACTTTATCGGTGAATGTCTCCCAGCCCAGGCTGGCGTGCGAGTGCGCCTGGCCGGCCCGAACGGTGAGTACCGTGTTCAATAACAGCACGCCCTGACGCGCCCAGCTTTCCAGGTAGCCATGGTTTGGTCGGGTAAACCCGGGCACGGTTCCCTCAAGCTCTTTATACATGTTGAGCAGAGAAGGGGGGATCGCCACGCCGGGACGTACGGAAAACGCCAGCCCATGCGCCTGGCCCGGGCCGTGATAGGGATCCTGGCCCAGAATGACCACTTTCACATCGCTCAGTTCGGTGTAGCGAAAGGCGTTGAACACATCTTTCTGCGGCGGGTAAATCGTCTGTCCGGACTGACGCTCAGCGGCAACGGTGCTGAGCGTATTGATAAAATAAGGCTGCTGCTTTTCTTCTGCCAGCACGTCATGCCAGGTTAAAGGTGTTGTCATCTCGCTCTCCTGCGAATCTCAATCTGTGACTAGCTTACCTGTTTAACCCCGGTGAGCAAAATTACACGCTGAAATGTGCGCTAAGTGGCTAAATTTATTTTGAAAAGATGCAGTACAAGTTGAATTGGTAAGGCTGTGAAATTGATCTAAAACAATAAATTCAAACCACACTCTTTATGTGGTTGGTGTTTTTGTTGATTTAAATCAATAAATCACCGGGGTGTGAATGATATATATACACACAAGAAACAATGGTTTTACCAGTTGGCCGCGAGAGGCCGACATCAGTTAATGTAGCCTAGGGAGGCAACACATGATTACAGGTATCCAGATTACTAAAGCTGCAAATGACGATCTGCTCAATTCTTTCTGGCTGCTGGACAGCGAGAAAAACGAAGCGCGCTGTGTCGTTGCGAAAGCGGGTTTTGCTGAAGATGAAATCGTGCCGGTGAGCAAACTGGGCGAAATCGAGTACCGTGAAATTCCAATGGAAGTGAAACCGGAAGTGCGCGTGGAAGGTGGTCAGCACCTGAACGTAAACGTACTGCGCCGCGAAACGCTGATGGACGCGGTTGAGCACCCTGAAAAATACCCGCAGCTGACTATCCGCGTGTCCGGCTATGCGGTTCGCTTTAACTCACTGACTCCAGAACAGCAGCGCGACGTTATCGCCCGTACCTTTACTGAAAGCCTGTAACGGCTTCAGCAGGGGGGAATAAAAAAGCCGGGGATTTCCCCGGCTTTTTTCACTCTTCAGTTTTCGTCTCTGGTGCGGCAGAGCTTGGCTTACGGCGCTTACCAATATTTTTGGTATCGCGGTGGCGCTGCTTCACGCGCGGTTTCTCTTTTTCTTTCTCTTTTCTCTCAGCACGTTTCGCGAGCGCTTTCTTGGACGGTTTACCCGTCATTTTTTCACTCGGCGCACGTGTGGTTGGGCGCAAGCTGTCAATAACGCGCGCTTTCAGCGGCTCGTCAACATAGCGGCCAATTTTCTGCAGCAGCAGGTAGTCATGCGCTTCAACCAGTGAGATAGCAATCCCTTTGCGGCCCGCGCGGCCGGTACGGCCAATACGGTGCAGATAGGTATCGCCGCTGCGCGGCATATCGAAGTTAATGACGTGGCTGACGTCCGGGATGTCGATCCCGCGAGCGGCAACGTCTGTGGCAACCAGCACGTTAACGCGGCCATCAGTCAGGCGCTTAATGCCTTCGGTACGCTTGATCTGCGCCATCTCGCCTTCAAGATAGCAGTTGTTGATCCCGGCGTTACGCAGCATTTCAGCCAGCTCGTGCACGCGCTCGCGCTTACGCACAAACACGATTGTGCGCAGCGCATCTTCCTGCTTCAGGAGGTGTTTCAGCAATTCGACCTTGTGCTCAAGGTTGTCCGCGCGGTAGTACCACTGGTGGATCTTCTTACGCTCACGGGTGGACGGCGTCGCCGACACTTCAACCGGATCTTCCAGCAGACGCTCTGCGAAGTCTTTGATCGCTTCCCCTTCGAGGGTGGCAGAGAACAGCATCGTCTGGTTACGCCAGCGTGTTTCCCCGGCAATGTGCTCGATATCCTGTGCGAAGCCCATGTCCAGCATGCGGTCGGCTTCGTCGAGGATCAGCGTTTCAACCGCGCGGCAGTCGAAGTTCTCTTCTTTAATGTACTGCAGCAGGCGGCCCGTCGTCGCAACGACGATGTCCTGGTTTTCGCTGAACACTTCGGCGTGGTTCATATACGCAACGCCGCCGGTAATGGTGGCGATATCCAGATGGGTATTTGCCGCGAGTTCACGCGCGTGATCGGCCACCTGCATGGCCAGTTCGCGCGTCGGCGTCAGGATTAAAATACGCGGCGGGCCAGATTTTTTACGTGGAAAATCGAGCAGATGCTGCAACACAGGCAGCAGATAGGCTGCTGTCTTCCCCGTGCCGGTTGGCGCAGAACCGAGCACATCGCGGCCCTCAAGCGCAGGCGGAATGGCCGCTGCCTGAATGGCGGTCGGGCGTGTAAAGCCTTTGCTCTCAAGTGCATTGAGCAGGCTTTCATCGAGTTCAAGTTCGGAAAAAGTCGTTACAGTCATGTTCTACCTCTGTGTGGGGCGCTGATTATAGACGTTACGGCTGTAATCTTCATCTGTTTGTATGGATATCGCTTTTCGGCCACTTCGCTTTCCCCTATGCTACTCCAGTTTCACTTAGAAGGTTGCCTTGACATGTCTCAACTCAAAGCGCAGCTGCGCCGCGATGGTTTTACGTTTAAACAATTTTTTGTCGCTCACGATCGCTGTGCCATGAAAGTCGGTACAGACGGTATTTTACTGGGAGCGTGGGCGCCTGTCGCAGGTGTTAAGCGTATTCTTGATATCGGTACCGGCAGCGGGCTGGTGGCGTTGATGCTGGCGCAGCGTACGGAAGAACATGTCACCATCGATGCCGTCGAACTGGATGCTCAGGCCGCAGAGCAGGCGAGTGACAATATGGCCGAATCTCCCTGGGCAGCCCGAATGAAGGTGGAATGCGCAGATGTGCTGGCCTGGGCACCTGAACAAACCGCGCGTTACGATCTGATCGTCAGTAACCCTCCCTACTACGAGCCCGGCGTTGAGTGCGGGACACCCGAGCGTGAACAGGCGCGTTATACCGGCTCCCTCGATCATAAAGCGCTGCTCACCAGTGCGGCGGAACTCATCTCCGAAGAAGGTTTTTTCTGCGTGGTCCTGCCTGAGAGTACCGGCAATACGTTCATCGGTATCGCGCAGGAGATCGGCTGGACGTTACGGCTGCGTACCGATATTTCGGATACGGAAGGACGACTGCCGCACCGCGTGCTGCTGGCGCTCTCGCCGAAAGAGGGTGAATGCTTTAACGATCGAATGGTGATCCGTGGGCCAGACCAGCGTTATTCCGAAGATTACACTGCTCTGACCCAGGCGTTTTATCTGTTTATGTAAACCTGAGGGGCGAGGATCGAGGGGCCGGATTCAGCAAGCTGATCCGGGTAGTCCAGCGTATAGTGCAGTCCACGGCTCTCTTTACGCATCATCGCGCAGCGAACGATCAGCTCGGCAACCTGCACCAGATTGCGCAGCTCCAGCAGATTATTCGATACGCGGAAATTGGCATAATACTCATCAATTTCCTGCTGCAGCATGGTGATGCGGCGCAGCGCGCGCTCAAGACGTTTCGTGGTGCGCACAATCCCGACGTAATCCCACATGAACAGCCGTAGCTCATGCCAGTTATGCTGGATCACGACCAGCTCGTCCGGATTTTCCACGCGGCTTTCATCCCAGGCAGGCAGGCGCTCTGTCTCGCGGGCGTAGGGCATGCGTTTGGTGATGTCTTCTGCGGCCGACCAGCCGTAGACCAGGCACTCAAGCAGCGAGTTAGACGCCATACGGTTCGCGCCGTGAAGCCCGGTATAGCTGACCTCACCGATAGCATACAGGCCATCGACATCGGTACGCCCATGATCGTCAACCATGACCCCACCGCAGGTATAGTGGGCGGCTGGCACAATCGGCACCGGATCGCGCGTTAAATCGATGCCAAGGTTGAGCAACTTTTCGTAAATCATCGGGAAGTGCTGGCGAATAAACTCTGCAGGCTTGTGGCTGATATCAAGATACATGCAATCCACGCCAAGACGCTTCATTTCATGGTCGATGGCGCGGGCAACGATATCGCGCGGAGCCAGTTCGCCACGAGAGTCAAAGTCCGGCATAAAGCGGGTGCCGTCAGGGCGTTTCAGATAAGCACCTTCACCGCGCAGGGCTTCCGTCAGCAGGAAGTTGCGCGCCTGAGGATGGAACAGGGCGGTTGGATGAAACTGATTGAACTCAAGGTTCGCCACCCGGCAGCCGGCGCGCCAGGCCATCGCGATACCGTCTCCGGAGGCAATGTCCGGGTTCGTGGTGTACTGATACACTTTAGAGGCGCCGCCCGTGGCCAGCACTACAGCTTTCGCCTGGCAAGTTTCCACCTTCTCTTTATTGCGGTTCCAGACCCAGGCGCCCACCACGCGACGCGTGCCCGGCAGGCCAATCTTGTCGGAGATAATCAGGTCAACGGCGTTACTTCGTTCAAGTACCCGAATATTAGGATGGCTCAGCGCCTTGCCGACCAGCGTGGTCTCCACTTCTTTCCCGGTGGCATCCGCTGCGTGCAGGATGCGGCGGTGGCTATGGCCGCCTTCGCGCGTCAGGTGGTAGCTCTCTTCACCGTTGGGTTGAACCTGCGTATCGAATAAGACGCCCTGGTCGATGAGCCACTGCACGCAGTGGCGGGCATTGCTGGCGACAAACTCTGCGGCATGCGCATCCACGATCCCGGCCCCGGCAATCAGCGTATCGTCGACGTGGGAAGCAATACTGTCTGTCTCATCAAACACGGCGGCAATGCCACCCTGGGCATAAAACGTGGAACCTTCACTTATCGGTCCTTTACTTAGAACGATAACGTTTTGATGCTCGGCCAGGCGCAGCGCCAGAGAGAGACCGGCAGCGCCGCTGCCGATGATCAGTACATCACAATGAAGTTCAGGTGTTGTGTTCATGATTGTTGTTTAATTTACTAAACAGTGTTGGGTCAGAATAGCACTCGAATGCGATTTATCGCACGTTTTTTTTATAGGCTGTTGCAATGGCTAAACGCGTAAGCGGAGGTAAACGGAGGGTAAATGAGTGAAATTATTTTGCGAAGCAGATCGTTAGCGTCAGATTTTGTGGTGAAATAAAGCCTGTGTTGCGTTACTCTTCTGGCGGGAAAAAGATGTTTCTTGTCAGAAAGTGGTGCGTATCGTGAACAGACTTATAATGAGAGAAAATGAACAGTCTGCGGCGCGATGAACAAAAACAAAGGCGTTACGGAACTTATTGAAGATCAGACACTCTAATTCGGTGCTTGCTCAAAGTGCGGTATTTTTAGAGTGGCGTTTCGATAACGCGTGGAATTTAGGTTTGGGGAGACATTACCTCGGATGAGCGAGCAGTTAACGGACCAGGTCCTGGTTGAACGGGTCCAGAAGGGAGATCAGAAAGCCTTTAACTTACTGGTGGTGCGCTACCAGCATAAGGTGGCGAGCCTGGTTTCCCGCTATGTACCGTCAGGCGATGTGCCTGATGTGGTGCAAGAGTCTTTTATTAAGGCCTATCGCGCGCTGGATTCGTTCCGGGGAGATAGTGCTTTTTATACCTGGCTGTACCGTATTGCGGTCAATACGGCAAAGAATTATCTGGTCGCTCAGGGCCGTCGTCCGCCTTCTAGTGATGTGGACGCAATCGACGCCGAAAACTTCGAAAGTGGCGGCGCATTGAAAGAAATTTCGAACCCTGAGAACTTAATGTTGTCAGAAGAACTGAGACAAATCGTTTTTCGCACGATCGAGTCGCTCCCGGAAGATTTACGCATGGCAATTACGTTACGGGAGCTTGATGGTCTGAGCTATGAAGAGATAGCCGCTATCATGGATTGTCCGGTCGGCACGGTACGTTCACGAATTTTCCGTGCGCGAGAAGCTATTGATAATAAAGTTCAACCGCTTATCAGGCGTTGACGATAGCGGGATACTGGAAAAGGTATTAGGCATGCAGAAAGAAAAACTTTCCGCTTTAATGGATGGTGAAACGGTTGATAGTGAGCTGCTCAACGAGCTGTCTCATTCTCCCGAAATGCAAGAGACCTGGGAGAGTTACCATCTCATCCGTGACACCCTTCGCGGTGACACCGGCGAGGTTCTCCATTTCGATATCTCAGCCCGCGTCATGGCGGCGATTGAGAATGAGCCTGTTCATCAGACCACTCCGCTGATTCCTGAAGCTCAACCTGCACCTCACCAGTGGCAGAAAATGCCGTTCTGGCAAAAGGTGCGACCGTGGGCCAGCCAGCTTACCCAAATGGGTGTGGCTGCATGCGTATCGCTTGCAGTTATCGTTGGCGTCCAGCACTATAATACTCAGTCTGAAACTAATCAGCAGCCAGAAGCGCCAGTGTTTAACACACTGCCGATGATGGGCAAAGCCAGCCCGGTAAGCCTGGGCGTACCGGCTGATGCTTCCGCCAGCGGCGGCCAGCAACAGCAGGTTCAGGAGCAGCGCCGTCGCATTAATGCGATGTTGCAGGATTACGAGTTGCAGCGTCGTCTGCACTCTGAACAGCTTCAGTTTGAGCAGGCCCAGACACAGCAAGCTGCTGTGCAGGTGCCCGGAAACCAAACTTTAGGAACGCAATCGCAGTAATGAAGCAACTTTGGTTCGCCATGTCTCTGATGGCGGGTAGCCTGTTCTTCTCTGCCAACGCCTCGGCTGATGTATCATCCGGGGCGTTGTTGCAGCAAATGAATCTGGCCAGCCAGTCACTCAATTACGAGTTGGCATTTATCAGCATCAATAAGCAGGGCGTCGAGTCGTTACGCTATCGTCATGCCCGTCTTGATAACCAGCCGCTCGCCCAGCTTTTACAGATGGATGGCCCGCGTCGGGAAGTTGTCCAGCGTGGTAATGAAATCAGCTATTTCGAGCCAGGCCTGGAACCTTTCACGCTGAATGGCGATTATATCGTTGATTCTCTGCCGTCACTCATTTACACCGATTTCAAACGGCTTGCCCCTTACTACGATTTTATTTCGGTAGGGCGTACCCGTATCGCGGACAGACTGTGCGAGGTGATTCGGGTTGTTGCCCGGGACGGAACGCGTTACAGCTATATCGTCTGGATTGATGCGGAAACCAAACTCCCCATGCGTGTTGACCTCCTCGACCGTGACGGTGAAACGCTGGAACAGTTCCGCGTTATCTCCTTCAGCGTGAACAATCAGGTTGGTAACAGCATGCAGAACCTGGCTAAGGCCAGCCTGCCGCCGCTGCTTTCTGTTCCGGCAGGAGACTCCGTTAATTTCAACTGGGTACCTGCCTGGATCCCGCAAGGGTTTAGCGAAGTGTCCAGCAGCCGTCGTCAGCTGCCAACGATTGAAACGCCGGTGGAATCGCGCCTCTATTCCGATGGTTTGTTCAGTTTCTCGGTGAATATCAATCGCGCAACGGCAAACAGCGCCGAACAAATGCTGCGTACCGGTCGTCGTACGGTAAGTACAACGGTACGCGATAACGCAGAGATCACCATTGTGGGAGAACTCCCTCCGCAAACGGCGAAGCGCATTTCCGACAGCATTAAATTCAGGGCCGCACAATGATCAAAGAGTGGGCGACGGTTGTCTCGTGGCAGAACGGCATTGCGCTGGTGAGCTGCGATGTAAAAGCCTCATGTAATAGCTGTGCTTCCCGCGCCGGCTGCGGTAGCCGCGTGCTGAATAAGCTCGGGCCGCAAACATCGCACACGATTTCTGTGCCAAGTGAACAGCCGCTGATGGCGGGGCAAAAGGTAGAGCTGGGCATCGCGGAAGGCAGTCTGCTCAGCTCCGCCATGCTGGTCTATCTCTCTCCGCTGATCGGGCTGTTTATTATGGGCGGCGTTTTCCAGATGCTGTTTGGCACCGACGGAGCCGCCATGTGCGGTGCCGCATTAGGTGGTCTGGGGGGATTCTGGCTCGCCAAAGGCCTCTCACCGACGCTCGCCGCACGCGAGGAGTGGCAGCCTGTCATTCTCAGCGTTGGGCTGGCGCCAGACCAGCTTCGTGTTGAAACACTCTCTTCTGAGGCCCGGTGATCCATCGGGCTTTATCATTTTTTACGTTCCAAAACAGAAAACGTCCTTTCTTCACGCTATAGCTGCCTCTAAGTGCATTTCCAGGTAGCGTGGATGTAGTGTAGAATGCTGCGTTTTCGCACTGAAAAACGTCAGGCTAAGAACAGCGGCCTCCAGGAATTCGTAAGGCATAATTATTTAACTATATGAAGAACATACGTAACTTTTCGATCATTGCTCACATTGACCACGGTAAGTCGACGCTGTCTGACCGTATTATCCAGATTTGCGGTGGCCTGTCTGATCGTGAAATGGAAGCCCAGGTTCTGGACTCCATGGACCTGGAACGCGAACGCGGTATCACCATCAAAGCGCAGAGCGTTACGCTTGATTATAAAGCGGCTGATGGTGAAACCTATCAACTGAACTTTATCGACACCCCAGGCCACGTTGACTTCTCCTATGAGGTTTCACGCTCACTCGCGGCCTGTGAAGGCGCGCTGCTGGTAGTGGATGCCGGGCAGGGCGTAGAAGCCCAGACCCTTGCAAACTGCTACACCGCGATGGAAATGGATCTCGAAGTTGTGCCGGTTTTGAACAAGATCGACCTGCCAGCCGCCGATCCTGAGCGCGTTGCGGAAGAGATTGAAGATATTGTCGGCATTGACGCGACCGATGCCGTGCGCTGCTCCGCGAAAACCGGTGTGGGCGTGACCGACGTGCTGGAACGCCTGGTGCGTGATATTCCGGCCCCGGAAGGCGATCCGGATGCGCCGCTGCAGGCGCTGATTATCGACTCCTGGTTCGATAACTATCTGGGCGTTGTCTCCCTGGTGCGTATTAAAAACGGCACCATGCGCAAAGGCGACAAAATCAAGGTCATGAGTACCGGACAGGTCTACAACGCCGACCGTCTGGGTATCTTCACGCCAAAACAGGTTGACCGTACCGAGCTGACATGCGGCGAGGTAGGCTGGCTGGTCTGCGCCATCAAAGACATCCTCGGTGCGCCAGTGGGCGATACCCTGACCGGTGCGCGTAACCCGGCAGATAAAGCGCTGCCAGGCTTTAAAAAGGTAAAACCGCAGGTTTACGCGGGTCTGTTCCCGGTTAGCTCTGACGACTACGAAAACTTCCGTGATGCGCTCGGTAAACTGAGCCTGAACGATGCGTCCCTGTTCTACGAGCCAGAAAGCTCAACGGCGCTGGGCTTCGGCTTCCGCTGTGGCTTCCTCGGTCTGCTGCACATGGAGATCATTCAGGAGCGTCTGGAGCGTGAATACGATCTGGACCTGATCACCACGGCACCGACCGTAGTCTATGAAGTTGAAACCACCTCGAAAGAAGTGATCTACGTCGATAGCCCGTCCAAGCTGCCGCCGCTGAACAACATTCAGGAACTGCGTGAGCCTATTGCAGAGTGTCACATGCTGCTGCCGCAGGAATTCCTGGGTAACGTTATTACACTGTGTATTGAGAAGCGTGGCGTGCAGACCAACATGGTTTACCACGGTAACCAGGTCGCATTGACCTACGAAATCCCGATGGCGGAAGTGGTACTCGACTTCTTCGACCGTCTGAAGTCCACCTCCCGTGGCTATGCGTCGCTGGATTACAACTTCAAACGCTTCCAGGCCTCCAACATGGTGCGTGTGGACGTGCTGATCAACGGCGAGCGTGTGGATGCGCTGGCGCTGATCACCCACAACGACAATGCGCCGTACCGTGGCCGCGAGCTGGTTGAGAAGATGAAAGATCTGATCCCGCGTCAGCAGTTCGATATCGCGATTCAGGCGGCCATTGGCAACCATATTATCGCGCGTTCCACCGTGAAACAGCTGCGTAAAAACGTTCTGGCGAAGTGCTATGGCGGCGACGTCAGCCGTAAGAAAAAGCTGCTGCAGAAGCAGAAAGAAGGTAAGAAGCGTATGAAGCAGGTCGGTAACGTCGAGCTGCCGCAGGAAGCATTCCTTGCCATCCTTCATGTTGGTAAAGACGGCAAATAACCCTAAGGAGTTGGCATGGCGAACATGTTTGCCCTGATCCTGGTCATTGCTACCCTGGTGACAGGTCTGCTGTGGTGTCTGGATAAGTTTATCTTCGCCCCAAAACGTCGTGAACGTCAGGCCGCCGCACAGGCAGCCACTGGCGATGGGATTGACGCGAAAACCCTGAAAAAAGTCGGCCCGAAACCGGGCTGGCTGGAAACGGGTGCCTCGGTATTTCCGGTGCTGGCGATTGTGCTGGTGGTACGTTCGTTTATTTACGAGCCGTTCCAGATCCCATCAGGTTCAATGATGCCAACGCTGCTGATTGGTGATTTTATTCTGGTAGAGAAGTTTGCCTACGGCATTAAAGATCCGATCTACCAGAAAACGCTGATCGAAACCGGTCATCCGAAACGTGGCGACATCGTGGTGTTCAAATATCCGGAAGATCCTCGCCTGGACTACATCAAGCGCGCAGTAGGTCTGCCGGGTGATAAAGTGACTTACGATCCGGTTGCGAAAGAAGTCACCGTTCAGCCGGGCTGCAGCTCCGGTACCGCATGCGAAAACGCGCTGCCAATCACCTACTCAAACGTTGAGCCAAGTGATTTTGTGCAGACCTTCGCCCGTCGTAACGGCGGTGAAGCGACCAGCGGATTCTTCCAGGTACCGAAAGGTGAAACCAAAGAGGACGGCATCCGTCTGGTTGAGCGCAAAGAGACGCTGGGCGATGTGACGCACCGGATCCTCACCGTGCCAATCGCGCAGGACCAGCTGGGTATGTACTATCGCCAGCCGGGCCAGCAGCTGGCGAGCTGGATTGTACCGCCAGGACATTACTTCATGATGGGTGACAACCGCGATAACTCTGCGGACAGCCGTTACTGGGGCTTTGTGCCGGAAGCGAATCTGGTCGGTAAAGCCACCGCCATCTGGATGAGTTTTGAGAAACAGGAAGGCGAATGGCCGACCGGTGTTCGCCTGAGTCGTATCGGCGGAATCCATTAATTCTCACTAAATGAACGTGTAGCCGCTAATTAAAGCGGCTACACGAATTATTTCACCGATAAATCTCTTCGAACTAACGACATCCCCTGTCGTTGTGTATAGAATATTCCCCCGAAGTTTAAGGTTGGCCCTGCAAGGGTGCCACGGCACACGAAACCGCGTTGGTTTTCTCAGGTCGGTTTCGTGTGCTGCATTTTTGACGCATTCATTTATTGGTATCGCATGAACCCCATCGTAATTAATCGGCTTCAACGGAAGCTGGGCTACACTTTTCATCATCAGGAGTTGTTGCAACAGGCATTAACCCACCGCAGTGCCAGCAGCAAACATAATGAGCGTCTCGAGTTTTTAGGCGACTCTATTTTAAGTTTCGTGATTGCGAATGCGCTTTATCATCGTTTCCCGCGCGTGGATGAAGGTGATATGAGCCGCATGCGTGCCACGCTGGTTCGGGGTAATACCCTTGCGGAAATCGCGCGCGAATTTGAACTGGGCGAATGTCTGCGTCTTGGACCGGGTGAACTGAAAAGCGGCGGCTTCCGTCGTGAATCTATTCTTGCCGATACGGTCGAAGCATTAATTGGTGGTGTGTTCCTGGACAGCGATATCCAGACCGTCGAAAAGCTGATCCTGAACTGGTATCAGACCCGTCTGGACGAAATCAGCCCGGGCGATAAACAGAAAGATCCCAAAACGCGCCTGCAGGAATATTTGCAGGGTCGTCATCTGCCGCTGCCATCTTATCTGGTGGTGCAGGTTCGTGGCGAAGCGCACGATCAGGAATTTACCATCCATTGCCAGGTCAGTGGCCTGAGTGAACCGGTGGTGGGCACAGGTTCAAGCCGTCGTAAGGCTGAACAGGCTGCCGCCGAACAGGCGTTAAAAATGCTGGAGCTGGAATGAGCGAAGAAAAGACCTATTGCGGATTTATTGCCATCGTCGGGCGCCCGAACGTCGGCAAATCCACTCTGTTGAATAATCTGCTTGGGCAGAAGATTTCTATCACCTCGCGTAAGGCGCAGACCACGCGTCACCGTATCGTCGGCATCCATACTGAAGGCGCGTATCAGGCGATCTACGTCGATACCCCGGGCCTGCACATGGAAGAGAAGCGTGCCATCAACCGCCTGATGAACAAGGCGGCGAGCAGCTCGATTGGCGACGTGGAGCTGGTGATTTTCGTTGTGGAAGGCACCCGCTGGACGCCGGACGACGAGATGGTGCTGAACAAGCTGCGTGACGGCAAAACGCCGGTCATCCTCGCGGTCAACAAAGTTGATAACGTGCAGGAAAAGGCCGACCTGCTTCCGCATCTGCAGTGGCTCGGTAGCCAGATGAACTTCCTCGACATCGTTCCGCTGTCCGCTGAGACCGGCCTGAACGTTGATACCATCGCGGGCATCGTGCGTAAGCATCTGCCGGAAGCGATTCATCACTTCCCGGAAGACTACATCACCGATCGCTCTCAGCGCTTTATGGCGTCTGAAATCATCCGTGAAAAGCTGATGCGTTTCCTGGGCGCTGAACTGCCGTACTCTGTGACGGTGGAGATCGAGCGTTTCCAGACCAACGAGCGCGGTGGCTACGACATCAACGGCCTGATCCTCGTTGAGCGCGAAGGGCAGAAGAAGATGGTGATCGGCAACAAAGGGGCCAAAATCAAAACCATCGGCATTGAAGCCCGTAAGGACATGCAGGAGATGTTCGAAGCGCCGGTTCACCTCGAACTGTGGGTGAAAGTGAAATCTGGCTGGGCCGATGATGAGCGTGCTCTGCGCAGCCTCGGTTACGGCGAAGACCAGTAACTTAAGACGACGAGCATATGGATGGATGGCAGCGCGCTTTCGTCCTGCATAGTCGCCCCTGGAGCGAAACCAGCCTGATGCTGGACGTCTTCACGGAAGAGTCGGGTCGCGTGCGCCTGGTTGCGAAAGGCGCACGTTCCAAACGTTCTAATCTGAAAGGTGCCCTACAGCCTTTCACGCCGCTGCTGGTTCGCTTTGGCGGGCGAGGGGAAGTCAAAACCCTGCGCAGTGCCGAAGCCGTCTCCCTGGCACTTCCTCTTTCTGGTATCACGCTCTACAGCGGCCTGTATATCAACGAACTCATCTCACGGGTTCTTGAGCATGAGACTCGCTTCTCTGAACTTTTCTTCGATTATCTGCACTGTATCCAGGCGCTGGCTGGCGCAACCGGCACGCCCGAACCCGCCTTGCGTCGTTTTGAACTGGCGCTACTGGGCCATCTTGGGTACGGGGTCGATTTTTTGCACTGTGCGGGCAGCGGTGACGAAGTGGAAGACACCATGACCTACCGCTACCGCGAAGAAAAGGGCTTCATTGCCAGTATCGTGATAGACAACAGCACCTTTACCGGGCGCCAGCTCCGGGCGCTGTATGAGCGCGAGTTTCCCGATCAGGATACCCTGTGCGCAGCAAAACGCTTTACCCGGATTGCCCTCAAGCCGTATCTTGGCGGCAAGCCCTTAAAGAGCCGCGAATTATTCAGGCAGTTTGTACCGAAACGTTAGACCACAGAATCGAAAAGAAAACCGAGGATTGTCATGGCTGAATTACTGTTAGGCGTCAATATCGATCACATCGCCACGCTGCGTAATGCGCGCGGCACGGCGTATCCCGATCCGGTTCAGGCGGCGTTTATCGCTGAACAGGCTGGCGCCGACGGCATTACCGTTCACCTGCGTGAAGACCGTCGCCACATTACTGACCGCGACGTGCGCATTCTGCGTCAGACGCTGGACACCCGTATGAATCTGGAGATGGCGGTCACCGAAGAGATGCTGACCATCGCCTGCGAGACCCAACCGCATTTCTGCTGCCTGGTGCCGGAAAAACGCCAGGAAGTCACGACCGAAGGCGGGCTGGATGTGGCCGGTCAGCTCGACAAAATGCGCGATGCCTGCAAGCGCCTGGCGGATGCCGGTATCCTGGTTTCGCTGTTTATTGACGCCGATTTCACCCAGATTAAAGCGGCAGCTGACGTGGGCGCGCCGTATATCGAAATCCACACCGGCTGCTATGCCGATGCCAAAAATGATGCCGAGCAGGCCAAAGAGCTGGAGCGTATTGCTAAAGCGGCCACCTACGCGGCGAGCCTGGGGCTGAAGGTTAACGCCGGTCACGGCCTGACCTACCACAACGTGAAGGCCATTGCCGCCTTGCCTGAAATGCACGAGCTGAACATCGGCCACGCCATCATTGGCCGCGCGGTGATGAGCGGCCTGAAAGAGGCGGTTTCAGAAATGAAACGCCTGATGCAGGAAGCGCGTCAGTAATGGCCATTCTGGGCTTAGGCACCGATATCGTTGAAATAGCCCGCATAGAAGCGGTGATCGCCCGCAGCGGCGATCGCCTGGCGAGACGCGTGCTGAGCGATAACGAATGGGCCATCTGGGAAGCGCATCAGCAGCCGGTGCGCTTTCTGGCAAAGCGCTTTGCGGTAAAAGAGGCGGCCGCTAAAGCCTTCGGAACCGGCATTCGTAACGGTCTGGCGTTCAACCAGTTTGAAGTGTTTAACGATGAGCTGGGTAAGCCAAGCCTGCGCTTATGGGGTGAGGCGCAAAAGCTGGCAGAAAAGCTGGGGGTGAATCACATGCACGTGACGATCGCCGATGAACGCCACTATGCCAGCGCGACGGTGATCATCGAAAGTTAAAGCTTGTCCGCGTGGTGCATCAGGACAAACTTATCCCACAGCTGTTCTTCGCTCTCGACGTGTGCCGGATCCTTCAGGATGGTATTCGGGATCGGGCACACTTTTTGACAGGTCGGCGTTTCATAGTGGCCGATGCACTCCGTGCAGCGGTCGCTGTTAATCTCATAAATGCTGTCGCCCATCGAAATCGCCTGGTTTGGGCATTCGGGCTCGCACATATCGCAATTAATGCATTTTTTGGTAATTAACAGCGCCATCAGGAAATTCTCAGAAACAACACAAACTGGGCGGGCATTATACGCGTCAAACCAGTTTCTTTACCAGTTCTTCGCTGTGACGAATGCGTTCGGGCGCACGCTCCAGATCCTGCTGCACCAGCGCCATAAACAGCAGGTCCGTCAGCATCATTTGTGCGCTGGTGGACGAGATAGCCGCGCTGCGCGTGGCCTGCTCCTCGGCAATGGTATATAAACAGCGCGTGGCCCGCTGCTGCAGGGCATTCGGCGTAAAACCGGTGATCGCCAGAATTTTACCGCCGACGCGCAGCGCTTCATCGGTGGCCATGTTGATCTCGCGGCGCTCGCCGGAATAGGAGATCGCCAGCAGCAGATCGTCAGGATCCATCGCCTGTACGGTCGCCAGCAGGGCGTGCATATCCTGCTCGACGATGGCGTTAAGCCCAATTTTTGTCAGCTTCCAGCCAAAGTTACGCGCCACAAGCCCGGACGCGCCGATGCCGGTCAGAATGATCCGCCGCGCGCCACGTAGCATCGCCACGCTCTCCAGCAGCTTCTCTTCCGTATTCACATCCAGCGTCGCATGCATGGCAGCCACGTTTTCTTTGATCAGCTTTTCGCCGACCAGCCGCATCGGGTCATCGCCGCGAATCTGATTATGCACCGGCATGGACTGCGGGTTAGGGTTACTGACCAGCGCTTCACTGATTGCCAGCTTGAGGGCAGGGAATCCCTTAAAGCCAATCTTCTGCGCAAATTTCACTACGCTGGACTGGCTCACGCCGGCCTCACTCGCCAGCTGCTGCGAGCTGAGATGGCGTGCGCGATCGGGTTGAGAAAGCAGAAAATCCGCCAGCTTCTTGTCGCTTTGGGCAAAGCCTGCGTAGCGCTGGCGAATGCGAATTAAACAGTTCATACGGTCTCCTGGCGAAAATGTGATTATCTGCGCAAATACGGATTTTGCTCGCCTGAATGAATTTTATATTCCATTATAGTGTGATTATTATGAATTAAAAATTCTTGAGGTACAAAAATGAATCTTGGCTCACTTGTTTCTGAAACGCGTAACCCGCAAACCATGGATCTGGATGCGCTCTCCACCCTGGAGCTGGTTCACCGCTTTAATCAACAGGATACGCTGGTCGCGCAGGCTGTGAAAGAGACATTACCCGAGGTGGCGAAAGCGGTCGATGCGGCGGCGAAATCCCTCAAGGCCGGTGGACGCATTATTTACATGGGCGCGGGCACCAGCGGGCGTCTTGGGGTCCTGGATGCGTCAGAATGCCCGCCAACCTTTGGGGTGCCGCATGGTCTGGTGGTTGGGCTGATTGCCGGTGGACCCGGTGCGCTGCTGAAAGCCGTTGAAGGGGCGGAAGATAACAAACAGCTCGGTGAAGATGATCTCAAAGCGCTGAACCTGACCGCGCAGGATCTGGTGGTTGGGCTGGCAGCATCCGGGCGCACGCCGTACGTCATTGGCGGGCTGGAATACGCTAACCAGACCGGTTGCACGACGGTCGCCATCTCCTGTAACCCAGGATCACCGATTGCACAGGTGGCCGCTATCGCTATCTCTCCGGTGGTTGGGCCGGAAGCGCTCACCGGCTCCACGCGCCTGAAATCCGGGACCGCGCAAAAGCTGGTGCTCAATATGATCTCCACCGGCGCGATGGTGAAGTTTGGGAAGGTGTATCAGAACCTGATGGTGGATATGCAGGCCACCAACGTCAAGCTGGTGGACAGAGCCTGCCGCATGGTGATGGAGGCGACGGGCGCAGGACGTGAAGAGGCAGAAGCGGTACTCAAGCAGACCGATCACGATGTTAAACCGGCCATTCTGATGATCTTAAGCGGGCTGGATGCGGCAAGCGCCAGAGCCAAACTCGATGCGCATAACGGCTTCTTACGGGCGGCATTAGAAAACTAACAGAGGCGTGTATGGACAAAACAGCAGCGCTCGCCAGCGATATCCTGCAGGGGATCGGTGGGGAACAAAATATTCAGCGTCTCGAAAACTGCATGACGCGCGTGCGCGTCGAGGTGCATAACGACGACCAGCTTGACGTGCCGCGCCTGAAGCAACTGTCCGGCGTCAGCGGCTACGTGAAGCAGGGGCAGCAGCATCAGCTGATCGTCGGGCCGGGGAAAGCGGCGCAGGTTGTCGATGCCATGCGGGCGCTGATGGGCGTTAGCGCGAGCGTGTCGATTGACGATGCGGAGCGCACCAAAGCGCAGGCGAAAGCCAAATACAAAGCCCCGATGAGCGATGCGCTGCGTCAGCTGGCAAACGTCTTCATTCCGCTGATCCCGGCGTTTATTGCCTCAGGCCTAATCACCGGGATCATCAATATTCTCAAGCGGCCGGATATTGTGGGGGATTTCGCCACGCAGTATCCGAACCTGCTGGGGATTCTGGGGATCTTCGGCAGCGCTGTTTTCGCCATCATGAACATTCTGGTTGGGGTCAATACCGCGAAGGTGTTTGGCGGATCGCTGGCCATGGGCGGCGTGATGGCGGGCATCTTGTCCAGCCCGCAGCTGGCGCAGATCACGCTGTTTGGTGAGGCGCTCCAGCCGGGCCGCGGTGGGGTGATCGCCGTGCTGCTGGTGGTCATCCTGATGTGCTGGATCGAGAAAAGGCTGCGCGCGGTTCTGCCCGGCTCTATTGAGCTTATCCTCAACCCGCTGCTGACTACGCTGATTACCGGTAGCGTAGCGATTGTCGCCCTCCAGCCGTTAGGCGGGTGGATCTCTGAAGCCATCGCCCACGGTGCGTCGCTGGCGATTGATCGCGGCGGCCTGTTAGTGGGCGCGGTGCTGTCGGGTACCTTCCTGCCCCTGGTGCTGACGGGCCTGCACCAGGGGCTGGTGCCGATCCACGTTGAGCTGGTGCAGTCGCACGGCTATAACGCGCTGCTGCCTATCCTGTCGATGGCGGGCGTGGGGCAGGTCGGCGCGGCGATTGCCGTACTGATGAAAACCCGCAACGCGCGACTGAAGAAAGTGATTAAAGGCGCACTCCCGGTTGGACTGCTCGGCATTGGCGAGCCGCTGATTTTCGGCGTTACGCTGCCGCTGGGTAAACCGTTCCTCGCGGCGTGTCTGGGCGGTGCGGTAGGTGGGGCATTGATCAGCTACTGGAAGGTCGCCACCGTTATCACCTTTGGGCTTTCCGGTTTACCGCTGGCATTAACCATCGTGACCGGAAAAGTGATGTTCTATCTGTTAGGCTATTTAGTAGCGGTGATCGCCGGGTTCCTGTTTACCTGGCTGTTAGGTTTCAACGATCCAGAGGAGTAAGGTTTGGCAAATCACGCGCGTCGCGTTGTCTTTTTCGACCTGGATGGAACGCTGCATCAGCAGGATATGTTTGGTACGTTTATGCGTTACCTGCTGCGGCGTCAGCCCCTGAATGCGTTGCTCGTGCTACCGCTCTTACCGGTTATCGGTATCGCGCTGCTGGTGAAAGGTCGTGCGGCGCGATGGCCGATGAGTCTGCTGCTGTGGGGATGTACCTTTGGGCACAGCGAAGCGCGCCTCAAACAGCTCGAAAAGGATTTTGCGCACTGGTTCCGCGGCCACGTCGCCGCCTTTCCGGTGGTGCAGGCGCGCCTGACTGGCTACCTCGACGCGAACGATGCCGACATCTGGCTGATTACCGGCTCCCCGCAGACGCTGGTGGAGCAGGTCTATTTTGATACCCCCTGGCTTCCGCGCGTGAATCTTATTGCCACGCAAGTTGCCCGCGGTTACGGCGGTTGGGTGCTGACCCTGCGCTGCCTGGGGCATGAAAAAGTGGTCCAGCTGGAGAAACGCATCGGTACGCCGCTGCGCCTGTACAGCGGCTACAGCGACAGTAAACAGGACAACCCGCTGCTCTATTTTTGCCAGCATCGCTGGCGCGTCACGCCATCAGGTGAACTCCAGCAACTCGAATAGTCTTATCCATAATGGGCGTGTATAATGCCGCCCGCTTTTCGACTGGAGTATCAACCGTTGTCCAACCCTGAACTCGACCATGAATACTGGATGCGCCATGCGCTGACGCTGGCTCAGCGTGCCTGGGACGAGGGCGAAGTGCCCGTAGGCGCCGTGCTGGTCCACAATAACCAGGTGATTGGTGAAGGGTGGAACCGTCCGATTGGCCGCCACGATCCTACTGCACATGCCGAAATCATGGCGCTTCGCCAGGGCGGTCTGGTGCTGCAAAATTATCGCCTGCTTGATACTACGTTGTATGTGACGCTGGAGCCGTGCGTGATGTGCTCCGGCGCGATGGTGCACAGCCGGATCGGGACTCTGGTCTTCGGTGCGCGGGATGAAAAAACCGGTGCGGCCGGTTCGCTGATGGACGTGCTGGGTCACCCGGGGATGAACCACCAGGTGAAGACTATCGGCGGGGTGCTTGCACCAGAGTGTTCGGGGCTATTAAGCGATTTCTTTCGAATGCGCCGTCAGCAGAAAAAGCAGCAAAAGGCAGAATTGAAGCTGTCGGACGATTAAGCTCGTCCGGCGCCACGACTGGGTAACTTTGGGCCAGCTGTTTGGCCTCTGTTGCCTCTTTCTCTTTCTCCAGCAGATACCCGACCAGGCTAATTTGATATTTACGGATATTTTCCACGTAGGCGTAGGCTTCATGTCCGCGCGCGTAGCCGTAAGTCAGCTTGTTATACCATGGCTTCTGGCTCAGCAGCGGCAGGCGCTGCTTAACGTCTGACCAGCTGTCCGGGTTACCTTTCGTTTTGGCCGTCAACGCCCGCGCATCCAGCATATGTGCGTAGCCCATATTGTAGGCCGCCAGCGCGAACCAGATCCGCTCCTCTTCCGGCACCGTTTCCGGGACTTTGGCCATCATATCCTGCAGGTAGCGCGCGCCGCCGCTGATGCTCTGTTCCGCATCGGTACGGTCATTGACGCCCAGGCTCAGCGCGGTATTTTTGGTTAACATCATCAAACCACGTACGCCCGTGGGAGACGTGGCCTGGGTATCCCAGTGGGATTCCTGATACGAAATAGCCGCCAGCAATTTCCAGTCAATCTCCTGGGCGTATTTTTCGAACAGCGGCTGCAGATCTGGCAGGACGCTGTCTACCGCGCGCAGGAAGCTGCGGGTGTCAACGTAGTCAAAGTCGTCACCGTGACCGAGGTACTTCTCCTCCAGGCGCGCCAGGGTACCGTCTTCATTGATGGTGTTGAAGAAATCAAGCATCGCGGCAGAGAAGGTCTGATCGTCATCAAGCTGGCTAAACCAGGTCACAGGCTGCTCGTCGGTGACGTCCAGCGCCACGGCGATTTCAGGATGCACCCGCTGGAACAGGCTGATCGCGACCGAATCGGCGATGGTGTAGGGCACTTTCTGGTCTTTTACCTGCTCCAGCAGCTCCGTCGTGCCGAGTTTCGGATCCACAGTCCAGCTCAGGTCGGGATATTTCTTCTCCTTGAGCTCACGCAGATCGTCAATCACCACGTGGCCAGGCGCAATCGTCAGTTGCCGATCGTCAATCGAGGCCAGCGAACGCGGGCGCAGGCCCCCGACGCGGTAAACCAGCTGCTGCGAAACGGAGTAGTAGGTCGGGCCTGGCTGGTAGTTTTTGCTGCGCTCGCTGTTATACACCAGCCCGGCGGCAAGCATATCGGCATCGTCGTTATCGAGGTCGTCAAACAGCTGGTTGATATTCTGGCGGACGGTGATTTTAAGCTTCACGCCAAGATAATCGGCGAACTGTTGTGCCAGCTCGTAATCCAGACCAATGATTTTACCGTTGATGTCGCTGTAAATCAGCGGAGAGTTGAGGGTACTGACGCGCAATTCCCCCCGCTCCTGAATGGCGGCGATACGGTTTTCGGCTTTGCCGAACCAGGGGATGGAAGGCCAGAGGGCCACTGCCAGCAGCAACGTTACAATGCCGATGAGCAGATAATTAATCTTTAATTTTTTCAATTAGTTAATTCTCTGCGACGCCGGTTGCCTCAGTCTGCTGTAGCCATGTTAATCATAAGGTTTGCCATTGAATGAGCGGCATTTTGCGTAAACTTGCGCCACTTGGCAACCAATTAGAGAGACTGGTCACATCTATTGTTAAATCTCTGTGCAAATTTTATTTCGACGCAAACGGTTTCGTCGGCGCTCAGGATTCTCTATAATGACGCCCGTTTTCCCCCCTTGCGCACACTGTAAGCGCCCCGGCGCTTCGAAGACGAGAGACTTATGATGGAAATTCTGCGTGGTTCGCCTGCACTGTCTGCCTTCCGTATCACTAAACTGCTGGCACGTTTTCAGGCGGCCGACCTTCCGGTAAGCAATATTTACGCTGAGTATGTCCATTTTGCTGACCTGAATGCCCCCCTGAATGCAGAGGAGCGCGTACAGCTGGAACGCCTGCTCAAGTATGGCCCAAGTCTGAGCAGCCATACGCCAACCGGCAAACTGATCCTTGCGACGCCTCGTCCGGGCACCATCTCCCCCTGGTCTTCCAAAGCCACCGACATCGCCCACAACTGTGGCCTGAGCCAGATTAACCGTCTGGAACGCGGCGTGGCGTACTACGTGGAAGCCTCTACCCTTAGCGAAGCACAGTGGCAGGCGGTTGCGGCTGAACTGCACGATCGCATGATGGAGAGCGTATTTGCCTCTCTCGATGACGCGCAGAAGCTTTTCTCTCACCATCAGCCTGCGCCGGTACAGAGCGTAGACCTGCTGGGGCAGGGCCGTCAGGCGCTGATTGACGCCAACCTGCGTCTCGGCCTGGCGCTGGCAGAAGACGAAATCGACTACCTGCAGGATGCGTTTGTTAAGCTCAACCGTAACCCGAACGACATAGAACTCTATATGTTCGCGCAGGCAAACTCTGAGCACTGCCGCCACAAGATTTTCAACGCCGACTGGATTATTGACGGCGAACAGCAGCCAAAGTCGCTGTTCAAAATGATCAAAAACACCATGGAGCAAACCCCTGACCACGTGCTGTCTGCCTATAAAGACAACGCCGCGGTGATGGAAGGTTCCGAGGTGGGCCGCTTCTTCGCCGATCGCGAAGCAGGGCGCTATGACTTCCATCAGGAGCCCGCGCATATCCTGATGAAGGTTGAAACCCACAACCACCCGACCGCGATCTCCCCGTGGCCGGGTGCGGCGACCGGCTCCGGCGGTGAAATCCGCGACGAAGGGGCGACCGGTCGTGGTGCAAAACCAAAAGCGGGTCTGGTCGGTTTCTCCGTCTCCAACCTGCGTATCCCGGGCTTTGAACAGCCGTGGGAAGAAGATTTCGGCAAGCCAGAGCGCATTGTGACCGCGCTGGATATCATGACCGAAGGCCCGCTGGGCGGCGCGGCGTTTAACAACGAATTTGGTCGTCCGGCGCTGAACGGTTACTTCCGTACCTATGAAGAGAAAGTGGACAGCCACAACGGCGAAGAGCTGCGCGGCTACCACAAACCGATCATGCTGGCGGGCGGGATCGGCAACATCCGTGCCGATCACGTGCAGAAAGGCGAGATCGTCGTCGGCGCGAAGCTGATCGTGCTCGGCGGCCCGGCGATGAATATCGGTCTGGGCGGCGGAGCGGCCTCTTCTATGGCCTCCGGCCAGTCTGACGCGGATCTCGATTTCGCCTCCGTGCAGCGTGACAACCCTGAGATGGAGCGTCGCTGCCAGGAAGTGATCGACCGCTGCTGGCAGTTGGGCGACGCTAACCCGATCCTCTTCATCCACGACGTGGGCGCGGGCGGTCTGTCTAACGCCATGCCGGAGCTGGTGAGCGACGGCGGCCGCGGTGGTCGTTTCAACCTGCGCGATATCCTGAGCGATGAGCCGGGCATGAGCCCGCTGGAAATCTGGTGTAACGAATCCCAGGAGCGCTACGTGCTGGCGGTTGCCGCGGACCAGCTTCCGCTGTTTGACGAGCTGTGCCGCCGCGAGCGCGCGCCGTATGCCGTCATCGGTGAAGCGACCGAAGAGCAGCACCTGACTCTGAGCGACACCCATTTCGACAACCAGCCTATCGATCTGCCGCTCGACGTTCTGCTCGGTAAAACGCCGAAGATGACCCGCGACGTAACAACCCGTAAAGCGGCGGGCAAAGCGCTGGATCGCCAGGGCATTACCGTAGCTGAAGCCGTTAATCGCGTGCTGCACCTGCCGGCAGTCGCTGAGAAAACCTTCCTGGTGACCATCGGCGACCGTACCGTGACCGGTATGGTATCGCGCGATCAGATGGTTGGCCCATGGCAGATCCCGGTGGCGAACTGCGCCGTGACCACCGCGAGCCTCGACAGCTACTACGGCGAAGCGATGGCGCTGGGCGAACGTACCCCGGTGGCGCTGCTGGACTTCGCGGCCTCTGCCCGTCTGGCGGTCGGTGAAGCGCTGACCAACATCGCCGCGACGCAGATTGGCGACATCAAACGTATCAAACTCTCCGCAAACTGGATGGCCGCTGCCGGTCACCCTGGCGAAGACGCAGGCCTGTATGAAGCCGTGAAGGCGGTGGGCGAGGAGCTGTGTCCTGCTCTCGGCCTGACCATTCCGGTGGGTAAAGACTCCATGTCGATGAAAACCCGCTGGCAGGAAGGCAGCGAGCAGCGCGAGATGACCTCTCCGCTGTCGCTGGTGATTACCGCGTTTGCCCGCGTGGAAGACGTGCGTCATACCGTTACGCCGCAGCTTTCCACCGAAGACAACGCCCTGCTGCTGATTGACCTGGGTAAAGGCAACAACGCGCTGGGTGCCACCGCTCTTGCGCAGGTTTACCGTCAGCTCGGCGACAAGCCAGCCGACGTGCGCGACGTGGCGCAGCTGAAAGGCTTCTACGACGCCATCCAGGCGCTGGTGGCGCAGCGTAAGCTGCTGGCCTACCATGACCGTTCCGACGGCGGCCTGCTGGTGACGCTGGCAGAGATGGCCTTCACCGGCCACTGTGGGGTTGAAGCCAACATTGCAACGCTGGGCGAAGACCGTCTGGCGGCGCTGTTTAACGAAGAGCTGGGCGCCGTGATTCAGGTGCGCGCGGCAGATCGCGACGCGGTTGAAGCCATTCTGGCGAAGCACGGTCTGGCAGACTGCGTGCACTATCTGGGTAAAGCCGTTCAGGGCGACCGCTTCGTCATTGAAGCAGACGGTCACGCCGTGTTCAGCGAAAGCCGCACCACGCTGCGTATGTGGTGGGCGGAAACCACCTGGCAGATGCAGCGCCTGCGTGATAACCCGGAATGTGCCGATCAGGAGCACAACGCGAAGGCCAATGACCAGGATCCAGGCCTGAACGTGAAGCTCTCCTTCGACATCAACGAAGACATTGCCGCGCCGTACATTGCGACCGGCGCGCGTCCGAAAGTGGCCGTGCTGCGCGAGCAGGGCGTTAACTCCCACGTTGAGATGGCGGCTGCCTTCCACCGCGCGGGCTTTGACGCTATCGACGTTCACATGAGCGACCTGCTGGCCGGACGTACCGGTCTGGAAGATTTCCAGGCGCTGGTGGCGTGCGGCGGCTTCTCCTACGGCGACGTGCTGGGCGCGGGCGAAGGCTGGGCGAAGTCCATCCTGTTCAACAGCCGCGTGCGCGACGAGTTCGAAACCTTCTTCCACCGTCCGCAGACCCTGGCGCTGGGCGTGTGTAACGGCTGCCAGATGATGTCTAACCTGCGCGAGCTGATCCCGGGGAGCGAAGCCTGGCCGCGCTTTGTGCGTAACCAGTCTGACCGCTTCGAAGCGCGCTTCAGCCTGGTGGAAGTGACCCAAAGCCCGTCTCTGCTGCTGCAGGGAATGGTCGGTTCACAGATGCCAATCGCGGTCTCCCACGGCGAAGGTCAGGTAGAAGTGCGTGATGCCGCGCATCTGGCTCAGCTGGAGAGCAAAGGTCTGGTGGCGCTGCGCTTTGTCGATAACTTCGGCAAGGTCACGGAAACCTACCCGGCCAACCCGAACGGCTCCGCCAACGGTATTACCGCGGTGACCAGCGAAAGCGGTCGTGCGACCATCATGATGCCGCACCCGGAACGTGTGTTCCGCACCGTGAGCAACTCCTGGCACCCTGAAAACTGGGGCGAGGACAGCCCGTGGATGCGTATCTTCCGCAACGCGCGTAAACAGCTGGGTTAAGTTTTAGGCAACTCCTGCAGGCCCGGTAAGCGTGAGCGCTACCGGGCTTTTTTGTCTCTGTCGCAAAATCGCGACAACCCTCTGGTTGGAGTGTCTCCAAAAGGAGACATTTAACTTATTGATTTATATATGGCAGTAAAGGTTCCCGTTAAGGTGTTGCTTAATAGCGACACTTAGCCTGGAAATCATTCAACCGATAATTAACCGGTTAAACGAGTAAAAATTATATATTTCAATGTGTTAACATTTTGTTTTGCGTTCTGGCACGGGTGTTGCATAATATTAATCAGTGGCTCATTCACCTTCTTATGTCAGCCCCTTCGGGACGCGCTACATAAACTTCGAATGACGCACAAAAAGGTGCCTGCCGTCCAACTACTGATCATAGCGATGCTTTATCAGGCCAGGGCGAAACGTCGAGTTAGGCACCGCCTCATTCCATGACAAAGCCGGGTTTTTACCCGGCTTTGTTGTATCTGAAGGGCAGACTCAGTTACGCTCTGCGTAAACCCCCATTAAGAGAGTAATGCGTTGAAACGCTGGCCCGTTTTTCCCCGCTCCCTGCGACAGCTTGTCATGATGGCCTTCCTGCTGATCCTGCTGCCGCTGCTGATCCTTGCCTGGCAGGCGTGGCAAAGTCTGAACGCGCTGAGCGCGCAGGCGGCTTTGACCAACCGCACGACGCTCATCGACGCCAGACGCAGTGAAGCGATGACCAACGCCGCGCTGGAGATGGAACGTAGCTATCGTCAGTATTGCGTGCTTGACGATCGGACGCTGGAAAAGGTGTATCAGAGTCAGCGCAAGCGCTATAGCGAAATGCTGGACGCCCACGCCGGCGTATTGCCTGACGACAAGCTCTATCAGGCGTTACGTCAGGATTTAAACGATCTTGCGCAGCTACAGTGCAGTAACAGCGGCCCGGATGCCGCCGCCGCCGCGCGTCTTGAAGCTTTTGCCAGCGCCAACACCGAGATGGTGCAGTCAACGCGCACGGTGATTTTCTCTCGCGGCCAGCAGCTCCAGCAGGAGATTGCCGAGCGCGGCCAGTTCTTCGGCTGGCAGGCGCTGGTGCTGTTCCTCGTGAGCCTCGGGCTGGTTCTGCTCTTTACCCGCATGATCATCGGCCCGGTGAAGGGGATTCAGCGGATGATCAACCGCCTGGGTGAGGGGAAATCGCTCGGGGATACGGTCGCCTTTAAAGGTCCGCGCGAGCTGCGATCCGTAGGCCAGCGCATTATCTGGCTGTCCGAGCGCCTGGCGTGGCTTGAATCACAGCGTCATCAGTTCCTGCGCCATATCTCCCATGAGCTTAAAACGCCGCTGGCCAGCATGCGCGAAGGGACGGAGCTGCTGGCGGACGAAGTGGCAGGACCCCTTACGCCAGAACAGAAAGAAATTGTCGAGATCCTGGATAACAGCAGCCGCAATCTGCAAAAGCTGATTGAGCAACTGCTGGATTACAACCGCAAGCTGGCTGACGGGGCGGTCGTTCTGGAAAACGTTGAGATTGAACCGCTGGTGGATATGGTGATATCCGCCCATAGCTTGCCAGCAAGAGCTAAAATGATGCATACCGGTGTAGAACTGAATGCGCCGACCTGTCTCGCTGAACCCATGCTCTTAATGAGCGTGCTGGATAATCTTTATTCCAATGCGGTGCACTATGGTACTGAATCCGGTAACATTTATATCCGAAGTTATACGAAGGGTTCCCGGGTGTTTATAGACGTCGCTAACACCGGCACCCCGATCCCCGATGACGAAAAAACCATGATCTTCGAGCCCTTTTTCCAGGGGAGTCATCAGCGGAAAGGTGCGGTGAAAGGCAGTGGTCTGGGCTTGAGCATCGCCCGGGACTGCATACGACGCATGCAGGGTGAGCTAAACATTGCCACGGACGAACGTTCGGATGTTTGCTTCCGTATTGAACTGCCCCTGAGCCGGAAAAATCAATAAAATGAATCTATGTCTGGTGAGTATGTCACACGTCTTTTCCCGCGCCGTACGCGCGGTGTTTTCCCGCAACACGCTTCGCCTGAGCCTGCCCTGTTTATTTCTGGCAGGGTGTGTTTCCCATGCGCCACAAAGTGCAATTAGCGATAAACAAGAAGATAAATGGCCCGATAACCAGCTGGCCGATTTCCTCTCAACCCGCTGTGACGATATCTGGAATCTGTCAGGTCATGACGTTGAAAGCAACCCGCTGTTCTGGCTGCGTGGAATAGATTGCGCCCAGCGTCTGGCCCCGGTAGACGCTCGCTCGAAGGCGGCGATGCTGGATGACGACACCTGGCAGGACGCCTTCAAGCGCGGCATTTTGCTGGCTGATGCGAAAATCACCCCCGTCGAACGGCGCGCCAACGTGACCCGACTGGACACGTTCGTGGTCAATCTTCCCGTGCAGGTACGCCCGGTATACCAGCTCTGGCGCGATGGGCAGACATTACAGCTTCAGCTGTCTGAAGAGCGCTCCCGCTACAGCAAGCTGCAACAGTCAACCGACAGCGAGCTTGATACGCTGCGTCAGCAGCAGCAACATTTACGTACGCAGCTCGATACCACAACGCGTAAGCTGGAAAACCTGACCGATATCGAAAGGCAGCTCTCGTCGCGCAAATATCAGCCGGGGAGTTCATCTGCGGCACCGGACAGCGATACGCCGAAACAAGAGGATGTGAAGCATGACGAGCCGTAAACCAGCCCATCTGTTACTGGTGGATGACGATCCCGGGCTGTTAAAGCTGCTGGGCATGCGTCTGGTGAGTGAAGGTTACAGCGTCGTGACCGCGGAAAGCGGGCTCGAGGGGCTTAAGATCCTCAGCCGCGAGAAAATCGATCTGGTGATAAGCGACCTGCGGATGGACGAAATGGACGGCCTGCAGCTGTTCGCGGAGATCCAGAAGCAGCAGCCGGGGATGCCCGTGATTATCCTGACCGCGCACGGGTCGATCCCGGATGCGGTTGCCGCGACGCAGCAGGGAGTATTCAGTTTCCTGACCAAGCCGGTGGACAAAGACGCGCTGTATAAGGCTATCGACAGCGCGCTGGAACATGCCGCCCCGGCGGGGGATGAAGCGTGGCGGGAGTCTATCGTCACCCGCAGCCCCGTGATGCTGCGTCTGCTTGAACAGGCCCGGATGGTGGCGCAGTCCGACGTCAGCGTGCTCATCAACGGCCAGAGTGGTACCGGGAAAGAGATCCTGGCCCAGGCGATCCATAACGCCAGCCCGCGCAGCAAGAACGCCTTTATTGCGATTAACTGCGGCGCGCTCCCGGAGCAGCTGCTTGAATCTGAACTGTTTGGTCACGCCCGCGGCGCATTCACCGGGGCGGTAAGCAGCCGGGAAGGGCTGTTCCAGGCCGCGGAAGGCGGCACGCTGTTCCTGGACGAGATTGGCGATATGCCCGCGCCGCTGCAGGTCAAGCTGCTGCGCGTGCTGCAGGAGCGCAAAGTCCGTCCGCTGGGCAGCAACCGCGACATTGATATTAACGTGCGAATTATTTCCGCCACCCACCGCGATCTGCCGAAAGTGATGGCCCGCAACGAGTTTCGCGAAGATCTCTACTACCGCCTGAACGTGGTGAACCTGAAGATCCCGGCGCTGGCGGAACGGGCGGAAGACATTCCGCTGCTGGCGAACCATCTTTTGCGCCAGGCGGCCGATCGCCATAAACCGTTCGTGCGCGCGTTTTCCACCGATGCAATGAAGCGGCTGATGGCCGCAAGCTGGCCGGGCAACGTGCGTCAGCTGGTCAACGTGATTGAGCAGTGCGTGGCGTTGACCTCTTCACCGGTCATCAGCGATGCGCTGGTGGAGCAGGCGCTGGAAGGGGAAAACACGGCGCTGCCGACGTTTGCCGAAGCGCGGAATCAGTTTGAGCTCAACTATCTGCGCAAGCTATTGCAGATCACCAAAGGCAATGTGACCCACGCCGCGCGCATGGCCGGACGCAACCGCACCGAGTTCTACAAGCTGCTGTCGCGCCACGAGCTGGAAGCAAACGATTTTAAAGAGTAATGCCGTATGGTACTGTGAGCAATCGATTACGAGGCAGCTTACAGGCAAGATTTTAAGGACCCACCATGAAAAAGATTGATGCGATTATTAAACCTTTCAAACTGGATGATGTGCGTGAAGCGCTGGCGGAAGTCGGCATCACCGGGATGACCGTGACGGAAGTGAAAGGTTTTGGTCGTCAGAAGGGCCACACCGAGCTTTACCGTGGCGCAGAGTACATGGTCGACTTTCTGCCGAAAGTAAAAATTGAAATCGTGGTCAGCGACGATATCGTCGATACCTGCGTGGATACCATCATCCGCACCGCGCAGACGGGCAAAATTGGCGACGGTAAAATCTTCGTCTTTGACGTGGCGCGCGTGATCCGTATCCGTACCGGCGAAGAAGACGACGCGGCGATTTAACGTTCTTGCCGGGTGGCGCTGCGCTTACCCGGCCTACAAAACTCTTCGTAGGCCCGCGCAAGCGAAGCGCCGCCGGGCGATTACAGCACCTTATGCGGGCCGAAGCACTCGTAATGAATGCTGTCTTTGTTCACGCCCAGCTCAACCAGCTGCTGAGCGGCATACTGCATAAACGCCACCGGCCCACAGACGTAGAACTGCATGTCCGGCGCGCTAAACGCCCCTTCCATCTGGCTTAAATTCATCAGACCTTCGCTGTCAAAGCGGGCATCTACGCGGTCTGCCTCCGTCGGCAGGCGATACCAGGTGTGCGCGGTGAAGCGCGGCAGGGACGCCCCGAGCGTTTTCACCTCATCCGCAAAAGCGTGCACGTCGCCGTTTTCCGCAGCGTGGAACCAGTTCACCTGCGCACCGTGGTGTGATTTTGCCAGCGTATCGAGCATCGCCAGCATTGGCGTTTGGCCGACGCCCGCAGAGATCAGCGTGACCGGTGTATTAGTGTCAACGGCCATAAAGAAGTCGCCCGCCGGTGCGGCCAGATGGACCACGTCGCCCACGTTCGCTTCGTTGTGCAGCCAGCTGGAAACCTGACCGCCGTCCTCACGCTTCACCGCAATGCGGTAGCCTTTGCCGTTTGGCTTGCGGGTAAGAGAATACTGGCGGATCTCCTGATGCGGGAAGCCTTCTGGCTTCAGCCACACGCCCAGATACTGGCCTGGCTGGTAATCGGCCACCGGCTGTCCATCCACCGGCTCAAACTCAAAGCTGGTAATCAATGCGCTGCGCGGGGTTTTCTCGACGATGCGGAACGCCCGCGTGCCTTCCCAGCCGCCGTTCTTGCTGGCGTTTTCGCTGTAGATCTGTGCTTCACGGTTGATAAACACGTTTGCCAGCACGCCGTAGGCTTTACCCCACGCGTCCAGCACCTCCTGGCCCGGGCTGAACATCTCGTCCAGCGTCGCCAGCAGGTGGCCACCCACAATGTTGTACTGCTCGGGTTGGATCTGGAAACTGGTATGTTTCTGCGCAATCTTTTCTACCGCAGGCAGCAGTGCAGCCAGGTTTTCAATATTGCTGGCATAGGCCGCGATGGCGTTGAACAGCGCTTCACGCTGATCGCCGTTACGCTGGTTGCTCATGTTGAATATCTCTTTGAGCTCCGGGTTGTGCGTGAACATGCGATCATAGAAATGGGCGGTGAGTTTAGGGCCGGTTTCCACCAGCAGAGGAATGGTGGCTTTTACGGTAGCGATGGTTTGAGCGTCGAGCATGAGCGCGTCCTTCTGATGTCACTTTAATGATGTATTTTAAATGCATCTTATAAAAAATACCCCTGCGTTGTAAATGGTTCTTTGCAAGATGAAAAATATGCATCACAAACCTGAAAAGAAATCCGCTGGAAAGGGCGAGAGCTTTATTCCTCAAACCCTTGCGTGGCGGGTAGGAAAACGTTTGCGTAAAATCGTTTGTCAAGACCTGTTATCACAGAACTAATCAGTTATACTGTTGCCCGTCGTCCAACAGGACTGCCTTTTCAGGCCAAAATTTACTTGTTAGCTGAGTCAGGAGATGCGGATGTTAAAGCGTGAAATGAACATTGCCGATTATGATGCCGAACTGTGGCAGGCTATGGAGCAGGAAAAAGTACGTCAGGAAGAGCACATCGAACTGATCGCCTCCGAAAACTACACCAGCCCGCGCGTTATGCAGGCGCAGGGTTCTCAGCTGACCAACAAATATGCTGAAGGTTACCCTGGCAAACGCTATTACGGCGGTTGCGAGTACGTTGATATCGTTGAGCAGCTGGCTATCGACCGTGCGAAAGAACTCTTTGGCGCTGACTACGCGAACGTGCAGCCGCACTCTGGCTCTCAGGCTAACTTCGCGGTCTATACCGCGCTGCTGCAGCCGGGCGATACCGTTCTGGGTATGAACCTGGCGCAGGGCGGCCACCTGACTCACGGCTCCCCGGTTAACTTCTCCGGCAAACTGTACAACATCATCCCTTACGGTATCGATGAGTCCGGTAAAATTGACTACGAAGACATGGCGAAGCAGGCTAAAGAGCACAAACCGAAGATGATCATCGGTGGCTTCTCCGCTTACTCCGGTATCGTTGACTGGGCAAAAATGCGTGAAATCGCAGACAGCATCGGTGCTTACCTGTTCGTTGATATGGCGCACGTTGCGGGTCTGATCGCCGCAGGCGTTTACCCGAACCCGGTTCCACACGCTCACGTTGTGACCACCACCACCCACAAAACCCTGGCGGGTCCACGCGGTGGCCTGATCCTGGCGAAAGGCGGTGACGAAGAGCTGTACAAAAAACTGAACTCCGCGGTGTTCCCAAGCGCGCAGGGCGGCCCACTGATGCACGTTATCGCGGCAAAAGCGGTCGCGCTGAAAGAAGCGATGGAGCCTGAGTTCAAGGTTTATCAGCAGCAGGTTGCTAAGAACGCCAAAGCGATGGTGGAAGTGTTCCTGAACCGTGGCTACAAAGTGGTATCCGGCGGTACTGAAAACCACCTGTTCCTGCTGGATCTGGTTGATAAGAACCTGACCGGTAAAGAAGCTGACGCTGCCCTGGGCCGCGCCAACATCACCGTGAACAAAAACAGCGTGCCAAACGATCCGAAGAGCCCGTTCGTGACCTCCGGTATCCGTATCGGTTCTCCGGCCGTGACTCGCCGCGGCTTCAAAGAAGCAGAAGTGAAAGAGCTGGCTGGCTGGATGTGTGACGTTCTGGACAACATCAATGACGAAGCGGTTATCGAGCGCGTCAAAGGTAAAGTTCTGGATATCTGCGCACGCTTCCCGGTATACGCATAATTCCTCTGCTTTGCAGAAATAAAAAAGGCCGCGCATGCGGCCTTTTTTTATGGCTTAACGCCGGTCAAGGGAAATAGCTCCTGGACCGACAATGGCCAGCAAAATAAAAGCACCGGCAATGCTGATGTTCTTGTAGAAGTTAATCATATTCGGTACGACCGCATCACCGGTCATATCCCAGTAGTGATGCCCAATCACCGCCGTTCCGAGGGTGTAGAACACAAACAGTACCGCGAGAGGACGGGTGAAAAAGCCCAGTACGATCAGAATGGCGGCAGGTACTTCCATCACCACCGCAATAATGGCCGCCAGCATGGGCATCGGCGTTCCCAGCGAGGTCATGTATTGTACGGTGCCGCTAAACCCCGTCAGTTTTGGATAACCAAAGATAATAAACAGCACGACAAGTGCGATGCGGCCAATGAGCAGCAGCAGGTGACGTGACTGGCCGAAATCGAGATAACGTAGTGAGTTCATGGCAGAAAAACCTCTGCAAGTGGAGTAATTTAAACGTAATACATATTTCCATTCCCTGCCATACGCCAGGCGACTGCACAAGATGTTAATTTTTCGTTAATTTATAGCAGGCTATCTACTTGCTTAATTTTTATATTCTCGCCAGACTATGGCCTCGATTTCGGGAGGGATTCATGGTCTTGTATTCCACGCGCTGGCTGGCGCTGAGTTATTTCACCTATTTCTTTAGCTACGGTATTTTTCTGCCCTTCTGGAGCGTCTGGCTCAAGGGTATCGGCCTGACGCCCGAGACCATCGGCGTCCTGCTGGGGGCCGGGCTGGTGGCGCGTTTCCTCGGCAGCCTGCTGATTGCCCCGCGCGTCAGCGATCCCTCCTTACTGATCAAGGCCGTGCGCATTCTTGCTCTGCTGACCCTGATCTTTGTGGCCTGCTTCTGGGTCAGCCACCAGTTTGCCTGGCTGATGGTGGTGATGGTCGGCTTTAACCTGTTCTTCTCACCGCTGGTGCCGCTGACGGATGCCCTGGCGAACACCTGGCAAAAGCAGATCACCATGGACTATGGTCGCGTGCGCCTGTGGGGCTCTATCGCCTTTGTGATTGGCTCGGCGCTGGTGGGCAAACTGGTCAGCCTTTACGATTATCGCGCCATTCTTGCCCTGCTGAGCATCGGTATTGCCTCGATGCTGCTGGGCATGCTGTTGCGACCGTCGGTGATGCCACAAGGGGAAAGCCGCCATCAGGAGAGCGCCGGCTGGCCCGCATGGCGGAGCCTGGTCGCACAAAGCTGGCGTTTTCTGGCGTGCGTGTGCCTCCTTCAGGGGGCACATGCGGCGTACTATGGTTTCAGCGCTATCTACTGGCAGGGGGCAGGGTATTCCGCTTCCGCCGTGGGCTATCTATGGTCGCTGGGCGTGGTGGCCGAAGTCATTATCTTTGCCCTGAGCAAAAAACTGTTCCGTCGCTTTGGCGCGCGTGACCTGCTGCTGCTTTCCGCCATGTGTGGGGTGGCGCGCTGGGGGATTATGGGCTGGACGACCGATCTGCCGTGGCTGATTGTGGCGCAAATTCTTCACTGCGGCACCTTTACCGTGTGCCATCTGGCAGCCATGCGCTATATCGCTGCGCGCGAGGGCGGGGACGTGATTCGCCTGCAGGCCGTCTATTCGGCAGTGGCAATGGGGGGCAGTATCGCGATCATGACGGTGTTTGCGGGATTCCTCTATCAGCATCTGGGGCACGGCGTCTTCTGGGTGATGGCGCTGGTCGCCTTGCCCGCCATCGTTGTTCGCCCTAAAGTGGCCGCCCGCGCGTCGCTATGATTCCAGCATGGCGCGAATATGTTCTTGCTGCTGCGCGTTCAATGTCTCAACGGCATGAATCAACGGCGGCGAGAACAGCGGCAGGGCCGTAGGGTAGGGGGTGATAACCAGCGCGGCTTCGCGCGGCGCTCCCTCTTTCTGAAAGGCCTGCAGCGTCAGGTAGCGAATATTGAGCGGCAGCAGCGTCAGCTCGCGAAGCTGCTGTTCGATCTGTTCCTCACTGGCTTTATCGTCTCCCGTCAGCAGGATCACCTGTTTTTCATGCAGGTCAGTCTCCTGCATCAGCCAGGCACCAAAAATCACCGCCACGAGGCTCATCTCTTCATCGGAAAAACGCAGGCCAAATTCCGCCTCCAGTTCAAACAGCGCCTCTTTCGTGGTGCGTAACAGTCGGGGATAAAGGCGGTGGATCTCCTCCGGCAGGTTATTGTCGATGCCGATCTCAAACAGCGAACGGTCCAGCGCCTGAGCCAGATGGATATACAGCTGATCGGTCAGCCCTTGTTCATCGCTGAAGTTCATCCCGGTCTGGGAACGAAAGCGGGCCACCATGCGCACGATGGCCCGGCGTAGACGCTGATCCTGCTGGTGCTTATCAAGCACCGGATCGGGGGTGCGGAGCATCATAAACAGCAGCGCCAGAAACAGCTGTTCATCCCCGTGGGCACCCTGCGGGACGCGCCGTCTCCAGTGGCGCACGATCTCCTGCGCCGTAAAATACTCCCCTCTCGACTGGGTCCAGCTGCGCTGAACGTGGGAAAACTGCGGCGTATTCCCGAGCTGGTGCTGAATAAGGCAGTATTGCAGATAAAGCTGTAAAAACTGGACGTCGCGGCATTCAAACTGGCGCTGGAGCTTGCGTGAGCAGAAGCCGATCAGTGCCCGCAGGTTCGCATCGTCGTAAAGCGGACGCGCAATGCCGTGTTGTTTAAGCGCGGTTTTTAATGCGGGGGTAAACTGGTGCGAGACGAACTGCGGGCAAAGCCGCAGCGCCCGGCGCAGCCAGTGCAGCAGGCATAAACGCTGATTCAGGGCTGTGCCTTCAATCCGGTAGCAGCCGTCGTGGTGCGTAACGATATCCAGCCGGTGATAGCGCTGGATTTCATCGCGCGTCTCGGCTATATCTTGCCGTGCCATCGCGTCATCCACGCCGTTGGCAGCGATTATGCTCTGTGCGGTGACGGCAGCATCGGGCAGGTAAAGCATCAAAAGCACCTGGCAGCGGCGCTGCGAACTGGAAAGCACAGATGGAATTTCAAGCGTCGTCATCATCTGTCGGGTATCCAGTGTGAATGTTTGATAAGAATAGCTAAAGGATGAGCGCTGAAAAGCGCGCCGGCAGGCCTTTCACTCAGGATTGCTGGGGAACATCACAGAATTTTTGACGTGAGGAATTGATGCAAACAGTTAAACAATGTGCGATGGCGTTATTTTTGGCGGTTATCAGCTTAACCGCCAGCGCACACCCTCACAGCTTTATCGACCTCAAAACCGAGCTTGTCACCGACGGCACGCAATTGAGCGGCCTGAAAATGCGCTGGACGATGGATGAAATCACCTCGGCCGATCTGCTCTACGATGCGGGAAATGCGAAGCCCGGCGATGAAATCTGGAAAAAGCTGGCGGCGGAAGTAATGGCCAACGTGCTCGGCCAGCACTACTTCACTGAATTCTGGCACAACGGGCAAAAGGTCAAATTTCTGAACCGACCCACGGAATACGGGATGACGCGTGAAGGGCACCAGGCGGTGCTGACGTTCGTGCTTCCGCTGGCGCATCCGCAGCCGCTGGCGGGGCAAACGTACCGCTTTTCCACCTTTGACCCTACCTACTATGTTGACATGCGCTATGACAAAGACAGCGACGTACGGCTGCCGGACGCGCTGCAAAAAAGCTGCAAAATTGGCGTACACACCCCGAAACCGAGCGAAGAGACGCTGAACTTTGCGGTCTCGCTTGATAAAGAAGATGCCCCACCCGAGGATATGGAATTGGGTAAACAGTTTGCGCAGGAGGTGACGTTACAATGTCAGTGATCTCCTCTCCGGTTCGGAAACCGCGCCGCTGGCTGCACCTCTGGCCGCTGGCGCT
Organism: Enterobacter sp. PL_is514; assembly: GCF_055816715.1. Classification (NCBI taxonomy): domain Bacteria; kingdom Pseudomonadati; phylum Pseudomonadota; class Gammaproteobacteria; order Enterobacterales; family Enterobacteriaceae; genus Enterobacter; species Enterobacter sp. PL_is514. The sequence goes on along the minus strand of NZ_JBVPGN010000030.1, from coordinate 322,518 downwards.
CTTTTTACTGTTAGCAACTGGCGGTGCGCTGTGGCTGTGGCAGGCCTGGCCGCAGGTCATGATGAAAAGCATTATCTGGCAGCGTGAGGTTAACCAGCAGATGAGCGGTCTGCTGAAGGCGGTGGCGGAGAACCCGACCAAAGCGGGTGGTTCCCTGCTGGCGTTCAGTTTTGTCTATGGCGTTCTGCACGCCCTGGGGCCGGGGCACGGCAAAATCGTCATTACGACCTGGCTCGCCACCCATCCGTCAAAGCTGAAATCGAGCATCGGCCTGACGCTGGCCTCCTCGCTGCTGCAGGGCGGCGTGGCGATTGCGCTGGTCGTTGTTGTGCTTTCACTTTTGCAGCTTCCGGCGCGCCAGCTGCACATGAGCAGCTTCTGGCTTGAAAAAGGGAGCTATGCGCTGGTGGGCCTGCTGGGGCTGATCCTCTGCTGGCGGGCGCTGAAAAAGCTGCGCGTGCTGCTGCAAAAGCCGAAATTCAAAACCTTTACGCCGCACCACGTTCATGATGAAAACTGCGGCTGCGGACATCAGCATTTGCCCACGCAGGAACAATTACAGAACGGCGACGACTGGCGCGCGCGGCTGGTGATTGTTCTCTCTATGGGCATGCGCCCGTGTTCGGGTGCCATCATGGTGCTGCTGTTCAGTAAGGTGATAGGCGTGTTCGGCTGGGGCATGCTGTCCGCGCTGGCGATGGCGGCAGGAACCTCTCTCACCATTTCGTCTTTAGCGCTGCTGGTACACAGCTTCCGTCAGCTGGCGGTCAAACTCAGCGGCAATAAAACGCCGGTGCTGTGGCGGCAGGTTGGCTGGACAACGCTCGCGCTGGCGGGCGGGGTGATTCTGCTGGTAGCGGCGGTAACGATGTGGATGAGTGCGGTGCCGGTGGGAAGGGGATTGCGGCCTTTTTAGTTTCAATTCCCTCTCCCACAGGGAGAGGGAATTACCGGGATTAACGCTTCAGCGCATCGCTCAGTTCATCACGCATGTTTGCCAGCATGGCTTTAACAACGCGTGGGTTACCCGCAACGATGTTGCCGGTAGACAGATAGTTATGGCCGCCGGTGAAGTCGCAAACAATGGCGCCTGCTTCACGTGCGATCAGCTCGCCCGCTGCAAAATCCCATGGCTTCAGTGAGAGTTCGAAGTAACCGTCAACGCGGCCGGTGGCAACATAGGCCAGATCCAGCGCAGCAGAACCGGTGCGACGGAAGTCCGCGCATTCGGTGAACAGTTTGCCCAGGATATTCATATAGGTGGTCGCGTGCTGTTTTGCCTTGAACGGGAAACCGGTCGCCAGGATGGTGCCGTCCAGATCGCGTGCGTTGCTGCAGCGCAGACGGTAGCCGTTCAGCTGTGCGCCCTGACCGCGGGTCGCGGTGAACAGTTCGTTACGCATTGGATCGTACACAACGGCGACTTCAGTACGGCCTTTAATGCGTACTGCGATAGACACAGAGAAGTGTGGCAGGCGTTTGACGAAGTTGGTGGTGCCATCCAGTGGATCGATAACCCATTGAACATCCTGATCGGTACCTTCATGTTCACCGCTTTCTTCGGTGATGATGGTGTGCTGTGGGTAAGATTTGCGGATCGTTTCGATAATAATCGCTTCTGCGGCTTTATCGACGTTCGTCACGAAATCATTGCTGCCTTTCTGGCTGGTTTCTACGGAGTCTGGCGTTTCGTAGTGTTTGGCAATTACATTACCCGCCTTGCGCGCTGCGCGCACGGCGATGGTCAGCATCGGATGCATCGGTCTCTCTCACTGGATGTTAAAGAACAGGAAAATCGGCGCAGAGTATAGCAGTGGGATCGGATTATGTCTCCCGTTTATGATAATATGCCCGAATATTCTTCAGACGCTGAATTCAGACATTAAAAATTATGCTGCAAAACATTCGAATCGTGCTGGTCGAAACATCGCATACCGGCAACATGGGCTCCGTTGCCCGCGCTATGAAAACCATGGGCTTAACGAACCTGTGGCTGGTTAACCCGCTGGTGAAACCCGACTCGCAGGCTATCGCGCTGGCGGCCGGGGCCAGCGACGTGATCGGCAATGCCCAGATCGTCGACACCCTTGACGAAGCGCTGGCCGGCTGCAGCCTCGTTGTGGGTACCAGCGCACGTTCGCGCACGCTGCCGTGGCCAATGCTCGATCCGCGCGAATGCGGCCTGAAAAGTGTCTCGGAGGCAGAACAGGCGCCGGTTGCGCTGGTGTTTGGCCGCGAGCGCGTTGGCCTGACCAACGACGAGCTGCAGAAGTGTCATTATCACGTCGCGATTGCGGCAAACCCGGAGTACAGCTCGCTGAACCTGGCGATGGCGGTGCAGGTTATCGCTTACGAAGTCCGTATGGCGTGGCTGGCAACGCAGGAAAAAGAGGTCGAGCCGAAAGAAGAGACGGCTTACCCGCTGGTGGACGACCTTGAGCGTTTCTACGGTCACCTGGAGCAGACGCTGCTCTCAACCGGCTTTATCCGTGAAGGCCACCCGGGCCAGGTAATGAACAAGCTGCGCCGTATGTTTACCCGCGCGCGTCCGGAAAGCCAGGAGCTGAACATCCTGCGCGGGATTCTGGCGTCGATTGAGCAGAAGAATAAAGAGTAGTGCCGGTTTGTTTTCTCTCTCCCTGTGGGAGAGGGGCGGGGTGAGGGCATCAGGCCGCACCTGTATTATGAAGGCACAGAAGGTTAAATACCTGACTAAAACAGTCAAGTAAATAGTTGACCATTTTAGTCAGGAATGTCAGACTTGGCCCTGCTATGCAATACCCCATTTTACTATAAAAAACCCCGGGCAGGGGCGAGTTTGAGGTTAAGTAAGACATGAGACTGACATCTAAAGGGCGTTATGCCGTGACCGCGATGCTGGACGTTGCGCTCAACTCCGAAGCGGGCCCGGTTCCGTTGGCTGATATTTCTGAACGACAAGGGATCTCCCTCTCTTATCTGGAACAGCTGTTCTCCAGACTGCGTAAAAATGGACTGGTTTCCAGCGTTCGTGGCCCAGGCGGCGGTTATCTGCTGGGTAAAGACGCGGGCAGTATTGCAGTTGGTGAAGTGATTAGCGCAGTTGACGAATCCGTTGACGCGACCCGTTGCCAGGGTAAAGGCGGCTGCCAGGGCGGCGACAAATGCCTGACCCACGCGCTGTGGCGCGATCTGAGCGACCGTCTCACCGGCTTCCTGAACAACATCACCCTGGGTGAACTGGTCAATAACCAGGAAGTTCTGGATGTCTCTGGTCGTCAGCACAGTCAGGATTCCCAACGCAGCACCCGCGCGCAGGACGCTATCGACGTCAAACTGCGCGCGTAATAAAACGATAAGTATTTCAGAATCAGGCCGGGGCGAAGACTCGCCCCGTGTACTCGGTCGTACATCCAGCCGGTTGCCTGATTCCTTGCATTGAAGCGATGTACGGAGTTTAAAGAGCAATGAAATTACCGATTTATCTCGATTACTCCGCAACCACGCCGGTGGACCCGCGTGTTGCCGAGAAAATGATGCAGTGTCTGACCCTGGACGGAAACTTTGGTAACCCAGCTTCCCGTTCACACCGTTTTGGCTGGCATGCTGAAGAGGCGGTTGATATCGCCCGTAATCAGATTGCTGACCTGGTGGGTGCCGACCCGCGTGAGATTGTTTTCACCTCCGGTGCGACCGAATCCGACAACCTGGCGATCAAAGGTGCAGCTAACTTTTATCAGAAAAAAGGCAAGCACATCATCACCAGCAAAACCGAACACAAAGCCGTGCTGGACACCTGCCGTCAGCTGGAGCGTGAAGGGTATGAAGTCACCTACCTGGCGCCACAGAGCAACGGCATCATCGACCTGAAAGAGCTCGAAGCGGCTATGCGTGATGACACCATTCTGGTCTCCATCATGCACGTCAACAACGAAATCGGCGTGGTGCAGGACATCGCGACCATCGGCGAAATGTGCCGCGCGCGCGGTATCATCTACCACGTAGACGCGACCCAGAGCGTGGGCAAACTGCCTATCGACCTGAGCCAGCTGAAAGTAGACCTGATGTCCTTCTCCGGCCACAAAATCTATGGCCCGAAAGGGATTGGCGCGCTGTACGTTCGTCGTAAGCCACGTATCCGCATCGAAGCACAGATGCACGGCGGTGGTCACGAGCGCGGCATGCGTTCCGGTACGCTGCCTGTTCACCAGATCGTGGGCATGGGCGAAGCCTACCGCATTGCAAAAGAAGAGATGGAAACCGAGATGGCGCGCCTGCGTACGCTGCGTAACCGTCTGTGGGACGGCGTGAAAGATATGGAAGAAGTGTATCTGAACGGCGATCTCGAGCAGGGCGCTCCGAACATCCTCAACGTCAGCTTCAACTATGTTGAAGGCGAATCGCTGATTATGGCGCTGAAAGACCTGGCCGTTTCTTCCGGTTCTGCCTGTACTTCTGCAAGCCTTGAGCCATCCTACGTGCTGCGCGCGCTGGGTATGACTGACGAGCTGGCACACAGCTCTATCCGTTTCTCTTTAGGTCGTTTCACTACCGAAGAAGAGATTGACTACACCATCAAGCTGGTTCGCAACTCCATTGGCCGTCTGCGCGACCTTTCTCCACTGTGGGAAATGTTCAAGCAGGGCGTGGATCTGAACAGCATTGAATGGTCACATCACTAATCGGTACATAAGGAGAATTCAATCATGGCATACAGCGAAAAAGTCATCGATCATTACGAAAACCCACGCAACGTTGGCTCTTTTGACAACAGCGACGAATCTGTTGGTAGCGGCATGGTCGGTGCGCCGGCGTGTGGCGACGTGATGAAGTTGCAGATTAAAGTCAACAATGAAGGTATCATTGAAGACGCGCGTTTCAAGACCTACGGCTGCGGTTCTGCTATCGCGTCCAGCTCCCTGGTCACCGAATGGGTGAAGGGCAAGTCTCTGGACGAAGCACAGGCAATCAAGAACACGGATATTGCTGAAGAACTCGAACTGCCACCGGTGAAAATTCACTGCTCAATTCTGGCAGAAGACGCGATCAAAGCCGCCATTGCGGATTACAAAAGCAAACGTGAAGCAAAATAATTGAGGTTTGAGTATGTCGATTACCCTTAGCGACAGCGCTGCCGCGCGAGTAAGCTCTTTTCTGGCGAACCGTGGTAAAGGCTTTGGCCTGCGACTGGGCGTACGTACCTCCGGCTGTTCTGGTATGGCTTACGTACTGGAGTTTGTTGATGAACCGGCGTCTGACGACACCGTGTTTGAAGACAAGGGCGTGAAGGTGGTGGTCGATGGCAAAAGCCTGCAATTCCTCAACGGCACTCAGCTGGACTTCGTTAAAGAAGGCCTGAACGAAGGGTTTAAATTCACGAACCCGAACGTCAAAGACGAGTGTGGTTGCGGCGAAAGCTTCCACGTTTAACCGCGCGTCATCCGAAACCCCACCGTGGCGTACCCGCTGCGCGTGGGGTTTGTTATAACAGGCTACCCCTGAGATTGTTATGGATTACTTCACTCTCTTCGGACTTCCCGCTCAATACCCGATTGATCTCCAGGCGCTGACGATCCGCTTTCAGGATCTTCAGCGTCAGTACCATCCGGACAAATTCGCGAGCGGTACTCAGGCAGAGCAGCTGGCTGCGGTTTCCCACTCTGCGACCATCAACCAGGCCTGGCAGACGCTGCGTCACCCGCTGGCGCGCGCTGAATATCTGCTCTCGCTCCACGGTTTTGATCTGGCGAGCGAACAGCACACCGTGCGCGACACGGCATTTCTGATGGAGCAGCTGGAGCTTCGCGAAGAGCTCGATGAGATTGAACAGGCCAAAGACGAAGCGCGTCTGGAAAGCTTTATTACGCGCGTGAAGGGCATGTTCGATATCCGCCATCAGCAGATGGTGGAGCAACTGAACAACGAGACCTGGGACGTGGCGGCAGATACTGTGCGCAAACTCCGTTTTCTCGATAAACTGCGAAGCAGTGCTGAACAACTCGAAGAAAAGCTGCTCGATTTTTAATTTCGGAAGCAATTATGGCCTTATTACAAATTAGTGAGCCTGGCTTAAGTGCCGCACCGCACCAGCGTCGTCTGGCGGTGGGTATCGATCTGGGCACCACCAATTCCCTCGTGGCGACCGTGCGCAGCGGCCAGGCGGAAACGCTGGCCGACGAGCAGGGCCGCCATCTGCTGCCTTCCGTGGTCCACTACCAGCAGCAGGGTCACGCGGTCGGCTATGACGCCCGCGCCAACGCCGCGCGCGATCCGGCCAACACCATCAGCTCCGTCAAGCGCATGATGGGCCGCTCGCTGGCCGATATTCAGACCCGCTACCCGCATCTGCCGTATCAGCTGCAGGCCAGTGAAAACGGCCTGCCGATGATCGCGACCGCGGCCGGTCTGCTGAACCCGATTCGTGTTTCTGCTGATATCCTCAAGGCACTGGCAGAGCGCGCCACGGCAACGCTCGGCGGCGACCTGGACGGCGTGGTGATCACCGTTCCTGCGTACTTTGACGATGCACAGCGTCAGGGCACCAAAGACGCCGCGCGTCTGGCGGGCCTGCACGTGCTGCGTCTGCTGAACGAACCGACGGCTGCGGCGATTGCCTACGGCCTCGACTCCGGTCAGGAAGGGGTCATTGCGGTTTACGATCTCGGCGGCGGTACCTTTGATATTTCAATCCTGCGCCTGAGCCGTGGGGTATTTGAAGTGCTGGCAACCGGCGGGGATTCCGCGCTGGGTGGCGATGACTTCGACCATCTGCTGGCGGACTACATTCGCGAGCAGGCGGGCATCAGCGATCGCAGCGATGCGCGCGTACAGCGCGAGCTGCTGGATGCGGCTATTGACGCCAAAATCGCCCTGAGCGATGCGCAGACGGTTACCGTGAACGTTGCGGGCTGGCAGGGTGACATCACCCGCGACCAGTTCAGCGATCTGATTGCCCCGCTGGTGAAACGCACCCTGCTGGCCTGCCGTCGCGCATTGAAAGATGCGGGCGTTGAGGCGAACGAGGTGCTGGAAGTGGTCATGGTAGGCGGTTCGACCCGCGTGCCGCTGGTGCGTGAGCGCGTGGGCGAATTCTTTGGCCGCACGCCGCTGACCTCCATCGACCCGGACAAAGTGGTTGCCGTGGGCGCCGCAATCCAGGCCGATATTCTGGTCGGCAACAAGCCGGACAGCGAAATGCTGCTGCTGGACGTCATCCCGCTGTCGCTGGGGTTAGAAACCATGGGCGGCCTGGTGGAGAAAGTGATCCCGCGTAACACCACCATTCCGGTGGCGCGCGCGCAGGAGTTCACCACCTTTAAAGACGGCCAGACCGCGATGTCCATCCACGTGATGCAGGGTGAGCGGGAGCTGGTGCAGGACTGCCGCTCTCTGGCGCGCTTTGCGCTGCGCGGAATTCCGGCGCTACCTGCGGGCGGGGCGCACATTCGCGTCACCTTCCAGGTGGATGCCGACGGTCTGCTGAGCGTCACGGCGATGGAAAAATCCACCGGCGTGGAATCGTCCATCCAGGTGAAGCCGTCCTACGGCCTGACCGATGGCGAAATCGCCTCTATGATTCAGGACTCAATGAGCTACGCCGAGCAGGATGTGAAGGCGCGTATGCTGGCGGAACAAAAAGTGGAAGCCGCACGCGTGCTGGAAAGCCTGACCGGCGCGCTCGCTGCCGACGCCGCGCTGCTCAGCGCCGCTGAGCGTCAGGTAATTGACGAAGCGGCCGCGCGCTTAAGCGTGGTCGCTGAAGGCAATGACGCTGACGCAATAGAAGAAGCCATTAAAAACGTTGATAAACAAACCCAGGACTTTGCTGCTCGCCGCATGGACAAATCTGTCCGCGTCGCGCTGAAAGGCCAGTCCGTGGACGAGGTTTAATATGCCAAAGATTGTAATTTTGCCTCATGCGGACCTCTGTCCGGATGGCGCTGTTCTGGAAGCGAAGACCGGCGAAACCATTCTCGATGTTGCCCTGCGTGCAGGTATCGAAGTGGAACACGCCTGTGAAAAATCCTGTGCCTGCACCACCTGCCACTGCATCGTGCGTGAAGGTTTTGACTCTCTCGCCGAGAGCACCGAAGACGAAGACGACATGCTGGATAAAGCATGGGGTCTGGAGCCAGACAGCCGCCTGAGCTGCCAGGCTGCGGTGACCGATGAAGATCTGGTCGTGGAATTCCCACGTTACACCATCAACCACGCACGCGAGCATTGATATGGGACTGAAGTGGACAGACAGCCGTGAAATCGGCGAAGCGCTCTACGACGCGAACCCGGATCTCGATCCGAAGACCGTACGATTCACCGACATGCATCAGTGGATCTGCGATCTGGAAGATTTCGACGACGATCCAAACGCATCCAATGAAAAAATTCTGGAGGCGATTCTGTTAGTCTGGTTAGATGAAGCAGAATAAATAACAAAACGGGCTGCCTTCAGGCGGCCCGTTTGCTAGTTGCTAATAAGGAAAAATAAAATGACCGAAGCGATGAAGATTACGCTCTCTACGCAGCCCGCCGACGCGCGCTGGGGCGAGAAAGCCAGCTACAGCATCAACAACGACGGTATTACCCTGCACCTGACGGGCAACGATGATTTGGGCCTGATCCAGCGCGCCGCGCGTAAAATTGACGGTCTGGGCATTAAGCATGTCTCCCTGGAAGGCGAAGGCTGGGACACCGACCGCAGCTGGGCATTCTGGGCAGGCTACAAAGGCCCGAAAGGCACCCGCAAAATTGAGTGGGCAAACCTCGACGAAGCCGGTCAGAAAGAGCTGGAAAGCCGCCTGCAAATTATCGACTGGGTGCGCGACACCATCAACGCCCCGGCGGAAGAGTTAGGCCCTGAGCAGCTGGCGCAGCGCGCGGTTGACCTGCTGTGCGGCGTGGCGGGCGACAAGATGTCCTACCGCATCACCAAGGGTGAAGACCTGCGCGAGCAGAACTACATGGGTATTCATACCGTGGGCCGTGGTTCTGAGCGTCCACCGGTGCTGCTGGCGCTGGACTACAACCCAACCGGCAATAAAGACGCCCCTGTCTTTGCCTGCCTGGTAGGTAAAGGTATCACCTTCGACACCGGCGGCTACAGCCTGAAGCAGAGCGCGTTCATGGACTCCATGAAGTCCGACATGGGCGGCGCGGCCACCATCACCGGCGCGCTGGCGTTTGCGATTACCCGCGGTCTGAACAAGCGCGTGAAGCTGTACCTGTGCTGCGCGGACAACATGGTGAGCGGTAATGCCTTCAAGCTGGGCGACATCATTCGCTACCGTAACGGCAAAAACGTTGAGGTGATGAACACCGACGCCGAAGGCCGTCTGGTGCTGGCCGATGGCCTGATCGACGCGTCTGCCCAGAAGCCAGAGCTGATTATCGATATGGCGACCCTGACCGGCGCGGCGAAAACCGCGCTGGGTAACGACTACCATGCGCTGTTCAGCTTTGACGACAAGCTGGCCGCTCGCCTGCTGGCAAGCGCCGCTGCTGAAAATGAACCGTTCTGGCGTCTGCCGCTGGCCGAGTTCCACCGCAGCCAGCTGCCGTCCAACTTTGCCGAGCTGAACAATACCGCCAGCGCGGCGTACCCTGCGGGCGCAAGCACCGCGGCAGGCTTCCTGTCTCACTTCGTTGAGAATTATCATGAAGGCTGGCTGCACATCGACTGCTCCGCAACGTACCGTAAAGCCGCGGTTGAGCAGTGGTCTGCGGGCGCAACCGGTCTGGGTGTGCGTACCGTGGCGAACCTGCTGACGGCTGAGTAATCTTTTTAGCCGGGTGGCGCTACGCTTACGCGCGCCTTCGGAGTCATCATATTGCCCGGCGGCGCTGCGCTTGCACGGGCCTACGGTTTTGTAGGCCGGGTAAGCGAAGCGCCACCCGGCGTTTTTTGAAGTAGCCAAACTATGTCAGACACCAAAAACGAATTAGAAACCCTGCTGGAGCAGGCGGCGACCGAGCCCGCCCACCGTCCGGCTTTTTTCCGCACGCTGCTGGAATCCACCGTCTGGGTGCCGGGCACCGCGGCGGAAGGTGAGCAGGTTGTCGAAGACAGCGCGCTGGATCTGCTGCATTGGGAGAAAGACGACGGCACGTCGGTGATCCCGTTCTTCACCTCGCTGGAAGCCCTGCAGGAAGCGGTAGAAGACGAACAGGCGTTCGTGGTAATGCCGGTGCGTACCCTGTTTGAAATGACGCTGGGCCAGACGCTGTTCCTCAACGCTAAATTGCCGACCGGGAAAGAGTTCACGCCGCGTGAAATCAGCCACCTGATAGGTGAAGAGGGCAACCCGCTCAGCACCCAGGAAGTGCTTGAAGGGGGTGAAACGCTGCTGCTGTCTGAGGTGGCCGAGCCGCCCGCGCAGATGATTGATTCCCTGACGACGCTGTTCAAAACGCTCAAGCCCGTCAGGCGCGCGTTTCTCTGCTCCATCAAAGAGCGCGCGGACGAAAAGCCGGTGCTGTTGATCGGTATTGAGGCCGATGGCGATTTCGACGAGATCGTTCAGGCTGCGGGCAGCGTGGCGACCGACACGCTACCGGGCGATGAGCCGATTGATATTTGTCAGGTGAAAAACGGTGAGAAGGGTATCAGCCACTTTATTACCGAGCACATCACCCCGTTCTACGAGCGTCGCTGGGGCGGCTTCCTGCGCGATCTCAAAACCAACCGCATCATCTGATTTCAGCGGGGTGAATGTCACCCCGTTGCTTCCAGCAGCAGTAAATCCATCAGCAGCACCAGATTCGACTCAAACGACGTCACCCCTGCGGCTTCGGCGGCGTAGTGTACCGCTTCGTCATAGAGCGCAAAGTGAACGTCGGCCATCTCTGCCAGCGTGTTGGCCGAGGCGCGGGTAAACGCGACGATGGTCATGCCGACGTTTTTGGCAATCCGCGCTTTATCCAGCACCTGCTCCGTTTCGCCGCTGCGCGAGACGGCAATAAACACCTGATAGCGCGCGGCGTTGCTGAGGAAAATATTCCTGCTGTCCCCCGGTCCGGAGATAAACGCCGTTTTGCCCAACACCTGCAGCTTCTTGGTCAGGTACTCCGCAAAGAGATAGGAAAACCCAGCCCCGTAGAGAAAGAAGCTCTCTTTCTGGCGCAGCAGGTCGGCAAACTGCTGTCGCTTCTCCTGCGTGACCCACTGAAAGGTGTGCTGATAGTTGGCGATAAACTGATTAAACAGCGCCGGAAGCTCGGGACGCGATTGCCCCTGAACGGCAATGTGCGGCGTGTCGGAGAGCAGCTGCTTGCAGTGCCAGATAAACTCGCTAAAGCCGCTGAACCCCAGCTTCTGACACAGCCGCATGATGGTGGCGGTAGAAACAAACGTCGCCTGAGCAAGCTCTCGCACCGTGATGTTGCCCACCAGCAGCGGATGCTCCGTGAGGTGGGCGAGGACGCGATACTCCGCGCGGGTCAATGACGCTCCGCGCGTCAACAGCGTGGCCAGGCGGTTATCCATTATTTCGCGGGTTCGACAGGCAGGTCGTCTCGCGCACCCCATTCGCTCCAGGCGCCGTCGTAGAGCGTGACGTCGTTCGCGCCGAGCGTGGCGAGCGCCAGGATCACCACGCAGGCCGTGACGCCGGAGCCGCAGCTGGCAATAATCGGACGATGTAAATCCACGCCAGCACGGTCAAAAATGGCGCGCAGCTCGTCGGTGGTTTTCAGCTCGCCCTCAAACACCAGGTCGCCCCACGGCACGTTCAGCGCGCCCGGAATATGTCCACGCTTCAGCCCCGGACGCGGTTCATCCGCTTGGGCATTGAAGCGCGGAGCAGGACGGGCATCGACGATTTGCGCCGTTTTTTCATGGCTCACGACCAGCACGTCGGTCAGGCGTTTTACCACGTGGGTGTCAAAGGTCGCGTCGAATTCACCTTCCGGCAGCGCCACATCGCCCTGCTGAAGCGGCAGCTCGTCGCGCTTCCAGCCCGCCAGCCCGCCCGCCAGAATCGACACTTTTTCCACGCCGAAGTTCTTCAGCATCCACCACGCGCGCGGTGCGGAGAAGAGGTTACCTTCATCATAGACAACGAGATGTTTGTCTTTGCTGATGCCCAGCTCGCGCATCGCCACGGAAAATGCTTCCGGGCGCGGCAGCATGTGCGGCAGGGGAGAGGTGTGATCGGAGAGGGCTTCGATATCAAAAAATACCGCGCCAGGCAGGTGCCCTGCACGGTATTCCGCGACCATATCGCGAAGGTGTTCCTGCCCGGCCGGGGCCATACGCGCGTCGATAATCTGAACTTCCGGATCGTCGCCGTGCTCAATCAGCCAGTCGGCGGCGACAAAATATGAGGTGGACATGGGTTGCCTCCATTCTTTTCCGTAAAAAAGGATTGTCGGTGTTTTTTCTGACACCGACAAGCAAACCACGTTCAACTCGCGAGCAAGCCCCTATTTTTTCACCGTTTCGCCGTCCTGCCAGGCTTTTTGCAGCGCAGGCCAGTAGTCGCGGTTGGCCTCGATCATCTCATCCAGAATTGCTTTCGCATGTTCCATGGTCGGCACGGTGCGGTTGAGGGTGAATGCCTGCAGGGCTTTCTCATAGCTGCCTTCGATAGTCGCCTCCACCAGCAGCTGTTCAGAGGCGAGCTGCTGTTGCAAAAGGGTCTGATGGAACAGCGGCACCTGACCGACGCGAATCGGTTCCGGGCCTTCGGAGGTGATATAAGCGGGTACTTCCACCACGGCATCGTAAGGCAGGTTGGTAATCGCGCCGCGGTTTTCCACCATCACCAGATGGCGGCTTCGCAGGTTAAAGGCCAGCGAGCGGGCGACATCGACGATAAACTCGCCGTGCACGCCCACGTGGAAGGCATCCGGCAGGATCCCGGTGCGCTTATACTCTTCGGCGGCGGCGAACAGCTTTTTCTCGCGCCCGTCCATCACTTCATTGGCGCGGGTATAGTCCGGGTTCTGGTGCGCCACAATCTGGTTCGGCATCAGGTAATACTGCAGATACGGGTTCGGCAGATACTCCGGGAAGTTGTCCATAATCGGCTTAATGTTGCGCCAGGTCTTCACCCAGGAGGGATCGGAATGCTGCGGGTCGGTTTTGGCCGCATCTTCCGTCAGCAGGCCAAACTTCGCGATATGCTTACGCAGCGCCGGGAGCTTGTCTTCGCCGTCCACCAGCACGCGGGTAAACCAGCCGAAGTGGTTCAGGCCGAAGTAGTCGACTTCGAGCTTGTGGCGATCGACGCCCAGAATCGCCCCCATATTGCGCATCGCGGCTACCGGCATATCGCAGATGTTCAGCACCCGCGCGTTCGGGCGCAGGCGGCGTACGCTCTCCGCGACGATCGCCGCCGGGTTGGAGTAGTTCACGATCCAGGCCTTCTCGTGCGCGTAGCGATCCACCAGATCGATAAGCTCCACCATCGGCAGGATCGTGCGCAGTCCGTACGCCAGACCCCCGGGTCCGCACGTTTCCTGGCCGACCACGCCGTGACGCAGCGGGATCTTCTCATCCTGCTCGCGCATTTTATACTGGCCGACGCGCATCTGGGCGAAGACGAAATGCGCGCCGCTGAAGGCCACTTCCGGGTCGCTGGTGACGGTAAATTTGATACTCTGGCTGTGGTCGCGAATGACCTTCTCGACGACGGGCGCAATGGTGTTCTGACGCGCCTCGTCGATATCGTAAAGGCGAATTTCGGCCAGCGGGAAATCCTGGAGGCGCACCATCAGGCTTTTCACAATACCCGGCGTGTAGGTGCTGCCGCCGCCGGCAATCGACAGGATAAATGGGGGTGTAAACATCTTTAGCTCCTTTCAGAGAAACGTCTCAACGGCTTCTCGCATTTTTTTGACGTGCAGCCCGTAGACCACCTGAACGTTGTTACCTTGTTTGATAATCCCTTTCGCGCCGGTCGCCTTCAGCCGCGGCTCGTCGATGATGGCGACGTCCTTCACCGTGACGCGTAAGCGGGTGTAGCAGTTATCCACCACTTCAATGTTTTCCCGACCGCCCAGACCCACCACGATGGACTCGCCCAGCCCGTCGTTATTGCCTTTAGCCTGGTACTCCTGCTTGCTGTAGAGGCGCGTCTCCTGGTCCTCATCTTCACGGCCCGGCGTTTTCATGTTGAAGCGCAGGATCAGGAAGCGGAACACCACGAAGTAGAGAGCAAACATGATCAGCCCGACCACGATGTACATCGGCCAGTTGGACTTCTCCGTGCCGAGCGGCAGGTTGTAGAGGATGAAGTCGATAATCCCGTTGGCACCGATGGCGTGAACGCCCAGCAGCGAGAACAACATCATGCCGATGCCGGTCAGCACCGCGTGCACCACGAACAGCAGCGGGGCGACGAACAGGAAGGAGAACTCAATCGGCTCGGTCACGCCGACCAGCAGCGAGGTCAGCGCCGCCGGGATCAGAATGGCTTTCGCAATGGCTTTACGCTCCGGCTTTGCGGTCATATACATCGCCAGCGCGGCGGCAGGCAGGCCGAACATCTTGCTGATGCCGCGCGCATCCCACACCACGGTGCTGCTGAGCTGCTTCACGTCCGGACAGGCCATCTCGGCGAAGTAGATATTGCGCGCGCCCTGATAGGTCGCGCCGCACACCTCCTGCGTGCCGCCCAGCTCGGTATAGAGGAACGGCGTATAAACCAGATGGTGTAGTCCGGTGGGGACCAGAATGCGTTCCAGGAAACCGTAGATTGCCACGCCAAACGGCCCGGAGCCTTTGATGGCCAGCGCCAGGGTGCTAATGCCGTGCTGGGCAAACGGCCACAGTTCGCTCATCACCACGCCGAGCAGCATGGAGACGGGGAGCATGACGATAGCGACAAAACAGTGGCCGGAGTAAATCGCCATCGCGCCGTTAAACTGTACGCCGGAGTATTTGTTGTACAGATACCCGGAGAGCGCACCAGTCAGGATCCCGGCAAAAACGCCCATCTCCAGCACCTGCACGCCCAGCACCATGGTTTGTCCGGCCGCTTTCATCTGAGCAGCTGGCGCCAGCGCGCCCTGCAGCTGCAGCGTGACGTTCATGGCGTTGATGAATACGACAAAGGTCACCAGACCAATCAGCGCGGCATAGCCTTTATCGCGCGTCGCCAGACCAATCGGAATACCAACGGCAAACACCAGCGCCAGGTTCACCAGCACCGACACGGCAGATTTCGCGATAAGCTGACCAATATGCTGAATCAGGGGATGGCCAAGAAACGGCAGATACTCCGCGAGATTACCGTTACCCAGCACGTTACCAAAGGCGATAAACAGACCGACGATCGGTAAGATAAGTACCGGTCCGTACAATGATTTTCCAAAATTTTGTAGGGCGTTCACGGCTCGTTTCATGGCTTTCTCTCTTATTGAACCGCGCACTCGGGGTGCGTCATGGTCATAAAACTAGCAGTCTTCAGGCGCGCTTATCCAGCTATCTTCTTGTTTTAAAAACAAATGACGTAAAAGGTTACATGTGACGTTATGTGCTGTGATCGCGGTTCCATCACGGCGTAGCGGCGTGTTGCCATTCTGCGAGGCGCTTTCCAGATTCTAAAATTGGACTTTTTGAATTAATGAAACTTGCGGATAATACTTATCCGGACGACGACCAACAGGCTCCATGGGCCAGGGACAAAGGATGAAACCGTTTCGCTTAGCCGCGCTCTCTCTCGCGCTGCTTACCACGTTTACGCTTGTCGGCTGTGATAACAGCGACGATAAATCTCAGGCTGCGGCTCCCGCGGCATCCACCGCATCCACACCGAAAGCCGCGGAAAAGCCAAATGCTGAAACGCTGGCTAAGCTCGCTGCCCAGAGCCAGGGAAAAGCGCTGACCCTGCTGGATACCTCTGAAGTTCAGCTCGACGGTGCCGCCACGCTGGTGCTGACATTCTCGGTTCCGCTGAATCCCGATCAGGATTTCGCGAAAACCGTGCACGTCGTGGATAAAAAAAGCGGCAAGGTTGACGGGGCGTGGGAACTTGCGCCTAACCTGAAAGAGCTTCGCCTGCGCCATCTTGAGCCCAACCGCAACCTGGTCGTCACCGTTGAACGGGGCCTGCAGGCGCTGAACAAGGCGACGTTCGGCATTGATTATGAGAAAGCCCTGACCACCCGGGACATTGAACCCACCGTTGGTTTTGCCAGCCGCGGCTCGCTGCTGCCGGGTAAGGTGGTGGAAGGTCTGCCGGTGATGGCGCTCAACGTCAACAATGTTGACGTCAACTTCTACCGCGTGAAGCCGGAATCGCTGGCCTCTCTTGTCAGCCAGTGGGAGTACCGCAACTCGCTGACCAACTGGGAGTCCGATAACCTGCTGAAGATGGCGGAGCTGGTTTACACCGGTCGATTCGATCTTAATCCGGCGCGCAATACGCGCGAAAAATTGCTGCTGCCTCTGAAGGATATTAAACCTCTCCAGCAGTCTGGCGTTTATATCGCGGTCATGAACCAGGCCGGGCACTACAACTACAGCAACGCCGCGACGCTCTTTACCCTGAGCGATATCGGCTTGTCCGCTCACCGTTATCATAATCGCCTGGACATCTTCACCCAGAGCCTGGAAAACGGTGCGGCGCAGTCCGGCGTCACCGTCACCCTGTTGAACGATAAAGGGCAGACGCTTGCCGAAGCGAAAAGCGACGGCGATGGCCACGCAAAGCTTGAGACCGACAAAGAGGCCGCGCTGATCCTGGCCAGTAAAGATGGCCAGACCACGCTGCTCGATCTCAAGCTGCCGGCTCTTGATCTGGCGGAGTTTGATATCGCAGGGAGCCCGGGCTACAGCAAGCAGTTCTTTATGTTTGGCCCACGCGATCTCTACCGCCCAGGTGAAACGGTGATCCTCAACGGTCTGCTGCGCGACAGTGACGGTAAGCCACTTCCGGATCAGCCTGTGAAGCTCGACGTGCTGCGTCCGGATGGACAGGTCGCTCGTACGATTGTCGTCAAGCCAGAGAACGGTCTCTATCGCTTCAACTATCCGCTGGACAGCGGGGCGCAGACCGGTATGTGGCATATCCGCGCCAACACCGGCGATAACCTGCAGCGCCTGTGGGACTTCCACGTCGAAGACTTCATGCCAGAGCGCATGGCGCTCAACCTGAGCGGACAAAAAACGCCGGTTTCACCACAGGATAACGTGGACTTTAACGTGGTGGGCTATTACCTGTATGGCGCTCCGGCCAACGGTAATTCTCTGCAGGGCCAGCTCTTCCTGCGTCCGCTGCGTGACGCGGTGGCAGCGCTGCCGGGCTTCCAGTTTGGCGATATCGCCGAGGAGAACCTGAGCCGCAGCCTGGATGAGGTGCAGCTTACGCTGGATGAGCAGGGGCGTGGACAGGTTTCTACCGAAAGCCAGTGGAAAGAAGTGCACTCTCCGCTGCAGCTGATTCTGCAGGCCAGCCTGCTGGAGTCCGGCGGCCGCCCGGTAACGCGTCGCGCTGAGCAGGCCATCTGGCCGGCGGCTGAGCTGCCGGGTATTCGCCCTCAGTTCGCCAGTAAAGCCGTTTACGACTACCGCACCGATACCACCGTCAACCAGCCGATTGTTGACGAGAACGGCAACGCCAGCTTCGATATCGTTTACGCCGATGCCAGCGGCGCGAAAAAAGCGGTGTCCGGTTTGCAGGTTCGCCTGATCCGCGAGCGCCGTGACTACTTCTGGAACTGGTCTGAGAGCGAAGGCTGGCAGTCTCAGTTCGATCAGAAAGACCTGGTCGAAGGCGAGCAGGAGTTGACGCTCAAGGCCGACGAAACGGGTAAAGTCACCTTCCCGGTGGAGTGGGGTTCATACCGTCTGGAGGTGAAAGCGCCTGATGAGATGGTCAGCAGCGTACGCTTCTGGGCAGGGTATAGCTGGCAGGATAACAGCGACGGCACCGGGGCTGCGCGCCCTGACCGCGTGACGCTGAAGCTGGATAAGCCAGCCTATCAGCCGGGCGACACCATCAACCTGCACATTGCCGCGCCAGCCGCAGGCAAGGGCTATGCGATGATCGAGTCCAGCGAAGGGCCGCTGTGGTGGAAGGAGATCGACGTACCGGCAAACGGGCTTGATCTTGCTATCCCGGTCGACAAGGCCTGGAAACGTCACGATCTCTACCTGAGTACGCTGGTGGTACGGCCTGGGGATAAATCCAAATCTGCCACGCCGAAACGCGCGGTTGGCCTGCTGCATCTGCCTATGGGCGACGAAAATCGCCGCCTGAATATTGCGCTTGATAACCCGCAGAAGATGCGTCCAAACCAGACGCTCTCGGTGAAGGTGAAAGCCAGCGTGAAAGAGGGGGCCGTCCCGCAGAAGGTGAACGTTCTGGTCTCGGCGGTGGACAGCGGCGTGCTGAACATTACCGATTACGTCACGCCGGATCCGTGGCAGGCTTTCTTTGGTCAGAAGCGCTACGGCGCGGATATTTACGATATCTACGGTCAGGTCATTGAAGGACAGGGCCGTCTGGCCGCGCTGCGCTTTGGTGGCGATGGGGATGAACTGAAGCGTGGCGGCAAACCGCCGGTGAACCACGTCACCATTATTGCCCAGCAGGCGCAGCCGGTCACGCTGGATGCCAACGGGGAAGGCACGATTACGCTACCGATTGGTGATTTCAACGGCGAGCTGCGTCTGATGGCGCAGGCCTGGACGGAAGACGATTTCGGCAGCAGTGAAAGCAAGGTTATTGTGGCCGCGCCGGTCATTACCGAGCTGAATACCCCGCGCTTCCTGGCAAGCGGAGATACCTCGCGGCTGACGCTGGATATCACCAACCTGACCGACAAGCCGCAAACGCTTAACGTCGCCCTGACCTCTACCGGCAAACTGGTGCTGGAAGGCGCGCAGCCGCAGCCGGTTCAGTTGCCGCCAGGGGCGCGCAGCACGCTGTTTATTCCCGTGCGCGCACTGGACGGTTATGGTGACGGTGAAGTGACCGCGCAGGTGACCGGTCTGCAGCTTCCGGGCGAGACTTTCGCACCGCAGCAAAAGAGCTGGAAAATCGGCGTGCGTCCGGCGTTCCCGGCGCAGACGGTGAATACCGGTGCCATGCTAAACCCCGGCGAATCCTGGACCGCACCGGCGCAGCACAGCAAAGGTTTCTCTCCTGCCACCCTGCAGGGGCAACTGTTGCTGAGCGGCAAACCACCGCTCAACCTGGCGCGCTATATTCGTGAACTGCAGGCCTACCCGTACGGATGCCTGGAGCAAACCACCAGCGGACTGTTCCCGTCGCTCTACACCAACGCGGCGCAGCTTACTGCACTTGGCATCAAGGGCGACACCGATGACAAGCGCCGTGCAGCGATTGATATTGGCATCTCCCGTCTGCTGCAGATGCAGCGTGAAGACGGTGGTTTCGCGCTGTGGGATAAAAACGGTCCGGAAGAGTACTGGCTGACGGCCTACGTGACCGACTTCCTGGTACGCGCGGGCGAGCAGGGTTACAGCGTGCCTGCCGATGCAGTGAATAACGCCAATAGCCGCCTGCTGCGCTATCTGCAGGATCCGGGCATGATGTCTATTCGCTACAGCGACGATACTCAGGCCAGCAAGTTCGCTGTGCAGGCCTATGCCGCACTGGTACTGGCACGTCAGCAAAAAGCGCCGCTGGGCGCGCTGCGTGAAATCTGGGATCGTCACGGTCAGGCGGCTTCCGGTCTGCCGCTGATGCAGCTGGGCATGGCGCTCAAACTGATGGGCGATGCGCCGCGCAGCCAGCAGGCGCTGGACCTGGCACTTAAAACGCCGCGTAACGACAGCAAAAACTGGATGGCCGATTATGGCAGCCAGCTTCGCGATAACGCGCTGATGCTCTCTCTTCTCGAGGAGTACAAGCTGCTGCCGGATGCGCAAAATACGCTGCTGAATGCCCTGTCTGAACAGGCCTTCAGCCAGCGCTGGCTGTCAACGCAGGAGAGCAACGCGCTGTTCCTGGCAGGACGTTCGCTGCAAACCTTGTCCGGTACGTGGCAGGCGAAAACCTCTCTGTCTGAGACAGCATCAGGCGGCGATAAGTCACTGGTGCAAAACGTGAACGGCGACGAGCTTGGCGCGCTGCAGGTCACCAATACCGGAACGACACCGCTGTGGGTGCGTCTGGACAGCACCGGTTACCCTGACTATGCCCCTCAGCCGAGCTCGAACGTGCTGCAGGTTGAACGTCATATCCTGGCAACCGATGGCAGCAGTAAATCGCTCTCTTCCCTGAAGAGCGGCGAACTGGTGCTGGTGTGGCTGGAAGTTAAAGCCAGCCAGAACGTGCCGGACGCGCTGGTGGTGGATCTCCTCCCTGCGGGTCTGGAGCTGGAAAACCAGAACCTGGCAAGCAGCAGCGCCAGCCTGCAGGACAGCGGTAGCGAAGTGCAGAACCTGCTCAGCCAGATGCAGCAGGCGGATATTCAGCATATGGAATTCCGCGATGACCGCTTTGTGGCTGCCGTGCCGGTAAACGAAGGTCAGCCGGTCACGCTGGTCTATCTGGCCCGTGCCGTGACGCCAGGAACCTACCAGGTGCCGGTTCCGATGGTCGAGTCTATGTATGTGCCGCAGTGGCGGGCAACGGGGGCGGCCAGTGGCCCGCTGATTGTTGTTCCGTAATATGCGAATGGCACGTTTGACACGCTCCCGCTGGCTGTGGCTGGCGGGAGCGCTTCTCGTTTTATGGGGGCTGATTGTCGCCGCCGACCGCCTGTGGCCGTTACCGCTGAAAGAGGTTAACCCCGCCCGGGTCGTGGTGGATGAGAAGGGCACGCCGCTGTGGCGCTTTGCGGACAGCGACGGGATCTGGCGCTATCCGGTGACGATCGAAGAGGTCTCTCCCCGTTATCTTGAGGCGCTGATCCAGTACGAAGATCGCTGGTTCTGGGATCACCCCGGCGTAAACCCGCTCTCTGTCCTGCGCGCCGCCTGGCAGGATCTCAGTTCTGGCAAAGTCGTTTCTGGCGGCAGTACGCTGACCATGCAGGTGGCACGCCTGCTGGACCCGCATCCGCGCACCTTTGGCGGCAAAATTCGTCAGCTCTGGCGGGCGATGCAGCTGGAGTGGCACCTCTCTAAACGCGACATCCTGACGCTCTATCTCAACCGCGCGCCGTTTGGCGGTACGCTGCAGGGCGTCGGGGCGGCAAGCTGGACGTATCTGGGCAAGCCGCCGTCGCAGCTCAGCTATTCCGACGCGGCGCTGCTGGCGGTGCTGCCGCAGGCACCGAGTCGTTTACGCCCGGATCGCTGGCCTGAACGGGCCGAAGCGGCGCGCAATAAAGTGCTCGACCGCATGGCGACGCAGGGCGTCTGGTCCGCGAAGCAGGTCAAAGAGTCCCGTGAAGAATCGGTATGGCTGGCGCCCCGGCAGATGCCGCAGCTGGCGCCGCTCTTTGCGCGCATGATGCTCGGCAAAAGCCGCGACACGAAAATTGTCACCACGCTGGATGCCGGGCTACAGCGGCAGCTGGAAGAGCTGGCGATGAACTGGAAATCCCGCCTGCCGGCACGCAGCTCGCTGGCGATGATCGTGGTCGATCATACCGATATGAAAGTGCGCGGCTGGGTCGGATCGGTGGATATTAACGATGACAGTCGTTTTAGCCACGTGGATATGGTCAATGCGATCCGATCCCCGGGATCGGTGTTGAAGCCCTTTATCTACGGTATGGCGCTGGACGATGGCCTGATCCATCCCGCCTCGCTGCTCCAGGACGTTCCCAGAAAAACCAGTGATTATCGCCCCGGGAATTTTGACAGCGGGTTCCACGGGCCGGTCAGCATGAGTGAAGCGCTGGTGCGCTCCCTCAACCTGCCCGCGGTACAGGTGCTGGAAGCCTACGGACCAAAACGATTTGCCGGTATGCTCAGTAACGCAGGTTTGCCGCTGATCCTGCCCGCGGGGGCACAGCCGAATCTCTCCCTGATCCTCGGTGGGGCAGGCGCGCGGCTGGCAGATATCGCCGCTGCCTACAGTGCCTTTGCCCGACACGGTAAGGCGGGACGGCTGCGCCTGCAGCCGGGCGATCCGCTGACTGAACGTCCGCTGTTATCATCAGGCTCGGCGTGGATTATTCGCCGTATTCTGGCCAATGAAGCGCAGCCGCTACCGGATAATGCGCTACCGCAGGTTGCGCCCCTGGCGTGGAAAACCGGCACCAGCTACGGCTACCGTGATGCCTGGGCCATCGGTCTGAATGCCCGCTACGTGATTGGCATCTGGACCGGACGACCGGACGGCACGCCGGTGGCGGGGCAGTTTGGTTTCGCCAGCGCGGTTCCGCTATTAAACCAGGTCAATAACCTGCTTCAGTCGCGCTCAACGGTAGACGAAGCCCGCCTGCCTCGCGACCCGCGTCCGGAGAGCGTCGGGCGGGGCGTGATCTGCTGGCCGGGTGGCCAGCCGCTGCCGGAAGGCAGTGAAAACTGTCGACGTCGCCTGTCGACCTGGCTTCTGGAAGGCGGTGAACCGCCCACGCTGCTGTTGCCGGAGCAGGAAGGCATACGCGGCATTCGTTTCCCGGTCTGGCTGGATAAAACGGGTAAACGTGTGGCGGCAGATTGCCCTGATGCAACTGAAAAAGTCCTGGATGTCTGGCCGCTGCCGCTGGAACCGTGGCTGCCCGCAACCGAGCGTCGCGCGGTACGGATCCCGCCTTCATCAACAACCTGTCCTCCGCTGTCGCAGGACTCACCTGCGCCACTCATCCTGACAGGCGTACGCGAAGGGGCCGTTATCAAACGTCTGCCGGGTGAATCCCGCGTTTCGCTACCGCTTCAGGCGACCGGCAACAGCGGTGAGCGCTGGTGGTTTTTGAACGGTGAACCGCTGAGTGTGAAGGGAAGGGTTTACACATTACAGCTTGATAAGTCGGGCGATTATCAGTTACTCGTTATGGATGAGACCGGGCAGGTCGCGACGGTGAATTTTACGCTGCAGTGATCTGAAAACAGCTTTCAGATGTGAGCTGTTGCTAAAACTCGTCTTATTTTAAAAAAATGTTACCTGAATCCATAGGCAATGGCGCTATTGCTCATTATAATCCGCGCCACACCATACTCAGGTATGCAAAACAACAGAACATTGACAGAGGTTATCATGGCTATTGAACGTACTTTTTCCATCATCAAACCAAACGCGGTGGCAAAAAACGTTATTGGCAGCATCTTCGCTCGCTTTGAATCTGCAGGGTTCAAAATTGTTGGCACCAAAATGCTGCACCTGACCGTTGAGCAGGCTCGCGGCTTCTATGCAGAGCACGAAGGTCGTCCATTCTTTGACGGCCTGGTGGAGTTCATGACCTCCGGTCCAATCGTGGTATCCGTGCTGGAAGGCGAAAACGCAGTACAGCGTCACCGCGACCTGCTGGGCGCAACCAACCCGGACAACGCGCTGGCAGGTACTCTGCGCGCTGACTACGCTGACAGCTTCACCGAGAACGGCACCCACGGTTCTGACTCTGTTGAATCTGCTGCACGCGAAATCGCTTTCTTCTTCGCAGAAGGCGAAGTGTGTCCACGTACCCGTTAATTTAACGGTTTCGTTTACACATTATTTTCGTAAATGCCGCGTCCAGACGTGGCATCCCTGCGCCAGACTTTGTACAATGCAACGCCCCGGACGAGCAGACCGCTTTCCGGGGCGTTTCTATTCAACCCTCCATGGGCCATAACGTGTAACAACGAGGCCGGAAAATATTATGTCTGAACTAGTGAATACCTCCGAAGTCGCCATTCCTGCGGTTCCCAATAAAAATGGAAAAATCAACCTGCTGGATCTGAACCGTCAGCAGATGCGCGAGTTCTTTAAAGAGATGGGCGAAAAGCCGTTTCGTGCCGATCAGGTCATGAAGTGGATGTACCATTACTGCAGCGACAATTTTGATGACATGACTGACATCAACAAGGTCCTGCGCAACAAGCTCAAAGAAGTGGCTGAAATCCGCGCACCGGAAGTGGTGGAAGAGCAGCGCTCCGCAGATGGCACTATCAAATGGGCGATTGCGGTCGGCGATCAGCGCGTTGAAACTGTCTACATCCCGGAAGAAGACCGCGCGACGCTGTGCGTCTCCTCCCAGGTTGGCTGTGCGCTGGAGTGCAAATTCTGCTCAACCGCGCAGCAAGGCTTTAACCGTAACCTGCGCGTGTCAGAAATTATCGGCCAGGTCTGGCGTGCCGCGAAAATCGTGGGCGCGGCAAAAGTAACCGGCACGCGCCCTATCACCAACGTGGTGATGATGGGGATGGGTGAGCCGCTCCTGAACCTGACCAACGTTGTTCCGGCGATGGAAATCATGCTGGATGACTTTGGCTTTGGTCTGTCCAAGCGTCGCGTCACGCTGTCTACCTCAGGCGTTGTGCCTGCGCTGGACAAGCTTGGCGACATGATTGACGTTGCGCTGGCGATCTCCCTGCATGCGCCAAACGATGAAATTCGTGACGAAATTGTGCCGATCAACAAAAAGTACAATATCGAAACCTTCCTCGCCGCAGTACGTCGCTACCTGGAGAAATCCAACGCCAACCAGGGCCGCGTGACCATCGAGTACGTGATGCTGGATCACGTCAACGACGGCACCGAACATGCGCATCAGCTGGCTGAACTGCTGAAAGATACGCCGTGCAAAATCAACCTGATCCCATGGAACCCGTTCCCGGGCGCGCCGTATGGCCGTAGCTCGAACAGCCGTATCGACCGTTTCTCCAAGGTGCTGATGGAGTATGGTTTCACCACCATCGTGCGTAAAACCCGTGGTGATGACATTGATGCCGCATGCGGACAGCTGGCAGGTGATGTCATTGACCGTACTAAACGTACCCTGCGTAAACGCATGCAGGGCGAGACGATCGCGGTTAAAGCTGTTTGATTATTATGCACTCGCGGCGCATTATCTGCGCCGTGAAGCATAACCTTACTGAATAATCAGTCAGATTCGTGATGACTGATCAATAATTACGGTGCGTTTCATTCGACTTTCGGGCAGTATGTAACGACGTAACAACAGTTTAGCCGTACGGGCAGGGCTGTACTGTCATCTCCGGGCTGACAGTCTTATACTCTCTGTTCAAGGTTAACTGACCAGAAGTTTCGCGGTGCGGGTGGCATTGTGACTCACCGGCGCCTGAACCCTTATTTTTCACGTACCAGTAGTTGTAGCGAATGAATACTGAAGCCACTCACGACCAACATGAAGCACTCTCCACTGGCGTTCGTCTTCGCAACGCCCGTGAACAACTCGGACTCAGCCAGCAAGCCGTTGCGGAACGCTTGTGCCTGAAGGTTTCCACGGTTCGCGATATTGAAGAAGATAAGGCGCCTGCCGATCTGGCTTCAACGTTCTTGCGCGGTTATATCCGCTCTTACGCAAAACTGGTGCACATCCCCGAAAACGAATTACTGCCAATGATGGAGAAGCAGGCGCCGGTCCGTGCAGCAAAAGTTGCGCCGATGCAGACCTTCTCCCTGGGGAAACGTCGTAAAAAACGTGATGGCTGGCTGATGAGCTTTACCTGGCTGGTGCTGTTTGTGGTCATCGGTCTGACCGGTGCATGGTGGTGGCAAAACCACAAGGCGCAGCAGGAAGAGATCACCACCATGGCCGATCAATCCTCGGCCGAACTCAACCAGGCCGGAAGTGAGAACGGCCAGAGCGTGCCGCTGAATACCGACGGCGCAGCGTCCTCCAGCGAGCCACAGACCGCAGCGCCAGACGCGTCGGCGACCGGTGCAGCACAGGCCCCGGCAGCAACGGCTAACACCGCTGCGCCGCAGGCTCAGGATCAAAACGCGGTTGTTGCCCCTTCTCAGGCGAATGTTGATACGGCGGCGAACGCGCCTGCGGCTACTCAGCCTGCAGACAATAGCGCAGCGACTCTGCCAACCAGCCCGGCGGGTACGGCGACAGCAGCCGATCCCAACGCGCTGGTGATGAACTTCAGCGCCGACTGCTGGCTGGAAGTAACTGACGCGACAGGTAAAAAACTGTTCAGCGGCCTGCAGCGTAAAGATGGCACGTTAAACCTAACCGGCCAGGCTCCTTATAAACTTAAAATCGGCGCTCCGGCAGCGGTACAGATCCAGTATCAAGGAAAACCTGTCGACCTGAGCCGCTTTATCAGAACTAACCAGGTTGCACGTCTTACCGTTAATGCCGAACAATCAGCAGCACAGTAACAGACGGGCAACGCGGGAGATTTTTCATGCATAACCAGGCTCCGATTCAACGTAGAAAATCGAAACGGATTTACGTTGGGAATGTGCCAATCGGCGATGGGGCACCTATCGCCGTTCAGTCGATGACCAACACGCGCACCACCGATGTGGAAGCGACGGTCAATCAAATCAAAGCATTAGAACGTGTAGGCGCGGACATTGTTCGCGTCTCCGTCCCAACCATGGATGCCGCTGAGGCGTTCAAACTGATCAAACAGCAGGTCAGCGTTCCGCTGGTGGCTGATATCCACTTCGACTACCGCATCGCACTGAAAGTGGCCGAATACGGCGTCGATTGCCTGCGTATTAACCCGGGCAACATCGGTAACGAAGAGCGTATCCGCATGGTTGTGGACTGCGCCCGCGATAAAAATATTCCTATCCGTATTGGCGTTAACGCCGGTTCCCTGGAAAAAGATCTGCAGGAAAAATACGGTGAGCCTACGCCGCAGGCGCTGCTCGAATCCGCGATGCGCCACGTCGATCATCTCGATCGTCTCAACTTCGATCAGTTCAAGGTCAGCGTAAAAGCGTCCGACGTGTTCCTTGCCGTAGAATCTTACCGCCTGCTGGCAAAGCAGATCGACCAGCCTCTGCACCTCGGGATCACCGAAGCGGGCGGCCTGCGCAGCGGCTCTGTAAAATCCGCGATCGGTCTGGGGCTGCTGCTCTCTGAAGGGATCGGTGACACCCTGCGCGTCTCGCTGGCGGCCGATCCGGTCGAAGAGATCAAAGTCGGTTTCGATATTCTGAAATCACTGCGTATTCGCGCGCGCGGGATCAACTTCATTGCCTGCCCAACCTGCTCACGTCAGGAGTTTGATGTGATCGGGACGGTGAATGCCCTTGAGCAACGTCTGGAAGACATTATCACCCCGATGGACGTTTCCATCATTGGCTGTGTGGTAAACGGTCCGGGTGAAGCACTGGTGTCAACCCTGGGCGTAACCGGCGGTAACAAGAAAAGTGGTCTCTATGAAGATGGCGTTCGTAAAGATCGTCTGGATAATAGCGACATGATCGACCAGCTTGAAGCCCGCATCCGCGCCAAAGCCGCCATGATGGACGAAACACAGCGTATCAGCGTTCAGCAGGTTGAAAAATAACGTGATGGGAAGCGTGCCGCTTCCCATGTATGATTGAACCCATTCTTTGGGTTTTTTTTGTATATAGAAAGAGAATAAACGTGGCAAAAAACATTCAAGCCATCCGCGGCATGAACGATTATCTGCCTGGCGAAACCGCCATCTGGCAGCGCATTGAAGGCACACTGAAGCAGGTGCTCGGCAGCTACGGTTACAGCGAAATCCGTTTGCCGATTGTAGAGCAGACCCCGTTATTCAAACGCGCGATTGGTGAAGTCACCGACGTGGTTGAAAAAGAGATGTACACCTTTGAGGACCGCAACGGCGACAGCCTGACCCTGCGTCCGGAAGGTACGGCGGGCTGCGTACGCGCCGGCATCGAACATGGTCTTCTGTACAATCAGGAGCAGCGCCTGTGGTATATCGGCCCGATGTTCCGCCACGAACGTCCTCAGAAAGGTCGTTATCGCCAGTTCAATCAGCTGGGTGTGGAAGTCTTTGGTCTGCAGGGCCCGGACATCGACGCCGAACTGATTATGCTGACCGCCCGCTGGTGGCGTGCGCTCGGTATCGCCGATCACGTTTCCCTTGAGCTGAACTCTATCGGTTCTCTGGAAGCTCGCGCTAACTACCGCGATGCGCTGGTTGCGTTCCTGGAACAGCATAAAGAGAAGCTGGACGAAGACTGCAAACGTCGCATGTACAGCAACCCGCTGCGCGTTCTGGATTCCAAAAACGCGGATGTTCAGGCCCTGCTGAACGATGCGCCTGCGCTGGGCGACTACCTGGATGAAGAATCTCGCGAACACTTCGCGGGCCTGTGCAAGCTGCTTGAAGCGGCAGGCATCGCCTATACCGTGAACCAGCGCCTGGTGCGCGGTCTGGACTACTACAACCGTACCGTGTTTGAGTGGGTGACCAGCAGCCTCGGCTCTCAGGGCACCGTATGCGCGGGCGGCCGTTATGACGGTCTGGTTGAGCAACTTGGTGGTCGCGCAGCGCCTGCTGTGGGCTTTGCTATGGGCCTTGAGCGACTTGTTTTGCTGGTTCAGGCAGTTAATCCGGAATTTAAAGCAGAATCCGTTGTCGATATATACCTGGTGGCCTCAGGCGCGGAAACGCAGTCTGCGGCGATGCAGCTTGCCGAACGCGTGCGCGATGCGCTGCCGGGCGTTAAGCTGATGACCAACCATGGCGGCGGCAACTTCAAAAAACAGTTTGCTCGTGCCGATAAGTGGGGCGCAAGTATTGCACTGGTGCTGGGCGAGTCCGAAGTGGCTAACGGCGAAGTGGTGGTGAAGGACCTGCGCTCTGGTGAGCAGACAACGGTAACGCAGGACGGCGTTGCGGCGCACTTGCGCACTCTATTGGGCTAAGGAGAAGGACTGCGTGGAAATTTACGAGAACGAACACGATCAGGTCGACGCGATTAAACGCTTCTTTGTTGAAAACGGCAAAGCGCTGGTTGTTGGGGTTATTTTAGGTGTCGGTGCGCTGGTGGGCTGGCGTTACTGGAACAATCATCAGGCAGATTCCGCGCGCGGCGCGTCCCTGTCCTATGAAAATACCGTGAGCGCAATTCGTGCCGATCAGCCGCAAACGCTGACGGCGGCAGAGAAATTTGCGGCTGACAACAAAAACACCTACGGTGCACTGGCTGCGCTGGAAGTGGCTCAGCAGTACGTTGATAAGAACGAACTGGATAAAGCCGCTGCTCAGCTCTCTCAGAGCCTTGCTGCGGCCAGCGATGATAACCTGAAAGCGTTGATCAATCTGCGCCTGGCACGTATTCAGGTTCAGCAGAAGAAAGCTGACGATGCGCTGAAAACGCTCGATACCATCAAAGGCGAAGGCTTTGCTGCCATCGTTGCCGATCTGCGCGGTGAAGCACTGCTGAGCAAAGGTGACAAAGCGGGCGCGCGTAAAGCGTGGCAAGCTGGCGTAGAGAGCAATGCTTCACCTGCGCTGAGCGAAATGATGCAGATGAAAATAAATAATTTGTCCGTCTGAGAGGGACCCGATGCAATTGCGTAAATTACTTCTGCCAGGACTGCTTTCTGTTACGTTATTGAGTGGTTGTTCACTGTTCAGTGGCGAAGAAGACGTTGTGAAAATGTCCCCACTGCCGACGGTTGAAAACCAGTTTACCCCATCCACCGCGTGGGATGTCTCCGTGGGCAGTGGGATTGGTGATTTCTATTCCAACCTTCATCCGGCCTATGCAGACAGCGTTGTCTATGCCGCTGACCGCAAAGGTACCGTGAAAGCGGTGAACGCCGATGACGGGAAAGAAGTGTGGTCCGTTAACCTGGCGGAAAAAGACGGCTGGTTCTCGCGTAAACCTGCACTGCTGTCTGGCGGCCTGACCGTTGCCGGTGGCCACGTCTACGTTGGCAGCGAAAAAGCGCAGGTTTATGCGCTGAACAGCAGCGACGGCTCCATTGCCTGGCAAACAACCGTAGCGGGTGAATCCCTGTCTCGTCCGGTGGTGAGCGACGGCCTGGTGCTGATTCATACCAGCAACGGCCAGCTGCAGGCGCTGAACGAAGCGGACGGCCTGGTGAAATGGACCGTTAACCTGGATATGCCAGCACTCTCTCTGCGCGGCGAATCCGCTCCGGCTACCGCATTTGGCGCTGCCATTGTGGGCGGTGACAACGGTCGCGTGAGCGCAGTGCTGATGCAGCAGGGCCAGATGATCTGGCAGCAGCGTATCTCTCAGGCCACCGGCTCAACGGAAATTGACCGTCTGAGCGACGTAGACACAACGCCGGTCATCGTTAACGGTGTGGTTTACGCGCTGGCCTATAACGGCAACCTGACCGCGCTGGATCTGCGCAGCGGCCAGATCATGTGGAAACGTGAGCTGGGCTCTGTGAACGATTTTATCGTTGAGGGTAACCGTATCTATATGGTTGACCAGAACGACCGTCTGCTGGCTCTGAGCACCGAAGGCGGCGTAACGCTGTGGACGCAAAGCGACCTGCTGCACCGTCTGCTGACCTCGCCAGCGCTGTACAACGGTAGCCTGGTTGTGGGCGACAGCGAAGGGTATATGCACTGGATCGATCCGGATAACGGCCGCTTTGTTGCACAGCAAAAAGTCGACAGCTCTGGTTTCCTGACCGATCCGGTTGTGGCCGATGGCAAGCTGCTGATTCAGGCAAAAGACGGCACGCTGTACGCGATCACGCGTTAATTACCCGGCGGTTGTAGTATACTAAACGGCTCCTGTTCACTCAGGAGCCGTTTTGACATTTTTAAAAACGCCGCGAAAGCGACGTTATTTTGAATTTTATGAGGCTTCAAACATGGTACCTGTGGTCGCGCTTGTCGGGCGCCCTAACGTTGGAAAATCCACTCTTTTTAACCGTTTAACACGCACCCGTGATGCGCTGGTTGCGGATTTCCCGGGGCTGACGCGTGACCGTAAGTACGGTCGTGCAGAGGTGGAAGGACGCGAGTTCATCTGTATTGATACCGGTGGTATTGACGGCACAGAAGACGGCGTTGAAACCCGCATGGCGGAACAGTCGCTGCTGGCGATTGAAGAAGCGGATGTGGTGCTGTTTATGGTGGATGCTCGCGCTGGCCTGATGCCGGCGGATTCCGCTATCGCTAAGCACCTGCGTTCACGCGAAAAACCGACCTTCCTGGTGGCGAACAAAACCGACGGCATCGATGCCGATCAGGCCATCGCGGATTTCTGGTCTCTGGGCCTGGGTGAAATCTACCCGATTGCGGCATCGCATGGCCGTGGCGTCACCAGCCTGCTGGAAACCGTTCTGCTGCCGTGGGTTGACGAAGTGAACCCGCCGGAAGAAGTAGACGAAGACGCTGAATACTGGGCGCAGTTCGAAGATGGAGAAGAGGGCGAAGAAGAAGAGCCTGAAGACGACTTCAACCCGCAGGATCTGCCGATCAAGCTGGCAATCGTGGGCCGTCCAAACGTAGGTAAGTCTACGCTTACTAACCGTATTCTGGGTGAAGAGCGCGTGGTCGTTTACGACATGCCGGGCACCACCCGCGACAGTATCTACATTCCTATGCAGCGCGATGAGCGTGAGTATGTCCTCATCGACACCGCCGGGGTACGTAAGCGCGGAAAAATCACCGATGTGGTGGAAAAATTCTCCGTTATCAAAACCCTGCAGGCGATCGAAGATGCTAACGTCGTGCTGCTGGTCATCGACGCACGCGAAGGGATCTCCGATCAGGACCTCTCTCTGCTCGGCTTTATCCTCAATAGTGGGCGCTCACTGGTTATCGTGGTCAACAAATGGGATGGCCTGAGCAACGAGGTTCGTGAGCAGGTGAAAGAGACCCTCGACTTCCGTCTGGGCTTTATCGACTTTGCCCGCGTGCACTTCATCTCTGCGCTGCACGGTAGCGGCGTCGGTAACCTGTTCGAATCCGTGCGTGAAGCGTATGACAGCTCCACCCGTCGTCAGAGCACCGCGATGCTGACGCGCATCATGAACATGGCTGCAGAAGACCATCAGCCGCCGCTGGTGCGCGGCCGTCGCGTGAAGCTGAAATATGCCCACGCCGGTGGTTATAACCCGCCAATCGTGGTGATCCACGGCAACCAGGTGAAAGACCTGCCGGATTCCTACAAGCGCTACCTGATGAACTACTTCCGTAAATCGCTGGACGTGATGGGCACGCCTATCCGTATCCAGTTCAAGGAAGGGGAAAACCCGTTCGCCAACAAGCGCAACACCCTGACGCCAAACCAGATGCGTAAGCGTAAGCGCTTGATAAAGCACATTAAGAAAAGCAAATAAGCTTTGCCGCTCTCATGAAAGCCCGCGATTATCGCGGGCTTTTTTTTTGCCGAATCATACCGCCGGTTTTCTCAGTGTGAAGTCAATCACTATTCACTTTTAACCATGTTTAAATCTAAGAAAGTAGACAATCGTCGAATTTTCATCTTAAAGTCCAGGGTCCGGTACTAGACAAAACTAGCGCCTGGTTATCAAATGGTTAACTAACCTTTCGCCGCAC
The DNA here is from genome assembly GCF_055816715.1 of Enterobacter sp. PL_is514. Classification (NCBI taxonomy): domain Bacteria; kingdom Pseudomonadati; phylum Pseudomonadota; class Gammaproteobacteria; order Enterobacterales; family Enterobacteriaceae; genus Enterobacter; species Enterobacter sp. PL_is514. The sequence continues at coordinate 290,267 of NZ_JBVPGN010000030.1, read as the reverse complement.
GTAAAAAATCGGCCAGATACGTAACTGGCCGGCGTACCTGCTGGTGTTTACAAGCACGACGACATACCTTTCGGGAGAATTATGCAATCCACTGTTAATCAAAAAGAGAGCCGAACGTTCTTCGGCCACCCGTATCCGCTCGGTTCCCTGTTCTTCACCGAGATGTGGGAGCGTTTCTCGTTTTACGGCATTCGTCCATTACTGATCCTGTTTATGGCCGCCACCGTCTATGACGGCGGGATGGGCCTGGCGCGTGAAAACGCCTCGGCGATTGTCGGTATCTTTGCCGGTACCATGTACCTGGCCGCGCTGCCGGGCGGCTGGCTGGCGGATAACTGGCTCGGTCAGCAGAGAGCCGTCTGGTACGGTTCGATTCTGATTGCGCTCGGTCACCTGTCGATTGCGCTCTCGGCGGTGATGGGGAACAACCTGTTCTTTATCGGCCTGATGTTCATCGTGCTTGGTTCCGGACTGTTCAAGACCTGTATCTCGGTGATGGTCGGCACCCTGTATAAAAAAGGCGACGCGCGTCGTGACGGCGGCTTCTCGCTGTTCTATATGGGCATCAACATGGGCTCGTTCATCGCGCCGCTGATTTCCGGCTGGCTGATTAAAACCCACGGCTGGCACTGGGGCTTTGGTATTGGCGGTATCGGGATGCTGGTGGCGCTGATTATCTTCCGCGTGTTTGCCGTTCCGGCAATGAAACGCTATGACGGCGAAGTCGGCCTCGACTCCACCTGGAATAGCCCGGTGGTGAAGCGTAACGGCGTAGGCGTTTGGCTGCTGGCGCTGGCGGCTGGCGTGGCAACGATCGTAACGCTGATTGCGCAGGGCGTGATTGTGATTAACCCGGTCGCGGTGGCCAGCGTGCTGGTCTACGTGATCGCGGCGTCCGTTGCCCTCTACTTCATTTATCTGTTTGTTTTTGCTGGCCTGAACCGTAAAGAGCGCGCCAGACTGCTGGTCTGCTTTATTCTGCTGATCTCCGCGGCGTTCTTCTGGTCCGCGTTTGAACAGAAGCCAACCTCATTCAACCTGTTTGCCAACGACTACACTAACCGCATGATCGGCGATTTTGAAATCCCGGCGGTGTGGTTCCAGTCAATCAACGCCCTGTTCATCATCCTGCTGGCACCGGTGTTCAGCTGGGCGTGGCCGAAGCTGGCGAGCATGAACATTCGCCCGAGCAGCATCACCAAGTTTGTTATCGGTATTTTGTGTGCCGCAGCGGGCTTTGGCCTGATGATGCTGGCGGCACAAAACGTGCTGAGCAACGGTGGGGCGGGCGTGTCGCCGTTCTGGCTGGTGGGCAGCATCCTGATGCTTACGCTCGGTGAACTGTGTCTCAGCCCGATTGGCCTGGCGACCATGACGCTGCTGGCGCCGGAGAGAATGCGCGGTCAGATGATGGGGCTGTGGTTCTGTGCGAGCGCGCTGGGTAACCTGGCGGCGGGCCTGATTGGCGGCCACGTGAAGGCCGACCAGCTGGATATGCTGCCGGATCTCTTTGCGCGCTGTTCCGTCGCGCTGCTGATTTGTGCCGCGGTACTGATCGTCCTCATTGTTCCGGTACGCCGCATGCTGGAAAATGCGCAGACTAAACCGGCAGCTAACGCCTCATAAACCTCGAGCTTGCCGGGGCGGCGTTATGCCCCGGCAATTTACTCAACGAGGTAAGAATATGCTGTTAGGGTTTGTGGGTCTTGGCGCAGTCGTTGAAACAGCTTACCTGCCCGCAATACGAAAATGCTTTGATAATCTCCCTCACTGTTTAGGCTTTGATATCCAGCCCGTAAAACAGCCGGAGGGGGTAACGCGTTGTGCCACACTGGCTGAACTCCTCTCCCGGCCGCTTGATACCCTGTTTATTACCACGGCGTCGCTGCACCATCTTGAGGTACTTGAACACGCTCTCGCCTCATCAGTTTCCCGCATCGTGGTTGAAAAACCGATTGTCGCCACGCTGCCCCAAATCGAAAAGCTCAACGCGCTGCTGGCAAACCCTGACCTCGCATCCCGCGTGCTGGCGCTCGATCACTGGATGGCGCGCATCGAAACGGTGAAGCGGTCGCTGGTTGGCAATGTCTCTGACATCGTCAAAATCGACGGCTTTTTGCAGGAGCCGAGCGGAGTTAACGCCGCTGGGGAACCCATCGCGCTTAACTTTGCCACCGGCGAGCCGGACACCCGTTCGCTTCGTCACCCTGATGGCGTGATTCTGGATATCGGCACGCACGTGCTGGCGATGCTGCGCGAAACGGTGCGTTATCTGGGCGGGAATGATGAGATGACGTTACAGGTGGTGACGGCTAAAAACCGCCTGGGCCGCGATATCGCAAAAGGCGACCTGACCACGGCGGAGGGCGAGGCGCATCTGCAGGGCCGCATCAGCGGCGTGCCGGTGGATATCTGGCTTAATAAATATGCGGGACCCGCTGGCGGGCAAAAAGGTTTACGGCTCTGGTTGCGTGACGGGCGGACCATCAGTTACGACCGGCGCGGCGCTGAAGATGTGCTGGAGATGATCGATGGCGACACGCGCCAATGCTGGACAATTCCCGGCTCGATCTACGAGCACTGTCTTGCAGAGCAGATCCTGGGCGCCAACAGCCTTTTTGAACGGGATCCGCACGAGGTGAGCCGCACGACGCGCCGCCGAATCGAGGAAGTTGAGCTGCTGCTGACCTTGCAGCAACAGCTGCGTGGCCCGCACTGAACGCAACGTGGTAAAATTATCGCAGACCTCAACGCTTTGAAGGAGTCACCATGACGATTACCTGCCCGGATTGCCGGGCACCGCTTGAGCCCGTGAACGGGGTGGCACACTGCGAGAGCTGTAATAAGGATATTGCGCTTGAAGCTCGCTGCCCGGAGTGTCATCAGCCACTCCAGGTCTTAAAAGCCTGCGGGGCGGTGGATTATTTCTGCCAGAACGGCCACGGTCTTATCTCTAAAAAACGCGTGGAGTTTGTTCGGGCCGAAGGTTAATCGCACACGCAGCCTTCACCTTTCTTCCACAGCTCGACCAGCGACTCGGGCGCTTCCTGCTCCGGCACCAGCACGATGATATCGGCGTAGTGCGCCTGATTTTGCCCGGTCCAGATAATCTGGATGCGGAAATAGCGCTGGTCGCCGCTGCCGGGTGACGAGGCCTGTCCCGGCGGCTGGCCGCGCGGAAAGGCCTGCTCCAGGATGCTCACCAGACGCTGGCGCTGGGCCTCATTGAGCGAGGAGAGCGCGATGGTGCGCTGGCCGCTCAGCTTAGGAATAAAAGCGACGCCGCCTTCCCGGGCCAGCTCAACCACGGCGTCATCCGTCAGTTCCGGAACCTGCATTTACAACACTCCCACCTGTTCCCAGGCTTGTTTAATGGCCGCCCCAACGTCGCCGCCGGAGAGTTTCTCTCCGTGCGCGATTGTCAGTTTTGCGAAGGCCTCAAAATCCGCATCCTGCGCCAGATTGCGATCGCAAACCGTGTCGTACCAGGCATAACCCGCTTTTTCCCAGGCGTAGCCGCCGATCGCCGTCGCGGCCAGATAAAATGCCCGGTTGGGGATGCCGGAGTTCAGATGCACGCCGCCGTTATCCTCGCGCGTTTTGATGAAATCTTTCATGTGCGCGGGCTGCGGGTCTTTGCCAAGCAGCGGATCGTTGTAGGCGGTGCCGGGTTCAGACATTGAGCGCAGCCCTTTACCATTGATCCCTTTCGCCAGCAGCCCTTCACCAATCAGCCAGTCCGCTTTATCGGCGGTTTGCTTCAGATGGTACTGCTTCACCAGGGAGCCAAACACGTCCGACAGCGACTCATTCAGCGCGCCGGACTGCTCAAAGTAGATAAGCCCGGCTTCGGTCTCGGTCACGCCGTGGCTCAGCTCGTGCGCCACCACGTCGATGGCGATGGTAAAGCGGTTAAATATTTCCCCGTCGCCGTCGCCAAATACCATCTGCTGACCGTTCCAGAAGGCATTCTGATATTCCCGACCGTAGTGAACGGTGCCGGTTAAAATAAGCCCTTTGTTATCGAGCGAATTGCGCTGATATTCTTTCCAGAAGAAATCATGGGTAATACCCAAATAATCGTAAGCTTCATCCACCGCTACATCGCCGTTCGACGGCTGGCCTTCGTAACGCACCTGCGTACCCGGCAGCTCCTGGGTCTGCTTCGCGTCGTAAATATCGCGCTCCAGCTGTCCGGCTTTATTCACGTGCGGCGCGGCGGGTTTGCCGGGCATGTGGGCCATCAGCGTCTGGACGTGGGTTAAGGTCTGGCGGGCACAGCGCTGCTGCGGCTCGGAACCGCTTTCGATAATACGACGAAGAATATAAGGGGGAATAACGCTATAAAGATGGGGCATGCTGCTCTCCTTATTAAAAAAGGGAATAGCAGCAGTATAGTAAGTAACTGGCGAAGAATTATCCGGTTTTACGCTGACGCGTCTTTTTCGCCGGTTTAATTGATTTAACTTCGCTTTCTACCCAGCCGTCTGAAAGACGCGTCGTCACCACATCGCCGGTATTTACCTGTTTGGTCTGCTTGAGCACCTTGCCGTCCGTCGCCGTCGTCACGCTATAGCCGCGCGCCAGCGTGGAGAGGGGGCTGACCGCTTCAAGGTGGGTCACCGCATTGCCAAAACGTTCGCGGGTGGTGCTCAGTCGGGCGCGGAGAGTCTCTGCCAGACGATACTCCAGCTGCTGGATCCGCGTTTGCGCGCGATAAATTTTCGGCTGCGGGTTCTGCTGGTTCAGGCGCTGCGTCACGCGCTGCTGGCGCGACACCGCGCGCTTAAGCTGCGCGTCCACCGCCACGTTCATGCGCTGGCGCAGGCGCTCCAGCACGGTCTGCTGACGCGCCAGACGCAGCTGCGGGTGCTGCTGCTGAAGACGGTGATGAAGCTGGGTAAAGCGGCGGGTACGGTTGGCAAGGAAGTAGTCCATCGCCATCTCAAGACGCTGCTGGCCGTTCTGAATCTGACGCAGCAGCTCCAGCTGGTTTCGGCTGACCACTTCCGCCGCCGCGGACGGCGTAGGCGCGCGCAGATCCGCGACAAAATCGGCTATCGTCACGTCCGTTTCGTGGCCGACGGCGCTCACCACGGGGATAAGGCTGGCAAAGATTGCCCGCGCCACGCGCTCGTCGTTAAAGCTCCACAGGTCTTCCAGCGAGCCACCACCGCGCCCGACGATTAATACGTCGCACTCCTGACGGGCGTTCGCCAGCTCAATGGCGCGCACAATCTGGCCCGGCGCATCGTCACCCTGCACGGCGGTTGGGTAGATGATGACGGGCAGGGAAGGGTCGCGACGCTTCAGTACGTGCAAAATATCGTGCAGTGCCGCACCGGTTTTCGAGGTGATAACCCCAACGCAGTGGGCAGGGGAGGGCAGTGGTTTTTTATACTGCTGCTCGAACAGCCCCTCGGCAGAGAGCCTGGCTTTTAACTGTTCATACTTCTGCTGCAGCAGGCCTTCGCCCGCAGGCTGCATGCTTTCGACGATAATCTGATAGTCGCCGCGCGGCTCATACAGGGTGATATTGGCGCGAACCAGAACCTGCTGCCCATGCTGAGGGCGGAACGTCACGCGGCGGTTGCTGTTGCGGAACATCGCGCAGCGCACCTGGGCGGTGTCGTCTTTTAAGGTAAAGTACCAGTGACCGGAGGACGGCTGCGTGAAGTTAGAGATCTCACCGCTGATCCAGACCTGCCCCATTTCCTGCTCAAGCAGCAAACGCACCGTCTGATTAAGGCGGCTGACGGTATAAATTGAGGGGGATTGAGAGGATAACATGTGAGCGGGATCAAATTCTAAATCAGCAAGTTATTCAGTCGATAGTAACCTGCTGAGAGGTGAGCGCAAGCATTTTTTTTAAAAAAGTGTGGATGCAATCGGTTACGCTCTGTATAATGCCACGGCAATATTTAACCACCCAGGTCAGAGATATTGCCCATGCTACGTATCGCTAAAGAAGCACTGACGTTTGACGACGTCCTCCTCGTTCCCGCTCACTCCACCGTTCTGCCGAATACTGCCGATCTCAGCACGCAGTTGACGAAAACCATTCGCCTGAACATTCCTATGCTCTCTGCGGCAATGGACACCGTGACTGAAGCGCGCCTGGCTATCGCACTGGCACAGGAAGGTGGCATTGGCTTTATCCACAAAAACATGTCTATCGAACGTCAGGCGGAAGAAGTTCGCCTGGTGAAGAAACATGAATCCGGCATCGTGTCTGACCCACAGACCGTTCTGCCAACCACTACGCTGCACGAAGTGAAGGCCCTGACCGAACGTAACGGCTTCGCCGGTTACCCGGTTGTGACCGAAGAGAACGAGCTGGTCGGTATCATCACCGGTCGTGACGTGCGTTTCGTGACTGACCTGAACCAGCCTGTCAGCGTGTACATGACGCCAAAAGAGCGTCTGGTCACCGTTCGCGAAGGTGAAACCCGCGACGTGGTGCTGGCAAAAATGCACGAAAAACGCGTTGAAAAAGCGCTGGTCGTCGACAGCAACTTCCACCTGCGCGGCATGATCACCGTTAAAGATTTCCAGAAAGCAGAACGTAAACCGAACGCCTGTAAAGACGAGCATGGCCGTCTGCGCGTTGGCGCTGCGGTTGGCGCAGGTGCCGGTAACGAAGAGCGCGTTGACGCGCTGGTTGCTGCGGGCGTTGACGTCCTGCTGATTGACTCCTCTCACGGCCACTCCGAAGGCGTTCTGCAGCGTATTCGCGACACCCGTGCCAAATACCCTGACCTGCAGATCATCGGCGGTAACGTGGCCACTGGCGCAGGCGCTCGCGCGCTGGCTGACGCTGGCTGCAGCGCGGTGAAAGTGGGTATCGGCCCAGGCTCTATCTGTACCACGCGTATCGTGACCGGCGTGGGCGTTCCACAGATCACCGCGGTGTCTGACGCGGTTGAAGCGCTGGAAGGCACCGGTATTCCGGTTATCGCTGACGGCGGTATCCGCTTCTCTGGTGACATCGCTAAAGCCATCGCCGCTGGCGCCGCTGCCGTGATGGTGGGCTCCATGCTGGCCGGTACCGAAGAATCCCCGGGTGAAATCGAACTCTACCAGGGCCGTTCTTACAAATCCTACCGCGGCATGGGCTCCCTGGGCGCGATGTCCAAAGGTTCATCTGACCGTTACTTCCAGACCGATAACGCCGCTGACAAACTGGTACCGGAAGGTATCGAAGGTCGCGTTGCCTATAAAGGCCGTCTGAAAGAGATCATTCACCAGCAGATGGGCGGCCTGCGCTCCTGTATGGGTCTGACCGGCTGTGGTACCATTGACCTGCTGCGTACCAAAGCGGAATTCGTACGCATCAGCGGTGCGGGTATCCAGGAGAGCCACGTTCACGACGTGACGATCACCAAAGAGTCCCCGAACTACCGTCTGGGCTCCTGATAAGTTTCCGCGCCCGGCTTCTGCCGGGCGCTCTGTTTTTGTTTCACTTGCCTCGGAATTAGCGTCAATGACGGAAAACATTCATAAACATCGCATTCTCATCCTGGACTTCGGTTCTCAGTACACTCAGCTGGTGGCGCGTCGCGTACGTGAACTGGGCGTTTACTGTGAGCTGTGGGCGTGGGATGTCACGGAAGCACAGATTCGCGAATTCAATCCAAGCGGCATCATCCTGTCCGGCGGCCCGGAAAGCACCACCGAAGAGAACAGCCCGCGCGCGCCGCAGTACGTGTTCGAAGCTGGCGTGCCGGTATTCGGCGTTTGCTACGGCATGCAGACCATGGCCATGCAGCTGGGTGGTCACGTAGAAGGATCTAACGAGCGCGAGTTCGGCTATGCGCAGGTAGAAGTGGTGACCGACAGCGCCCTGGTGCGCGGTATCGAAGACTCCCTGACCGCAGACGGCAAACCGCTGCTGGACGTGTGGATGAGCCACGGCGACAAAGTCACCGCTATCCCGTCTGACTTCGTCACCGTTGCCAGCACCGAGAGCTGCCCGTTTGCCATCATGGCGAACGAAGAAAAACGCTTCTACGGCGTGCAGTTCCACCCGGAAGTGACCCACACCCGTCAGGGTATGCGTATGCTGGAACGCTTCGTGCGCGACATCTGCCAGTGTGAAGCGCTGTGGACCCCGGCAAAAATCATCGACGACGCTGTTGAGCGTATCCGCCAGCAGGTTGGCGATGACAAAGTGATCCTCGGCCTTTCCGGCGGCGTGGACTCCTCCGTGACCGCGATGCTGCTGCACCGCGCCATCGGCAAAAACCTGACCTGCGTCTTCGTGGACAACGGTCTGCTGCGTCTGAACGAAGCCCAGCAGGTGATGGACATGTTCGGTGACCACTTCGGTCTGAACATCGTTCACGTGGAAGGCGAGCAGCGCTTCCTGGACGCGCTGAAAGGCGAGAACGATCCGGAAGCGAAACGTAAGATCATCGGCCGCGTGTTCGTGGAAGTGTTCGACGAAGAAGCGCTGAAGCTGGACGACGTGAAGTGGCTGGCGCAGGGGACCATCTACCCTGACGTGATTGAATCTGCCGCATCCGCTACCGGTAAAGCACACGTCATCAAATCTCACCACAACGTGGGCGGCCTGCCGAAAGAGATGAAGATGGGTCTGGTTGAACCGCTGCGCGAGCTGTTCAAAGACGAAGTGCGTAAGATCGGTCTGGAACTGGGTCTGCCGTACGACATGCTCTACCGTCACCCGTTCCCGGGGCCGGGTCTGGGCGTGCGCGTGCTGGGCGAAGTGAAGAAAGAGTACTGCGACCTGCTGCGACGCGCGGACGCTATCTTCATCGAAGAGCTGCACAAAGCTGACTTGTACAACAAGGTAAGCCAGGCATTCACCGTGTTCCTGCCGGTTCGCTCCGTCGGCGTGATGGGCGATGGCCGTAAGTACGACTGGGTTGTTTCCCTGCGTGCGGTGGAAACCATCGACTTCATGACCGCGCACTGGGCGCACCTGCCGTATGACTTCTTAGGCCGCGTGTCTAACCGCATCATCAACGAAGTGAACGGTATTTCCCGCGTGGTGTATGACATCAGTGGTAAGCCACCGGCTACGATTGAGTGGGAATGATTTCCTAACAGGAAATGTCTGGTACTAACAGGTTCTAAATTATCTCTAAGCCCGCGGATTGCGGGCTTTTTTTTGGGCGGTGGCTGACAACACCATCTCAGGTGAGTGCCTGGAGCGGGCGCAACGTAATGCTATCCATTCAATCCTTATTCGATGCGTACCACATTTGGATGACGATCGGTTGCGGCTTCATGGAAAATGTCACCCAGCCAGTCGGCAATCTCGCCTTCAGTCATATCGTCTGGAATAGCGATGTCATAGAGTCGAGAAAACTTTCTCTCCGTCAGGTCAGCACGAAATACCAGCCACCGATCATGCTTACGTTGAACGCCAATATGCCGTCCAAAAACGTTATATATCAGCATATGCAATCTCCGATCATGCTAGTGAGTTCCTGTAGTTAAGATACCTACGTTAGATCAGGCCAGAGAGTAAATCGTACAAATATGAAAGGTCAGCGTTCGTACCTCGCTCACAGCGGACATCATGCTTCTGTATCTGCTCTGTCTGCTCTGTGCCAGGAGCGGACCTATCATATTCGCCAACCGCCGCTTCGATAAAGCTATCTATGGTAGGAAGATAATGTCCAGGTAACATTTCATCAATATTTCGTTCGCCAACGAAGCATCCATTATTTCTCTCACTATACCCCGTCATGCGTACTGTCGCCGTCGGTGTGCTTATCGAATGGGATTCCATCCACCAGCGCAGGTAAACCTTTGATGGTAACGAGCGGTTCCCCCGCAACAGCCGGACAGGGTGAAAACCCTTCGTGTCCCGAGCAGATGGCACCCTGAACTGCGATAATTGACATTGTGTGATCCGGTAATAAATTTTGTATGAGGCTAACAGGACTTCACCGGTCACTGATGGGGGCCTAATCGGGGAAAGAGGTGATACTAAAGTTTGAATTCTTTCTCTGTTATAAGCGGTTTTAGTTATGGAGTGAAAATTACCCTGAATTAATTATTAATCATGCGGCTGTAACTATTTTGCATAGAAATCATCCTTACTTATCCTACTGAGGATAGTTATTATGAAAAGAAGCAATAGTTTTATGCAGTTGAGTGCAATAGCCCTTGCCCTTGGTCCTGTTTTATCTTTTGCTGAAGATACGAAACCAACAATACCTCCAAACATAACGATTATATGTTCCCCTAGTTATGCTTATAACCAGCCAGATCAGGCATCCCCACCAACACCAGCAACGTCAACGCCTGCACCAGCGAGACCAATATCCGGGGGCAATATCTCCGATAAAATGAAGATGCAAGCTTATGATTTTTGGGGTATAAAAATTCCAGAATTTTTACCGATTCCGCCTCCACTTCCAATTCCAATTCCGCTTCCAAACCCAGTTCCACACTCAGTTCCAAACCCAATAGATTTGCTCCCTGGGGGTAAAGCATTGTCTAACCTACCTACCTGGGAGCAGGTATTTGGCAATCATAGTGACTCTGATCCTTTTAAAAATGCTGTTACCGCTGCCGCGACACTCGTTGATGGAGAAACAAAACGTCAAATCGACGTAATTAAGAAAACTGTCGATAATGCAACCAGAACATTTGTCAAAGCGGTCAATGATGTCGCGAGTACTTATGATAAAGCATGGAAAGATATTGGTGCCCAAGCTCAAAGAAGCTTTAATGATCTCACTGAGGCCGGGGCAGCTATTGTGCACTTTGCAGGGAATGAACTTAGTTCACAATATGCACTATTGAACAAGGCTGAGAATCAGATCAAAGAGGGGAAAATAATCGATGCTATATGGTCGACGACTGTGGCACCGTTTCATGATTCTGAGAAGAACTTATACGATGCAATGCAGGAGAGCCATGTCTTAGACCAGGCTATCACATCAGCCGCTGCTTTCTACGGAGGTCCTGCTGGTGCAGCCGCTGTTGCTGCATGGAAAGTCATGCGCCTCACTGGTGACATTAACTCTGCATTACGTGCGGGTGCTCTTGCCGCAGTGGTACAACAAGGTGGGGCTATTGTTAATGGCATGCCTGACGGCACTATATCTGAAGTAGTGAAGAAAGCAGCAATAGCCGGGGCTGTTGGCGGTGTCGCTGTAGCTGTCTCCGGTGGAGATGAACAGGCAATCACGGATGCATTTTTGAAATCATCAGGCAACGTTCTCATCCAGGATGCGCAAAGCCAGGTTGGCGAGATTGTAAAAGGCAATCCCAATATAAGCGCTGCCGCTGAAACAGTGGGCTGTATTTCTGCCCGTAATGTAAGTTGCCTTGCCGATGTCCCCTATGTAAAAGATGCAACCGGCAAATTAACAGAACAGGTCTCACCTGCGTTAGCCGATATTAAGGGAAGGGTAGACGAAGTCACTGGCAAGTGGACTGCTATGAAAACGCAAGCGGAAAAGGATGTCAATGAATGGTTAACCAGCATACCTAAACTCCCTGGTTTGGATGCTATTCCTATAGCAAACAACACTGCTGTAATCACCTGGACTCTTGGCAAAGAGGACGAGTTAAAAAATGGCATCCCTACGGTCGTAATTACGGCAATAGGTGATAATGTGCCGTTCATTTCAAAAGCAACATATACACAAATCCAGAAGTAGAGATTATTACGGGCCGATATTTTATTTAGGTAGGTATCTATGAAATATGTGAGCGCAGTAGTTCTTTTGGCAATACCTGGAATTGTGTATTCGGGATGCCCCGTAGCCCCCGCTAACACATCTTCAGATAACGCTAAAAATTCGTATATCAAATCACTTTCCGGGCTTATGAAGTGTGAAGAATCCCTCCCAGCCAATGACAAGAGCCCATGCAATTTTTTTGTCGCCAGGGGGCTAAGCCAGATCTGGCATGTGGAGGATTTTGGCAAAGATGATGGTCCCTTTCTGACCGCAAACCAGATTTGGGATAAGGTTAACTCAGGAAATACAAACTGGAAAAAGCTCGGACCTGTATTAGACGAAGATAACAACTTATGTGCACAGAGTATGGCGAACGGCGGATGGGCTGTTATCGCTGTGATGAAAGTGGAGGGCGGCACCGGGCATGTAGCCCTTGTGATACCCGGAGACCCGAAACAAAGTGCAGCCTGGGGGATGTTAGCAGCCAATTCTGCCAGCTTCAGGCTCAATGATCCGAAAGCATCATATGTGGATAAGATATTGAGTAGCAGCTTTGGCAAAGAAAACGCGAAGCGTGCAGTATTCTTCTATCGAAGCCCTATCAATATTTGATAAATAAACACAATAATGCACACTAAGTGGTCATTATGTTGTCATTTAGTGTGCGCTTTATGTGTGTTAAATGGTCATAATAATAAAGTGTTAGCATGATATGATCTTAAGCTCAGCGTCCACGTACCTGTAGAATTATGGTGGCCTGTCGGGGCCGATCTCGGTCGGGCCGGTTTCTGTGGCCCGGTAGTTCGAACCTATCAGGTCACCACCAGCGAGTTTCGCAGCTCCGGTACGGGATAATTCCTTTCTCGTAAGGCGGCAAAACCATTCTCTTGATGAGGGATTAACAATATCGCGCAGTAGATTCTGATTGGCAATACGCGATTACTGTAATTTTGCTAAAGATAAGTGGTCCAAATATCGTTACACTTTTAGCAGCCCACATCTACCTCCTCAACAAACTGGCTGACGGCCATCTCTTCATGCGAGCACCTCTCCATGATCCAAAACACATCGATGTAAGCATGCATTCCGAATGTCCGCACCTCGCTCTCAGCAGACCTTCAACCGTAAAAGCATGTCCGCTCAGTGCCTGGAGCGGACGTTCAAGTCATAGTTAATGACATACTTTGTGGAAATCGAAAAATTAGATATCTCAGGATCTTCTAAGAAGACCCGTGTACAGAATTGACAAGACTCGTTCTTTTATTTTTTCACGCTCTTTCAAGTCCCTTCCACAGAGTATTGCCCCTAACATCGAAGATATTAGTGGGAAATCCTCAGGCACAAGATCATGACGTAGGTTTCCTTTTCCTGACTCTTCAGAAAGACATTTAGCTGCTGTACGGATAAATCGTTCACGGCCGAGATTAGCGGCCATCGACTCTCTCCCGGCAGACCGCCAGTACTCTGACAAAACGGGACTTATTACGAGATTCTGGGCAATATGTTCAATCAGAGCACAGGCCGAATACTCGCCGCCTTCTTCACTCTGTTTAAATTCCATTCGCGCAAGTGACCTGTCCAGTAGTGCATCCAGCAACGCCTGTCTGTCTGGAAAGTTTCGATAAAACGTTCCCTGTCCCACCCCGGCCCGTTCTGCGACATATTCAAGTGGTGTGCTGATCCCACGCAGGCCAAATTCCATTTCAGCTGCATCAAGAAGTTTTTCCCGACGCAAGGCTGCATCTCGCCTCATAACCAACCTCTGAGTAAAATGACTACGATTGACAAAGTGGAGTATTTCCTCCACTTTAAGATTATTGGAACCAATTAGCAAGTGAGGAACTATGTCTGATAATCATTCCCGTATTGTACTTGTCACTGGCGCGACAGGCATGCAAGGGGCCGGTGTCGTAAAAATGCTCATATCCTGCGGATACCACGTTCGTGCTCTTACTACTGATGCAGGCAGCGAAAAGGCTCAAGCACTTAGCTTGATTGGCGCTGAGCTTTTTGAGGGAAGTTTTGAAAACCAGACCTCACTGGACAGAGCCCTGAAGGGGGCGGAATCTGTATTTTCGTTGCAACTGACTGATCCCTCAGGTCAGCATCGTGAGGTAATACAGGCTATATCACTGATCGAAGCAGCAAAAAGAAACGGATTAAAACACTTCATCCAGAGCACTGTTTCAGGGGCGGGCCAACATGCAAGTGCCGACTGGTTTAAATCGGATAAATGGTCGGCCAATTATTGGAATGACAAAATGGCTGTTCAGGACGAGGTCAGAAAAGCCGGGTTTGAAAGATATACAATCCTGAAGCCAGCACTGTTTATGGAGAACTTACTCCCTCCGAAAGCAGCGGGAATGTATGTTGGTCTTGATTCAGGCCGCCTGATTTCCCGGGTACCACCAGATGTCAGATTAGCCTGGATATCCTCAGAAACTCTGGGATACGCGGTGCGTTTTTCCTTAGACAATCCCAATGTCATGAATGGATGCGAACTGGAGCTGGCGGACACGCTGGCTACGCCAGTTGAGATAGCTGCGGAACTTACGCAGGTGACAGGACTTCCCGTGACATACGAATATGGCGATTGTCAGACCATGCTTGATATGGGGTTCAGGCCAGGTGTGATTAATGCTCAGGAATGGCAGGCAGAAGTCGGTTATCCGGCTTTACCTGAGATGGCTAACAGGAAAGGCATCAGCACCTTATCTTTTCGCGAGTGGGCAATGCTGCATAAAGATGAGTTTCAAGTTTCCTGACTGACCTGAGCCCAAGGATACCGGCTATGTCATTATCCTTGGACTCAAGGCGTCCGCTGTTCGCTCATAAGGGACAACCATACTCAAATCTCCCACATTGCAGGAGATTTGAGTATGAACACGTCACCGTGGAATAAAGACCGTATCATAGGCCAAAAAAGACCACTTCAGATATCTCATATCTGGGGGATTCGAATCCGACTTGAACTGGAAGGTAAAACGCGTGATTTAGCTCTGTTCAATATGGCCTTAGACAGTAAGCTACGAGGCTGCGATCTGGTGAGCCTCAAAGTATCTGATGTTGCATATGGTAGCTCGGTTTCAAGCAGAGCTACGGTGCTGCAACAGAAAACCGGTAGCCCTGTGCAATTTGAGATAACCAAAGGGACAAGAGAAGCTGTTGCTGCATTGATAAAGCTTGGCAATTTGCACAGTAAAGACTTCTTGTTTCGGTCTCGGATCGGAACTAACCGGCACATATCAACCCGACAATACAGCCGAATTTTTCATGGGTGGGTAGAAAAGCTTGGTCTCGAAGCTTCGCTTTACAGCACACATTCCATGAGAAGAACAAAACCTTACTTGATATACAAGAAAACCAAGAATCTCCGGGTGATCCAACTTCTGTTGGGCCATAAGAAACTGGAAAGCACAGTCCGTTATCTGGGCATCGAAGTCGATGATGCGTTAGAGATATCTGAATCGATTGAAGTCTAAGGTTGTCAGGGCTGCAACAGCAGCCCTGTGCCAGGAGCGGACATTGACTTGCTCCCGTGTTGCTGAGGCATTTACTTTTTCGGGGAAATTTTGCGGCGCAGGTAATTCGCCGACAGCGCCGCAATAAGGCCACACAGGCTCATCAGCAGCCAGGCTGCATGGAAGGATTCGGGTGCAGCAGCTTTACCGCTTAGAGCAACAAAAAGCGCAACGCCGATCGCCGCACCAATCTGGCGTGAGGTGTTGATCAGCCCTGTTCCTGTCGAATACATATGGGCCGGAAGCCCGGAAACCGCACCTGCCATAAAGCCCGTCTGCGCGATACCCGCACCGAGTCCGGTCATAATCAGTCCGGGCAAATAGTTCAGTAACCAGGCATTATCGGTATGGTCGCTGAGCGTTAAAAACCACCAGAGTCCACTCAGGAAGTACAGTACGGAGCCTGCGACAGCAAGGTTCTGTGGAGTGGCCTTTACCCTCCCGATAAGCAGCGAGGCGACAACGGCGGTGCCGGGTCCCGCAGCAAAAGCAAGACCTGCCTGTGCGGCGGTCAGGTGCCATGCCTGGGTCAGAAACATCGTGCCGCCAAGTAACATAACGGCAAAACTCATATAAAAACATCCCATGCCTATTGTTGCCGTTGTGAAAGCCCGGGAATGGAACAGACTCAGGTCGAGAAGAGGACGGGAGGATTTCAGGCAGTGGTACACAAATACCGTCAGAACGACGATGGCTCCCATACTTCCCGCGAAAATAGCGGCTTTGTGGGTGCCCCATTCCGAAGTATGAGCTATGGTGGCGGTGAGGAGAGCTATTCCTGACGTCAGGAGTACGCTTCCAGCAATATCGGGGGCAGGCCCGGTATGCGGTGCACTTTCTTTCAGGTATCGGGTACAGATGAGAGCCCCAATCACGATGGGCACGTTGATGAAGAAAATCAGATGCCAGTCCGCCTGAACCAGAAAGCCACCCAGGACAGGGCCCGCCGCGGCCGCAACCGAGCCGGTGGCTGCCCAGAACCCGATCATCTGCTTATGCTTCTCCTGAGGATATGCACCCAGTAGTAGCCCAAGGCTTGTCGGGATGAGCATGGCCGCAGCAACCCCCTGTATTGCCCGCGCGGCGATGAGTATCCAGAGCGTGGGCGCCAGCCCGCAGAGCAGGCTCGACAGACCAAACAGGGCCAGACCTACCGAGAAAATAGTCCGTCGGCCGTACCGGTCAGCAAAACGGCCGCTCAGCACCAGAGTGGAGGCAAAACAGACTGAGAAGATCGTCAGAATCAGTGACAGTGTGGCCTCGGGGTGTTCGGGAAAACTTCGGCTGATCGACGGGAAGGCAAGATTGACGACAAATAAGTCCAGTGAGCTCAGGATGCTGCCCAGCCCGATTGAAAGCAGGCCAGCCGGGTGAATACGTGACGGTGAACTCGATGCTATGGTTGATGAATTAATGGCCATGTTTCCTCTCTGAACAAAGCGCTGTCCGCTGACTACGGGTATAACAATATACGTGTATATACCCACATATTGCGATCAGCGTCAACGCTTTCCAGCAGGTCAATAAACCTTCGGGTTCAGCCAGGGAGTCACTGCATCAAATGTTTATTTTCCGGTGTCGCATTCTGGACTCAGATCTAATGCGGGTATACGCTCTTAAATCCCTTTTGTTATCTGATCTTGATATGGGCACTGGATATGAGTTCTCCCTGCTACTGTAAAAATCTGCGTGATTTCACACGTAAGATGACCGCGATTTACGATGCCGAGCTGGATGCCTATGGCATCAATATTGCTCAGTATTCGTTGATGAGGCTGGTGATAAACAATAATCCCGTAAGCCTTACCCGGCTCGGTGATATCGCCGGGCTGGATCGTTCTACGGTAGGACGAAACGTCACCGTTCTGGCGCGTCAGGGGTGGTTGCAGGTTGACCGTGATGGTATGGACAAAAGGCAGCAGCAGGTCTCTATCACCCCTGAAGGTGAAGCGCTTATCAGAGACGCGTTTCCGTCCTGGCAGCGCTGCCAGCACATCATTGAAGAACGTCTTGGCGCGGACAACGTCATGGCGCTGCAGAACATTTTTCACCAAATCTGAATTGCAGGTTGTCAGCGTAAAAGAATAAGATGATATATGGGTATATACCCGCTAATCCAGGTCTCCTTCAAAGACATGGTAAATCATAAACATAAGCAAGAGGTGACAATGTGAAATATCAGATCCTTGGCAATACAGGCGTTCGAGTCTCTTCAGTAGCCCTGGGAACGGCAAATTTTGGCATGCGGTGGGGATACGGCGCATCGTTAGACGAAAGTCGGGCGATTTTAGATGCTTTTGCAGAGGATGGCGGTAACTTTATAGATACGGCTGATGTGTATCAGTTCGGTGAATCAGAAGAGTTTCTGGGGGCCCTCCTTCAGGGACGCAGAGAGAATTTCTTTCTTGCGACAAAATATTCGAGCGGCGCATCTAAAGCAGCTGGCGGGCTGGTTACAGGCAACAGTCGCCGGGCGATGGTGTCTTCGGTGGAGTCGAGTCTGAAGCGGCTTAAAACCGATCGTATCGATTTATACTGGGTTCATCATCCTGACGATATTACGCCGTCAGAAGAACTGGTACGGGGGCTTGAAGATCTGTCCAGAGCCGGAAAAATTCTTTACGCCGGTTTGTCCAATTTTTCGGCCTGGCGGCTGGCACGCGCAGCAACGCTTGCCGAGCTGTCTCGCGCGGTGCCGATTGTCGCCTCTCAGTTCCAGTACAGTCTGGTTTCACGTCAGCCCGAACGTGACATGCTGAAAGCCTGTCAGGCGCTGCAGATAACACCCATAACCTGGTCCCCGCTGGGCGGTGGAATGCTCACAGGCAAATACCGCGCCGGTGAAAAAGGCAGGGCAGAAGGGATGGGCGGAAAGGTATTCCAGGCGGAAAACAACGAACAGCGGAGCGCCATTCTTGACGAGGTTCTGGCTATAGCCACTGAAAACGGGGCAAGCCCGGACCAGGTAGCTATTGCCTGGGTTGCTGCACAGGAATGTATCCCTATTATTGGCCCCCGGACCCAGGCGCAGTACGTCAGTAATGTGGGGTTTTCAGGGGCGAATCTCACAGAGGCACAAATCGACAGGCTGAACAGCGTCAGCCAGTTTGACAATGACATTAAAACTGCCCCCGTGCAGGCATTACTGGGGCATGTTATACCGGGTAAACCCGTGGCATAACATTAGGGCTATAGCCCTGGGGGATAAACTGACATCAGAACTGTTGTCAGTTTATCCGACTGAAATGACGGGAACAGGATCAAGCGAACTGTATGTGTTTCACAACAACATATCCACTGCGACCAGTACCAGTGCCCCTGCAAGGATCCTATTGACCAGGCGACCGTGCTGGCGAAGAAGCGCCTGAAAAAGGTGTCCTGCTGCCGCCCAGCAGAGGTTGCCAAAAACACCGATCAAAGCCAGCAGAACGCTGATCAGAATAATCCAGACCTGACTGCTGGTATAGGGAATGACGAAAGTAGAGAGCGCCGTTACTCCATAAAGGATGATTTTTACATTCGCAAACTGCAGTAAAAAACTGGTTCTGAAGCTCAGTGGGACGTCAGAACGGGTGTTATTTGCAGGCTGGCTTCGGGCTATTTTCAGTGCCAGCCAGAGAATATAAATCACGCCTAACCAGGTCAGCCAGTGGGTTACGGAAGGCAGTGTCCGGGTTATCGCCACGGTAAATAAGGCGCACAGGAGCATAATAATGAGAAATCCAGCCCCCATGCCAGCCAGTGGACGTAGGCTTTTATGAAACCCGTGAGTATGCACGCAGCTCAGAGCCAGAATGTTATTAGGACCTGGGGTAAGTGCAGTGATGAAAGTATAAGCCAGAAAAGCGCCAGCAATTGAAAGTGACATAATAACTCCTCTTTTTTTTTTAATTTAGAGGATGCCAATAAGAAAAAATATTGAATGTTTTCGCATTCATGATTCAACATTATGAATACTTCACAGGAGACAATCTTGGACTTACGTCGTTTGTTAACCCTCAGGACCATTCTGGAAGAAGGATCGTTTGCCAAAGCAGCCAGTAAACTTTGCTGTACGCAGTCAACGGTTACATTTCAGATCAGACAACTTGAGGCCGAATACGGCGTTCAGCTGTTTGAAAAAATTGGTCGCCGCATGGTGCCAACGGATGCCGCCAGGAATATGATGCCCCATATTCATGAAATGATGGTCGTTATAAATAGCATTAAGCAGGCTGTCCAGCGAAACGATGAACCGGAAGGTGAATTGCGCCTTGCCGTGGGCGAGACGCTGCTCTCCTACAAGATCCCGCAGGTGCTGAAGAGTTTTAAGAAAAGAGCGCCGAATGTGTTGCTGTCTCTGCAATCCCAGAACTGTTATACAATCCGTGACAGCTTGCTGGCCAATGAAATTGATTTGGGGATTTTCTATCGTGTGGGCAATGATGCTTCTCTCATTATGGAAAACTATGGCGAACATCCTCTCGTGCTCGTTGCCTCTCCCGAATTAGCACTGGTTGATTTCACTCGGGGAAATCAGCATATCCCCGTTAGTTTCATTATTAATGAAAAACAATGTGTATTCCGTCTGATGTTTGAATCTGTCCTCAGACAAAGAAAAATAACGATTGACTCCACCATTGAACTCATCAGCATTGAAAGCATTAAGCAGTGCGTGATGGCTAATACAGGCGTGACGTACTTACCGCGATTCACGGTGGAGAAAGAGCTGCGTGCCGGACTGTTGCAAGAACTTCCTCTGTCACCACGCCCTGAAACCCTTTCTGCAGTGTGTGCTCATCACTCAGGTAAGGTCATTACGCCAGCAATGGAGCTGTTTATTCAGTCCTTACGGGAGAGTCTGGATGCCTGATCGCTGCCCTCGTATTGCTTTGCAGGATTGCCCTGTCGGTTTTAGCAGTAGAGAGGGCTGACAATGATTAACGGCCAAAGGATGTCACGTTGGGCCGGCTCCCCGGAAGTCCAGGTACGGCTGATGACACTAGGTCAATTTTGCCTTTCATTTTCAGGAATGCGCGGCGTGCTCTGACCTGCTTCCGGTTGATTATCAGATGCCAATTTTAGTCATGGATCCCGGCTGTTATGACAAATGCGAACTTCCGCTGTTCGCTCACATCAGACCTAACCCGCCCCACAAGCCCACTCCGTGTAGAGCGAATTAGTTCAGGTCTCTAAAATCGCATGATTCACCTGAATAGGGCCCTTACAATTGCCTCCGAGCTGAACTTGCGACGAATGTTTAGGTCAACAAAAAGCTAAACGGGGCATTTCCTGTTGAAACTCAGAACCATCCGGGATATTACACCCCTTATGAATGGTTCCACCGCGCCCGGCGTAAAGCCGACACTCATTAACCAACGGAGATTATCATCTTGAACAAATCAATACTCGCATGCTCTGTGGCCGCACTGCTGGCCGTGTCCGCCATGTCCGCCCAGGCCAGGACCCCCGCCAGGCTCAAGTCGCCAGTATCGGGCGTGCTCTGCGACCGCTATGTATGCGCCAATGACAAGGGATTATCCCGCGCGTTGACAGAGACGTATCTCGGTAAGAAGGCTGCTGCAAACGAGGTGTTCACGTCGAGCAATGTCGATCTGACCGAATTCACCTTTGCCAACGGTATTTTCTGCGATGTGAAGGAGCGACTGTGCCGTGAAGATCGCTATTATGGCGCGAACGGACAGCGCTCAGGGGCGGTCTCTAAAAAGTACACAAAGCTACTCTTTGGCGAATAATGGTAATGAAAAGAGACTGCGTTATAGGGATATAAATTATACTTTGCAGTATATTTTATAAATAATGATGTGGTTATCAAAATTAAATTTCTCGTGGAAGGTTATGTTGCGGAATATTGCTCTGTTACTACGCTTTAGCTGAGCGTAACAGTGAAGCGGTCTGGTTACGTGAATTCCCATTCACTACCATGAGCGAATAAAGAAATGAAAAACCGCATAATGATTGTCGGCGGCGGCACGGGAGGAACAATTGTCGCCAACCTTCTGGCCAGGAAATTACGACGTGAAATTGCCGCCGGTCAGGTAGAGCTGGTACTGATTTCCGAATCACCAGTGCACTACTACAAACCCGCCTTTATGTACGTCGCCTTTAACCTCTTCCATCATCATGAGCTGGCCCGGCCTGAACGGCAGTTACTGAGTCCTGAAATTCAATTTATTACAGACAGGATTGAATCTTTCGATTTTAAGCAGCGTCTGCTTTACGGTGCCAGTAAGCGACAATACGACTGGGACCTGCTGGTTATCGCAACCGGCTGCACGCCTTTTACACAAAAAATCCCCGGCCTTGCCGACGCGGGCGATCATTTTTATCAATACGCGGCGGCCAGGCAATTAGCGCATAAGCTCGCCACCATCAAAAAGGGGCGAATATTTATTACCGTCTCTTTTCCTGAAACGCCGAATGTTCCCCACCAGTGCGGCATTGCCCCTATTGAAACCACGCTGATGGTTGACGACTATCTGCGCCAGCGTGGGGTGCGTAATCAGGTTGAGATTGTTTATACCTATCCGACCGTCGCGCAATTATTGCGAAACTGTCTGTTCCTGCAGCGTCCGGTGGGGGAGGCGCTGGGTGATATTTTTGCCGCTAAAGGAATACAGCATCAGCGCGGTTTTACCTTAAGCCATGTCGATCCTGACAGCAAAATTGCCTATTCCGCCGAGGGCGATTCACAGAACTTCGACATCCTGATGGCAACGCCTCCCATCAGGGCGGTCGAAGCGGTGCGTGATACGGGACTGAGTGAGGTTCAGAACGGTGAAGGCTGGCTGCCGACGGATCACCAGACGCTCGGCGTCTACGGCTTAGAAGGCGTGTATGTGATCGGCGATACCGTTGACCTCCCGATCAGTAAAGCGGGAGGGTCGTGCCACAACCAGGCGCCCATCATTGCTGACAACATTGTGGCGGAGCTGTACGGCAGACCGCCCGGAAGCGGTAACCATTATGATGGACGGGTTCAGGCCGTCGCGCAGATGGGGCTCTGGGCCGGCATGCCGTTGGTATATGACTATCGCAATGACGTGACCCCCATGCCGGCGACAAAACTGGGCGGCATGCTGCGAAACGGTTTTAACCGTGGACTGTATTGGGGCGTCGTGAGGGGGATGTTCTGATGAGTGACCAGGAACAGTTACTAAAAAGCCTTGCCCCGCTTATGGCGGGCAACCGCCTGAATAATCTGGTTGATCTGCTCGCCGTCGTCGCAGACCTGCTGGACATGGCCGATAGCGCGATGGTCGAAAAACTGGCTGGCGTTTTTGAAGATGTCGTGACCGTCGGCTGGGAAGGGGGAACCGCGCTACGCATGGCGTGGGGAGAGCAAATTAACCGGGAAGGTGATATCTCGCTTCGGCAGGTGTTCACCATGCTTAACGACCCTGATACCCGCCGCGGCATTATGCTTTTACTGCGGGTGTTACAGATTACGGGGCAACGTCTGAATTCCCTCTCTTCCGTCAGTTATTCTGATTGCCCCGAGTTAAGGAGCCGTTAATGTCTGGCTGATGCTCTTCAGGCGGTCGGGTATCGGCTATGCCTTACCCGGCCCACCAAAGTGCATTGGGCTATTTCTCCCCGCCACCTAACCGATACGCCAGCGCTACCACCAGCGACTGCACCAGGCACAGCGTTGCCGACTGAGACCGAAACGCGTCCACCTGCGCCTCTTTCACCACAAAGCAGAGATCGCTGAACGTCGCCAGCGGGCTGATTTGGCTGTCCGTAATCACAATCTGCCGCGCGCCAACGCTGGCGGCGGTTTCGCTGACCATCACCGTCTCTTCCGCGTACGGCGAGAAGCTGATCGACACCACAATGTCGCGCGCCTTAATGCGGCTAATCTGCTCGCGCAGCATGCCGCCCATGCCGTCGAGCAGGATAGGGCGGCACTCCAGATGGCTCAGGGCATAGGTAAGGTACGCGGCGACGCTAAAGGATCGACGCAGTCCGGCGATGTAGATGGTGTCGGCGTCGGCCAGCAGCTGTACCGCGCGCTCCAGCATCTCCGGTTCGGCGCGGGCGGCCAGCTGCTGCAGCGCCTGCGCGTTTGAACGGGCAAACTCCTGCAGGATATCGAGCGGCGTTTCCGGCACGGCCTCGCTCTCCATCTCGCGGAACAGCCGGGCGCGGTCGCTGTAGCTGGCGGTCTCCTCCACCAGGTTCATGCGAAACAGCTGTTTCATTTCGTTGAAGCCGGTGAAGTCAAAGGCGTTGGCAAAGCGGATCAGCGTCGAGGGCGGCACGTCGGCGCGCTCGGCAATGACGGCAACCGTATCGAAGGCCACGCTGTTGGTATTGTCCAGCACGTAGCGGGAGACCTGCTGCAGCCTCTTGCTCAGGCTATCGTAGCGATCGCGGATTTGCTGCTGCAGTTCGTTCAGGCTGGTTGCTGTCGTCATCTTATCCCCCAAATACAGTCATATGATTCTAAACGCAAAACCGCGTCTTTTAAATGTCGGCCATCCATCTGGCAGCAAAAATGAAACAGAAGCTTCAGTCATTTCCTCGCCCGAAATCCCTTAATAGCGCACGCTGCGTCAGTGGTGCTGGCTGTTAACATAAAAATCCATCCTTGATCACAATAATCATCATTTATTTTATTTCAACTTAAAATGGAATATTTGTTTCATATATAGTGGTCAGTACACAGTGTTCAGGTCACAGTCACGTATCAACAGCGAGAGGTTAAGGATGGAGACGGTAGCGAATTTTATTCACGGCGAATGTGTCACCGGTTCAGGCCAGCGCGTTCAGGCGATCTTCAACCCGGCCACCGGCGAGCAGATCCGCCAGGTGGTGATGAGTACGGCACAGGAAACGGAGCAGGCGATTGCCGCCGCGCAGCAGGCGTTTCCGGCGTGGGCGCGTCATGCTCCGCTTAAGCGCGCGCGCGTGATGTTCCGCTTCAAAGCGCTGCTGGAAGAGAACATGGATCGCCTGGCCCGCCTCATCAGCGAAGAGCACGGCAAGGTCTTCTCCGACGCGGTGGGCGAGCTGACCCGCGGCCTGGAGGTGGTGGAGTTTGCCTGCGGTATTCCGCATCTGCAAAAGGGCGAACACTCGGCGAACGTCGGTACCGGCGTTGACAGCCACTCGCTGATGCAGCCGCTCGGGGTCTGCGCCGGGATCACGCCGTTTAACTTCCCGGCTATGGTGCCGATGTGGATGTTCCCGATTGCGCTGGCGACCGGCAACACCTTCGTGCTGAAGCCGTCGGAAAAAGATCCTTCACTCGCGCTCGCGCTGGCGCAGCTGCTGAAAGAGGCCGGCCTGCCGGACGGCGTCTTCAACGTGGTGCAGGGCGATAAGGAGTCCGTTGACGTGCTCCTGACCGACCCGCGCGTGCAGGCGGTGAGCTTTGTCGGCTCCACGCCGATTGCGGAATACATTTACCAGACCGCCTCCACCCACGGTAAGCGCTGCCAGGCGCTGGGCGGCGCGAAAAATCACTGCATTTTAATGCCGGATGCGGACATGGAGATGGCGACCAACGCCATCATGGGCGCGGCCTACGGCGCGGCGGGGGAACGCTGCATGGCGCTCTCGGTGGTGCTGGCGGTGGGGGATAACACCGCCGATGACCTCTGCGCCCGGCTGGAAAAACAGATTGCCGCGCTGCGCGTCGGACCGGGTCTTGACCAGACGCCGGAAAACGAAATGGGACCGCTTATCTCCTCCGCACACCGCAGCAAGGTGCTGGGCTATATCGACAGCGGGGAAGCGCAGGGAGCGAAACTTCGCGTGGACGGTCGCGGCTTCAGCGTGAAGGGGCACGAGCAGGGTTACTTCGTCGGGCCGACGCTGTTCGATAACGTCACCCCGGAGATGACCATCTATAAAGAAGAAATTTTCGGCCCGGTGCTTTCTGTGGTGCGCGTAGCAGATTACGCCAGCGCGGTGGACCTGATTAACCGCCATGAATATGGTAATGGCTCGGCGATTTTCACCCGCGACGGCGGCTGCGCGCGCCGCTTCTGCGAAGAGGTGCAGGCGGGCATGGTGGGCGTCAACGTGCCGATCCCGGTGCCGATGGCATTCCACAGTTTCGGCGGCTGGAAGCGCTCCATCTTCGGGGCGCTCAACGTCCACGGCAACGACGGTGTGCGTTTCTACACCCGAATGAAAACCATCACCGCGCGCTGGCCGGAAATGCAGCAGGAGACAGGCGCTGCGTTCTCCATGCCGACGCTGGGCTGACAGGAGGCGTTATGCAAACCGAACGTATGACCATGGCCCAGGCGCTGGTCCGGTTCCTTAATCAACAGTACGTTAGCGTGGATGGTCACGAGATGCCCTTCGTGGAGGGCGTCGCCACCATCTTTGGACACGGCAACGTTCTGGGTATCGGCCAGGCGCTGGAGCAGGATCCCGGCCATCTGCAGGTGATGCAGGGCTGCAACGAGCAGGGCATCGCCCACATGGCGACGGGATTCGCCAAACAGCACCGCCGTCAGCGCATCTTTGCCGTCACCTCCTCCGTCGGGCCGGGCGCCGCCAATATGGTCACGGCGGCGGCAACCGCCACGGCGAACCGTATTCCGCTGCTGCTGCTTCCGGGCGATATCTACGCCAGCCGCCAGCCGGACCCGGTGCTGCAGCAGATTGAGCAGTATCACGATCTCAGCATCAGCACCAACGACTGCTTCCATCCGGTCTCCCGCTACTGGGACCGCATCAACCGTCCCGAGCAGCTGATGAGCGCGATGCTCAGCGCGATGCGAACGCTTACTGACCCGGCTGATACCGGTGCGGTGACGATTTGCCTGCCGCAGGACGTGCAGGGGGAAGCGTGGGATTACCCGCTAAGCTTCTTCGCGCGTCGCGTGCACCACATCGAGCGTCGTCCGCCCGATCCGCAGCGTCTGGCGCAGGCGCGGGCGCTGATCGCCCGCAAGCGTCGTCCGCTGGTGGTGTGCGGCGGCGGGGTGCGCTATTCCGGCGCACATGAGGCGTTTCGCGATTTTGTCGAGACGCTGCAACTGCCGTTTGCCGAAACCCAGGCCGGAAAGGGGGCGCTGGTAAGTGACCACCCACTTAACCTCGGTGGCGTAGGGGTGACGGGCGGAATGGCGGCCAACCAGCTCGCGCCGCAGGCTGACCTGGTGATTGGTATCGGCACGCGCCTGACCGACTTTACCACCGGCTCCAAGGCGCTCTTTTCCCATCCGGACGTCGAATTTCTGCTGCTGAACGTGGCCGAGTTTGACGCCCTGAAGCTGGACGCCACGGCGCTGATTGCCGACGCTCAAACCGGGCTCCAGGCATTGACCCACGCGCTCGGTGATTACCGCAGCGGCTGGGGAGAGGCGATCGCTGAGGCGAAATCCGCCTGGCGCGACGAGTGCCGTCGCCTGTGGGATCGCCAGTGGCGTCCGGACGACGCCCCTGAAGTGGCGGGGCACCTGGACGCGCAGCTGGCGGAGTACGGCGAGACGCTCAACACCCGCCTGACCCAGACGCGGGTACTGGGGCTGATCAATCAGCATATTGAAGATAACGCCATCGTGGTGGGCGCGGCCGGTTCGCTGCCAGGGGATTTACAGCGCCTCTGGCAGGTCAAAACGCCGGACAGCTATCACCTGGAGTACGGCTACTCCTGCATGGGCTACGAGATTGCGGCAGCCATCGGCGCGAAGCTTGCCCGACCCGAGCAGCCGGTTTATGCCATGGTGGGGGATGGCTCCTACATGATGCTGCACTCCGAGCTGCAAACCGCTGTGCAGGAGGGGATTAAGATCACCGTTCTGCTGTTTGATAACGCCAGCTTCGGCTGCATTAACAACCTGCAGATGGGGCATGGTATGGGCAGCTTTGGCACGGAAAACCGCCATCGCAACCCGGAAACCGGACGGCTTGACGGGCCGCTGGTGAAGGTCGATTTTGCGCAAAACGCGGAGAGCTACGGCTGCCGCGCCTGGCGGGTGCACGACGAGCAAACCCTGCTGGCGGCGCTGGAAGCGTCACGTGCCCATCCGGGCCCGACGCTGCTGGACATCAAGGTGCTGCCGAAGACCATGACCCACGACTACGCCTCCTGGTGGCGAACCGGTGATGCGCAGGTGGCGGAATCGTCTGCCGTGCGTGAAGCCGCGGAGCAAACGCAGGCGCAGGTGAAAAAAGCCCGTCAGTATTAAGATTTTCCGCCGTAACGAAATTTTCATTTCATTTTCCCCTCACCCTAACCCTCTCCCCAAAGGGGAGAGGGTATGGTGTGGTGCACTCTTTTCTCCCTCGCCCCTTTGGGGAGAGGGCCGGGGTGAGGGGAGCTGCTGTATGTCCTCCCATGTTGTGAGATTGATAACAAAATTTATCTCATTCATCTCAAAAGTGTTAACCCACACTCAAAAACATAACTTTCACTATTTATAAAAATGAAATAAATGTTTTATTTATAGGGTCGTTAGTTCACAGCATTCACCAACACCGGGAGCCGTTATGTTTAACATTGCTTTACTGGGCGCTGGCCGAATTGGCCAGGTACATGCAGCTAACATCGCCAGCCACGGCGCGACCACGCTCTGGTCCGTGGTTGACCCGAATCAGGAATTTGCCACCCGCCTCGCCGCGCAGTATCAGGCCCGCCAGCAGAGCCTGGAGGAGGCGATGACCGACCCTAACGTTCACGCCGTGCTGATCGCCTCCGCGACCGATACCCACGCCGACCTGATTGAAATGGCCGCCCGCCACGGCAAGGCCATCTTCTGCGAAAAGCCGGTCCACCTTGACCTCGCCCGCGTGCGCGACTGCCTGAAGGTGGTCAAAGAGTACGACGTGCCGCTGTTTATCGGCTTTAACCGCCGCTTTGACCCGCAGTTCCGCCGCGTGAAAACCGACGTGCAGGCCGGGCGCATCGGCAAGCCGGAATCGCTGCTCATCATCTCCCGCGACCCGTCTCCACCGCCTGCGGAGTACGTGCGCGTCTCCGGCGGCATGTTCCGCGATATGACCATTCACGACTTTGACATGGCCCGCTTCATCATGGGCGAAGAGCCGGTGTCGGTGTATGCCCAGGGCAGCAACCTGGTCGATCCGGCGATTGGCGAGTCGGGGGACATCGATACCGCGTTTATCGTCCTGAAATACGCTTCCGGCGCGATGGCGACCATCGTTAACAGCCGCCGTTCATCTTACGGCTACGACCAGCGCCTGGAGCTGCACGGCTCCGAAGGGCTGCTGTGCGCGGGCAACATTCTGGAAAACCAGGTGCAGCACTACGGCAAACAGGGCTGCACCAGCGCGCTGCCGGAACACTTCTTCCTGCAGCGCTACAAATCCGCTTACGCCGCGGAATGGGAACACTTTGTTGCGGTCCTGCGCGGCGAAGCGGTACCTGACTGCAGCGGCGATGATGGTGAACGTGCGCTGTACCTTGCGGATAAAGCGCTGGAGTCGTTGCGTACCCAGCGCGAGATCGTCCTCTAAACACAACAACCCTACACAGAGAGACATAATAATGAAAAAACTGATCGTAGCCGCCCTCATCGCCATGACGTCCGGGGCCGCCCTCGCCGAAAACGAGCAAATTGTTTTCAGTACGCCAAACCTGGCCATGCCGTTTGAAGTTCACATGCAGCGCACGGCGGTGAAAGCCGCAAAAGAGATGGGCGTGAAGCTTCAGGTGCTGGACGGGCAGGGCAGCTCGCCGAAGCAGGTGGCTGACCTGGAAAACGCCATCACCCGCGGGGCGCAGGGCTTTATCGTCTCCCCGAATGACGTGAACGCGGTCTCCAGCGCGGTGGATGAAATTCAGGATGCGAAGCTGCCGGTGGTCACCCTTGACCGCTCCGTCGACAGCCAGAAGAAGGTGCCGCACTTTGGCGCCAACAACTACAAGGGCGGCCAGGCGATTGGCGACTTCGTCAAAACCAAATTCCCGGACGGGGCGGAAATCATTCTGCTGACCGGCCAGCCGGGCTCCTCCTCCAACATCGAACGCACTAAAGGGATCCGCGACAGCCTGAAGGCGGGCGGGGATAAGTACAAGATCGTCGCCGATCAGACCGGCAACTGGATGCGTTCTGAAGGGATGCGCATCGTGGAAAGCGTGCTGCCCTCTCTGCCGAAACGCCCGCAGGTAATCCTCTCTGCTAACGACGACATGGCGCTGGGGGCGATTGAAGCGCTGCAGAGCCAGGGCGTGAAGCCGGGCGAAATTCTGGTCACCGGCTTTGATGCGGTGCCGGAAGCGCTTGCCCGCGTGCGCGACGGCTGGCTGGCGGTGACGGCGGACCAGCGTCCGGGCTTTGCGGTGCAGACGGCGATGAGCCAGCTGGTGGCCAACGTGCGTGAGAAGAAAGCCATCACCGGTGCCGACTACCCGCCGACGCTGATCACCAAAGAGAACCTGCAGCAGGCTGAGCGTATCGGTGAGGCCGGTAACTAATATGTCCCGAGCCGCCTCTGGCGGCTCATCATGAGGAGGAGCAGACTGATGTCGCAACCCTTACTGAAAGTGACCGACCTGGCAAAAAGCTTTTCCGGCGTCTGGGCGTTAAGCAGCGCCCAGCTGACCGTCGGCGCGGGCGAGATCCACGCCCTGCTGGGGGAAAACGGGGCGGGTAAATCCACGCTGCTGAAGGCGCTCGCGGGGGCGCAGCCGCAAACCCGCGGGGATATCTGGTTCAACGGCGAAACGCTGCCGGTGGACGACTCCCCGGTGGAACGGCAGAACAAGGGCATTATCACCATCTATCAGGAATTCAACCTGCTGCCCAACATGACCGTCGCGGAAAACATGTTTCTCGGGCGCGAGCCGCGTAAACGTAACCTGATCGTCGACGAAAAGGCGGTTAACCAGGAGGCGCAGGTCATTCTCGATTACCTGCAGCTGAACGTTGCGCCGACCACGCCTGTCGCCCGCCTGAGCGTCGCCCAGCAGCAGATGGTGGAGATCGCCCGGGCGCTGACCCTCAACGCCCGGTTAATCATTATGGACGAACCTTCCGCCGCGCTGAGCGATAGCGAGGTGGAAAGCCTGCACCGCGTGGTGCGCGAGCTCAAAAACCGCGGCGTGAGCATTATTTACGTTACCCACCGTCTGCACGAAGTTTTCCAGCTCTGCGATCGCTTCACCGTTTTCCAGGACGGCCGTTTCACCGGCACCGGCGCGGTGGCGGAGACCAACGTCGAACAGCTCATCCGCCTGATGGTCGGACGCGACGTGGCCTTTAACCGTCGTCCCGCCAGCGAAACGCATCATGAGGACAAACCCGTCCGCCTGGCGGTGAAGGGGCTGAGCCGCGAAAAGCCGCCGCTGGATCCGCACGGCATCGCCCTGCACGACATCAGCTTCCACGTCCACGCCGGGGAGGTCTTAGGCATTGCCGGGCTGGTGGGCGCCGGGCGCACCGAGGTGGCGCGCTGCCTGTTTGGCGCGGACGCGTTTACCGCCGGGAGCTTTGAGCTGGACGGCGTACCGTACCAGCCGCGCGACCCGCTCTATGCCCTCGACCAGGGTGTGGCGCTGGTACCGGAAGACCGCAAAAAAGAGGGGGCGGTGCTGGGACTGTCGATTCGCGACAACCTGTCGCTCTCCTGCCTCTCCTCGCTGCTGCAGTGGCGCTGGTTCGTGAACACCCGCAAAGAGGACGATCTGATCGAGTCCTACCGCAAAGCGCTGCAGATCAAAATGGTCAACAGCGCGCAGGAG
This sequence comes from Enterobacter sp. PL_is514, assembly GCF_055816715.1. NCBI lineage: Bacteria > Pseudomonadati > Pseudomonadota > Gammaproteobacteria > Enterobacterales > Enterobacteriaceae > Enterobacter > Enterobacter sp. PL_is514. Next base: position 259,410 of record NZ_JBVPGN010000030.1, on the reverse strand, counting down.
GTGCGCAAGCTCTCCGGCGGTAACCAGCAAAAGGTGATCCTCGCGCGCTGCATGGCGCTCAACCCGCGGGTGCTGATCGTCGATGAGCCGACGCGCGGCATCGACGTGGGGACCAAATCGGAAGTGCACCAGGTGCTGTTTGACATGGCGAAAAAGGGCGTGGCGGTGATCGTGATCTCCTCCGATCTGCCTGAAGTGATGGCGGTGTCAGACCGGATCATCACCCTCAGCGAAGGCCGGGTGACCGGCGAGATCCATGGTGACGACGCTAACGAAGAACGGCTGATGACGATGATGGCCATCAACCACAACGCCCTGAACGCGGCATAACGGAGTTTCTCATGACGCAGATGATTTCTAAAACGCAGGCCCCGGTCAAACGCGCCGGACGCATCGATCCCATCGCCTTCTTCGAGCGCTTCGGGGTACTGATTTTCATGATCCTGCTGCTGATCTTCTTCCAGTCGCAGAACAGCAACTTTTTCTCTGAACGCAATATTTTCAACATACTGACCGAAGTTTCCATCTACGGGATCATGGCTGTGGGGATGACCTTTGTCATCCTGACCGCCGGGATTGACCTCTCCGTGGGCTCCATTCTGGCGGTCTGCGCCATGACCGCGGCGTACGTGATTAAGGGCGACAACTTCACCACCGTCGATCCGAACGCCTGGGGCGGCATGAGCTGGCTGATTGGGCTGGGGATTTGTCTGGCGATGGGCACGGCGATTGGCTTCCTGCACGGTCTGGGCGTGACCCGCCTGCGCCTTCCGCCGTTCATCGTGACCCTCGGCGGGATGACCATCTGGCGCGGCCTGACGCTGGTGATCAACGACGGCGCGCCGATTGCCGGTTTCGATCAGGGCTACCGCTGGTGGGGGCGCGGGGAGCTGCTCGGCATCTCCATTCCGATCTGGATCTTCGCCATCGTCGCCCTCGGCGGCTATCTGGCGCTGCATAAAACCCGCTGGGGCCGCTTCGTCTACGCCATCGGCGGTAACCCGGAGGCGGCGCGCCTGGCGGGGGTGAACGTCAAGCGCGTGCTGGCCAGCGTCTACGTGCTGATTGGCTGCCTGGCGGGGCTGGCGGGCTTCATTCTGAGCGCGCGTCTGGGGAGCGCCGAGGCGGTGGCCGGGATCTCCTTTGAGCTGCGCGTCATCGCCTCGGTGGTGATTGGCGGCACCTCGCTGATGGGTGGCTACGGGCGCATCGGCGGCACCATTATCGGCTCCATCATCATGGGGATTCTGATTAACGGCCTGGTGCTGATGAACGTCTCGGCCTATTACCAGCAGATTATCACCGGATTAATTATCGTTCTGGCGGTGGCGTTTGATACCTACGCCAAGAGCCGTCGCGGCGCACTGTGAGGATCACGATGAAAGAGGTTCGTATTGGATTGATTGGCACCGGGTATATCGGCAAGGCGCACGCTATCGCCTATGCCCAGGCCCCGACGGTGTTCAACCTGCGTGGCAGGCTGGTGCGCGAGATGGTGGCGGAAGTCACGCCGGAGCTGGCGGCAGCGCGCGCGCAGGCGTTTGGCTTCAACCGCTCCACCGGCGACTGGCGGGCGCTGGTGGCCGACCCGGCGATTGACGTTGTGGATATTTGCTCACCCAACCATCTGCATAAGGAGATGGCGCTGGAGGCGATCCGCCACGGCAAGCACGTCTACTCGGAGAAGCCGCTGGCGCTGAACGCCCACGACGCGCGCGAGATGGTCGACGCCGCGAAGCGGGCCGGGGTGAAAACGCTGGTGGGGTTCAACTACATGAAAAACCCGACGGCGCAGCTGGCGAAGGAGATTATTGCCCGCGGCGAGATTGGCGAGGTGATCCACTTCTACGGCACCCACAACGAAGACTATATGGCCGACCCGCGCTCGCCCATTCACTGGCACTGCTTTAAAGAGACCGCCGGGCTGGGGGCGCTGGGCGACCTCGCGGCGCATATCGTCAACATGGCCCAGTACCTGGTCGGGGAGATTGAGCAGGTCTGCGGCGACCTGAAGATCGTGGTCCCGGAACGCCCGGCGAAGGCCGGCTCGTCGGACATGGTTGCCGTCGAAAACGAGGATCAGGCCCACGCGATGGTGCGCTTCGCGGGCGGGGCGCAGGGCGTGATTGAAACCTCCCGCGTCGCCTGCGGCCGCAAGATGGGGCTGTCGTATGTTATTACCGGAACGAAGGGCGCCATCAGCTTCACCCAGGAGCGCATGGGCGAGCTGAAGCTCTATCTGCATGACGATCCGGTAAACCGTCAGGGGTTCCGCACCTTACTCGTCGGCCCGGCGCACCCCGACTACGCCGCGTTCTGCATGGGCGCAGGCCACGGGATTGGCTTTAACGATCAAAAAACGGTGGAGGTGCGCGACCTGGTGGACGGGATTGCCGCCGACGTGCCGATGTGGCCGGACTTCGAAGAGGGCTGGAAGGTGTCGCGCGTGCTGGACGCGATTGCGCTCTCGCACCGGGAAGGCCGCTGGCTGAACGTGAACGACATTGTCTGATGAGGTATCAACGTGGAAAAGCAGTTTGATGTGATATGCATGGGCCGCGTGGCGGTAGACCTCTACAGCCAGCAGATTGGTGCCCGTCTGGAGGACGCGTCGAGCTTCGCCAAATATCTCGGCGGGTCGTCGGGCAACGTGGCGTACGGCACCGCGCGTCAGGGTTTACGTTCGTCGATGCTGGCGCGCGTCGGCGATGAACATATGGGCCGCTTCCTGCGCGAAGAGCTCAACCAGGTGGGCTGCGATACCAGCCATCTGATCACCGATAAAGACCGCCTCACGGCGCTGGTGCTACTCGGCATTAAAGACCGGGACACCTTTCCTCTTATTTTTTATCGCGATAACTGCGCGGATATGGCGATTACCGCCAGCGATGTGGACGAAAGCTACATTGCCTCCGCACGTTGTCTTGCCATCACCGGGACTCACCTTTCTCATCCTCAGACCCGCGAGGCGGTGCTGACAGCGCTGGGCTATGCCCGCCGTCACGGCGTGCGCACGGTACTGGACATCGACTACCGTCCGGTGCTGTGGGGGCTGACCTCCTTAGGCGACGGTGAAACGCGCTTTATCGCCGCCGATAAGGTCACCCGCGAGCTGCAGGAGGTGCTGCACCTCTTTGACGTCATTGTCGGCACCGAAGAGGAGTTTCACATTGCGGGCGGCAGCACGGAGACCCTGCAGGCGCTGGGGCAGGTGCGCTCAGTCAGTGAAGCTACGCTGGTCTGCAAACGCGGTGCGCTCGGCTGCTCGGTCTACACCGACGCCATTCCGCCCCGGCTGGACGACGGCCTGACGGTGACCGGCGTGCGCGTGGAGGTGCTGAACGTCCTCGGGGCGGGGGACGCGTTTATGTCCGGCCTGCTGCGCGGCTACCTGAACGATGAGGGCTGGGAGCAGGCGTGCCGCTACGCCAACGCCTGCGGCGCGCTGGTGGTCTCGCGCCACGGCTGCGCCCCGGCCATGCCGAGCAAAATCGAGCTGGATGACTATCTCACCCGCGCTGCGAACGTGCCGCGCCCGGATCTCGACCCGCGTCTTAACCACCTCCACCGGGTGACCACCCGCCGCCGCGAGTGGCCGGAGCTGTGCGTGATGGCCTTCGACCACCGCAGCCAGCTTGAGGATATGGCGCTGCAGTGCGGCGCGTCGCTTAAGCGCATTCCGGCGCTGAAGCAGCTGATCCTGCAGGCCAGCCGCGAGGCGGCGAGCCGCGCGGGGCTGGAGGGCAAAGCCGGTCTGCTGTGCGACGGCACCTTTGGTCAGGACGCGCTGAACGCCATCACCGGGGAAGGGTGGTGGATTGGTCGCCCCATCGAGCTGCCGGGCTCGCGTCCGCTGGAGATGGAGCATGGCAACATCGGCACCCAGCTTATCAGCTGGCCGCAGGAGCATGTGGTGAAGTGCCTGGTCTTTTTCCACCCGGAAGATGCCCACGGCCTGCGCCTGGAGCAGGAGCAGAAAATCGCCGAGGTGTACCACGCCTGCTGCCAGTCCGGGCACGAGCTGCTGCTGGAGGTGATCCTGCCTGCGACCATGCCGCGCAGCGACGAGCTCTACCTGCGCGCCATCTCCCGCTTCTACAACCTCGGCATTTACCCGGACTGGTGGAAGCTGCCGCCGCTCTCCGCCGACGGCTGGACGGCGCTGAGCGAGATTATCGAACGTCGGGACCCGCACTGCCGCGGGGTGGTGATCCTCGGTCTGGACGCCCCGGCGGAACAGCTGCGCGCCGACTTTAAAGCCGCAGCGGGGCAGACGCTGGTGAAAGGCTTCGCCGTGGGGCGCACGCTGTTTGGCGATGCCTCCCGCGCGTGGCTGAAACACGATATTGACGATGCGCAGCTGGTGGCGCGCATCCGGGACAACTACCTGCAGCTTATCGCCTGGTGGCGCGAGCGCGGACACGCATAATGGAGACGACAATGAGTGTACAACTGGGCATTAACCCGCTGACGTGGACGAATGACGATCTGCCTTCTCTCGGCGCGGAAACGTCGCTGGAGACCTGCCTGAGCGAAGGGAAAGAGGCCGGTTTCGCCGGTTTCGAGCTGGGCAATAAGTTCCCGCGCGAAGCGCGCCTGCTTGGCCCCATCCTGCAGCGCCACGACCTGCAGCTGGTCTCCGGCTGGTATTCCGGCCGCCTGCTGGAGCGCAGCGTGGAGGAGGAGATCGCCGCCGTGCAGTCCCACCTGACGCTCCTGCGCGAGCTGGGGGCGAAGGTGCTGGTCTTTGCGGAAGTGAGCGGCTGCATTCACGGCGAGCAGCAGACCCCGGTGCACCTGCGCCCGCGCTTCCCGCAGGCGCGCTGGAAGGAGTACGGCGAGAAGCTCACCGAATTTGCCCGCTACACCCAGCAGCAGGGCGTGCAGATTGCCTACCATCACCATATGGGCACGGTGATTGAGTCCGCCGACGACGTGGACAACTTGATGACCCACACCGGCGACGCGGTGGGGCTACTGCTTGATACCGGCCATCTGACCTTTGCCGGGGCCGATCCGCTGGCGGTGGCGCAGCGCTGGGCGTCGCGCATCAACCACGTTCACTGCAAAGACGTGCGCGCCGACGTGCTGGCGGACGTGAAAAACCGTAAAACCAGCTTCCTCGACGCGGTGCTGAGCGGCGTCTTTACCGTGCCGGGCGACGGCTGCGTGGATTATCCGCCGATTATGCAACTGCTGAAGGCGCAGGACTATCACGGCTGGCTGGTGGTCGAGGCGGAGCAGGATCCGGCCATCGCCCATCCGCTGACCTATGCCCGTCTGGGGTATAACAACCTGAGCCGCCTGGCGCGCGACGCCGGACTGATTTGAGGAGGGGACATGTCACGTCTGTTATCACGCTGGCAACAGCCAAACGCGGAGGGGCGCACTCAGTCCGTCACGCCGGAAAGCGCAGGGTGGGGATACGTCGGCTTTGAGGCGTATGAGCTGCAGGAGGGGCAGACGCTGACGCTGCCCGCCGTCCGCGAAGAGCGCTGCCTGGTGCTGGTGGCAGGACGCGCCTCCATCAGCACGCCTTCCGCGCAGTTTAACGACATCGGCGAGCGGATGAGCCCGTTCGAGCGCATCAAGCCGTGGGCGGTGTACGTCACCCCGCAGGAGACGGTGCAGGTGAAGGCGCTGACGACGCTGGAGCTGGCGGTCTGCGCCGCGCCGGGCAAGGGCACGCATCCGACACGGCTGATTGCCCCGCAGGATATCGCCGGCGAAGCGCGCGGTAAGGGGCACAACCAGCGCTACGTGCATAACATTCTGCCGGAAGACAAGCCCGCCGACAGCCTGCTGGTGGTGGAGGTCTGGACCAACGAGGGCTGCACCAGCTCGTACCCGAGCCACAAGCACGACACGGATAATCCGCCCCAGGAGACTTACCTGGAGGAGACCTACTACCATCGCCTCAACCCGGAGCAGGGGTTCTGCATGCAGCGGGTTTACACCGACGACAGAGCGCTGGATGAGTGTATGGCGGTCTATAACCGTGACGTGGTCATGGTGCCGAAGGGCTACCACCCGGTGGCGACGATGGCCGGGTATGACAGCTATTATCTCAACGTGATGGCCGGGCCGGTGCGCAAGTGGATGTTCACCTGGGAAGAGGACCACGCGTGGATTAATCGGGATTATCCCGCGGATGGCGGGCGCTGAGGCTGTTTTTTGCCGGGTGGCGCTGCGCTTACCCGGCCTACAATTCGCAAAAAATTACTTTGCTTCAATCGCCTGCTCAATCGTCCGGGCAACGATCTGCGGCTGGCTCACCATCGACACGTGGCTCGCTGCCACCTCGGCGGTTTTCGCATGGATCGTCTTTGCCATCGCACGCTCAAGATCGGGGTTGATCATTCGATCATTCTTGCTGACCACAAACCAGCTCGGTTTATCATGCCACGCCGCATGGGCGACCTTTTCACCAAACGCCTCGGCCTTAATCGGCCCCTGCGTCGCTGCAATCGTGTTTTGAATGTCTGGCGTCACATCCGGCGCGAAATCCTTCCTGACGGCGTCCGTTGGCAGATATAAATAGCCGTCCGCCGTTTTGGCAATGCCCGCGCTGCCCGGCGGCGCAGGGAATCTTTCTGCCAGATCCGCCGTCGACTGACCGGAATCCGGCGCGAACGCCGCCACATACACCAGTGATTTTACTCGCGCATCGTTGCCTGCTTCGCTAATCACGGTGCCGCCCCAGGAGTGACCCACCAGTACGACATCCCCCTGGGCGCGTTCGATGGCTCGTCGCGTGGCGGCAACGTCATCTTTTAGCGACGTGAGCGGTAGCTGGACGGCAATGACCTCTGCGTGCTGTTTCTGCAACAGGGTAATGACCTTATTCCAGCTGCTGCCGTCGGCAAACGCGCCGTGTACCAGCACGACGCTGGTTTTGCTCTGTGCAAAGGCGCTGGCGGAAAGCGCCAGCAGGCCTGCCGTCAGTACAGACAGTGCTTTCATTTTCAGATTCCTTAAAAATGGTGGACCGCCGCGTGGGGCGGGACGGTGAATTCAAGGGTTTTGTGGTCGAGCGGCTTGTGCGTCGGGTCGGCCAGAATAATAGTCACCTTGTGTTTACCGGCGGGCAGCCCCACCAGGATCACCGGCTCTCCGCTGGCGTCAGCCCAGTGCCACGGCGCGTCATCCACCACCACGTGAATGTGCCCGATGCGCGGGGTGACCTTGAGCGCGTCGGGCCCGAACACCGGCTCGATGCGCAGGTTTTCGGCGCGGTACTGGATAAACACCGCGCCTTTGCTCAGCGGCCCGGCAAGCGGCGGATCGACGATCAGTTTTGCAGGCGGCTGCGGCTGCGCCAGCGGGGCAACGGCGGCGGGGCCGTTAACGTCCGCGGCGCTCAGATTGTCCAGCGGTGTGGCCTGGACACGTGCTACAGATGTCAGGACAAGCAGGGGGAAAAGTACATAGCGACGAATCATTGCTCTCTCTCCTCATCGGTTCTCAATGGCGACAGGGAAAGAAAACCATTTTTATGTATCGGAGATATTTGCCGGAGGGGGCGTTTTGTACCCGTTTGTCACCGTGGTCCGCGGGATACAGTGCGATACACTTTGCCTGCCGGGACGGCGCACAATGGCTATCGCCAGCCCGGCAATCACCAGCGTCAGCCCCGTTGAAACCCACATTGCACCCGCGATCCCCAGCGTTTTATTCAGCCACGCATAGGCAAACGGCGAGGCTGCCGCCATCAGCTGGCCGGGGATAAGCAGCATGCCGGTGCGACGGGCATAGCTTTCCGCGCTAAACAGTTCCAGCGGCAGCGTGGCTTTCACGATGGTGACCAGCCCGTTGATGGCGCCATAGCCCAGCACAAAACCGGCCGCGCACCAGACAAACTGGGAACTGCTTAGGCCAACCAGAAAGCAGAGCGGCATGGCGAGCGCGGTGAAAAGGGTCAGCCTGAACGGCGTTAAGTGTGCGCCTGCCAGCACCTCCATAGAGCGAGCGCCCGTCTGGCCGATCCCCCACAGCATGCCGATGGCGACCGGCAGGCCGAAGTGGGCAATAAACTCCGGCAGATGGGTGGAGGTGCCGTTAGAGACAAAGGTGATGAGGGCAATGAAGGCGGCATAAAGCCAGCCGTTGCGCCGCTCGTTGTTCAGGGGCGGCGCGGCGACCTGTGTCGTTACCGTCAGCCGCTGACGGGGGAGCGTTCTTATCAGCGCCGCGCTCAGCAGGCCGAAGAGAGCATAGACGCGCAGCGCCTCCTGCCAGCTCATCACCTGAAGCAGAGCATCGCCCAGCGGCCAGAAGACGACGGAAGCCAGCCCGCCCGTCAGCGTGACGCGGGAGATCGTTCTTCGCGCCTGCTGTCCGTAAAGATTCACCAGCGCGGCGAAGAGCGCATCGTACAGCGACAGGCGCATTCCTACGCCGGTGACCAGCCAGGCGCAGTACCAGCCAAATAGCGCCTGGGTATACGCCATACATGCGCAGCTTGCGGCGATCAGCAGCGTGCCGCTCATCACCACCGTCTGGCCGCCAAAGCGTGCCAGCAGGCGGGCCACAAAGGGGGAAACCGCCGCCATCACCAGCATCGCCAGCGTCAGGCCGAGGTAAATCTGCGGTGACGACCATCCCCGGTCGGCTGCAATGGCCAGCGCAAAGGTGCCGGGCATATAAAACGAGATCCCCCAGTTGATGAGTTGATTACATCCCGCCATGAGGGCGAGGCGGCGTGGCAGGGCAGGTGTTTCCATTATTTTTCATTCCGCTATGCAGTTGTCCTGAGCATAACGGGCGCGGTATTGTGCTGGCAGGGCCGTAACCTTATGCGCGGTATAAGAGAAACTTTGAATGACGACGCTTAATCTGGGCTATCTCGCCACCTTCCGTCTGGTGATCCAGCGCGGCAGCTTTTCAGCGGCAGCGGACGTGCTGGGCATTTCACAGCCCGCCGTCAGCCTGCAAATACGCCAGCTGGAGCAGTTTCTGCAAACGCGGCTGGTAGAGCGTACCGGGCGTGGGATTAAGGCGACGGCCGCCGGGCAGGCTTTGCTGACGCATGGGGAGCGTATTCAGCAGGCGGTGGATGACGCCATCCGGTCCGTGAGTGCGTTCAGTCACGACGTGAGCGGCACCATTACGCTTGGCACGGGGGCAACGGCCTGCATCCATCTTCTCCCGCCCCTGCTGGAGCAGCTGCGCCGCGACTATCCGCTCCTGAGCGTGGGGGTGACAACGGGCAACACCCTCGACATCGTCAGGGCCATCGAAGAGAACCGTCTCGATGTGGGGCTGGTCACGCTGCCGGTGAGCGGCAGAGCGCTGGACGTCATGCCGGTGATGGACGAAGAGTTTGTGTTTATCGCCTCGCGGGAGCAGCAGGATGTTTTCCGGGATTTCACGCCGGAGGCGCTGCACGCTCATCCGCTGATTGCCTTTGAATCAGGCAGCGGGACCCGGGCGCTGATCGATGGCTGGTTTGCAGCCAGTGGATTAGCAATCGCGCCGGTGATGCAGCTTGGCAGCATCGAGGCGATCAAACGCATGGTTCGCGCGGGGCTGGGCTACAGTATTGTGCCGCGAATGGCGGTCGAACAGGATGTCGATCGTGAAGGGCTATGCGTGATGTCGCTGATGCCCATGCTGCAGCGGCAGCTGGCGGTGGTCATGCGGCAGGATAAAATCCTCAGCAAAGGGATCGCGGCCCTTATTCGGCTCGTGCAACATCCTTTGGCGGTTTAGCGGTCAGCGGTGTCGACGGTCAGGCTGGATTGCTGCGACTGGGTTTTATCCTGATGGTGGTACCAGGCGCCAATCGAAGAGTAAACGAAGCGGCCAAAGAAAAACAGGAAGCTGATGAGCAGTATGATGCGGGTCATTCGGGTGTTAAATCGATGTCGTTTGCGCATACGCGTGACCTGACTCACTCTGTTTTTCCTGGGTAAGCCCTTTTGGGCGATAAGGATATTAAGGCACAGCGGGAAGATGGGGTCAATTCTGTAATGTGTAAATAACCGTCAATGTTTACATTAATTAATGTTATTGAGATTAATTAATACATTTACCATATTGATAATATGAAGAAAATAATTGTAGAAAAACGTCGCAAAACGTTATTTGCGTAAAGTAGTTTGATTTATGTCAACGGATTCCTGGCCCTGATATTTAAAATCCTTCCTCCACACTGTTCGCCCGGCACGCTGCCGGGCGGGACGTACGTCAGGTCGGATGCCTGTCTTTATTTCCCTCTGGAGCGATAGGGGTTTAACCGGGCATCTATGAACATTCTCGCTTTCCTGAAAAAAAATGAAAACCGCTGGTGGGCATTGCCGCTTATTTTACCGGTGGTTTTACTTCCCGTGCTGAGCATTGCGAATACGCTCACGCAGCTGGGCGACGGCATTGTGGCACTCTATTATTTACCCCTCTCATTTTTGCTTTCGCTGATGATGTTCTTTGGCCTGGAAGCGCTGCCCGGGATCGTATTGTCACTGTTTATCCGCTATTACCCCTCGGTCGGGATGTTTGAAACCGTCGCCGGCGTGCTCCATTTTATCGTCCCTTTAGTGCTCAGCTGGGGCGGCTACCGGGTGTTTGCGCCCAGACGGAATATGACCGCGTACGGCGACATCCGGCTGATGGCGCAGCGTATCTTCTGGCAGGCTTTCTGCCCCGCAACGCTGTTTCTGTTGCTATTTCAGTTTGCGGTGTATTTAGGCGTGTATGAGAGCCGCCAGAGCCTGGCGGGATTAAACCCTCTTAATATTCGCACGCTCATCAACTACCAGGCGCTGCTGGTCAGCGGACTGACGGGCGTGCCGCTGAGCTATCTGCTGATCCGCCTGATTCGTCATCCGCGCTATCTTAAAAGCCTTATCTCGCAGGTCCGTTCCCAGATAGACAAAAAGGTGACGATCGTTGAGTTTCTGGTGTGGGCAATCGCGCTTGGCGGGCTGCTTTCGCTGCTGCTGCTCCCGATGAATGAAAACAGCTCCATTTTTACCACCAACTACACCCTGTCGCTGCTGATGCCGGTGATGCTCTGGGGCGCGATGCGTTTTGGCTATAAGCTGGTGTCGCTGATCTGGATACCGGTGCTGCTGGTGTCTATTCACTATTTTTACCACTATATCCCGGTGAACCAGGGGTATGACATTCAGCTGGCGATCACCTCTTCCAGTTACCTGGTCTTCTCGTTTGTGGTGATTTATATGTCGATGCTGGCGACCCGGCAGCGCGCGGTGAACAAACGCTCCCGCAGGCTGGCGCTACTCGACCCGGTCGTCCATATGCCTAACCTGCGGGCGCTGTCGCGTGAACTGGCGAAAAACCCGTGGTCGGCTCTCTGCCTGCTGCGCATTCCGGAGCTGGAAATTCTGGGCCGAAATTACGGCGTGTTGCTGCGCATTCAGTACAAACAGCAGCTGGCGCAGTGGGTGAATGGCACGCTCCAGCCCAACGAGCAGGTGTATCACCTCACCGGGTATGACATGGCGGTACGGCTCAATGCGGAATCACACCAGCAGCGGATTGAAGCCCTGGACGAGCATATCAAACAGTTTCGCTTTGTCTGGGACGGGATGCCGCTGCAGCCGCAGGTGGGCGTGAGCTATTGCTATGTCCGGTCCCCGGTTAACCATCTTTATCTGGTGCTGGGCGAACTGGGCGTGGTTGCCGATCTGTCGCTCTCCTCCAACCATCCGGAAAATCTTCAGCAGCGTGGTGCCGTCCATTTGCAGCGCAGCCTGAAGGATAAAGTCGCGATGATGAGCCGCCTGCAAAAGGCGCTCGATAACGACGAATTCACCCTGCTGGTTCAACCCGTTCTCGGCCTGCGTGGCGATCGCTATCACGAAGTCCTGCTGCGGATGCCGGATACAAACGGGCTATTGATCTCTCCCGACCAGTTCCTGCCCGTCGCGCAGGAGTTTGGTCTCTCCTCGCGGGTGGATTTGTGGGTGCTGGAGCATACCCTGCGCTTCCTTGCAGCGCATCGCGAAACACTTCCCGGCCAGCGCTTTGCCATTAATCTGGCCCCGTCGACCGTGTGTCGGGTGCAGTTCCCGCTTGAGGTAAGTCGCCTGCTGGCAAAATACGCCATTGAGCCGTGGCAGCTGATTTTTGAGGTGACGGAGTGCAGCACCTTCGGCAGCGGGGAGCAGGCGCTACATATTCTCCAGCAGCTGCAGAAAATGGGGGTACGCATTGCGATTGATGATTTCGGGACCGGCTATGCAAGCTATGCGCGGCTGAAAAGCGTGGATGCCGACATTCTCAAGATCGACGGCAGCTTTATCCGCAATATCGTCAACAACAGCCTGGATTATCAGATCGTGGCGTCTATCTGCCATCTGGCGCGCATGAAGAAGATGCTGGTGGTGGCAGAGTATGTCGAGACCGAGGAGATAAGTAGCGCGGTTCACGCGCTAGGCATCGATTATGTGCAGGGCTATCTGATTGGCAGGCCAGCGCCGCTTGAGTCACTGCTGGAAACGGAGGCGTCCTGCGCGGACGCCTGAACCGTTACGCGGCGACGTCGGCGCTCTCTTCTTCAATTTTGAGCAGCCAGCCGGTGACCGATTCCCAGTATTGCTGCTCTTTTTCCAGGTCCAGCAGGACCAGCGCGTTCTGGCTGAACCAGTCGTGCGGGAAGCTCAGCGTCCAGTGATGGTCGTCGGTTTTAAGCTTCAGCGTGGGCGGCGTGGTGGTGGCCTGGCGCTGGTTATTGAGCAGCACGCCCAGGCGTAGCAGCTGAATAAGCGGCAGGAACTGCTTCTTCTTGAACAGCGTGAAGCGCGGCAGATCGTCGAGCTTGATGGCTTTGCGGTGATAACGCACCAGGGTCGCCATCATGGTTTGCTGTTCCTGGTTGAAGCCAGGCAGATCGCTGTTTTGCAGAATGTAGGCCGAATGGCGATGCATCCCGCTGTGGTTGATGTTCAGCCCCACCTCGTGCAGCATCGCGGCCCATTTTAACAGCGCGGCAAGCTGCGGGTGTGCGAGCTTCGGATTCTGTTCTTCCCACTGTTCGTACATCTGCACCGTGGTGTCCAGCACGCGCTTCGCCTGCTCGCGGTCGATGTTGTACTGGTTGGCCAGGCTTTGCGCGGTACGGCTGCGAATATCCTGATGGCGGAAGCGGCCTTCCATTTCGTACAGCACGCCTTCGCGCAGCGCGCCGTCGGAGAGACGCAGTTCCTTAATCGCCAGCGCATCAAACACGCCGCACAGGATCGCAAGCCCCGGTACGAAGACTGATTTACGCTCATCGGACAGGCCCGGCAGGCTCAGGGCGTCGAAGCTTTTATGCTTCAGCACCTCTTCGGTGAGCAGAGCCAGGCGTTCAGGGGTAATAATCCCGTCTTTTTCACCCATCGCCAGCAGCACTTCATGCGCGGCTTTAATCGAGCCGGACGCGCCCAGCGCCACGTTCCAGCCCTGAATACGGTACTGCCAGGCCAGGTTTTCCAGCTTCTGGACGGCCGCCATACGCGCACGCTGGAAGTTCTCGCGGGTGATGGTGCCGCCCGGGAAATACATCTGCGCGAAGCTGACGCAGCCCATACGGCGGCTTTCCACCAGGCGAGGCTCAAAGTCTTCGCCGATCACAAGCTCCGTTGAGCCGCCGCCGATATCGATAACCAGCTTGCGCCCTTTTTCCGGCTGGGTGTGCTCAACGCCCATGAAAATCAGACGCGCTTCCTCGTTGCCGGAGATGATCTCAATCGGGTAGGGGATCACTTTTTCAGCTCGCTTGAGGAACTCCGGCGCGTTTAGCGCCTGGCGCAGGGTGTGGGTGCCCACGATGCACACGCTGGAGGGCGAGAAGCCCTGCAGGCGTTCAGCAAACAGCGACAGGCAGTTTAACCCACGCTCCATTGCCTCTTCGCTGAGCATGCTGCGTTCATCAAGGCCATCCGCCAGGTGTACCCGCTGCTTCAGACGACCGATGATCTGCAGCGCGCCATCAACCTCACGGGCGATGACCATGTGGAAACTGTTAGAGCCAAGATCGACCGCGGCGAATTCCTGCGGGCGTGGGGTCTTATCATTTATCGGCATAGGTTAATCGGGTTGCTCGAGTGATTTGATATAGTCGTAAATCGCCAGTTGCGACCGCACTTTGCGGCGGTTGCCGCGCGGTACATAGCGATTACTGAGTTCTTTGTCGATATAGCGTGCTTTCACGGTATCGCTGAACAGAATCTCGATGATGTCGAGGATCTGCTGCTTCAGGCGCGGATCCAGCAGCGGTGCCGCGACTTCAATTCGGTAGTCAATATTGCGCGTCATCCAGTCTGCCGATGAGAGATAGACCTGTTTATCACCCGCATTATCGAAAATATAGACGCGATCGTGTTCCAGGTAGCGGTCAACAATGCTGATCACGCGAATATTGTCGCTGATGCCTTCCAGTTCCGGGATCAGCGAGCACATGCCGCGGATCAGCAGATTAACCGGCACGCCGGAGCTGGACGCCGCGTACAGCCTGTCCACCAGCCCTTTATCAACCAGGTTGTTAAGCTTCAGCGTGATGCCGGACGACAGCCCTTTCTGGGCATTGGCGATCTCTTTATCGATCATATCGTACAGCAGACGGCGCGAGTTCTGCGGCGAGACCAGCAGATAGTCAAAGTTCACCGGACGGTACGGATTCTCAATAAAGTTAAAGACCCGGCGCACTTCGTTAGTGATGCGGGCATCGGCGGTCAGCAGCGAATAGTCGGTATAGATTCGCGCCGTTTTCTCGTTAAAGTTCCCGGTACCGATGTGGGCGTAGCGCACTACCTCGTCGCCCTCTTTACGGGAGATGAGGAACAGCTTGGCGTGAATTTTTAGCCCCGGCGCGGAGAAGATGACGTGCACACCGGCTTCCGTCAGACGACGCGCCCAGTGAATGTTCGCCTCTTCGTCGAAGCGCGCCTGCAGCTCAACCACCACGGTGACTTTTTTGGCGTTGTGCGCCGCATGGATCATCGCGTCGATGATGCGGGAATCTTTTGCCACGCGGTAGATGTTGATTTTGATCGCCAGCACGCTCGGGTCGAACGAGGCCTGACGCAGCAGTTCCAGCACGTGCTCAAAGGTGTGATACGGATAGTAGAGCAGGACATCGCGTTCGCGGATGGCGTCGAATCCGTTGCGGAATTTATCGAACCACAGATGGCGCAGGCGCGGCAGCGGCTTGTTCACCAGATTGGCTTTGCCGACGTTCGGGAAGCCAATAAAATCTTTAAAGTTGTGGTAACGACCACCCGGTACGATGGAGTCATAGCGCGAAATGGTCAGCTTCTCGCGCAGCATTTCCACCATGGCGTCCGGCATATCGCGCTGATAGACAAAGCGTACCGGCTCGGCCGTCAGGCGCTGTTTCAGGCTGGACGACATCAGCTCCATCAGGCTGGCTTCCATCTCGTGCACCAGGTCATATTCGGCGTCACGGGTCATCTTCATCGAGTAGGCGTTTAACGCATCGTAATCGAAGAAGCCCTTGAAGATATCGTCCAGACAGTAGCGCAGGATGTTATCGAGCAGGATCATCGGCTTGCGTCTGCGCGGGGTTTCCGGCGGCAGGTTCACAAAGCGCGGCACCTTGTCGGACGGGATCTCCAGCAGCGCGTAACGGATGGATTCACCGCGAATAATTTCCACGGCCAGATAGGTGTAGTCATCTTTCAGGAACTGCACCAGATCGGTTTCGCGGTTGATCAGAATCGGGGTAATGTGCTGGCGCAGGTACTGTTTAAAGTAGTGGCGCAGCCAGTTTTGTTGGTTAACGGAAAGCTGACGTTCGTTAATCAGGAAGATTTGATTACGCGCCATCTCCAGCAGCAGTTCGTTATACAGGCCGTCAAATTCCTGATCGGCTTTCAACACGCGGGACTGAATTTTGCCCAGCAGGTGCCGCGAGTGCGAGTTTAGGCCCTGTTCTTCGCTGATGATGATGCGCCTTTTCAGCTCGGCAAAGCGAACCTTGTAGAACTCATCCAGGTTGTTGGAATAGATGCCCAAAAAACGCATGCGCTCGATCAGCGGGTTACTTTTGTCTGCCGCTTCCTGGAGTACACGTTCGTTAAATGCTAACCAGCTTAGCTCTTTCTCGATATATAACTTTTCCTGACCCATTACAGCTCACACTCCAGTTCAATCACAGGACGTGGTAAATCCGTCTCGTCCTTATTATGGCGAGCATTTCCACGATATGTCCAACAGTGCCAGAAAAGTATGACAGTTATTTTTTTTGTTGGGGATTTTAGAAGGTTGGAGAAGGGGATATCGGGTAATGCAATGAACAGGTCGGGTAAGCGCAGCTGCGCTACCCGACATAACAAACTACTCTTCGGCAGCATGACCCTGCGGGGGTAACTTCACGCCATCCAGCCAGGCTGCGCCGTCGCGCATTTCGAGACGCCCGTCGACAAACCAGCTTACCACCAGCGGGTAAATGGCGTGCTCCTGGGTCTGCACGCGTTCGGTCACGTCTTCTTCGCTATCGCCGTCAAAGACCGGGACTTTGGCCTGCAGGATCACCGGACCGCCGTCCAGCTCGTCGGTAACGAAATGCACGGAGGTGCCGTGCTCCTCATCGCCGTTTTCCAGGACCTGACGATGGGTGTGCAGGCCGGGATATTTCGGCAGCAGGGAAGGGTGGATATTCAGCAGACGTCCGGCGAAGTGTTCTACAAAAGCCGGGCTCAGAATACGCATATAGCCCGCCAGTACGACCACGTCCGGCGCGTAGGCATCAATCTCATGCACCAGCTCGCGGTCAAAGGCTTCACGCCCGGCGAACTGGCTGGCTTCCAGCGCGTGCGCAGGGATGTTCGCTTCCCGCGCGCGCTCAAGGCCGAACGCGTCGGCCTTGTTGCTGAAAACTGCCCGAATGGTGCCATTGATTTTCTTCTGTTTGCAGGCGTCAATTATCGCCTGCAAATTGCTTCCGTTGCCGGAAATGAGCACCACGATGTTTTTCATTCAATGACCACACGCTGTTCGGAATCGGAGGCTTTAATCGTACCGATTTTCCACGCGTTTTCACCTTTTTCAGTCAGCAGCTTGACCGCTTTATCCGCTTCGCTTGCCGGCAGGGCGATAACCATGCCCACGCCGCAGTTAAAGGTGCGGTACATTTCGTGGGAGCTCACGTTGCCTGCGGTCTGCAGCCAGTTAAACACGGCTGGCCACTGCCATGAGGATTCGTCGATTACCGCCTGGGTGTTGTCCGGCAGAACGCGCGGGATGTTTTCCCAGAAGCCGCCGCCGGTCAGGTGAGCGATAGCGTGAACGTCGACGTTCTCGATAAGCTCAAGCACGTTTTTCACGTAGATGCGGGTCGGGGCCAGCAGATGGTCAGCCAGCGGTTTACCGTCAAGCTCGGTCGTCAGCGGGTCACAGCCGCTCACTTCGATGATTTTACGCACCAGGGAGTAGCCGTTGGAGTGCGGGCCGCTGGAGGCCAGCGCGATCAGCACATCGCCATCGGCCACTTTGCTGCCGTCGATAATTTCTGATTTTTCTACTACACCGACGCAGAAGCCCGCGACGTCATAATCTTCGCCGTGATACATGCCCGGCATTTCCGCGGTTTCACCGCCAACCAGCGCACAGCCAGACTGCAGGCACCCTTCGGCGATACCGTTGATCACGCTTGCCGCGGTATCTACGTCCAGTTTGCCGGTCGCGTAGTAATCGAGGAAGAACAGCGGCTCTGCGCCCTGAACCACCAGGTCATTCACGCACATCGCGACCAGATCGATACCGATCGTGTCGTGACGTTTTAAATCCATCGCCAGGCGCAGTTTAGTGCCTACACCGTCAGTTCCCGAGACCAGAACAGGTTCACGATATTTTTGCGGCAGCGCGCACAGTGCGCCGAATCCACCCAGACCACCCATCACTTCCGGGCGGCGGGTTTTTTTCACCACACCTTTGATTCGGTCAACCAGCGCATTACCTGCGTCAATATCAACACCGGCATCTTTGTAGCTGAGAGAAGTTTTGTTGGTCACGGCTTAAATCCCCACGCGATTGCATAGCTAGTAAGAAAAATCGGCGCAATTCTAACAGTCCAGGCAAACGTTTGCGAGCCTATTCTGGACGTAGGGATCTTTTTTTACGCGCAGCCTGCCAGTGCGCCCAAACTTGCGTCTGTTCACGAAAATGAAACCGGTTTCGGTATTCTCCTTGCAACCCGAAACGGCTTTGCACATCATTCAACTGAAACCGGTTTCTGTAATTGTTTTTGCAGAAAATAACGCAGAATGAGGGAAAGTGAATGTCAGGATTTAAAGCAGATTTTCTGTGGGGCGGTGCGGTTGCGGCGCACCAGCTCGAAGGCGGCTGGAAAGAGGGCGGCAAGGGGGTGAGTGTGGCCGATGTGATGACCGCAGGCGCGCACGGCGTGCCGCGTGAAATCACCAACGGCGTGCTGGACGGGAAAAACTACCCTAACCATGAAGCCATCGATTTCTACCACCGCTATAAAGAAGACATCAAACTCTTTGCCGAGATGGGGTTCAAATGCTTCCGCACCTCTATTGCCTGGACGCGGATCTTCCCGAAAGGCGACGAGCTTGAGCCGAACGAGGCAGGCCTGAAATTCTATGACGACCTGTTCGACGAGTGTCTGAAGCACGGCATCGAACCGGTTATTACCCTGTCTCACTTCGAGATGCCGTTCCATCTGGTCACGGAATACGGCGGCTGGCGCAATCGTAAGCTGATCGACTTCTTCGTTCGTTTTGCAAAAGTGGTTTTCCAGCGCTATCAGCACAAGGTGAAGTACTGGATGACCTTTAACGAGATCAACAACCAGGCCAACTTCCACGAAGACTTTGCCCCATTCACCAACTCGGGGCTGAAGTACGCGCCGGGCGAAGATCGCGAGCCGGTAATGTTCCAGGCCGCGCACTATGAGCTGGTGGCCAGCGCGCTGGCGGTGAAGGCGGGGCGCGAGATTAACCCGTCCCTGCAGATCGGCTGCATGATTGCCATGTGTCCTATCTATCCACTGACCTGCGCGCCGGACGATATGATGATGGCGATGAATGCCATGCACCGCCGCTACTGGTTCACCGACGTGCACGTGCGCGGCAAGTACCCGCAGCATCTGCTCAACTACTTCGAACGTCGCGGCTTCGCGCTGGATATTACCGAAGAAGATAAAGCGGCGCTGACGCAGGGCTGCGTGGACTACATCGGGTTTAGCTATTATATGTCCTTCGCCACCAAGGCGACGGCGGACAACCCGCAGCTGGATTACGACGAGAGCAAGAGCCTGGTCTCTAACCCGTACGTGCAAAAATCCGACTGGGGCTGGCAGATTGACCCGGTGGGGCTGCGCTACTCCCTCAACTGGTTCTGGGATCACTACCAGCTGCCGCTGTTTATCGTTGAGAACGGCTTTGGCGCAATCGACGTGCAGGAGAGCGACGGCACGGTGAACGACCAGTACCGCATTGACTACCTGGCCGCTCACATCCGCGAGATGAAAAAAGCGGTGGTGGAAGATGGTGTAGACCTGATGGGCTATACCCCGTGGGGCTGTATCGACCTGGTGTCTGCCGGTACCGGTGAAATGAAAAAACGCTACGGCTTTATCTTTGTCGATAAAGACAACGAAGGCAACGGCACGCTGAACCGCAGCAAGAAGAAGTCGTTCGACTGGTATAAGCAGGTGATTGCGAGCAACGGGGATAACCTGTAATTGTCGGGTGGCGCTAACGCTTACCCGACCTACAATACACGTAGGCCCGCGTAAGCGCAGCGCCACCGGGCAGAACCCGCACCCAAGCCGGAACTCAGCCTCCGGCTTTTTTGTCTTTGCTTGATCCCTGTCAAGCAACATGGGTATGGCCTAATCCGAAAAAAGCGGTATAATCCCGCGATTTTTTTGCGGATGCCATTCAGAGGAGAAAGAGAATGAAGATTGTGGAAGTGAAACACCCACTCGTTAAACACAAGTTGGGCCTGATGCGTGAGCATGACATCAGCACGAAGCGTTTTCGCGAACTGGCCTCTGAAGTCGGCAGCCTGCTGACCTACGAAGCGACCTCCGATCTGGAAACGGAAAAAGTCACCATCGAAGGCTGGAACGGCCCGGTGCAGGTTGAGCAGATCAAAGGTAAGAAAATTACCGTTGTGCCAATCCTGCGTGCCGGTCTCGGCATGATGGAAGGCGTGCTGGAGCACGTGCCAAGCGCGCGCATCAGCGTGGTGGGGATCTACCGTAACGAAGAAACCCTCGAGCCGGTTCCTTACTTCCAGAAGCTGGTGTCCAACATCGACGAGCGTATGGCGCTGGTGGTTGACCCGATGCTGGCAACCGGCGGTTCAATGATTGCCACCATCGACCTGCTGAAAAAAGCGGGCTGCAGCAGCATTAAAGTGCTGGTGCTGGTTGCGGCACCGGAAGGGATCGCGGCGCTGGAAAAAGCGCACCCGGACGTTGAGCTGTATACCGCCTCTATCGACCAGGGCCTGAACGAGCACGGGTACATCATCCCGGGGCTCGGCGATGCCGGCGATAAGATCTTTGGTACGAAATAATCGAATAACGATAAATAAGCCGACTTTGATAGTCGGCTTTTTTTTGAATAAAACACCAACAACGATACTACTCAGAGGAAAACACTATGACGCGCCGTGCTATCGGGGTGAGTGAAAGACCGCCGCTTTTACAGACTATCCCGCTTAGTTTGCAGCACCTGTTCGCCATGTTTGGCGCAACCGTGCTGGTGCCAATCCTGTTCCACATTAACCCGGCTACCGTGCTGCTGTTCAACGGCATCGGTACGCTGCTGTACCTCTTCATCTGTAAAGGCAAAATTCCGGCGTATCTCGGGTCGAGCTTCGCCTTTATCTCGCCGGTGTTGCTGTTGCTGCCGCTGGGTTATGAGGTCGCGCTGGGCGGCTTTATCATGTGTGGCGTGCTGTTCTGCCTGGTCTCCTTCATTGTGAAGAAAGCCGGTACCGGCTGGCTGGACGTGATGTTCCCCCCTGCAGCGATGGGCGCCATCGTGGCCGTCATCGGTCTCGAACTGGCGGGCGTCGCGGCGAATATGGCCGGTCTGCTGCCTGCTGACGGCCAGTCACCGGATTCCAAAACCATTATCATCTCGCTGGTGACCCTGGGCGTAACGGTGTTTGGTTCCGTGCTGTTCCGCGGTTTCATGGCGATTATCCCGATCCTGATCGGCGTGCTGGCGGGCTACGCGCTCTCCTTCGTGATGGGCGTGGTGGATACCACCCCGATTGCCGAGGCGCACTGGTTCGCGCTGCCAACCTTCTACAGGCCGCGCTTTGAATGGTTTGCGATCTTCACCATTCTGCCTGCGGCGCTGGTGGTGATTGCGGAGCACGTCGGCCACCTGGTGGTAACGGCGAACATCGTTAAGCGCGATTTAATCCGCGACCCGGGTCTGCACCGCTCCATGTTTGCGAACGGTTTCTCCACCATCATCTCCGGTTTCTTTGGTTCTACGCCAAACACCACCTACGGTGAAAACATCGGCGTGATGGCGATTACCCGCGTCTACAGCACCTGGGTTATCGGCGGCGCGGCGATCATCGCTATTCTGCTCTCCTGCGTCGGTAAGCTGGCGGCAGCGATTCAGATCATCCCGGTTCCGGTGATGGGCGGCGTTTCTCTGCTGCTGTACGGCGTGATCGGTGCCTCCGGTATTCGCGTGCTGATTGAATCCAAAGTGGATTACAGCAAGGCGCAGAACCTGATCCTGACCTCGGTGATCCTGATTATCGGCGTCAGCGGCGCGAAGGTGCACATTGGTGCGGCCGAGCTGAAAGGCATGGCGCTGGCGACCATCGTCGGCGTGGGCCTGAGCCTGATTTTCAAGCTGATCTCGGTAATTCGCCCGGAAGAACAAATTCTGGACGCGGACGACAGCGAAAAAGCACCACATTGATCCTTTAACCGGGTGGACGATCCGCCCGGTTCTCTCCTTGCAGGTTCCGTGTTAAACTCCATGCCGATTTTATGTAAGATCTGGTTGAGGTACTTCTGAACGGACCGGCACAGCTCTCTCTGCCACTCTATCTCCCTGACGACGAAACTTTCGCGAGTTTCTGGCCGGGTGATAACCCCTCTTTACTGGCTGCACTGCAAAACGTGCTGCGCCAGGAACACAGCGGATACATCTATATCTGGTCACGCGAAGGCGCGGGGCGCAGCCACCTGCTGCATGCCGCCTGCGCGGAGCTTTCGGCGCGCGGCGATGCGGTAGGCTACGTGCCGCTGGATAAACGTACCTGGTTCGTGCCTGAGGTGCTTGAGGGAATGGAACATCTCTCGCTGGTGTGCATTGATAATATCGAATGCGTGGCGGGGGATGAGCCGTGGGAAATGGCGATCTTTAACCTCTACAACCGCATTCTGGAATCGGGGAAAACACGGCTGCTGATCACCGGCGATCGTCCGCCTCGTCAGCTGAATCTGGGACTGCCGGATCTGGCGTCTCGCCTGGACTGGGGCCAAATCTACAAGCTCCAGCCGCTGTCGGATGAAGATAAGCTTCAGGCGTTACAGCTGCGCGCAAAGCAGCGCGGGTTTGAGCTGCCGGAGGACGTAGGGCGCTTCCTGCTGAAGCGTCTGGATCGCGAAATGCGCACCCTGTTTGATACGCTCGATCAGCTCGATCGCGCCTCCATTACCGCCCAGCGCAAGCTGACCATCCCGTTTGTGAAAGATATTCTCAAGCTTTGAATTTGCTCGCCCGGTGTCGGCTGCGCCTTACCGGGCCTACGAAAACCTGCCGCACTTTGTAGGCCGGGTAAGGCGCAGCCGCCACTCGGCTAAAGATCCCCCATTAGATGCTCAACCAGCAGTGGAATCGGTCTTCCCGATGCCACGCTTCGCCCACTTTCACGCCACAGCGCCGTACCGCTGATGTCCAGATGCGCCCACGGAATAGTTGGCGGGCAGAAGTGATGCAGCAGCCACGCCGCCGAGGCGCTGATCGCCGCATTGTTGGTCGGCGTGTTGCACAGATCGGCAATCGCGCTGTCGGTCTGCTTTTTCAGCCGCGCATCCAGCGGCAGGGACCACACTTCATCGCCGCTCTGCTTACCCGCCAGCGTCAGCGCCGCGCGCAGCGGTTCATCCTGCGTCATCAGCCCGCTCAGCTCATACCCCAGCGCCTTCACGACCGCACCGGTTAACGTGGCCATATCAATGATATAGCGCGCCTGCGGATGCCGCTGGCTGGCCCAGGCGATGGCGTCCGCCAGCACCAGTCGGCCTTCGGCATCGGTGTTGTTGATTTCAACGGTGATCCCGTTGCAGGCCGTTGCTACCGTGCCGGGCTGCATGGCGTCCGGGCCGATGGCGTTTTCCGCCAGCGCCAGCACGCCCATGATGCGTACGGGCAGCGCCAGCTCTGCGACGGTCAGCATCAGGCCCAGCACGTTAGCCGCACCGCACATGTCGTATTTCATGGTGTACATGCCCGCGCCTTCCTTCAGCCACAGGCCACCGGTATCAAAGGTAATGCCTTTACCCACATAGCAGCGCACCGGGCCGTCGTTGACACCATCATAATGAATCGCCAGCAGGCGCGGCGGACAGGTCGCCCCTTTGCCGACGGCGTGCAGCAGCCCCAGACCGTCCTCAACGATTTGCTTTTCATTCAGCACTTCGCACCGCAGGGCAGGGAAGGCGGCACACAGTTTTTGCGCCTCTTCCACCACAAACTGCGGCGTGCAGCGGTCGGACGGGGTATCCGCCAGACGTCGCGCCGCGACCATGCCGTGGGCGATGGCCTGCTGCTGGCGGAAAATAACCGCCAGTCGCTCCTGCTGTTCGGGTAAGCAGAGCGCGGCGATGCGCTCAAGACGGACGCTGTCGCTGGTTTCCTTCAACTGCAAATCGCTAAGCCTGTGCGCCTGATTAAAGAGAAAACGCAGCACCTGCGCCAGCACCACATCGTCGATATCAGTCACGTCCAGTATCAGCTCGGGACTGACGGGCGAGGCCAGCAGCGGGCGCAGCGCCGTCAGTAATCCTTCGGTCAGGCTATCCTGCCAGAGCGCATCGGGCAGCAGGGTGATCCGGGCAAACGGGGCGCAGCCAAAGCGGGTGTCAGCGATGCTGGCAGACTCGCGCATTTCCGCGACAAGCGCCGTTTCGGGCAAAAGCGTACAGGAGGCGGAGGCAATCAAATGGCTCTGCGGCTTCGCGTCGGAAAGCGCGGTGATAAACTGATACGTAATCATCATGACTCCTCAATCGGCGCGCGGATCCGCGCGGCATAGGCCTGCATCCACTCATCGTCTACCGCGTGATAATGCGTTTTCTCCCGCAGGCGTTCGGTACGAAAAACGGTGAGGGGCTGGCGAGCCGTCGCCACCACGAACGAAAAGGTTTTGATGTTGGTAGCGGCACCAAATTCGCCCCTGTTGTTCATGCACACCACGGAGAGATCGCCCACGCGACCAAAGCGCGACATCAGCTTGTCCTCCAGTTCGAACACTACCGAATCCGCCGCCTGCTGCGGCGTCATACCCTGCGCCATGCGGCGAACGATTTCGTAACTGGTGCAGCCTTTCATCAGATCTTCACCGACGCCCGTGGCGGTGGCGGCGCCGGTTTCGCTGTCACAGTAAAAGCCGGAGCCGATGATCGGCGAATCGCCGAGTCGACCGCGTTTTTTCATGAACAGGCCGCTGGTGGAGGTAGCGACGCTCATTGAGCCCTGTTTATCGAGGCCGATAATGCCGACGGTGTCATGTCCGTCGTAAGGGCTTAAGCCCTTATCCAGCGTTTCGCGGCAGCGTTTGCGGTAGTGCTGCATGGCGCGGTCGGTGAGCATGGTTTTGTCGGCAAAACCCTGGCTCAGCGCCCATTCCCTCGCGCCCTGGCCGACCAGCAGGCTGTTGTAGCGCTGGCGGCTTAACGCATGCGCCACGCGCACCGGGTTGGCGATATCCACCAGGTTGCCCACGGCACCAAACGCCAGCGTGTCGCCGTCCATATAGGCGGCGTCCAGCTCCACCTCGCCATTTTCGGTCGGCAGCCCGCCGTAGCCGACGGATTTATAAAACGGAAAGTCTTCGACGGCGGCGACGGCATCCACCACCGCTGCCGAGACCGGTTTCCCCGCAGCCAGCGCAGATGCAGACTCGGTGACGCCTTCAAGCGCCATTCGCCAGGTCGCGATAATTCCCCACATGCGTTACTCCTGTTTTGCAAGGGTGGTGTCGGTTTGCGTAACGGTGGCCATTTCCGCCGCGCGGTACTGTTTGTCCACGATACGCATAAAAGGCAGATACAGCATGGCGCCAATCAGCAGGTTGATAAGCTGCATCACGCTGCCGCTCAGGTGCCCGGTGACGATAAAACCGCTGATGACCGGCGGCAGCGTCCAGGGAATAAACACCCCGGTGGTGACGGCAACCGCGCCAATCTTCATCGCCGCATACTGCACGGTGACCAGCACCAGCGGCACCAGGTTGAACGGGATAAGCATGATCGGGTTCATGATCACCGGCAGGCCAAACAGGATCGGTTCGTTGATGTTAAACACCGATGCCCCGGCGCCGAGGCGCGCCACTTCACGCATGTTTTTGCTGCGGGCGAAAATCAGCATTGCAATCACCAGCGACAGCGTGGCCCCCGCGCCGCCCATCCAGATCATGTCAAAAAACTGTTCGGTGATAATGTGCGGCGGCGTCGTGCCTGCCTGAATCGCGGCGATGTTGTCGGTCTGATTCTCCATCCACAGCGGTCGAATGATGCCGTTGATCATCGAGCCGGAGTTAATGCCCACTGACCACAGAATGGTGATGCTGAACACCGTCATCAGCGCGCCAAAGTAAGAGGTGCCGTAGTGGCGCACCGGCGTGGCGACCACTTCGTAAATAAACTGGTGGATGGTGTTGTAGTGGGTGTTTTCAAACACGATGCGGATACCCAGAACCAGAATCATCACCAGCAGGGCCGGGATCAGCGCGGCGAACGACTCCTGCACCGCCGGAGGCACGCCGTCCGGCATTTTGATCACCAGTTTTTTGCGCTTGAGCCAGCAGAACAGCTCCGTCCAGAGCAGGGAACCAATCATCGCCACGAACAGCCCTTTGCTGCCAATCCATTCCACCGGAATGACGGTAATACCGCCGTTCTCCGCCACTTTGATAAAGGGCGTCAGGATGAGAAAGGCGACCAGCGCCAGGATGCCGCAGGAGATGCGATCCTCGCCATAGTGTTCCGCCAGGCGGAAGGCGACCAGGAAGCTGATGAACAGCGACATGGTGGAGAACACCGCGTTGAACGGGATTTCGATAATGGCGCTCCAGCTCTCACCAAAGGCCTGAGACATAAACTGTTGATAGGCTTGATTCGGGAACGACGAGATCACCAGCAGAATAGAGCCGACGATGATAAACGGCATGAAGGAGACGTAGGCGCCGCGAATGGCCCCGAGATGCCGCTGCTGGGCCGTTTTGGCCGCCAGCGGCATCAGTTTTGCTTCAAGAAATCCCAGAACATTGTTCATTGTGAACTCCGTACAAGATTGAGGGGTGTTGTTTGTGTTATGTCTGAGGATTATCAGTGAAGCGTGGCGAGCGAAAGGTGAAATCGGTCACAAAGCAATCGCTGATATAGTATAAATCTCACAAGATTGGTTCTGAGGATCCTGCGATGGAAATTAAACTGCATGCTAATGCCACCACGACGCCGCGCATCCGTCGCTATCTTCAGCAATCAGATAAAAGCGACAGGGAGCTGGCCGTTGAGCTGGGGATCTCGGTCACTACAGTCAGGCGCTGGCGTAACCGCGACCAGGTTTCGGATAACCACACGACGCCAAAAGTGATACACAAAGCATTGAGACAGGAGCAGGTTGCGCTGGTTAATGCCCTGCGGGATATCACGGGTGCCCCGCTGGACGAACTGCTGCAGATGGTCAATAACGGACTCGGGATCGCCGTATCCCGCGCGACCCTGAACCGCTACCTTAAACCGGCTTCGGTAAAGCAGAAGGGCGCGACGTTGCAGGGGAAAAAGGCGCTGAAGGCAGGCATCGTACCGCAAAAACTCCTGTTACATCATCAGCCTCTGTCTCTGCATATGGACGATGGCGGGGAACAGCATCTGCTCTGGGCGCGTGAACCCGTGAGCGGCTGGTGCTCCGCCCGGCTGTACGCGGGCATTTCTCCACAGCTGCTGGTCCACTGGGTGAACGACGTGCTGGAAGCCTGTCCGGCTGATATTCAATCTATTGAGACTTTTGGTTTCGAGGTGAAGCTTGAGAAACGCAATACCGCCGTGACAGTGCATCCACAGCAATACCCCGCCGTTCCGGTTGCTCTGCCGCTATGCGACATCATTCCACGTCTGAACAGTGAACCGGCAGGCGAGCTGTTGATCCAGCTGTGCGAATTTTACAACCGGGAGAAAGCCCAGAAAAAGTTGGGAGAGAGTACGCCGCAGGCCTTCTTGGAAGCGCTGCGGCATAAGGACTAGAGGATCTCGAGCACGTCTTCCGGCGGACGTCCAATGCGCGCCTGGCCGTTCGCCACCACAATCGGGCGCTCAATCAGCTTTGGATTTTCAACCATCGCCTGGACCAGCTCAGCCTCGGTGAGACGGTTGTCATCCAGGTTAAGCGACTTATACAGATCTTCTTTCTGGCGCATCAGTTCTCTTGCACTGCCCATTCCTAGCATGTGCAGTAGCTGGCGGAGGGTCTGCGCGTCAGGTGGGGTGTCAAGGTACAGCACCACCTCCGGCTCCACGCCGTTAGACTTTAACAGGCTCAGGGTATCGCGGCTCTTGGAGCAGCGAGGGTTATGATAGATTTTTACGGCGTCTGTCATGACGTGAATTCTCCTTTATTACATCTTCTCGTACGGCTTAAAGCGCTGCTGCAGACCGCGTAGCTGATCGATACGCGCGTCGTAGCGAGCCTGCTGGAGGCTGCCGAGTTTGACCTGCGAGCTGGCGCTGCTGAGCGCGGAAATCGCCTGATCGAGGCGGCCTACCAGAGCAAAACCTTCGGCACGCGCCGCCAGCTCCTGATCGCGGTTGCCGAGCTGGGCTTCCGCCTGAGCGAGCAGATCCCAGCCGTTTTGATCGTCTTTATTATTAAAGGTGTAGCGGTTGAGGATGGTCGCCGCCTCGCCGGGCTGGCCGCCCTGCAAGTAAGCGTTCGCCAGGTTAAGCTGCAGCACCGGGTTGGTACGGACATCTTTCGCCCCTTTCAGGCGGTTAATCGCATCGGCAGGCTTCTTCTGCCCCAGATCGATATCCGTCGACAGATCGAGGTACCACGGATTGTTCGGCTCGGCTGCCAGAAGCGGCTGCAGCGCCTTACGCGCCTCGTCGTATTTGCTTGCTTCCATCGCCTGGAGCGCCTGACCATACTGCGCGGCGTTCTTCTCGCGCACGTTGCCTTTCGCCAGGGTATCCAGCAGGTCGCTGGTGAGCTGGTTACGCCCGGAATTGTACATCCCCAGCGTTCTCACCTTCGCCATGTAGAAATCCTGTGAAGACTGGACCACGACCGGGCGCATCTGGTTGGCACGGTTACGCGCGTCCGACAGACGGCTTTCCGGCAACGGGTGGGTCAAAAGAATTTCCGGCGGACGGGAAGAATAACGCGCCTGATCGAGCAGTTTTTCGAGGAAGCTCGGCATGGCCTGCGGGTCAAAGCCCGAACGCTGCAGCACCTGAATCCCGATGCGGTCCGCTTCCTGCTCGTTCTGCTGGGTGAAGCTGATCATCCCCTGACGCGTTCCCGCCAGCGTACCGGTCAGGGCCGCCATCCCGGCCTGCGGGCTGGCCATCGCCAGCAGAATAGAGCCCAGTGCGCCCACCCAGGTGAGGGGGGCGTTACGTTTCTGGTCTTCCATCGCACGCGCCAGATGGCGCTGGGTGACGTGCGAAATTTCGTGCGCCATTACCGAGGCCAGCTGGCTTTCGTTGTCAGAGTAACGGAATAACGCCGAATGCAGCACCACGTTACCGCCAAAGAAGGCGAAGGCGTTGATTTCGTCGTTATTGATTAAATAGAAATGGAAGGGGGTTTTTACCGAGTCGGCGTGCGAAACCAGACGCATCCCCAGCCCGTTAATGTACTGTACCAGCAAAGGGTCGTTAATCAGCGGGGCGCTGCCGCGCAGCTGGCGAACATAGTAATCCCCCATTTGCATCTCTTGCCCAATAGAGAGCGTGCTTCCTGCTGTGGTGCCCATGTCCGGCAATGTATCGGACGAGTCAGCAAAAGCGGGCAACACCTGACCGACCGTCACCGCGGCAATCAGTGTCGCAACCAGTGTTTTTCTCAACTGCCTGAACATAACCACTGTCCTGTATGTTGGATGTGCTAATTTGACCGATGAACCGGTATATCGTTCATCTCTGCTGCTCTGGGAGTGTAGCCGTGTTGTAGCATGAAGAAAATCCCATTCATCAGGCTTTTGCGGATTGTGATCGGGATACAAAAAGCGAAAGTCTTTTTTGTGACAGTTAGATACAATCCATCGTCTCACTCCCGCCATTCGATTCAGGGAAGGGTTGTATGCTCGAAATGTTAATGCAGTGGTACCGGCGTCGGTTCAGCGACCCGGAAGCCATTGCTTTGTTGGTTATTCTGGTTGCCGGGTTCGGTATTCTGTTCTTCTTCAGCGGCCTGCTCGCGCCCCTGCTGGTGGCGATTGTGCTGGCGTACCTGCTGGAGTGGCCAACGGCGCGCCTGGAGCACATCGGCTGTTCCCGTCGCTGGGCAACCAGCATCGTGCTGGTGCTGTTTGTCGGCATCCTGCTGTTAATGGCCTTTGTGGTGATGCCAGTTGCCTGGCAGCAAGGGATCTATCTTATTCGCGATATGCCCGGCATGCTCAACAAGCTTTCTGATTTTGCCGCCACGCTGCCGCGCCGTTACCCGGCCCTGATGGATGCCGGGATTATCGACGCGATGGCGGAAAATATGCGCGCCCGCATCATGACGATGGGCGATTCGGTGGTGAAATACTCTCTGGCTTCGCTGGTCGGACTGCTGACGCTGGCGGTTTACCTTGTGCTCGTGCCGCTGATGGTCTTCTTCCTGGTGAAAGATAAAGACCAGATGCTCAACGCCGTACGCCGTATTTTACCGCGCAACCGCGGGCTGGCGGGGCAGGTCTGGGAAGAGATGAACCAGCAGATCACCAACTACATTCGCGGCAAGGTGCTGGAGATGATTGTCGTAGGGGTCGCCACCTGGATTGGCTTTCTGATTTTCGGCCTGAACTACTCGCTGCTGCTGGCGGTGCTGGTGGGGCTGTCTGTCCTGATTCCGTATATCGGCGCGTTTGTGGTGACCATTCCGGTGGTTGGGGTCGCGCTGTTCCAGTTTGGGCTGGGGACTGAGTTCTGGAGCTGCTTCGCGGTGTACCTGATTATTCAGGGCCTGGACGGTAACCTGCTGGTACCGGTGTTGTTCTCCGAAGCGGTGAACCTGCATCCGCTGGTGATTATCTTATCGGTGGTGATTTTCGGCGGGCTGTGGGGATTCTGGGGCGTGTTCTTTGCGATTCCCTTGGCAACGCTGATTAAAGCCGTGGTCCACGCGTGGCCGGATGTGCCGGCGGTGGAGGAGAAATAGTTTTGAGCGGCCTGATGCCCTCACCCAGACTCTCTCCCACGGGGAGAGGGGGAAAACACGAAAAACGGCAACCTGGGTTGCCGTTTTGCTGTTTATCAGGCACTTTCTTTCAGCCAGTTCAACACCACGTCGTGGTGGTTGCTGGTTTTGAAGTCGTCAAAGACGTGTTCAACTTTTCCGTCAGCGTCAATCAGGAAGCTGATGCGGTGAATACCGTCGTAGGTTTTACCCATAAACGTCTTCTCGCCCCAGACGCCGAACTGCTCGCACACCTGATGGTCTTCATCAGAAAGCAGCGTGAAGTTCAGCAGCTCTTTTTCAGCAAATCGTGACAGCTTTTCTGGTTTATCCGTGCTGATACCCAGCACTTCCACGCCGACTTTTTTCAACTCGTCCATGTTGTCGCGTAAGCCGCAGGCCTGTACGGTGCAGCCGGGGGTCATGGCTTTCGGGTAGAAATAGACCAGAACACGCTGTCCCTGGAAGTCGGTCAAATTTACTTGCTCGCCGTCTTGATCCGGTAAGCTAAATTTCGGTGCGATGTCACCGGCTTTCAGTGGGTTCATTACTCAACTCCATCCTGTTCGTGCTGCGAATAATTGACGACGCTTATACTGCCCTGCGCGTTTAATTCTGTACAGAGGGCTTTGAACGCTTGCTCGATATTTGACGCATCCTGTGATGCAGGACTGTGCGCGGTAATTTGAATAAAGAGCGTGGGAACTGTGCTTGCGTCGCCCGGCTGTGTGCGGGAAACGAGCTCGGCAATGTTCATCTGATGGCTGTCAAAAAGCGCGGTGAAGCGCTCTATCAGATGGGGAGAATCAGGCACTTCAACCTGCACCCAGACGGTAGAAGGCATAGCCGGACGCGGTCGCGCCGTGGTGCGCTTCATGACAATCAGCAAATCCAGCTCGGCACCCTTCAGCGGCAGGGTCGATTCAATCAACGTAATGGCGTTCCATGTCCCGGAAAGCAACATAATAAATGTGAACTCTTCGCCAAGCATGGCCAGACGGCTGTCTTCGATATTACAGCCGCAGCTGCTTACGTGGCGGGTGATGGTGTTCACGATACCCGGCCTGTCGGCACCCAGCGCAGTGATAACCAGGTAATGTTGTGATGAGGTTGTCAAACCTGTTCTTCCTTTGCATGGTTAAGTCTTCCTAAGGAAAGCATAAAAAAAACATGCATACAACCGCCTGAGAGCCTCAGGTCGCTTGCTTTTATTACAGTTCCAAACGTAACATTGAGGCTCTTGTTCGCACAGAGGATGGCTCATGTTCACGGGAAGTATTGTCGCGCTTGTTACACCGATGGATGAAAAAGGTAATGTCTGCCGGTCAAGCATGAAGAAGCTCATTGATTACCATGTCGCCAATGGAACCTCGGCGATCGTTTCGGTAGGGACTACCGGTGAATCCGCAACGCTGAGCCACGACGAGCACGGCGATGTAGTGATGCTGACCCTGGAACTGGCTGACGGACGTATTCCGGTCATCGCGGGGACAGGGGCTAATGCAACCGCAGAAGCTATCAGCCTGACCAAACGTTTTAACGACAGCGGCATCGTTGGCTGTCTGACGGTGACCCCTTATTACAACCGTCCTACTCAGGAAGGTTTGTTCCAGCACTTCAAAGCCATCGCTGAACATACTGACTTGCCACAAATTCTGTATAATGTGCCGTCCCGTACCGGTTGCGATATGCTGCCGGAAACCGTTGGTCGTCTCTCGGAAGTAAAAAATATTATCGGTATTAAAGAGGCGACAGGGAACTTAAGCCGCGTTCATCAGATCAAAGAGCTGGTTTCAGACGACTTTATCCTGTTGAGTGGTGATGATGCGACCGCGCTGGACTTTATGCAGCTCGGTGGCCATGGCGTGATTTCCGTAACGGCAAACGTTGCGGCGCGCGATATGGCTGAAATGTGCAAACTGGCCGCAGCCGGTCACTTTGATGAAGCCCGTGTCATTAATCAGCGTCTGATGCCGCTGCACAATAAATTATTTGTCGAACCCAATCCGATCCCAGTGAAATGGGCATGTAAGGAGTTGGGGCTTGTAGCAACCGATACGCTGCGTCTGCCAATGACACCGATTACCGACCACGGTCGTGACATCGTCAGGGCGGCGCTGAAGCATGCCGGTTTGCTGTAGAGTTTAGGGAGATTTGATGGCTTATTCAGTACAGAAGTCGCGCCTGGCGAAGGTTGCGAGTGTTTCGCTTGTTATGCTGCTCGCTGCCTGTAGTTCAGACTCGCGCTACAAGCGCCAGGTGAGCGGTGATGAATCCTATCTGGATGCGACCCCGCTTGCTGAACTTCACGCACCGGCTGGTATGATCCTGCCGATTCAGAACGGCGATTATAATATTCCCGTGACCAACGGCAGCGGCCAGGTCGGTAAAGCGCTTGATATTCGTCCGCCAGCACAGCCTCTGGCGCTGGTTAACGGGGCGCGTACCCAGTTCACCGGTGATACGGCGTCTCTGATGGTTGAGAGCGCGCGCGGTAGCACGCTGTGGCCGCAGGTTGTCAGCGTTATTCAGTCGAAGAACTACACCATCGATAAACGCGATGACGCCAGCCAGACGTTAACCACCGACTGGATCGAGTGGAACCGTCTGGATGAAGACCAGCAGTACCGCGGTCGTTATCAAGTCTCCGTAAAACCACAGGGTTACCAGCAGGCGGTTAACGTTAAGCTGTTGAACCTGGAGCAGGCGGGTAAACCGGTTGCGGATGCCGCGTCCCTGCAGCGTTACAGCACCGAAATGCTGAACGTGATTGCCGCGGGTCTGGATAAAACCGCGACCGATGCCGCCAATGCCGCGCAGAGCCGCAACGGTGTGACCTTCGATGTGCAAAGCGGTGCGGATGATACCGGCCTGCCAATGCTGGTGGTTCGTGCACCGTTTAACCAGACCTGGCAGCGTTTGCCAGCGACGCTGGAAAAAGTGGGCATGAAAGTGACCGACAGCACGCGCTCAACCGGTAGCATGACGGCAACCTATAAGCCGCTCTCCGACAGCGCATGGCAGGAACTGGGCGCGAAAGATCCTCAGCTTGCCTCCGGTGACTACAAAATTCAGGTCGGTGACCTTGATAACCGCAGTAGCCTGCAGTTTATCGATCCGAAAGGTCACACGCTGACCCAGTCGCAGAACGATGCGCTGGTCGCTGTCTTCCAGGCAGCATTCAGCAAATAAATACGAGGGCTGGTGAATCCAGCCCTTTTTATTTTCGTGCCACGCAAACGTGTGCGTGGCATAATATGCCCAGTTTTGAACACAAATCATCACACCAGGAGTAATGAAGATGCAGAAGCAAGCTGAGTTGTATCGTGGCAAAGCGAAGACCGTATACAGCACGGAAAACCCGGATCTGTTGGTGCTCGAGTTCCGCAATGATACGTCAGCAGGGGATGGCGCACGCATTGAGCAGTTCGATCGTAAAGGCATGGTGAACAACAAGTTCAACCACTTCATTATGACCAAACTGGCCGAAGCGGGTATCCCGACCCAGATGGAAGCGTTGCTGTCCGATACGGAATGTCTGGTGAAAAAACTGGATATGGTTCCGGTTGAGTGCGTTATTCGTAACCGTGCGGCGGGCTCCCTGGTGAAGCGTCTCGGCATTGAAGAAGGTATCGAACTGAACCCACCGCTGTTCGACCTGTTCCTGAAAAACGACGCCATGCACGACCCGATGGTCAACGAATCCTACTGCGAAACCTTCGGCTGGGTGAGCAAAGAGAACCTGGCGCGTATGCAGGAACTGACCTATAAAGCCAACGACGTGCTGAAAAAACTGTTTGATGATGCGGGCCTGATCCTCGTCGACTTCAAGCTGGAGTTTGGTCTGTTCAAAGGCGAAGTGGTGCTGGGCGATGAGTTCTCACCAGACGGTAGCCGCCTGTGGGACAAAGAAACCCTGGATAAAATGGACAAAGACCGTTTCCGTCAGAGCCTGGGTGGCCTGATTGAAGCGTACGAAGCGGTTGCTCACCGTTTAGGCGTTAAGCTCGACTAACTCCCTCACCTGCCAAAGGATGTTCGCATCCTTTGGCGTCTTACCTTTGTTTCCTATGGTAATCTTGCCGTTAACCGCCTACGATCATAGCTATTATAAATGGAATAGTTCGAGGTGGTTATGCGCTGGCAAGGGCGTCGTGAAAGTGACAATGTAGAAGACAGACGCAGTGATGGTGGCGGCGGTCCTTCCATGGGGGGGCCCGGCTTCCGGTTACCCAGCGGCAAGGGCGGCATCATCCTGCTGATTGTGGTGTTAGTCGCGGGTTACTACGGCGTTGACCTCACCGGGTTGATGACCGGTCAGCCGCTGCAACAGCAGCAGCATTCTCAGCGCTCCATCAGCCCGAATGAAGATGAAGCGGCCAAATTTACCTCCGTTATTCTCGCCACAACAGAAGACACCTGGAGTCAGCTGTTTGAGAAAATGGGGCGTACCTACCAGCAGCCGAAGCTGGTGATGTACCGGGGGGCAACCCGCACCGGATGCGGCACCGGACAGTCCGTGATGGGGCCGTTCTACTGCCCGGCAGACGGTACCGTCTATATCGATCTCTCTTTTTACGATGACATGAAACGCAAGCTTGGTGCCGACGGTGATTTTGCCCAGGGCTACGTGATCGCGCATGAGGTTGGCCATCACGTGCAAAAGCTGCTGGGGATTGAGCCAAAAGTACGCCAGCTGCAGCAAAATGCGTCTCAGGCAGAAGTGAACCGCCTGTCCGTCAAAATGGAGCTGCAGGCGGACTGCTTCGCGGGCGTCTGGGGTCACAGCATGCAGCAGCAGGGCGTGCTGGAATCCGGCGATCTTGAGGAGGCGCTGAATGCCGCTCAGGCGATCGGTGACGACCGTCTTCAGCAGCAGAGCCAGGGGCGCGTCGTACCGGACAGCTTCACTCACGGTACCTCTCAGCAGCGCTACAGCTGGTTTAAACGCGGTTTCGACAGCGGCGACCCGGCGCAGTGTAATACCTTCGGCAAAGCGATGTAATGCTGGCGTTTGATCAGCTGATACGCGAGCTTGAGCGCACCGGCCATCGTCGGCTGGTGGTGCTCAGCGGTGAGGCGCAGTGGACGTTAAGCCAGGCGGTTGCCCTGCGTGACGCCTTGCCCGGAGACTGGGTTAGGCTTGACGAACATCCTTCAAAAGCCATCAGCGGCCTGCTGGGACGCGAGTTCCGGCATGCCGTTTTTGACGCCAGCACCGGGTTTGATGTCGCCGCGTTTGCCGCCCTTAGTGGAACGCTGAGCGCCGGAAGCCTTCTGGTGCTGCGGGTTCCGCCGCTTGCTGACTGGGCCGACAGGCCTGACAGCGATTCGTTGCGCTGGAGCGACAGCGCGGAGCCGATCGCCACTCCACACTTTGTGCACCACTTCTGCCGGACGCTTGCCGCCGATTCGGATGCGATTGTCTGGCATCAGCATCGTCCCTTGTCCGTTCCCGTTGCGCCGGATTTACCCGCCTGGCAGCCTGCCAGCGGCGCACCGCAGCGCGAGCAGGCGGAGATCCTCGACGTGCTTCTGACCATGCCTGCGGGCATTGCAGCCGTAACGGCACCGCGCGGACGCGGAAAGTCAGCGCTGGCGGGGATGCTGCTCAGTCGCATTCAGGGGAGTGCGGTGGTCACTGCACCGGCTAAAGGGGCAACGGATATCATTGCGCGCTTTGCGGGCGAGCATTTCCACTTTATGGCTCCGGACGCGCTGCTGGCCTCTTCACATCAGGCTGACTGGCTGATTGTCGATGAAGCGGCTGCGATCCCTGGTCCGCTGCTGGAGAAGCTGGTGACGCGTTTTCCGCGCGTAGTGTTAACCACCACGGTCCAGGGCTATGAGGGGACGGGCAGGGGATTCCTGCTGAAGTTCTGCGCTCGTTTCAGTGGATTGCGGCATTATGCCTTATCGACCCCCATTCGCTGGGCTGCCGGATGCCCGCTTGAGCGATTCGTGGCGAATGCACTGTTATTTGATGATGCGCTTATCGATCGCAAACCGGAAGGCGACGTGCGTATAACGCCGCTGGCGCCGCGGATGTGGGAGAGTGACCCGACACGCGTGGCAAGCGTTTATGAACTGCTGTGTGCTGCACACTACCGTACTTCACCGCTCGATTTACGCCGGATGATGGACGCGCCCGGCCAGCACTTTGCTGTTGCCGGAACGGAGGCAGAGATTGCCGGCGCGCTCTGGCTGGTGGAAGAGGGCGGGTTGTCCCCTGAGCTTAGCCGCGCCGTGTGGGCGGGATACCGGCGTCCACGCGGGAATCTCGTGGCGCAGTCGCTGGCGGCGCACGGCGGATCGCCACTCGCGGCGACGCTGAAAGGGCGACGGGTTAGCCGCATTGCGGTTCACCCCCTGCGCCAGCGGGAAGGCATCGGGCGAAGTCTTATCCGTAGCGCCAGCGGGGAAGACTATCTGTCGGTGAGTTTTGGTTATACCGACGAGCTGTGGCATTTCTGGCATCAATGTGGGTTTGTGCTGGTGCGGATGGGGAGCCATCGGGAAGCCAGCAGCGGCTGCTACACGGCGATGGCGCTGCTGCCGCTGAGCGACGCCGGGCGTCAGCTGTGCGCGCAGGAACATCAGCGTTTGTGCCGGGATATGCGCGTCCTGTCGGCCCGGAACGGTGAAAAGATCCCGGTGGAAGACGGCTGGGAAGCTACCCTTAATAGTGACGACTGGCTGGAGCTGGCGGGGTTTGCGTTTGCCCATCGAGCGTTTTCAACCTCGGTTGCCGCGCTGACGCGGTTGTTGCTCACCATTGATATGCCGCTTCCGGCCCTGCGGGGGAAAATGGCAGGGAAAGCGGATGAGGTCGGGCGAAAAGCGTTGCTGGCAAAGCTGCGCAGTGAAACCGCGCAAGCGCTTGAAAGCCTTGATTATCCGCGCTGCCAGCGGTTGAAGGAAGCCATTTTGCAATGGCAATTTTTTCAATGACTTCTTCAGTAAAGTGGCATGGTCATTCCCGCCGGGAGGCGTAGAATCCAGGTCATCTATTAAGGAGACCACCATGAAACACGACCATTTTGTTGTTCAAAGCCCTGACAAACCGGCTAAACAGTTACTGCTTCTGTTTCATGGTGTTGGCGATAATGCCGTCAATATGGGTCAGATTGGCAGCTGGTTTGCGCCCGTTTTCCCCGACGCGCTGATTGTCAGCATCGGTGGCGTTGAGCCATGCGGTCCGAACGGACGCCAGTGGTTCTCGGTTCAGGGCGTGACGGAAGAGAACCGTCAGGCGCGCATCGATGCCATCATGCCCACCTTTATCGATATCGTCCGCTACTGGCAACAGCAGAGCGGCGTGGGTGCCGACGCGACCGCGTTGATTGGCTTCTCACAGGGGTCAATCATGTCGCTGGAAAGCGTTAAAGCGCAGCCGGGTCTGGTTTCACGGGTAATCGCGTTTAACGGCCGTTTTGCGACGTTACCGACAAGCGCAACCACGCAGACCACGATCCACTTAATCCACGGCGGTGAAGACCGGGTGATCGAGCTCTCGCATGCGGTTGCTGCCCAGGAAGCGTTGATTCGCGAAGGTGGGGATGTGACGCTGGATATCGTTGACGATCTGGGCCACGCCATAGACGACCGCAGCATGCAGTTCGCGCTCGATCGTTTGCGCTATACCGTACCGAAGCACTACTTTGATGAAGCGCTCAGCGGCGGTAAGCCGGATAATGATGATATTGTTGAGTTTATGTGAGGTTATCCCCTCTCCACAGGAGAGGGGATACAGACCGATTACTTCTTCTGGTCTTTCTTCGGCCAGTCGTCGTCATCGTCCCACTTGTCGTTGAAATCACGGTGCGGGGGAAGATCCGGTTTGTTGGCGAGAAATTTTTTATGGTCAACGCGCTTAAGGTCTTTAATCACGTTAAGCAATACGCCAACCAAAAAAACCAACACCAGAATCCACCAGTACTTTGAAAGCCAATCCATTCGCTATTCCTCTCAGAGCGTTCGTCAGGCGACGATTTGCTCCATAATACGTTGATACATACGGGCCAGCAGTTGCAAATCTGCCGCATTGACACACTCATTTATTTTATGAATGGTTGCGTTTACTGGCCCCAGTTCGACAACCTGGGCGCCCATACGGGCGATAAAGCGTCCGTCTGAAGTGCCACCCGTTGTCAGCAGCTGTGGCTTAATTTCATTATAGTGCTCGATGGCGTTCACCACCGCATCCACCAGC
This sequence comes from Enterobacter sp. PL_is514, assembly GCF_055816715.1. Classification (NCBI taxonomy): domain Bacteria; kingdom Pseudomonadati; phylum Pseudomonadota; class Gammaproteobacteria; order Enterobacterales; family Enterobacteriaceae; genus Enterobacter; species Enterobacter sp. PL_is514. The sequence continues at coordinate 220,611 of NZ_JBVPGN010000030.1, read as the reverse complement.
TTACCGCGCTGCGTCAGGAACGGCTGGCCGGAAAGCCACCACTCCACGGTGTAGCGCAGCTGATATTTTTCCAGCAGGGCGATAACGCGCGCCTTGATCATCTCATCGGTTAGTTCGGTGCTGAAGCGGAAGTTAAACTGGACGAAGTAATCACCCGGGATCACGTTGTTGCTGCCGGTCCCGGCCTTGACGTTCGCAATCTGCATGCTGGTTGGTGGGAAGAATTCGTTGCCTTTATCCCACTCGATGCCCACCAGCTCGTTCAGCATCGGCGCAGCGCGATGTACCGGGTTATCGGCCAGATGCGGATACGCGACGTGCCCCTGAACGCCGTGAATGGTCAGGTTACAGGTCAGCGAGCCACGGCGCCCGTTTTTGACGACATCACCCACCACTTCGGTGCTGGACGGCTCACCGACCAGGCAGTAGTCGAGACGCTCGTTGCGCGCCATCAGCGCTTCAACGACCTTCACGGTACCGTTGTGCGCGCTGGCTTCTTCGTCGGAGGTGACCAAAAACGCGAGACGGTTTTTGTGGTTCGGATGCTGCGCCACAAAGCGTTCTGCCGCCACGACCATCGCCGCCAGAGAGCCTTTCATGTCTGCCGCGCCGCGACCAAACAGCATGCCATCGCGAATGGTCGGCTCAAACGGCGGGTTAATCCAGCGATCCGCATCACCTGCAGGAACGACGTCAGTATGCCCGGCAAAGGCCAGCGTTTCGCCCTGGCCGCGCCACGCCCAGAAGTTCTGGGTATCGCCAAAATCCATGTGTTCAACGGTAAAACCGATGGCACGCAGGCGTTCAATCATAAGAGCCTGACAACCTGCGTCGTCCGGGCTAAGGGAAGGACGGCGAATAAGCTGCTGAGTCAGCTCAATGACCGGGCATGACATAAACTACACCTCAACGAAAAAAGTCGGAATAAAGGGTTTCACTGAAACCCAGCAGCATAGGCTGCCCTGGCGCGCAGAGCAATGGGCGTTTGATAATTGCCGGCATCTCGAGCATCAGTTTTGCCGCGCTGTCGGCATCGTTGATGCTGGCGCGCAGAGAGTCGTCCAGTTTACGCCAGGTGGTACCGCGGGTGTTCAGCAGGGCTTCCCAGCCCAGTTCGCGAATAGCGCTATGCAGAAATTCTGCATCGAGCCCATCGGCACGGTAATCGTGGAAGCGGTACTCCACGCTGTTTGCTTCCAGCCAGCGGCGGGCTTTTTTGATGGTGTCGCAATTTTTAATGCCGTACATCACAACCATGGTGAATCCTTTTGATGTTCTGATAATTAAATGTTCAGTAAATTCGAAGATATATCCTTAAGTGGAATATAACACATTCAGGAATCGTCTGGATTAATGTGTCTTCTTAATTCGACTCACAACTGTACGCTGAATATTCTTTCATCATTTAAGCATAGATGTCCATAAACTTTAAAAACCCAATAAAGTCAGCCAATAAAATAAAACTCACCCGTCCGTAGGGTTATTTCAAAATATTGCTGGCCGTCACAAAAAATTGAGGTCTCTCCGTTCATATTTATCATAAATCCCCGCGGGACGTGGGGTACAATCACAGCAATTGGTTAAATAGTCTTCACAATGATGGTACGTTTTTGTAGAATGCGCATAATAATAAGAGAGGTTGTTATGATTGAACGTGAACTGGGGAACTGGAAAGATTTTATCGAAGGCATGCTTCGTAAATGACATTCAGTAAGAATTGCAAGAGCACTAAAATAAGTAAAATAACCATAGTGTGAATTAATCACACAATAAAAAGGCGGCCGATAAAGCCGCCTTTTTTTATTTCAACCACTTACTCAGGACGTTCCTTCAGCGGGAAGCGGCGACGCACCAGCACAAAGAACAGCGGAACGAAGTAAATGGCCAGAATGGTGGCCGAAATCATGCCGCCCATCACCCCGGTCCCGACCGCATGCTGGCTGCTGGAGCCCGCGCCCGTGCTGGTTGCCATTGGCAGAACACCAAAGACAAACGCCAGCGACGTCATCAGGATCGGACGCAGGCGCTGACGGCAGGCGTGCAGCGTAGCGGCCATCAGCTCGTGGCCTTTGGCATTCATCTCGTTGGCAAACTCAACGATCAGAATGGCGTTTTTCGCCGACAGCCCAATAACGGTGAGCAGGCCCACCTGGAAGTAGACATCGTTCTCCAGGCCGCGCATCCAGGTCGCCAGCAGCGCACCGATAACCCCAAGGGGCACCACCAGCATGACCGAGAACGGGACCGACCAGCTCTCATACAGTGCGGCAAGGCAGAGGAAGACCACCAGCAGAGAGAGCGCATAAAGCGCAGGGGCCTGCGCCCCGGAGAGACGCTCCTGGTAAGACATGGCCGTCCACTCGAGACCAAAACCGGCGGGCAGCTGCTGCACCAGTTTTTCCATGGTGTCCATGGCAGTACCGGTACTGACGCCCGGCGCGGCTTCCCCGACGATTTCAACCGCAGAATAGCCGTTATAGCGCTCCAGGCGCGGCGAGCCGCTCTCCCAGTGCGAATTAGCAAAGGCGGAGAACGGCACCATGCCGCCAGCATTATTTCTGACAAACCAGCGGTTTATATCGTCCGGCAGCATGCGGAACGGCGCGGCGGACTGGACATACACTTTTTTCACGCGGCCGCGGTCCATAAAGTCATTCACATAGCTCGAGCCCCACGCCGTCTGCAGGGTGTCATTGATATCGTTGATCGAGACGCCCAGCGCCTGTGCCTTACGCTGATCGATATCCACCTGGAGCTGCGGACTATCATCAAGACCGTTATGGCGAACGCGGGTCAGGCCCGGATCGTTGCCCGCCAGCGCTAGCAGCTTATCGCGTGCCGCCATCAGCGCCGTGTGGCCCGCCCCGGCGTGATCCTGCAGCTCCATATCGAAACCGGCAGAACTGCCCAGCCCGCTTATCGCCGGCGGACTGCTGGCAAAGACGCGCGCCTCTTTGATGTGCGCAAAGGCTTTAGTCGCACGTTCAATGATGGCAAATGACGTTCCCGTTCTGGTATCGCGCTCGTCCCAGTCCTTCAGGCGGACGAACATGCGGGCGACGTTCTGCCCGTTCCCGCCCGGACCGGAGCCGACGGTAGAGAAGACCGACACCACGTTATCTTTCTCTTTGGTGAAGAAGTATTGTTCCACTTTCTGGACCACTTTCAGCGTCTGCTGCTGCGTTGCGCCGCTCGGAAGCTGCACCGAGGTGGTGAACATCCCCCGGTCTTCCATCGGCAGGAACGAGGTGGGCAGGTGCAGGAACAGCCAGACCATGCCGCCCAGCAGCACAACGTAAATCATCATCCAGCGCAGGCTGCGGTGCAGTACGCGACCGACGGCAGATTCATACCGCGCGGCGTTGCGGTTGAACATCCGGTTAAACCAGCCGAAGAAGCCTTTCTGACCGTGATGCTCCCCTTTGTGCAGCGGTTTCAGAATGGTGGCGCACAGCGCGGGGGTGAGGATCAGCGCCACCAGCACGGAGAGCACCATCGCCGAGACGATGGTTATCGAGAACTGACGGTAAATCGCCCCGGTAGTGCCGCCAAAGAAGGCCATCGGGATAAAGACGGCCGACAGCACCATCGCAATACCGACTAACGCCCCCTGAATTTGCCCCATGGATTTGCGCGTCGCCTGGCGCGGAGTGAGTCCTTCTTCGCTCATGATGCGCTCGACGTTTTCAACCACCACGATGGCATCATCCACCAGAAGGCCAATCGCCAGCACCATGGCAAACATCGTCAGGGTATTAATGCTGTACCCGAACGCGTATAGCACCGCAAAGGTCCCCAGCAGCACCACCGGGACGGCAATGGTGGGGATCAGCGTCGCGCGGAAGTTTTGCAGGAACAGGTACATGACCAGGAACACCAGCGCGATGGCTTCCAGCAGGGTCTTCACCACGTCCTCAATCGACGCTTTAACGAAGGAGGTGGTTTCATAGGCGACTTTATACTCCAGCCCGTGCGGGAAATACTGCGACAGCTCGTCCAGACGATCTAACACCAGTTTCGCCGTCGCCATTTCGTTCGCGCCGGAGGCCAGTTTAATCCCCAGGCCAGAGGCCTGATTGCCGTTAAAGCGGCTCAGGTAGTCGTATTTCTCCGCCCCCATTTCCACCGTGGCGACATCGCCCAGACGCACTTCCGACCCGTCCTGATTCACGCGCAGGGTGATGTTGCGGAACTGGTCCGGCGTCTGCAGCAGAGATTGCGAATTGATGGTGGCGTTCAGGGCTTGCTTATCAACGGAAGGCGTTCCCCCCAGTTGCCCCACGGCAATCTGGGCGTTCTGGGCTTTAATGGCATCCGTCACGTCGGTTGCCGTCATCTGGTAGCTGTTCAGCTTGTTGGGATCGAGCCAGATACGCATCGAGTATTGTGAGCCGTAGGCGTCGATATCTCCGACGCCGTTAATCCGGCTGATAGGATCCTGAATATTACTGGCGACGTAGTCCGCGATGTCCTGTTTATCCATCGAGCCATCTGTCGAGACAAAGGCGATGGTCAATATGTTGGTATCACCGGTTTTACGCACGGTCACGCCCTGGTTCTGCACCGCCTGGGGCAGCTTGCGCATGGCCGACTGCAGCTGGTTTTGGACCTGCTGTACCGCTTCGTCCGGATCGGTACCCGCCTTAAAGCTCAGGGTCACCGTCGCCTGACCCGTGGCGCTACTTTGCGAGGACATGTACATCAGGTTATCCAGACCCGTCATGTTCTGCTCGATAACCTGCGTCACGGTATTTTCCAGCGTTTGTGCCGACGCGCCGGGGTAGTTGGCGGTGACGCGCACGTTCGGCGGTGCCAGGTCGGGGTATTGCTCAACGGGAAGTGAAGTAATCGCCAGGACACCTGTCAGACACAACAGGATGGCAAGCACCCAGGCAAAAATGGGGCGATCGATGAAGAAATTCGCCATGAAAGTGTGACCTCGTTTTGCTGCACGTCATTATTGTTTATTGCCCGCATAACTTTAGCGGTAAGGGCAAGGTCAAACGTGGAGAAATAAAGGAGATAATGTAAATTATCATGCGCTTTTCCCTGCGCTTGCCCCTTTACCGTTATTTACCTGTTAACGGCGTGGGCACCGGGAACGTCACGCTGACCAGCGTGCCGCCGTTTTGCGGCTGTGAAAAGTGTAGTGTTCCCCCAAGCCGTTGCGCGCGTTCACGCATAATGTTCAGCCCGTAGTGTCCCGGCGGCTCGCTGGCCTCGCCAATTCCGATCCCGTTGTCACGAATGCTGACGCAGTGCGTACCGTCCGCTGCCGTCAAGCAGTTCACCGCGATTTCGCTGGCCTGCGCGTGCTTAATGGCGTTCAGCACGGCCTCACGCACGATCTGTAAAAGATGCACCTGCTTTTGCGCGTCCAGCGCCAGCGAGGAGAGGCGACAGTCGAGATGCAGCTTAGCCTGCGTCTGGCTCTGCAGGACGTCGAGGGACTCCTGTAGAGCCGCGGGTAAATTCGCGTGGTTCAGCGTCAGGCGGAAGGTAGTGAGCAGTTCGCGCAGCTGCTGCCAGGCGTTGTTCAGCTCGCGGGAGAAGTCGGAGATGATGGTCTGCGCCGGAGTATTTTCCTCCGGCACGGCGCGTTTGAGCAGCGCAAGCTGAATGCGCAGATACGACAGCACCTGCGCCAGCGAATCGTGCAGCTCGCGGGCGATGGTGGCGCGCTCTTCCATCAGCAGCAACTGCTGGTAATGTTTTTGCGCCTGGTTAAAGTACAGCCCGCGCCCGAGCATGGTCGCCACGCTTCTCATCAGCGGAAGGGGGACGCTGTCCGTTTCGCTTTGCCAGCGCAGCTCCCCGTAAAGGGTGTCCTGCATCAGTACCGGCAGGTTTTGTAGAGGGATCCCCCTGGACTCCTTCCCTTCACACAGTCGCCAGTCGTCGCTGGTGCGCAGCTCCAGATAATTCATCTGCGTATAGTCATGGACAATCTGCAGGATATGCCGGAAACAGTGGCTGTCTATCTGGCCGGTATTCAGCGCCTGCGAGCACTTGAACAGCATGTCGAGCTGCTGGTGGGCTTCGTGCAGGTGCCGCGTTTTTTCCGCGACCGAAGCCTCAAGCGAACGGTAGAGCGTATCTAATTCGGCGGACATGTGGTTGAAGGCGCGGGAGAGCTGGCCCAGCTCATTCGGCAGGGCGGAATCCGGCGCCGGAGTTGCAAATTCCCCGCGCTCAACCCGTTCGCTGGCCGCCACCAGATTGTTAAGCGGCAGCACCACCTGGCGACGGATGCGTCGCAGGGTAAACAGCGTCAGCAGCAGGATCCCGAGAGCGCCTGCCAGGGAAAGCAGGGTCACCGTCTGAATTTTATGTTCGGTGTAGTGCTGAAGGGCGAGCACAAAGGCATCAATGCGGCCGACAAAATCTTCAATATTGCGTTGATACCACGCGCTGTCGCCGCGGGCGATGCGTGCATCCATCTCCTGCCAGGCCACGTGCAGCTGCTGGTAGCGTGCTTTAACATTGTCCGGGACGTACCAGCGGTCCAGCTTCTGCAGGGCAGGCGCGCCGAGCGTCTGTTGCCAGCTCTCGCGATGTGCCGCAAGGGAAGGGCTGTTGCGCTGCATCTCGTAGCCCAGACGATAGCTCTGCATGCGCAGCGAGCCGGCGATATTGATGGCTTCGGCGTCACGCTGGCTGCTGGCCAGCGTCAGCAGCGCGAAGGTGCTGGTCAGCACGGATAAGGCAATGATCGAAAAGAAAGCCCAGGCAAGGCTTCCGGAAACGGGTCGTTTAACGGTCACAGAACGGCTCTCTGAATAAAATTGATCTGCCACAGGTTCACTGGAAATAATTGGGCATTCCGGGCATTTGAACATTGCCCGATCGCGCCGTGATGCGTAAATACCATACTCTTATAAAGAGAAAGGTTATTGAACCAAAAACAGGTGTGGTTATGAATCGTTTTATTATGGCTAACAGCCAGCAGTGCATTGGGTGTCGCGCCTGCGAAGTGGCCTGCGTGATGGCGCACAACGATGAGCAGCATGTCCTGAGCGAGCGCCATTTTCATCCCCGTATTACGGTCCTGAGATCCGGTGAGAAGAGCAGCCCCGTGACCTGTCATCATTGTGAAAATGCTCCCTGCGCGCAAAGCTGCCCGAACGGTGCCATCAGCAAATGCGATGACAGCGTACAGGTGAATCAACAAAAATGCATCGGCTGTAAGGCCTGCGTGGTGGCCTGCCCGTTTGGCACGATGGAGATTATCGTCACCCCGCTCGACAACGGCAGCGTGAAGGCCTCGGCGAATAAATGCGATCTCTGTCTGACGCGGCCACACGGCCCGGCCTGTATCGAAAATTGCCCGGCAGATGTCCTCTCACTGGCGACGCCGGCTGTCCTTGATCATCTGGCGAAATCGCGCCGACAGCGCACGGCCTGCCTGGAGGCGCAGCCCTGGCATGCTGAGGTCGTCGGAGAAGATGCTCCGCGCACCAAACTGCAGCAGATGCAGGGGACGGCGCCACGCGGCGAGCCCGATAAACTGGCTGCCGCCGAACGCGTAAGCCATTTTAACGAAATTTACCTGCCGTTCCGGGACGGGCAGGCCGCCCGCGAGGCGTCGCGCTGCCTGAAATGCGGAGAGCACAGCATTTGCGAATGGACCTGCCCGCTGCATAACCACATCCCACAGTGGATTGAGCGCCTCAACGCGGGGGATATCGCCGGCGCGGTCGAGCTTTCTCATCAGACCAACTGTTTACCTGAAATTACCGGCCGCGTCTGCCCGCAGGACCGATTATGCGAAGGGGCCTGCGCAATACGTGAAGAGGCGGGATCCGTGACCATCGGTAACATCGAGCGCTATATCTCCGATCGGGCGCTGGCGATGGGCTGGCGGCCGGATATGTCCGCCGTCACACCGACAGATAAACGTGTCGCGATTGTCGGCGCGGGACCTGCCGGGCTGGCGTGCGCCGACGTGCTGGCGCGTCGCGGCGTGAGCGTGACGGTCTATGACCGGCATCCGGAAATCGGTGGATTGCTGACCTTTGGCATCCCGGCATTCAAGCTGGACAAATCGCTGCTCGCGCGGCGCAGAGAGATATTTACCGCGATGGGGATCCGCTTCGAGCTGAACTGCGAGGTGGGCCAGGACGTGTCGATGTCGCAGTTAAAGCACGATTACGACGCCCTGTTTATTGGCGTGGGAACCTATCGTTCGATGAAGGCGGGTATCCCGCATGAAGACGCGCCAGGGGTCTATGACGCGCTGCCTTTCCTGGTGGGCAACACGCGGCATGTTATGGGGCTGGAGGCGACGGCCAGCGAACCGTTCATCGACACCCATGGCTTAAACGTGGTGGTGCTTGGCGGGGGCGATACCGCCATGGACTGCGTCCGCACCGCGTTACGCCACGGTGCGGCGAAGGTGACCTGCGCCTATCGTCGGGATGAGGCCAACATGCCGGGCTCGAAGAAAGAGGTGAAGAACGCCAGAGAAGAGGGCGCGGCGTTTGAATTTAACGTCCAGCCGGTTGAGCTGACGCTGGATCCGAACGGTAAGGTCAACGGTATCCGGATGCTGCGTACCGAGCTCGGAGAGCCGGATGCGCAGGGACGGCGGCGACCGGTTCCCGTGGCGGGCAGTGAGTTCGTGATGGCCGCGGATGCAGTCATCATGGCGTTTGGTTTTAACCCGCACGCGATGCCGTGGCTGCAGGCGCAGGGTGTCGAAACGGATGACTGGGGGCGGATCGTTGCCTCCGTCGAGAGCCGTTACCGTTACCAGACGACTAACCCGCAGATCTTCGCCGGGGGCGATGCGGTACGCGGCGCGGATCTGGTGGTGACCGCCATGGCGGAAGGCCGCCATGCGGCGCAAGGGATACTCGACTGGCTGGGGGTTAACGCGCCAGAACATCATTAAACCGGCGGGCGACAAAGCGGGATTCACGGCGTAGTATAGGACGACTCATTGTGTTGTGGAGCCCGTATGACCCTGAAAATTGACGTTATCAAAGACAAAATTCTCTCTGAAAACTACTTTGTCCTGCGTAACATCACCTATGACCTTACGCGTAACAACGGTGAAGTGATCCGCCACAAACGCGAGGTCTATGACCGCGGCAATGGAGCAACTATTCTGCTCTATAACCGTGAAAAGCGGAGCGTGGTGCTGATCCGCCAGTTCAGGGTGGCGACATGGGTCAATGGCAACCCCGACGGACGTCTGATTGAAACCTGCGCGGGCCTGCTCGATGATGATGAGCCGGAAGTTTGTATCCGCAAAGAGGCCGTAGAAGAAACCGGCTTCGAAGTGGGCGAGGTCAAAAAGGTCTTCGAGCTGTTTATGTCGCCCGGCGGCGTGACGGAAATCGTCCATTTCTTCATCGCGGAATACAGCGACGCGCAGCGCACTCACCGGGGCGGTGGGGTCGAGGATGAAGATATCGAAGTGCTGGAGCTTCCTTTTTCCCGAGCGCTGGAGATGGTGCGAACAGGGGAAATCAGGGATGGTAAGGCGGTGATATTACTGCAGTATTTACAGACTACCGGGCTGATGAATACCCCTTTCGAACGGATATAGTCTGTTTTTCGGGTATATCTGATAAATCCGATTGAGCAACCCCGGCGGGAACACGAAGATACTGCCCAGTTATGCGTTTTCGTTCCGGGATTGTGTCATTCATGCGCTACAGCGTCTTTTTATTTTCCCTGTTTTGGTTGCTCCTCGCGCCGCAGGTGCGGGCTGCACCCGCGCAGCAAGCCTTTTCTGACTGGCAGGTGACCTGCAATAACCAGAACTTTTGCCTTGCCCGCAACACGGGCGAACATCGTGGTCTGGTCATGACGCTCACCCGAAGCGCCGGGGCGAAAACGGATGCCACGCTGCGTATCGATCTCGGCGGTCTTGATACGCCATCCGTTAAAGAGCCTGAGATTGCTCCCCGCCTGCTGCTGGATAACGTTCCTCTGAAGCTCGACAAACAGCGCTGGCAGCTCACGCCCTGGCATCTGAAAACAGACGATGCGGCCACCATCACCACCTTTCTGAAAAACATCCAGGAAGGGAAGGCCCTGACCCTGCGCGGCGGTAAGCAGGTCATTTCACTGAGCGGTCTGAAAGCCGCGCTGCTGTTCATTGATGCGCAGCAAAAGCGCGTCGGCAGCGAAACCGCGTGGATCAAGAAAGGTGACGATCCGCCGTTAAGCGTTCCGCCTGCACCCGCCTTAAAAAAGGTGGCGGTCGTCAACCCGACCCCGACGCCACTCTCCCACGCCGAACTGAACGACCTGCTGGACTATGGTACCGGACGGATGAACAGCAGCCAGTGCTCGCTGGATCCTAACCGCCGGGAAGTGCGCGTCACCGCGTTAACCGATGACAAAGCGCTGCTGATCGTCAGCTGCGAGGCGGGGGCCTATAACACGGTTGATCTGGCGTGGCTGGTATCACGTAAAAAACCGTTCACCGCCCGCAGCGTCAGGCTGCGTCTGCCGTTTACGCCGTCAAGCGACGGCAGTGAGATGGAGTTGATGAACGCCAGCTTCAATGAGAAGACGCGCGAGCTGACAACGCTCGCGCTGGGACGCGGTATGGGCGATTGTGGGATCCAGACGCGCTGGCGTTTCGACGGCCAGCGTTTCCGCCTGGTGCGCTACGCCGAGGAGCCCAGCTGCGACAACTGGAATGGGCCAGATGCCTGGCCCACGCTGTGGATCACGCGGTAGCTTTTCTGCCGGGTAAGCGCCAGCGCCACCCGGCAAAGCAGACCGCACCCTCGTTACTGTTTACGGAAAAAGTCGTTATACAACATGTAAAGATGCGCCGCGCTCCATGAGAAGTTAGGCGAGCCCTGCTGCGCGCCGGTCAGCGGGTTGTAGTTTTCCTGAATCGGGCCGTCGGACGTTAACCCCTTCGCGTGCTTAAAGAAGTTTTCTGCCAGCGTTTGAGCCTGCTCCCGGTAGCCATAGCGTTCCATCCCTTTCAGCCCAAACCAGAACTGGTCGACCCACACCCGGCCTCGCCAGTAGATATCCGGACCAAAGGCCGGGTTGGTTAGCGCGGCAGTCCCGAGCGGCACATACGTGTTGAACTCTTTCGGATCCAGCATCACCTTTACCACGGCATCCGCATGCGCCTGCGTTGCCGCACCGTTAAACAGCGGCGACCAGCCTTCCGGTCCTTTACCGCGCTCGACGATAGGCTTGCCCGCACAGCCGTTCGCCAGCGGTTTATCCTCGATACGGATGTCATAGTAAAAACCGCTCTTCGCGTCGAACATGCAGGTATTGATGTAGGTCGCGAGCTTATCCGCCAGCTGGCGGTAGCGGCTGGCCTCCTGCTCTTTACCCAGCAGGCTCGCCATCTGCGCCAGATAGTGATTGTCGCTGTACATGTAGCTCGCCTGGTCGACGGACTCCTGCAGCAGCGAATAGCCCAGCAGCTTGCCCTCATTATCGCGATTTTCAGCAAACTTCACCGTCCAGTCGCTGCGCTTGCCGCCGTTTTCGACGTAGTTATCCAGCTGGGCTTTATCGATAAAACCGAATACGGCGGCGTCATCGCGGCCTGATTCCCACGAGGCCGCAACCTGCGCCGGGATCTCCAGACTGTCGTAATGGCCCTTGTCGATCACCCGGGCATAGTTGTTCAGGCCGGAAAGCGATTCCTCTTTATCACCTTTTTTGACCGTAAAGAGCATCTCCCCGCTGGCGGTGTTATGGGCTTTGTCACGCGTCGCGCCGTACTCCGGCACGCCGTTGCCGTTATGGTCGCGGTTGCGCAGCCACCAGTCGTGATAGGCCACCAGTTTAGGGTACATTTCTGCCAGCCAGGCTTTATCCTGCGTGGTGTTATATACCTCCATCACCGACCACGCTGCCAGGCTCGGTTTAGTATTGCGCTCATTCCAGTTGCCGCCGTCGCCGCCGCGTTCCGGGCTCAGGTTCCAGGCGATGAGATCCGGCACAAAGCCGGCATCCTGCGGGCGTACCGGATCGTCGGGTTTGATTTGCCAGGAGAAGACCGCGCGAATGTTCTCTTTGGCGATATCCGGGTTGAAATGCGACATGGCAAACGCCTGTTTCCAGGTATCCCACGGCCAGGTCTGGTTGCCGGAGAACCACCGTCCGGTGACGGATGGCGTCACCGTGTTATAGCGTACCGCGCCGCCCGGCGAGCGCCAGTTGCCGTTCAGCGTTTCGATGGCCTTCACCGCCACGCGGGTTTGCTCTGGCGTGGCGTTAGGGTTAGTTAACCCTTTCTGCAAATAGCCCTCCCAGCGCTGCTGCGAGGCCGTCATATAAGCGGCCGGGCGCGCCAGAATATCGCGGATCTGCACCTGCTCGCGCTTCACCTCATCGGCATTCAGCAGATGGGAGTAGGTGGTATACAGCGTGGTGCTGCCGGTAATGTGTGCCCGGCTGGTAAAGCGATGCCCGTCGACGGTGGTCTCGACGGGGAGGGATTTATGCACCTGATATTCGGAACTGCCGGAGGTCAGCAGATCCCAGATGGAGCGCACTTTGCCAAAGGTCACTTTCAGGCCGTCACGGGTGGGGACCAGCCTGCGCTGATAGTCCGGATACGCGCCGTCGATGGTCTTATCCGACAGCGGTTTGCCCTCTTTGGCCTCCAGCTTCTCCAGCAGTTCGCCGTCCCACACCAGTTCCAGCGGTGCCTTGCTGGTGATGCGGGTCTCCAGCAGCGAGGTGCGCGCGGTGGCAAAGCGCAGCGTCATCACGATCTGCACATCTTTCGCGCTCAGCTTTTGCACCAGCGCGCCGGGAAGGCTGTAAGCCTCAAGGGTAAAATCGATTTTTTTGCCGTTCTGATACACATTCAGGCGATCGAAATTGGTCGCCATAAAGTTGATGTACTCTTCGGTGAGCAGCGCTACGCCGGGAAATCCTCCCTGGGTCTGCGGCCCGTTCGGCAGCAAATGACCATGCCAGGCACCCAGATCGAAAAAGGGATTAAACCGCTGGTGGTCGTCAGCGTCGAAATCGTGCATGTATTCCGGCGCACCGGTACGGTTGATGACGTTTTTAAAATCAGCAGGAGCGGTGGCGTGAGCCGAAAAGCTGAGCGCCAGCGCGCAGGCCAGCGGTGTAAGGCTGAGTTTCATATTGGAAGATCCTTTTACCAGTAGACGTATTGCATCAGGAAGACCTGGTCGCTCGGGTCGCCGGAGGCATTTTGCATATAGAAACGGCTGTCGGCTGCGGTGGCAAAGCGTCCACCGCCGTACTCATACCAGATGCCGAACTGCATAAATGAGGTCGTTTCATCGGCGGCATTGTCCGGGCGATGCTTTGCGTAGCTGTAAGCGGTGGAGAGATAGACGCCTTTTAACGCTTCAACCATGGCGCTGACCATATAGCCGGTTTCAGTCCCGGAGACGTCCTTGCCGCTGGCGCGTCCGGTGTGATGCCAGGCACGCGCTGCAAGGTTGGGCGACAGAATGCCGGTCAGAAACAGTTGTCCCGTGCCGTCGGTGACCTCAAGTCCGTTCATCCAGGTGACATCTTTGACGATGTCATACTGGATATAGCCGTTCGCCATCGCCGGATAGGTATACTTATCGTCATAGCGATCGTATTTACCAAAATGCAGCCAGGCTTTGCTCTCGTCATGGTGCCCCGCAGGCGTGGCGGTGACGCTGTAGCGCAGGTTCCCGGAGAGGTTTTGTACCTTGAGCGCGTACATAATGTCGCGAGTGTTGGGGATCACGTAGCCCAGATCGGGCGTGAAATCTCCCCACCACTGCAGGTCATCAAGGGAGGAGTCCTGACGCAGGCTGAGCATGATCTCGGTGTTGCCGTCGGTTTTGTAGCCGCCGTAAAAGCGGTTAAGCCCACCTTCGAATCCGCCCCAGCTGTGGTCGGGCACCCAGGCGTTCCCCTGATGGTCAGCCTGTACGGTCCAGCCCTCGCCGTAAATCAGGCCGAACCAGTGCCCGTATTTCATTTCCAGACCACTCTCAATGTAGGTGCCGTCACTGTATTTATGTTTATTCTGACCTTCTAAATCCATATATCCGCCAACCCCCAGCTCGCCATAAAAACGAAACGACGGAGAGGTGATTTCCGGAGTTCGGGTATCGTCATGTTCAGCGGGTCGGGCTTCTTCTGCGGCAAATGCCGGGCAGCAGAAAGAGAGGGCAGCGAGTGCCCCAATTGTTTTCTCTTTAATTTTCATGCACTCATCCCAGTGAAAAAATATCCATGCCTTCAGCGTTAGTGAAGATTTGAGGCAGGTGACGCTTCTGTTTGTTGTTGTTCTTTTGATAATCCCTTGACGTATTTGCTGTATTTCCACCAGGCAAATCCGAGGAATAACACAATGCCACCGACGTTATAGAAAATAATCGTCAGAATATTGGCACCGGTGGGGAAAGTTGAGGCCACAAAGCCGATGGCAAAAATCACAATCAGCATCGACACCACCACCATGCCCGTGGTGCGTGAGCCCATTTTGAAGTCGCGCGGGAGATGATCGAGCTTACGGCGCAGATTCAGGTAGGCCAGCATAATGAACAGCGGCGGTAACATTGACGCGGCCGCGGTCATATTAATGACGGTATTCATCAGCTCCTGCGCGGTGTTCGACCCCATGGTTGGGATAATCATGAGCGGAATGACGATCAGATACTGGATCCACGCCGCCCGCGCCGGTACGCCGTTCTCGTTCAGCGCCACGGTTTTTGGCCCAAAGATGCCGCTTGGGATCTCAGAGAAGAAGATTTTGACCGGGGTTGCCGTCCACATCAGCAGGGAGCCGAACATTGCGGTAAAGGAGACCATGCCGACGAAGCGGTTCATCAGCACTTCCGGCAGGCCAAACCATACCGCCAGGCCGTGGAACACCTGTACCGAACCACCGGTGAATTTCAGCTCTTTGCTGCTGATAAAGACGTTAATCAGCACCGAGGAGATGGAGTAGAGCACGCCGATGAAAATCCCCGCCAGAATGATCACCCTGACAAAGGATTTTGACCCGCCCTTCACGTCGTTAACGTATACCGCAACGGACTCTGCGCCCCCGGCGGCCATAAATATCCAGGTGGTGATGCCGAGGAAGGCCCAGTTGAAGTTGGGGATCATTGCGTCAACGGTAATCGGGTCGGCTGGCTGCACGCCGCCCACCAGCGCCGCGCCGGCCAGAAGAATATAGGAGAGGGTCAACAGCAGCATGAGCGTTGAGGTCACCGACGTGATCGGCCCCAGCATCTTCGCCCCGTTGGTGGACACCCAGGTCGAGAAGGCGAACAGCACCATGCTCAGTACCGTGGTGGCAAACGGCGTAAGAATGTACTCATAGCCCAAAAAGGCGTAAGAGGCGTAGGCGATGACGCGGGGTAATAACGAGGTAAAGAAGAACAGGTTCACGAACCAGTAGGTGTAGGCGGTAATAAACGCCCAGCGCCCGCCCAGCGAGCTTTTCACCCAGGCGTACACGCCCGCTTCGGAGTTTTTATTCAGGGAGACAAACTCCGCGATGATTAAGCAGAAAGGAATAAAGTAGAACAGGGTGGCTAAAAAGAACATCGGCGCGGAGGCCAGCCCCAGCTCGATGTTGTTATTAATCACGTTGTTAAAACTGAATACGGCGGCAAACGTCAGCGACAGCAGGCCGAATTTGCCGATGGTATTACGCTTGGTAGTTTCAGACATAATATATCTCCGGGTACGAGGAGGATAGATACCCGTCATACTTCAAGTTGCAGATGCGTTGGCTGCACTCGCTCACCCCAGTCACATAGTTATCTATGCTCCCGGGGATTCGCTCTCTTGCCGCCTTCCTGCAACTCGAATTATTTAGGGTATAGCGGTGCTTCATTGGCACCGCTGGATTTTTTATTTGTTATGGAAATAACCGTCTTCGATGGTCACATAGAGGACGACTTTTTTGGCTGGCGTTTCGCTGATAAAGCGATACGCCTCGTGATTTTCACATATCACGATCTGTCCCTCCCGCACCTGTTCGGTATGGCCCACGCCTTTCAGGTATTCGCGGTCGGTTTCATCCCGGTAGCACTCCACAAGCTGAAGGGCGTCTTTTGCGGCGTACTCAATTTTCTGCGTGCCCTGCAGGTAGTAATGCACCTCGAAATAGCGGCGATGGCCGACGAACAGCGCGTCGGTGCTGGCATCATTGGTCACGCGGTAGGCCAGAGAGTCGCCAATCGAGTGGGCAACGCCGGGCTGGATGTGGTCGATGTTATTAATGGCCTCTGTGCAGCGCTGCCATTTGCGGCCCGTGCGATAACGCTGCTGGAACTGTTCCAGGCTGTCGAGAACGATCATTTTTCTGCCTCGCTGTGCGAATTCATGGAGAAGAAACCGCTGCCGAACCGATGGCGCGCCAGTGCCTGCGCGGCGGTGTGTCCGCCTTCCAGCGGGAGCAGGGTGAAGCCGTAGCGGAACGGCCTGAACCAGACGCGCCATGTATCCAGCACTTCGCTTCCCCAGGAGTTAGAGCCTAAGCCCAGTACCTGATGGTCGAGATTGAGGGTGATGTCCTCGCTGCGACGCAGTTCGTTGCAGTGCTGCGCGACGTGGATGTTCTCTGCCGTGTAGCGCCAGGCGCTGAGGTGAATCGGCTGTTCAGGCACTACCAGCAGGCCGCTGCCGTGACGGCTGGCGAGCGTTGCCCAGCGCACCTGCTGACGGTTGCCGTTGTTCTGCGGGAACGGGTAGTTTTCGAACATTTCGTCCACCGTGGTGTGCCACAGGTCTATGGTGCTGGCCTGCTGGCTGTCCGGGTAGTTCTCACCGGGTCCGCGTCCGTAGTAGCTTACCTGGTCGAATTCGCCGTTGATGCCGAGGGTAAAGCCGATGCACGGGATAATGTGCGGGTAATCACCGTAGCGTTCACCGCTCAGCTCAACGTTAATTTGCCCGTCGGCGGCAATGCGCCAGCGATAGCTACAGCGCATGCCAAAATCAAACACCGGCGGGGCAATCAGCGTGCGGGTGGTAATGACGATCGCATCGTCCTGCTGCTCGACCTCAAAACCGCGCAGGTGCTCCTGCATAATCTGCAGATGGTTGGGTTGCCACAGCCCCTCATACTCCTGCTTGTGGTTATCAATCATCGGTTTGAAAAAGTTAATCTTTGGTTCACGGGTGATGTTTTCCTCACCGTTAACCAGCCAGGAGCAGAGTTTCCCCGTCACTTTTGAGAAGCGTGCGCGGAAGTTATGCCCGATCACGGTACAGTTCAGACGGTCTTCTGCCAGCCGCAGCGGTGTCGCGTTAGCGTTACTAAACGGCGTGGCGTGAGCCGTGCACGCTTTTAGCGGGAACTGATACACCGCAATCTCGTGCCCCGCTTCGCTGTAGCGCGTGCGGCTGTTTTTGCTGATGCGCACGGTCAGGAACGCTTCGCGCTCGTCGAGTTCGGGCAGGTTCAGGCTCACGCTGCGGGTGCTGTTGGGGGCCAGCCCGGAAATTGTCAGCGGCTGGCTGTGCAGGGTTTCACCTTCGGCACGCACCTCAACGAGCAGGGTGTAATCATCCAGGCTGGTGAACCAGAAGCGGTTTTCAACGTGCAGCTCGCCGTTCTGCCAGCGAAGTTTGACCGGGGCAATCACCTGCTTATATTCACGCAGGCCCGGACCCGGCGTTTGATCGGAGTAGATCAGTCCGTCGAGGCAGAAGTTGTAGTTATTCGGGTAGTCACCAAAGTCGCCGCCGTAGGCGTAATACGTATTGCCGCTGGCATCTGCCGCCTGAATACCGTGGTCGCACCACTCCCAGACGTAGTGGCCCTGAATACAGTCGTGGCGATCGAAGACGTTTTGATATTCCGTCAACCCGCCCGGGCCGTTGCCCATCGCGTGGGCGTATTCGCAGATAATGCGCGGTTTGGCGTGGGGATACTCGCCGAACAAATTCATCAGCGGCACGCGGGTGTACATGGTGGAGATGATATCCACCACCTCGGCGTCGCGATCTTCTTCGTAATGCAGCAGGCGCGTGTCATCCAGCGCCTTTGCAGCCCGGGCCATGGCGCGAATATTGCAGCCGTAGCCGGACTCGTTTCCAAGCGACCAGATGATGATGGAAGGGTGGTTTTTCTGGGCGTGAATATGGCGCTCGATGCGCTCAACGTAGACATGTTCCCACACCGGATCGTCCGTGATGCGGCTCAGGTCGCCGACGTTGGCAAAGCCGTGGGATTCCACATCCGTCTCCGCCATCACGAACAGGCCGTAGAGGTCGCACAGCTCGTAGAAGCGCGGATCGTTGGGGTAGTGGGCGGTGCGCACTGAATTGATGTTGTGCTGCTTCATCAGGATCAGGTCGCGCTCGACGCGATCCATGCCCACGGCGCGGCCTTTCTGGTGATCGTTGTCGTGACGGTTTACGCCGTGCAGCTTCAGGTAGCGGTTGTTCACGTAGAACAGGCCGTCTCGCACCTTGATGTCGCGGAACCCAATGCGCTGAGGGATAACCTCCAGCGTCTGTCCGTGTTCATCTTTGAGCGTTACGACCAGATGGTAGAGGTAGGGCGATTCCGCAGACCACTGCTGAGGCTGTTTGACCTCAATGCTAAAGGCGGTTTCCGCGCTGCGGGTCACGGTCAGGCCGTCGGTGGTGCCCTGATGGATCGCTGCTTCGCCATCATACAGGGCATACTCCAGCGACACGGCGGATGCGTGCGGGGCCAGGTTTTCCAGCTCAAGCTGACAGAAGAGGGTGGCGTCTTTCCATGCCTCGTCGAAGGTGGTTTTGATCGTGAGGTCGCGCACGTGAGTGGGATTTTTGCCGATCAGATAGACGTCGCGGAAAATGCCGGCCGTCCACCACATGTCCTGATCCTCAATGTAGGTCGAATCCGCCCACTGCAGCACCCGCACGCACAGCAGGTTTTGCCCGCCGTGCACCGCGTGGCTGATATCAAACTCGGCGGTCAGCCGGCTGCCCTTGCTAAAGCCAATGTAGTGACCATTCACGTAGACTTCGAAATACGTTTCGACGCCGTCAAACTTGATGAGGGTCTGCTTCCCCTGCCAGCCGTCCGATAGCGTGAAGTGGCGCTGATACGCCCCGGTCGGATTGTCTGTAGGCACCCACGGCACGTCGACCGGGAAGGGGAAGCCTTCGTCGGTGTACTGCAGCTGGCCGTGCCCTTCCATCTGCCACATGGCGGGTACGGTAATGTCGCCCCAGTCGGCCATATACTCAGAGGTAAAGTTTTCCGGTACCAGAAGGGGGTGGGTGAAAAAGCGAAAGTTCCACTTACCGCTCAGAGACAGAAAGTGGCTGCTGGCCTCGCGGGCAAAGGTGCGAGCCTGCGCGACGGTGTCGTATGAGAAGAAGTACGCTCGCGGCGGAAGCCGGTTCTCATGCGTGAGTTGAATATTTTCCCAGCGATTCATGCGATCTCCCTGTAGGGGGTAAACATCATTGCTGGAGATTTTAGTAAATATTTTACTAAATAAAATCAGTAAAATTGATTTGCTTTAACTCGATCACGAAATAAAAAAATGCCGGGCATGCCCGGCAGTGTGTTAAACGAGGGGAATTAGCGGGTGGTGCCGCGCAGTTTCAGCACGCTCGGCACGAAAACCTGAAGCGGCAGCGTCCGGCCATCGCGGGCTTTTTCCAGCAGCAGGTTAACCCCCTGGCTGCCCATCATTTCCGAGTGGATGCGTACGGTAGAGAGCGGCGGGAAGGTGAAGCGGGCGGTCGGGATATCGTTCACGCTGATGAGCGAAATGTCCTCCGGGATCGCCAGCCCTTTTTCGTGGATAGCGCGCAAGACGCCGATGGCTATCGAATCAGAGGCCACAAACAGGGCGGTAGGCCAGCTTGTCTGAGCTAGCATGGTTTTTGCCAGTTCGTATCCGGATGAGCTGGAAAAACCGCCGCGCCAGATATCCTGTTCTGACACCACCCCTTTCAGGCGACCATACTCGACAAAAGCGGCTTCGCGGATATCGGCTTTGCCGGGCTCATCTTCCCCGCCGATAAAGCCAATGCGCTTAACGCCCTGATCAATGAAGAAATCAACGATCTGCTTGCTAATGCGCGAGAGGTCAATATCGACGGAATCGAACGCGCTGCCGGGCTCGTGAAAATCGATAAAGCAGACGTTGTCCGTTAACGCAGTTGCAGCGCGCAGGACGGCTGAAGAGGGCTTGCCCACAATCAGTACGCCGGTAAGTTTTTTACTCTCTGGCAGGGTGGCATTGGCGTAACAGTTGCTCAGCTCGACGCCCAGTTTTTCACATTGTGTCTCAATACCGTGGCGGATGGCAAGGTAGTAAGGGTCGTTAATCTCCAGCTCTTGCTGGTAGCTGTAGAGCGCCAGAATGTGCTGCTGACCCACCGCGGCAGACTGCATTTTGCGGGACGTTGTGCTCTTGTATTCCAGCTTTTCCGCAATCTCCAGAATGCGGTGCTTGGTCTCTTCTTTTACGTTCAACGTTGGGTCATCGTTTAAAACCCGGGATACCGTCGCCAGCGAAACGCCAGCCTCCGTCGCGATGTCTTTGAGCGTAGCCATGTTTGTCCTTATTCCCCCACGTGATGACCCATTGTAAAGGATGAATCAGGACATGCATCCGTTTTTACTAAATATCCTGCCCATTGCTTCCGGCAAATAGCGTGCTAGTATTTAGTAAAACTTTACCAAGGAGAGAGCATGGACACGATAGCTTACGATGACTTTGCAAAGCTGGAGATCCGCGTGGGGACGATTGTGGACGTTAAGCGCCACGCCAACGCAGACAAACTCTATATCGCGCAGATTGATGTGGGCGGAAAAACGCTGCAAACCGTCACCAGCCTGGTGCCGTATTACCGGGAAGAAGAGCTTATGGGAAAAACGGTGGTGGTGCTGTGTAATCTGGCGAAAGCGAAGATGCGCGGCGAAACGTCTGAATGCATGCTGCTCTGCGCGGAAACCGATGACGCCAGCGAAAGCGTGTTGTTAACGCCGGAGCGGGCGATGGCGGCGGGCGTCCGGGTGGTATAAAAAAGGGTGGCAAAGCCACCCGATTTTCCAGGCCGGGTAAGCGACAGCGCCACCCGGCAACGCAGACCGCACTACAGCACGCTCAGCGCCTTCTCCACCACGTTCTCAACGGTAAAGCCGAAGTACGGGAACAGCTTATCGGCAGGGGCGGACTCACCGTAGCCCCGCATGCCCACAATCGCCCCTTTGAGCCCGACATACTTGTACCAGTAGTCGGCGATACCGGCCTCCACCGCCACGCGCGCCGCGACGTTAGAGGGCAGCACCGACTCCCGGTACGCCTCGTCCTGAGCGTCAAAAATATCCGTAGAAGGCAGGGATACCACGCGCACCGCGTGGCCTTCGGCGGTCAGTTTTTCCGCCGCTTTCACCGTGATTTCCACCTCGGAACCGGTCGCAATCAGGATCACGTCCGGCTTGCCGCCGCTGTCCTTCAGAATGTAGCCGCCGCGGGCGATGTTTTTCACCTGTTCCGGCGTGCGTTCAATCTGCGCCAGATTCTGGCGGGACAGAATTAATGCCGTTGGGCCGTTATGGCGTTCTACCGCCAGCTTCCAGCCCACTGCCGCTTCGACCTGATCGCACGGACGCCAGGTGCTGAAGTTTGGCGTCAGGCGCAGGCTAGCCAGCTGTTCAACCGCCTGGTGGGTGGGGCCGTCTTCTCCCAGACCGATGGAGTCGTGGGTATAGACCATAATCTGCCGCGCCTTCATCAGCGCCGCCATGCGCGCCGCGTTACGGGCGTACTCGACAAACATCAGGAAGGTGGCGGTGTACGGCACAAACCCACCGTGATGGGCGATGCCGTTGGCAATGGCGGTCATCCCGAACTCGCGCACGCCGTAGTGGATATAGTTCCCGGCAATGTCCTCTTTCAGCGATTTCGAGCCGGACCAGATCGTCAGGTTGCTTGGCGCCAGGTCCGCCGAGCCGCCGAGCAGTTCGGGCAGAATAGGGCCGATTGCGTTCAGGGTATTTTGCGACGCCTTACGGGTGGCGATTTTCGCCGGGTTGGACTGCAGGTTTTCAATCAGCGCCTGGGTTTTATCGTCCCAGTCTTCCGGCAGACCGCCGCTCATGCGGCGGGAGAACTCGGCGGCCAGCTCCGGGTGCGCTTTTTTATAAGCGGCAAATTTCTCGTTCCAGGCGTGCTGGGCCTTCTCGCCGTCTTCACGGGCATCCCAGGCTCTGTAGATCTCTTTTGGGATCTCAAACGGCGGGTATTTCCAGCCCAGCTTCTGCCGGGTCAGCGCCACTTCCTCCTCGCCCAGCGCCGCGCCGTGCGCCTCCTCTTTGCCCGCCTTGTTCGGCGAGCCGAAGCCGATGACCGTGCGGCAGATAATCAGGGACGGTTTGTCCTTCACGCTCTGCGCTTCCTGAATCGCTTTTTTCACCGCCTCAGGGTCGTGACCGTCAATCTCATGCACCACGTGCCAGTGGTAGGCCTCGAAGCGTTTTGCCGTGTCGTCGGTAAACCAGCCCTCGGTCTCCCCGTCGATGGAGATGCCGTTGTGATCGTAGAACCCGATCAGCTTGCCGAGCCCCAGCGTGCCTGCCAGCGAGCAAACCTCGTGGGATATCCCCTCCATCAGACAGCCGTCACCCATAAACACGTAGGTGTAGTGATCGACAATCTCATGGTCCGGCTGGTTGAACTGTGCCGCCAGCGTACGCTCGGCAATCGCCAGCCCGACCGCATTGGCCAGCCCCTGACCGAGCGGCCCGGTGGTGGTCTCCACGCCCGGCGTATAGCCAATCTCCGGGTGCCCAGGGGTTTTGGAGTGCAGCTGGCGGAAGTTTTTCAGCTCCTCAAGCGGCAGATCGTAGCCGGAAAGGTGCAGCAGGCTGTAGAGCAGCATTGAGGCGTGACCGTTGGAGAGAATAAAGCGGTCGCGATCGTACCATGTGGGGTCATTCGGGTTGTGCTTCAGGAAGTCGTTCCACAGCACTTCGGCAATATCGGCCATGCCCATCGGTGCGCCGGGGTGGCCGGAATTGGCTTTCTGCACGGCATCCATGCTGAGGGCGCGGATGGCATTGGCGAGCTCTTTACGGGACATAGTTCACTCCGTGGCAAGGTTAAAGTTTGGCGGCGAGAAGGTCTTCAAGTTTGCGCTGGTCGACGGCGAACAGGCGGATACCTTCCGCCAGTTTTTCCACAGCCATTGCGTCCTGGTTGTGCTCCCAGCGGAACTCCGCTTCGGTCATGGTTTTCGGTTTTGGCAGAACGGTAGAGGTGGGCACCAGCTTACGGATCACCGTCTCTTCTTTGTCCTGTAGTTCCTGGAGCAGGTTAGGGGAGATGGTCAGACGGTCACAGCCTGCCAGGGCGAGGATCTGCTCAGTACGGCGGAAGCTGGCCCCCATCACGATGGTTTCGTAGCGGTGCTGTTTGTAGTAGTCGTAGATGTTACGGACCGATTTCACGCCCGGATCCTCATCCACCACGTACGGATCCATCGGCTGTTTTACCTGATACCAGTCGTAGATGCGCCCGACAAACGGCGAGACGAGGAACACGCCCGCTTCCGCGCAGGCGCGCGCCTGGGCAAACGAGAACAGCAGCGTCAGGTTGCAGTGGATACCCTCTTTTTCCAGCACCTCTGCCGCGCGGATGCCTTCCCAGGTGGAGGCGAGCTTGATCAGAATGCGTGATTTATCGATGCCCTGATCCTGGTAGAGCTCCACCAGACGACGTGCCTTATTAATGCTTTTTTCTTTATCGAATGAGAGGCGGGCATCGACTTCGGTCGAGACGCGTCCCGGAATGCTTTTCAGAATTTCTGCACCAAAATTAACCGCCAGCTTGTCGCTGGCTTCGGCGACCTGCTGCTCCTGCGTTTTACCGCGCTGTTTACCGTAGGCAATGGCGTCATCAATCAGATGGCCAAAATGGGCAAGCCCGGCCGCTTTGAGCAGCAGCGAAGGGTTGGTGGTCGCATCCTCCGGCTGATAGTGGCGAATCGACTCGATATCGCCGCTGTCTGCAACCACTGTGGTGAATTTTTTGATGCCGTCTAGCTGGTTCATAAATGATTACTCCTTGGAAATAAAAGCGTTAGCTGAGTGCGTTAGTTCACACTTCTGGAAAAATCATGATGGACTTAACAAAAAAGCATAGCAGACGGGGGAGGCATTGCTTTTGAGACGGGTAACATGGCTGTTATAAATTGATAACAATTTTTAATGTGTGATGGTGAGAGTTTGGCAGCCTTCAAAGTTTATGCGCTGTCCTGCGGCGATACTATCTGACCGATACGTAAAAGGAATAACAAGATGGACGATCAGTTAAAACAGAGTGCCCTCGATTTTCACGAGTTTCCTGTCCCGGGGAAAATCCAGGTCTCCCCAACCAAGCCGCTGGCAACCCAGCGCGATCTGGCGCTGGCCTATTCGCCGGGCGTAGCTGCCCCGTGTCTGGAAATTGAAAAAGACCCGCTGGCGGCCTACAAATACACCGCGCGTGGCAACCTTGTCGCCGTGATCTCTAACGGCACGGCGGTGCTGGGGCTGGGCAACATCGGTGCGCTGGCCGGTAAACCGGTGATGGAAGGGAAGGGGGTACTGTTCAAGAAATTCGCCGGTATCGACGTGTTCGATATCGAGGTGGATGAGCTCGACCCTGACAAATTCATCAACGTGGTGGCCGCGCTGGAGCCGACCTTCGGCGGGATTAACCTGGAAGACATCAAAGCGCCGGAATGTTTCTATATCGAGCAGAAGCTGCGCGAGCGTATGAACATTCCCGTGTTCCATGATGACCAGCACGGCACCGCGATTATCAGCACCGCCGCGATTCTGAACGGCCTGCGCGTGGTAGAGAAAAATCTCTCCGACGTGCGCATGGTGGTTTCTGGCGCAGGCGCCGCGGCCATCGCCTGTATGAATCTGCTGGTGGCGCTGGGTATGCAGAAACACAACATTGTGGTCTGCGACTCCAAAGGCGTTATCTATAAAGACCGCGAGCCGAACATGGCGGAAACCAAAGCGGCCTATGCTGTGGAAGACGACGGTAAACGCACCCTGGACGACGTGATCGACGGCGCGGATATCTTCCTCGGCTGCTCGGGTCCGAAGGTGCTGACCCAGGAGATGGTGAAGAAGATGGCGCGTGCGCCAATGATCCTGGCCCTGGCGAACCCGGAACCGGAAATTCTGCCGCCGCTGGCGAAAGCGGTGCGTGAAGACGCCATTATCTGTACCGGTCGTTCTGACTACCCGAACCAGGTCAACAACGTACTCTGCTTCCCGTTCATCTTCCGCGGTGCGCTGGACGTCGGCGCAACGGCGATCAACGAAGAGATGAAGCTTGCCGCCGTTCACGCCATCGCGGAGCTGGCGCACGCCGAGCAGAGCGAAGTGGTCGCGTCTGCGTACGGCGACCAGGAGCTGAGCTTCGGTCCGGACTACATCATTCCAAAACCGTTCGATCCGCGTCTGATTGTCAAAATTGCTCCCGCGGTGGCCAAAGCGGCGATGGACTCCGGCGTGGCGACGCGTCCGATTCACGATTTCGACGCTTACGTCGATAAGCTCACCGAGTTTGTCTATAAAACCAACCTGTTCATGAAGCCGATCTTCTCCCAGGCGCGCGCCGACGCGAAGCGCGTAGTGCTGGCGGAAGGGGAAGAGGCGCGCGTGCTGCACGCCACCCAGGAGCTGATCACCTTAGGCCTGGCGAAACCGATCCTGATTGGTCGTCCGAGCGTGATTGAGATGCGTATCCAGAAGCTGGGCCTGCAGATTAAGCCGGGCGTCGACTTCGAGATCGTCAACAACGAATCCGATCCGCGCTTCAAAGAGTACTGGAGCGAATACTACGCGATCATGAAGCGTCGGGGGATCACTCAGGAGCAGGCGCAGAAAGCGGTGATCAGCAACACGACGGTGATCGGCGCGATCATGGTCCATCGCGGCGAGGCGGATGCGCTGATCTGCGGCACCATCGGCGATTACCACGAGCACTTTAGCGTGGTGCAGGAGATCTTTGGCTATCGCGATGGCGTCCATACCGCCGGGGCGATGAACGCGCTGCTGCTGCCAAGCGGCAACACCTTTATTGCCGATACCTACGTTAACGACGATCCGACCCCGGACGAGCTGGCGGAGATCACCGTGATGGCCGCCGAGACCGTGCGTCGCTTTGGTATCGAGCCGAAGGTGGCGCTGCTGTCGCACTCTAACTTTGGTTCGTCTAAATCCGCGGCGGCCTGCAAAATGCGTGAGACGCTGGCGCTGGTGCGCGAGCGCGCACCGGAGCTGATGATTGACGGGGAAATGCACGGCGATGCGGCGCTGGTAGAGAGCATCCGTAACGAACGTATGCCGGACAGCCCGCTGAAGGGATCGGCCAACATACTGATTATGCCGAACGTGGAAGCGGCACGTATCAGCTATAACCTGCTGCGCGTCTCCAGCTCTGAAGGGGTGACCGTAGGACCGGTACTGATGGGCGTGGCGAAACCGGTGCATGTGTTAACGCCGATTGCCTCCGTGCGTCGTATCGTGAACATGGTGGCGCTGGCGGTGGTTGAGGCGCAGACGCAGCCGCTGTAATATCACTTTAATTTATTTCCGGCGCGGGTTTCTCCCGCGCCTTTTTATTTTCCCTTTCTTAGTGATCCACTTCACCTTTTAAACCTGGTTGCCGAATTTTGTTATTTGCTCTGACAAAAAATTGCCACGATGAGGGCAGTTTTAGAGGAGGCGGTGAGCAATGGAAAAAGAACGCATTATTCAGGAATTTGTGCCGGGGAAACAGGTCACGCTGGCGCATCTCATTGCGCACCCCGGAGAGGAACTGGCGAAAAAGATCGGCGTTCCCGAAGCCGGTGCCATCGGCATCATGACGCTGACGCCAGGGGAAACGGCGATGATTGCCGGTGATTTAGCCCTGAAGGCGGCAGATGTAAATATCGGTTTTCTCGATAGATTCAGCGGTGCGCTGGTTATCTACGGCTCGGTAGGCGCGGTAGAAGAAGCGTTATTACAGACGGTAAGTGGTCTGGGCCGGTTATTAAATTTCACATTGTGCAATCTGACAAAAAGTTAATCAGAGGCGGCGATGAAACGTATTGCGTTTGTCGGTACGGTGGGGGCGGGGAAAACGACGCTCTTTAATGCGCTACAGGGAAATTATTCCCTCGCCAGAAAAACACAGGCCGTGGAGTTTAATGAGAATGGCGATATCGATACGCCAGGGGAATATTTTAGCCATCCTCGCTGGTATCACGCCTTAATTACCACGCTGCAGGATGTCGATACGTTGATTTATATACATGCGGCAAATGATAAAGAAAGTCGCTTACCTGCCGGGCTGCTGGATATTGGCGCAAGTAAACGACAAATCGCCGTTATCAGCAAAACGGACCTGCCGGATGCCGACGTCGCCGCAACGCAACAACTTCTTTGCGGGATGGGGTTTCAGGAGCCGATTTTTGAGCTCAATAGCCATGACCCGCGCAGCGTGCAGCATCTGGTGGATTATCTGACTGAGCTCAGCCAAAAGGAGGAAAGGGCAGGTGAAAAAACTCATCACAGCTAACGATATTCGTGCGGCCCACGCACGCGGCGAACAGGAAATGTCAGTTGTTCTGCGCGCCAGCATCATCACCCCGGAGGCGCGCGAAGTTGCGGAGCTGCTGGGCGTCACCATCAGCGAATGCGATGAATCCACGCCATGCGCAGCCGCTGCTAAACCGGCTGCGGTGATTGATGGCAAAACGGAAAACCAACGCATTCGCGAAACCATCATTGCACAGTTACCGGAAGGACAGTTTACCGAAAGCCTGGTTGCCCAACTGATGGACAAAGTCATGAAGGAGAAACAGTCGCTGGAGCAGGGCGGAATGCAGCCGAGCTTTAACTCGGTGACTGGCAAAGGCGGCGTCAAAGTCATCGACGGCAGTAGCGTGAAGTTTGGTCGTTTTGACGGCGCACAGCCGCACTGTGTGGGGTTAACCGATCTGGTGACCGACCAGGACGGCAGCAGTATGGCCGCCGGGTTCATGCAGTGGGATAACGCCTTTTTCCCATGGACGCTGAACTACGACGAAATCGACATGATTCTGGAAGGTGAGCTGCACGTTCGTCACGAAGGTGAAACCATGATTGCTAAAGCCGGGGACGTGATGTTTATCCCGAAAGGCTCCAGCATCGAATTTGGTACGCCCTCGACGGTGAAGTTTCTGTATGTGGCCTGGCCTGCGAACTGGCAGTCCTGCTAAGGCGGATGTATGAAGGATTTCATTACCGAAGCATGGCTCAGAGCGAATCATACGCTCAGCGAAGGGGCTGAAATTCATCTCCCCGCTGACGCTCGCCTGACGCCGTCTGCCCGGGAATTACTGGAAAGCCGACATCTGCGCATTAAGTTTATCGACGAGCAGGGCAGCCTGTTTATTGCTGACGAAGACCAGCAGCCGCAGCCGGTGCATGGGTTAACCAGCAGCGATACGCATCCACAGGCCAGCTGCGAACTGTGTCATCAACCGGTGGCGAAGAAACCTGACACGCTGACGCATCTGACGGCGAACAAGATGGTTGCCAAAAGTGATCCGCGCCTGGGATTTCGCGCCGCGCTGGACAGCACCATCGCGCTGGCCGTGTGGTTGCAGATAGAGCTTGGGCAACCGTGGCAGCCGTGGCTTTCGGATATCCGTTCGCGCCTGGGCAACATTATGCGCGCCGATGCGATGGACGAGCTGCTGGGAGCACAAGCTATCGTCGGCTTAAGTGACGACGATTTACACCGCCTTTCGCATCAGCCGCTGCGCTATCTGGACCACGACCATCTGGTGCCTGAAGCCAGTCACGGACATGATTGCGCGCTGCTTAATCTGCTGCGTACCAAAGTCCGTGAAACGGAGACGGTGGCGGCCCAGGTTTTCATCACCCGTAGTTTTGAAGTCATGCGACCGGACATCATGCAGGCGCTCAACCGCCTTTCCAGTACGGTCTACGTCATGATGATTCTGAGCGTTGCGAAGCACCCGCTGACGGTTAGCCAAATTCAACAGCGACTGGAGGAGAAACCGTGATCGTTGAACGTGCTCGTCAACTCTCCCACCGCTCACCTGCACGGGTGGTGTTTCCGGATGCGCTGGATGTTCGGGTACTGAAGGCGGCAAATTATCTGCATCAGCACCGTCTGGCGCGTCCCATTCTCGTCGCCAGTCCGTTTGCGCTGCGCCAGTTTGCTCTCAGCCACCGGGTGGCGATGGATGGCATTCAGGTTATCGATCCGCAAAGCAACCTGCCAATGCGTGAAGAGTTTGCGCTGCGCTGGTTGGCCCGCGCGGGAGATAAAACACCTGCGGATGCCCGGGAAAAACTCAACGATCCGCTGATGTTCGCCGCGGCAATGGTCAGCGCGGGTAAAGCTGACGTCTGTATTGCGGGCAATCTATCGTCGACGGCCAACGTGCTGCGCGCCGGTTTGCGCATTATTGGGCTACAGCCAGGCTGTAAAACGCTGTCGTCAATTTTCCTGATGCTGCCGCAGTATCTCGGGCCGTCATTAGGGTTTGCCGATTGCAGCGTCGTGCCGCAGCCCACCGCCGCACAGCTGGCGGATATTGCGATTGCCAGCGCGCAGACATGGCAGGGGATCACGGGGGAAGAGCCGCGCGTGGCCATGCTGTCGTTTTCAAGTAATGGCAGCGCTCGCCATCCCAACGTCGCTAACGTGCAGCAGGCGACGGAGATTGTTCGTGAGCGTGCCCCGCAGCTTATCGTGGATGGCGAACTGCAATTTGATGCCGCCTTTGTTCCGGAAGTCGCCGCGCAAAAAGCGCCCGCCAGTCCGTTAAAGGGCAATGCCAACGTGATGGTTTTCCCGTCGCTGGAGGCAGGCAATATTGGCTACAAAATCGCCCAGCGTTTGGGAGGGTATCGCGCCGTTGGACCCTTGATTCAGGGACTTGCCGCACCGCTTCACGACCTCTCTCGCGGCTGTAGCGTACAGGAAATTATCGAACTGGCGTTGGTGGCCGCTGTGCCGCGCCAGACTGACGTGAGTCGTGAAAACGCCTCGCACACACTGGTTGTATAAGGTCCCGTTCTGGACCCCTTTGACTTAAGAGGAAAGCAAAATGGAAGCATTAGGAATGATTGAAACCCGGGGCCTGGTTGCACTGATTGAGGCTTCTGACGCAATGGTTAAAGCGGCACGTGTGAAACTGGTTGGCGTGAAGCAGATCGGTGGCGGTCTGGTCACGGCTATGGTCCGTGGCGACGTAGCGGCATGTAAAGCGGCAACAGACGCAGGTGCTGCGGCTGCACAGCGTATTGGCGAGCTGGTTTCCGTACACGTGATCCCGCGTCCGCATGGCGATCTGGAAGAAGTGTTCCCGATCAGCTTTAAAGGCGACAGCAACGACATGTAAGTCGTCCATGTGACGCCACAAATTTCATTGCTGGCGTCACCCTCTCTCCTTTTCACATTACCTTCTGCGGAGGGTAGGGGGAGGTTTTACCTGAAATATGCCACGGAGGCGCGTATGAAACTGGCAATCGTCACAGGACAAATTGTTTGTACCGTACGCCATCAGGGGCTCGCGCACGACAAGTTGCTGATGGTGGAAATGATTGATGCCCAGGGTAATCCCGACGGCCAGTGTGCTGTTGCTATCGACAGCATCGGCGCGGGAACCGGGGAGTGGGTGCTGCTGGTCAGCGGCAGCTCAGCCCGTCAGGCGCACCGTCACGAATCATCACCTGTCGATCTGTGCGTGATTGGCATCGTCGATGAAGTGGTGGCTGGTGGCCAGGTGATCTTCCATAAATAAGGCAGAAAATCATGAATCAACAGGATATTGAACAGGTCGTGAAAGCGGTGCTGCTGAAAATGAAAGACAGCAGCCAGCCCGTCAGTGCCGTTCAAGAAATGGGCGTTTTTGCCTCCCTGGATGACGCAGTGACGGCAGCAAAACTGGCCCAGCAGGGGTTGAAAAGCGTCGCCATGCGTCAGTTGGCTATCGCGGCTCTTCGCGAGGCGGGCGAAAAGCACGCCAGAGAATTAGCGGAACTTGCCGTCACAGAAACCGGCATGGGACGCGTTGACGATAAATTTGCCAAAAACGTGGCGCAGGCACGCGGTACGCCGGGGGTGGAATGCCTGTCTCCACAGGTCCTGACCGGCGATAACGGTCTGACGCTGATTGAAAATGCGCCGTGGGGCGTGGTGGCCTCGGTGACGCCGTCTACCAACCCTGCCGCAACCGTTATCAACAACGCCATCAGCCTGATTGCCGCTGGCAACAGCGTGGTCTTCGCCCCGCATCCTGCGGCAAAAAAAGTCTCTCAGCGCGCCATTACGCTGCTTAACCAGGCGATTGTTGCCGCAGGCGGCCCGGCAAACCTGCTGGTGACCGTTGCCAATCCGGATATCGAAACCGCCCAGCGCCTGTTCAAGTACCCAGGCATCGGCCTGCTGGTGGTGACCGGCGGTGAAGCCGTAGTGGATGCTGCGCGTAAGCACACCAACAAGCGTCTGATTGCCGCCGGTGCGGGTAACCCGCCGGTGGTGGTGGATGAAACGGCCGACCTGGCCCGCGCGGCGCAGTCGATCGTCAAAGGCGCATCGTTTGATAACAACATCATCTGCGCCGATGAAAAAGTCCTGATCGTCGTGGATAGCGTTGCCGACGAACTGATGCGCCTGATGGAAAGCCAGCATGCGGTGAAACTGACAGCGGCTCAGGCCGAACAGCTGCAACCTGTGCTGCTGAAAAATATCGATGAGCGCGGTAAAGGCACGGTCAGTCGTGACTGGGTAGGCCGCGATGCAGGAAAAATCGCGGCGACGATTGGTCTGACCGTACCAGAGCAAACGCGGCTGTTATTCGTCGAAACCTCAGCGACGCATCCGTTTGCCGTCACCGAATTGATGATGCCGGTGTTGCCTGTCGTGCGGGTCGCCAGCGTCGATGAGGCCATTGAACTGGCGGTCAAGCTTGAAGGCGGCTGTCACCATACGGCGGCGATGCATTCGCGCAATATCGACAACATGAACCGCATGGCAAACGCCATTGATACCAGCATTTTCGTCAAGAACGGACCGTGTATTGCGGGGCTTGGGCTCGGCGGCGAAGGCTGGACCACGATGACCATTACCACACCAACCGGGGAAGGGGTGACCAGCGCGCGCACGTTTGTGCGTCTGCGTCGCTGTGTGTTGGTGGACGCCTTCAGAATTGTATAAGGAGTAAAAGGGATGGCGCACGACGAACAGCGTTGGCTGACACCCAGGCTGCTAAAAGCGGCAGCGCTATGTAACCAGACGCCTGCTGTGAGCGATTCACCGCTGTGGCTGGGCGTTGATTTGGGAACGTGTGATGTGGTGTCGATGGTTGTCGACAGTGACGGACAGCCGGTTGCGGTTTGCCTGGACTGGGCCGATGTCGTGCGCGATGGCATCGTCTGGGATTTCTTCGGCGCGGTGACCCTCGTTCGTCGCCATCTCGATACGCTCGAACAACAGCTGGGTTGCCGCTTTACCCATGCGGCAACCTCGTTTCCACCGGGAACGGACCGGCGCATTTCGATCAACGTGCTGGAGTCTGCCGGACTTGAAGTGAGTCATGTGCTCGACGAACCGACCGCGGTGGCGGACCTGTTGCAGCTCGATAACGCTGGCGTGGTGGATATCGGGGGCGGTACCACCGGGATTGCCATTGTTAAACAGGGCAAAGTGATCTATTCCGCCGATGAAGCGACCGGCGGGCACCATATTTCCCTGACGCTCGCCGGGAACCGTCGCATCCAGTTGGAGGAAGCCGAGCAGTACAAGCGCAGCAATGGCAAAGAAATCTGGCCAGTGGTTAAGCCGGTCTACGAAAAGATGGCGGAAATCGTGGCTCACCATATAGCCGGACAGGGCGTCGCTGACTTGTGGCTGGCCGGTGGCTCCTGTATGCAGCCGGGCGTTGATGAACTGTTCCGTAAGCGTTTCCCGAAGCTGCAGGTGCATTTACCCCAGCACAGCCTGTTTATGACTCCGCTGGCGATTGCAAATAGCGGAAAAGAAAAAGCGGAAGGAATCTATGCAAGCTGAATTGCAGACCGCGCTCTTTCAGGCATTCGATACCCTGAATCTGCAACGCGTAAAAACGTTTAGCGTTCCACCGGTTACGTTGTGTGGACTGGGAGCGCTGAGTACCTGTGGGCAGGAAGCAAAAGCGCGCGGACTGACGCATATGTTCGTCATGGTTGATCGTTTCCTGCATCAGGCGGGGATGACCGCTGCACTGGAGCGCAGCCTGGCGATGAAAGGCGTGGCGATGACGCTGTGGCCATGTCCGGCGGGCGAACCGTGCATTACGGACGTCTGCGCGGCGGTCGCGCAATTGCGTGAATCGAAGTGCGATAGCGTTGTGGCCTTCGGCGGCGGTTCCGTACTGGATGCCGCAAAGGCAGTCGCGTTGCTGGTGACCAACCCCACGCAGACGCTGGCTGACATGACGGAGCACAGCGTGTTGCGTGCGCGTCTGCCGCTGATTGCGGTGCCAACTACCGCCGGAACGGGCTCAGAAACCACTAACGTCACGGTGATTATCGACGCCGCGACAGGACTTAAACAAGTGCTGGCCCATGCAATGCTGATGCCGGATGTGGCGATCCTTGACGCCGCGCTGACGGAAGGTGTGCCCGCACACGTCACGGCGATGACCGGGATCGATGCGCTGACGCACGCCGTTGAAGCATATAGCGCGCTGAACGCGACGCCGTTTACCGACAGCCTGGCGATTGGCGCGATTGCGATGATCGGTAAATCGCTGCCAAAGGCCGCCGGCTACGGTCAGGATCTGGTGGCGCGGGAAAGCATGCTGCTGGCGTCCTGCATGGCGGGAATGGCGTTTTCAAGCGCGGGACTGGGCTTGTGTCATGCGATGGCGCACCAGCCGGGCGCTGCGCTGCATATCCCGCACGGACAGGCTAACGCCATGCTGCTGCCCACGGTAATGGGGTTCAACCGCATGGTGTGTCGTGAGCGCTTCAGCCATATCGGACGGGCGTTAACTAACAAGAAGTCGGACGATCGCGATGCCATCAACGCCGTCAGCGAGTTGATTAGTGAAGTGGGCCAGACAAAACGACTCTCTGACGTTGGGGCAAAGCCCGAGCATTACAGCGCATGGGCGCATGCCGCGCTGGAGGATATTTGTATTCGCAGTAACCCACGCACCGCCACGCAGGCCGACATTATCGCGTTGTATGCGACGGCACAATAAATACACATATGACAGGGAGTGAAGGTTATGGGAATTAACGAAATCATCATGTACATCATGATGTTCTTTATGCTGATTGCCGCCGTGGACAGGATCCTGTCGCAGTTCGGCGGTTCGGCGCGCTTCCTCGGTAAGTTCGGTAAGAGTATTGAGGGTTCGGGCGGCCAGTTTGAAGAAGGTTTCATGGCGATGGGCGCGCTGGGCCTGGCAATGGTCGGTATGACCGCGCTGGCACCCGTACTGGCGCATGTGCTTGGGCCGGTGATTATTCCGCTGTACGAAATGCTGGGCGCAAACCCGTCGATGTTTGCCGGAACGCTGCTGGCGTGCGATATGGGCGGCTTCTTCCTGGCGAAAGAACTGGCGGGCGGCGACGTTGCGGCGTGGCTGTACTCTGGCCTGATCCTCGGAGCGATGATGGGGCCGACGCTAGTCTTCTCCATTCCGGTTGCGCTGGGAATTATTGAACCGTCTGATCGTCGTTATCTGGCGCTGGGCGTGCTGGCCGGTATTGTCACCATTCCAGTTGGCTGTATTGCGGGTGGTTTGGTCGCGATGTACTCCGGCGTCGAAATCAATGGTCAGCCGGTGGAGTTCACCTTTGCGCTGATCCTGATGAACATGATCCCGGTGCTGATCGTGGCCGTGCTGGTGGCGCTGGGATTGAAATTCATCCCGGAAAAAATGATCAACGGCTTCCAGATCTTCGCGAAATTCCTCGTGGCGCTGATCACCCTCGGCCTGGCGGCTGCGGTGATCAAATTCCTGCTCGGCTGGGAGCTGATTCCGGGTCTTGATCCTATCTTCATGGCACCGGGAGACAGGCCGGGTGAAGTGATGCGCGCCATCGAAGTTATCGGTTCTATCTCCTGTGTGCTGCTGGGCGCCTACCCGATGGTGCTGCTGTTGACCCGCTGGTTTGAAAAACCGCTGATGAGCGTCGGCAACCTGTTAAACGTTAATAACATTGCGGCTGCGGGGATGGTCGCGACGCTGGCGAACAACATTCCGATGTTCGGCATGATGAAGAATATGGATACCCGCGGCAAAGTGATCAACTGCGCCTTTGCGGTCTCCGCGGCCTTTGCTCTGGGGGACCACTTAGGCTTCGCCGCTGCCAACATGAACGCGATGATCTTCCCAATGATTGTCGGCAAGTTGATCGGCGGTGTGACGGCGATTGGCGTGGCTATGCTGTTAGTACCGAAAGACGAAGATGTTCCGGCACCAGCAGACACTCATCCGGAGGCGCAATCGTGAATATTCGCCAGCTACTCAGCGTCGGTATCGATATCGGCACCACCACCACTCAGGTGATCTTCTCGCGCCTTGAGCTGGTCAACCGTGCGGCAGTGTCGCAGGTGCCGCGTTACGAATTCATCAAACGCGAAATTAGCTGGCAAAGCCCGGTGTTTTTTACCCCGGTTGATAAGCAGGGCGGGTTGAAAGAGGCCGAACTTAAGGCGCTGATCCTCGCCCAGTATCAGGCGGCGGGCATCAAGCCTGAGGTCGTCGATTCCGGTGCGATCATCATTACCGGAGAAAGCGCCAAAACCCGCAACGCACGACCCGCAGTGATGGCGCTCTCCCAGTCGCTGGGGGACTTTGTGGTTGCCAGCGCCGGCCCGCATCTGGAATCGGTGATTGCCGGTCAAGGCGCGGGAGTGCAAACCCTGTCCGAGCAAAAAATGTGCCGGGTACTGAATATCGACATCGGCGGCGGGACGTCGAACTACGTCCTGTTCGATGCCGGAAAGGTCAGCGGTTCGGCCTGCCTGAACGTTGGAGGAAGGCTTCTGGAAACGGACGGTCAGGGGCGAGTGGTGCATGCGCATCAACCGGGGCAGATGATTGTTGATGACGTATTTGGTCCGGGCTTTGACGCCCGAACCCTCAATGCGGGGCAGCTTGTTCAGGTGGCCAGACGGATGGCGGCGCTGATTGTGGAGGTGATTGACGGCACGCTTTCACCGCTGGCGCAGGCGATGATGCAAACCGGTTTACTGCCTGCGGGTGTGAAACCGGATGTGATTACGCTTTCAGGGGGAGTGGGCGAATGCTACCGCAACCAACCAGCCGATCCGTTCTGTTTTTCCGATATCGGGCCGCTCCTCGCCACGGCGCTGCATGAACATCCGCGTCTGCGTGAGATGAACGTGCAGTTCCCGGCGCAGACCGTGCGTGCCACGGTGATTGGTGCCGGTGCACATACGCTGTCGCTTTCGGGCAGCACTATCTGGCTGGAAGGCGTGACGCTTCCGCTGCGCAATCTGCCGGTGGCGATTCCGGTTGATGAGGCTGATCTGGTTGCCGCCTGGCAGCAAGCGCTGATGCAACTCGATCTGGATCCGCAAACGGATGCCTACGTGCTGGCGCTGCCCGGTTCGCTGCCGGTGCGCTACGCCGCGCTATTAACGGTGATTGATGCGCTGCTGGCCTTTGTCGCGCGCTATCCGAATCCGCATCCCCTGCTGGTGGTAGCCGAGCAGGATTTTGGTAAAGCCCTGGGCATGCTGTTACGCCCACAGTTACAGCAACACCCGCTGGCGGTCATCGATGAGGTGGTTGTCCGGGCGGGGGACTATATCGACATTGGTACGCCTCTTTTTGGCGGATCGGTTGTGCCGGTGACGGTGAAATCACTCGCATTTCCTTCCTGAGGGAACGACTTATGAAACTAAAGACCACATTGTTCGGCAATGTTTATCAGTTTAAGGATGTGAAAGAGGTGCTGGCAAAAGCCAACGAACTGCGTTCGGGGGATGTGCTGGCAGGGGTAGCTGCAACCAGTTCGCAGGAGCGCGTGGCGGCCAAGCAGGTGCTGTCAGAAATGACGGTGGCGGATATCCGCAATAACCCGGTGATTTCCTATGAAGAGGACTGCGTCACGCGTCTGATTCAGGATGACGTCAACGAAACGGCCTATAACCGCATCAAAAACTGGAGCATCAGCGAACTGCGCGAGTACGTGCTGAGCGATGAAACCTCCGTTGATGACATTGCGTTTACGCGTAAAGGGTTAACGTCGGAAGTGGTCGCCGCGGTAGCAAAAATCTGCTCTAACGCGGACCTGATCTACGGCGGTAAGAAAATGCCGGTGATCAAAAAGGCCAACACCACTATTGGTCTGCCTGGCACTTTCAGCTGTCGTTTACAGCCGAACGACACCCGTGATGACGTGCAGAGTATTGCGGCACAAATCTACGAGGGACTCTCCTTCGGTGCGGGCGATGCGGTAATTGGCGTAAACCCGGTAACGGATGATGTGGAAAACTTAAGCCGCGTACTGGATACCGTGTACGGCGTTATCGATAAATTCAACATCCCGACCCAGGGCTGCGTACTGGCACACGTTACCACCCAGATCGAAGCGATTCGTCGCGGCGCGCCGGGCGGGCTGATTTTCCAGAGTATCTGCGGCAGCGAGAAAGGCTTAAAAGAGTTCGGCGTTGAGCTGGCCATGCTGGATGAAGCACGCGCAGTGGGCGCGGAGTTCAACCGCATCGCCGGTGAAAACTGCCTGTACTTCGAAACCGGACAAGGGTCTGCGCTCTCCGCAGGCGCTAACTTCGGTGCCGATCAGGTGACGATGGAAGCGCGTAACTACGGGCTGGCGCGTCACTACGATCCGTTTCTGGTGAACACCGTGGTGGGCTTTATCGGGCCGGAGTATCTGTACAACGATCGTCAGATTATTCGCGCGGGTCTGGAAGATCACTTTATGGGCAAGCTGAGTGGCATCTCAATGGGCTGCGACTGCTGCTACACCAACCATGCTGATGCTGACCAGAACCTCAACGAAAACCTGATGGTTCTGCTCGCCACCGCTGGCTGCAACTACATCATGGGCATGCCGCTCGGTGACGACATCATGCTCAACTATCAGACCACCGCCTTTCACGATACCGCCACCGTCCGTCAGTTGCTGAATTTACGGCCGTCGCCGGAGTTTGAACGCTGGCTGGAAACCATGGGCATTATGGCAAACGGTCGCCTGACCAAACGGGCGGGCGATCCGTCACTGTTCTTCTGATGACGCGGGGATGACACACGATGGATCAAAAACAGATTGAAGAAATTGTACGCAGCGTTATGGCGTCAATGGGAGAGTCGCAGCCGCAGGCGCAAGCGTCGTCACCTGAAGAGAAATGTAGCACCGCGCAGTGTGCTGCACCAACGGGTGAAAGCTGTGCAATGGATTTAGGCTCAGCCGAGGCCAAAGCGTGGATTGGCGTTGAGAACCCGCACCGCGCAGAGGTGTTGACCGAGCTGCGCCGCAGCACCGCCGCGCGTGTATGTACCGGCCGTGCCGGTCCACGCCCGCGCACTCAGGCGCTGCTGCGTTTCCTGGCCGATCACTCGCGTTCAAAAGACACGGTGTTGAAAGAAGTGCCCGAAGAGTGGGTAAAAGCCCAGGGGCTGCTGGAAGTACGCTCGGAAATCAGTGACAAAAACCTGTACCTGACGCGCCCGGATCTGGGGCGTCGTCTGAGTGCGGAAGCCATTGAAGCGCTGAAATCACAGTGTGTAATGAACCCGGATGTGCAGGTGATTATCTCTGATGGCCTGTCTACCGACGCCATTACCGCCAACTACGAAGAGATCCTGCCGCCGCTGTTGTCGGGCTTAAAACAGGCCGGATTGAAGGTTGGGACACCGTTCTTTGTTCGCTATGGTCGCGTGAAAATCGAAGATCAGATCGGCGAACTGCTTGGTGCGAAAGCGGTGATCCTGCTGGTTGGGGAACGTCCGGGCCTTGGCCAGTCTGAAAGCCTTTCCTGCTATGCCGTCTATTCGCCGCGCGTGGCGACGACCGTTGAAGCTGACCGTACCTGTATCTCGAATATTCATCAGGGCGGTACGCCACCGGTTGAAGCGGCGGCGGTGATTGTGGATTTGGCCAGGCGCATGCTGGAGCAAAAAGCATCCGGCATCAATATGACCCGTTAAGGAGGCATCATGCCAGCATTAGATTTGATTAGACCTTCAGTCACCGCAATGCGCGTGATTGCCTCGGTAAATGACGGTTTTGCCCGTGAACTTAAATTACCGCCACATATACGTAGCCTTGGACTCATCACAGCAGATTCTGATGACGTGGCGTATATTGCCGCAGACGAAGCGACAAAACAGGCAATGGTCGAAGTGGTTTATGGCCGCTCGCTGTATGCCGGCGCGGCGCACAGCCCCTCTCCAACCTCGGGCGAAGTGCTGATTATGCTCGGAGGGCCAAACCCGGCCGAAGTTCGCGCAGGTCTGGACGCGATGGTGGCCAATATTGAAAGCGGTGCGGCTTTCCAGTGGGCAAATGACGCAGAAGATACCGCTTTCCTGGCGCATGTGGTTTCGCGTACCGGGTCGTATCTCTCGGCGACCGCAGGATGCCGACCTGGTGATCCGATGGCGTATCTGGTGGCGCCGCCGCTGGAGGCGACGTTGGGTATTGATGCTGCGCTGAAATCTGCCGATGTGCAGATTGTCACCTATGTGCCGCCACCGTCAGAAACCAACTATTCGGCCGCGTTTTTGACCGGTAGCCAGGCCGCCTGTAAAGCCGCCTGTAACGCCTTTGCTGATGCCGTGCTGGATATTGCCCGTAATCCAGTCCAGCGCGCGTAAGAGAGGTAGTGATGATCAATGCACTGGGATTACTGGAAGTGGATGGCATGGTGGCTGGCGTCGACGCGGCAGATGCCATGTTGAAAGCCGCTAACGTGCGTCTGCTGAGCCACGAAGTGCTCGATCCTGGCCGGCTGACGCTGGTGGTGGAAGGCGATCTGGCTGCGTGCCGCGCAGCGCTGGATGCCGGCAGCGCTGCCGCAGCGCGTACAGGCCGTGTTATCAGCCGTAAGGAAATAGGCCGGCCGGACGATGACACCCAGTGGCTGATCGGCGGTTTTACGCGCCAGTCGAAGAAACCAGAACAGAAGCCAGAAGTGAAAACAGAGGTAAATCCGCAGAAGACGCAGGATGCCCCGTTGACGTCTGAATCCTCTGAGCAACTTCTGGCGCTGTTGGCATCGGTCCGTCAAGGAATGACGGCAGGGGAAGTGGCTGCCCACTTTGGCTGGTCACTTGATGAAGCCAGAAAGGCGCTGGAACAGCTCTTTTCTCACGGAGCGTTGCGTAAACGCAGTAGTCGCTATCGCTTAAAAAATTAACCTGTCGGAGGGCCGGGGGCTTCGTGGAGGCTTCCGGCTTAAAAGATCATGAAAAAGACCCGAACTGCAAACCTGCACCATCTTTATCATGAAGCATTACCCGAAGACGTTAAACTTACGCCGAAAGTGGAGGTGGACAACGTTCATCAGCGGCGCACAACGGATGTGTATGAGCATGCGCTGACGATTACCGCCTGGCAGCAAATCTACGACCAGCTACATCCGGGAAAATTTCATGGCGAGTTCACGGAAATCCTGCTCGACGATATTCAGGTGTTCCGTGAATACACCGGACTGGCGCTGCGTCAGTCATGTCTTGTCTGGCCGAACTCGTTCTGGTTTGGTATTCCGGCCACGGGCGGCGAACAGGGATTTATTGGCACCCAGTGTCTGGGTAACGCTGAAATTGCCACCCGCCCGGGCGGGACGGAGTTTGAACTGAGTACGCCAGATGATTACACCATTCTGGGCGTCGTTATTTCGGAAGAGGCGATTGCCCGTCAGGCCAACTTCCTGCATAACCCGGAAAGGGTGATGCATATGCTGCGTAACCAGTCGGCGCTGGAAGTGAAAGAACAACACAAAGCTGCTCTATGGGGATTTGTGCAGCAGGCGCTGGCGACATTTAGCGAGAATCCGGTAAACCTCCATCAACCTGCGGTACGCAAAGTGCTGGGCGATAACCTGCTGCTGGCGATGGGCACAATGCTGGAAGAAGCGCAGCCGATAATCACGGCCGAGAGTATCAGCCATCAGAGCTATCGTCGCCTGCTGTCGCGTGCGCGCGAATATGTGCTGGAAAATATGTCAGAGCCGCTGACCGTACTTGACCTGTGTAATCAGTTGCACGTCAGCCGTCGGACGCTGCAAAACGCCTTTCACACGATACTCGGAATTGGTCCGAATGCCTGGTTAAAACGTATTCGTCTGAACGCCGTGCGTCGCGAGCTGATAAGCCCGTGGTCGCAAAGCGTGACGGTAAAAGACGCCGCCATGCAGTGGGGATTCTGGCATTTGGGGCAGTTTGCCACTGACTATCAGCAATTGTTTGCGGAGAAACCGTCGTTGACGCTGCATCAGCGTATGCGCCAGTGGGCGTGATAACATTATTGTGCCGGGTACGACGCTTTGCGCCTTATCCAGCCTGCGGGGCGGTGCCTCAGTCGTTGCAGGCCTGATAAGGCGCTAGCCGTCATCAGGTCAGGTAAACTACACCCAGTCGCGGATCTGAATAAACTCGCTAAGGGCGGCTTCCGGGCTGTTCGCTTCCGGCTGCCAGTCATATTCCCAGCGCACCAGCGGCGGCATCGACATTAAAATCGACTCCGTGCGTCCGCCGGTCTGCAGGCCGAACAGCGTCCCGCGATCCCACACCAGATTAAATTCCACGTAGCGCCCCCGACGGTAGAGCTGGAACTCACGTTCGCGCACGCCATAGTTGGTGTTTTTACGGCGTTCGACAATCGGCAGGTACGCGTCGGTATAGCCTTCACCCACCGCGCGCATAAAGCTGAACGCGGTATCAAAATCCGGCGTGTTGAGATCGTCAAAGAACAGCCCGCCGATGCCGCGCTGCTCGTCGCGGTGCTTCAGGTAAAAGTAGTCGTCGCACCACTTTTTAAATTTCGGGTAGACGTCTTCGCCAAACGGCAGGCAAAGATCCCGCGCGGTGGTGTGCCAGTGCACGGCATCCTCTTCGAAGCCGTAATAGGGCGTTAAGTCGAAACCGCCGCCGAACCACCAGACCGGGTCGGCGCCCGTTTTTTCCGCAATGAAAAAGCGCACGTTGGCGTGGCTGGTGGGCACAAACGGGTTGTGCGGATGCACCACCAGCGAGACGCCCATCGCCTCGAAGCTGCGGCCTGCGAGCTCGGGACGATGTGCCGTCGCAGACGCAGGCATGGCGTCGCCGTGAACGTGGGAAAAATTCACGCCCGCCTGTTCGAAGATGCCGCCGTTTCGCAGCACGCGGCTGCGCCCGCCGCCTCCGGCTTCGCGCTGCCAGGTATCTTCCTGAAATTCACCGCCGTCTGCGGCGGCCAGTTTCTGGCAGATCTCATCCTGCAGCTGCAGCAGGAAGGTTTTGACCAGTTGAGCATCGGGTTTCATTAACGTTTCCTGGAGTGCGCTTTTTGGTTATCGAACCAGTTGAAGTAACTGATAATGCCGGAGGCGATGGCGTTGGCGATCTTCTGACGAAACGCCGTGGTGCCGAGGAGTCGCTCCTCTTCCGGGTTGGTAATGAAGGAGGTTTCCACCAGCACGGACGGGATGGACGGTGATTTCAGCACCACGAACGCTGCCTGCTCGGTGCCTTTACTGTGCAGACGATGCACTGGCTTAATCTTCTTCAGAATATGCGAGCCGAGCGTCAGGCTGTTTTTGATCGTATCCGTCTGCACGAGGTCGA
The DNA here is from genome assembly GCF_055816715.1 of Enterobacter sp. PL_is514. Lineage (NCBI taxonomy): Bacteria > Pseudomonadati > Pseudomonadota > Gammaproteobacteria > Enterobacterales > Enterobacteriaceae > Enterobacter > Enterobacter sp. PL_is514. The sequence goes on along the minus strand of NZ_JBVPGN010000030.1, from coordinate 177,849 downwards.
ACAGCACCTGCTGTAGCAGGTGGTCTTTGTCAGTGGCTTTCTTCCCGGCGACTTCATCCGCCCGGTTTTCGCGGTCGGAGAGATATTTTGCCATGGCGCTACTGGCGCCACGGTTGGAAAGCGCAAACACCGAGGCACCGGCCGCAGAAGGGTTGGTAAAGCCGTCGGCGTGGATCGACATAAACAGATCCGCACCGTGCTGGTGGGCGATCTCTACGCGGTCATACAGCGGAATAAAGGTATCGCCAGAGCGCGTCAGACGGGCGTCAATGCCGTTACTGCGTAAAATTGCGCGCACATTTTTTGCAATTGCCAGCACGACGTGTTTTTCTTTCGACCCGTTTTTGCCGATGGCGCCGGTATCAATCCCGCCGTGCCCTGGGTCGAGCATCACCAGACGCTTCGCGCCCGGCTTTTTGGCTTTCGGTTTGCTGTGTCCGTTACTGGTTTTGAGCGTGCTCTCGTCTTTCGCCTGAGCCTGCTTTGCGATGCCCGTTAACGTTAAGGCCGCCAGCCCCGCTTTGAGAACCTGACGACGCGATGTGAGTGCTTTTAATGGTTTGAATGTGCTCATGCGGCCTGAATACTAAAAAATGGGGTCCTGGTGTTATATCGTATCGTGTTTCCCGTTACGACAGTCCATATTGAGAATTGTTTTACTTTTCATTTCAATACGTGACAAAGTGACATTATGCCAAATTTTGGCGAGATTTTCCCCGGTTATTGGCTAAAGGCGTGCTTCGCGCCATAATCACTGTTTTTAAACCCGAAAAGGCGGTTAATACCATGGAGATACGCGTTTTTCGCCAGGAAGATTTCGAAGAGGTGATCACCCTTTGGGAGCGCTGCGATCTGCTGCGTCCGTGGAACGATCCGGAAATGGATATCGAACGTAAGGTGAATCACGACGTCAGTCTGTTTCTGGTCGCGGAAGTTAATGGCGAGGTTGTGGGGACGGTAATGGGCGGTTACGACGGCCACCGCGGCTCGGCCTATTATCTGGGCGTTCACCCGGAATACCGTGGCCGCGGCATTGCCAATGCGCTGCTGAACCGACTCGAGAAGAAGCTGATCGCCCGCGGCTGCCCAAAAATCCAGATCATGGTGCGGGAAGATAACGACGTGGTGCTGGGCATGTATGAGCGTCTGGGCTATGAACATGCTGACGTGCTGACTTTGGGCAAGCGTCTGATCGAAGATGAAGAGTACTGAGATCCATCCGGCAGACTATGACGCGCAGGGCCGCGTCAGGCTGCCCTTTTTATTCTGGTGCGTTCTGCTGCTCCAGGCCCGGACCTGGGTGCTGTTTGTGATGGCCGCCGCGTCGCGCGGGCAGGGCGACACGCTGCTGAATCTCTTTTACCCCGATCATGACGCCTTCTGGCTCGGACTACTGCCGGGCGTACCGGCGGTGGTGGCGTTTTTGTGCAGCGGCCGGCGGCAGGCGATCCCGCGTTTGTGGCCCGCGCTTCGCGGGCTGCTGATCCTTGCCCAGATTGCGCTGCTCTTCTGGCAGCCGGTACTCTGGTGGTATGGTGAACCGCTGACGGGCACCGGCGTTGCGCTGGTGGTTGCCGATATTGTGGCGCTGCTGTGGCTGCTGACGAATCCGCGTCTTCGCGCCTGTTTTGCGCCTCAGGATGATTAATCCGGCACTTTTTGCCGATGTCGCACTCCAACAAGCGTTGATTTAATTAGAAAGGACGTTTCAATGAAATCGCTGCGTTTACTTTTATGCGCTCTCCCGCTGGCGTTGACCGGCTGTTCGACTCTCTCCTCCATTAACTGGTCCGCCGCGTATCCGTGGAACTGGTTTGGCTCATCAACGGAAGTGACCGAGCAGGGCGTGGGGAAAATTACCGCCGCGACGGCGCTGGATCAGAATGCTATTCAGGATGCGCTCAGCAGCGATTACCGTCTGCGCAGCGGCATGAAAACGGAGAATGGCAATATTGTTCGCTATTACGAAGCGCTGAAGGGCGACAAGCTGGCGCTGGTGATCAACGGTGACAAAGGCACGGTAAACCGAATTGCGGTGATGGATGAAGATATTCCGACCGCTAGCGGCGTGAAAGTAGGGACCCCGTTTAGCGATCTTTATAAGCAGGCTTTTGGCAATTGCACCAGCGTGCCGTCTGACGATAAGGTCGCGGTGGAGTGTAAGGCGGAAGGCAGCCAGCACATCAGCTATGTCTTCACCGGAACCTGGAGCGGACCGGAAGGACTGATGCCCTCTGACGACACGCTCAAGAGCTGGAAAGTGAGCAAAATACTCTGGAAGCAGTAATTTGCGCCTGAACAAACCGCCTCGCTGAAATCAGGGTATAATACCCGCCATCAATGCCACGCTGACGTGGCATCTTTATTTCAGGAGGAGCGATGTCTCAGGTTCAGAGTGGCATTTTGCCAGAACATTGCCGCGCGGCGATTTGGATTGAAGCCAATGTTAAAGGGGACGTGGATGCCCTGCGTGCGGCCAGTAAAGCGTTTGTTGATAAGCTGGCCACCTTCCAGGCCAAATTCCCGGAAGCCCACCTCGGCGCCGTTGTTGCCTTTGGCAATAACGTCTGGCGTCAGCTGAGCGGTGGCGAAGGGGCGGAAGAGCTGAAAGACTTCATCCCTTACGGCAAAGGTCTGGCACCTGCGACCCAATATGATGTGCTGATCCACATTCTCTCCCTGCGTCACGACGTGAACTTTTCCGTTGCCCAGGCCGCTGTGGCGGCCTTTGGCGACAGCATTGAGGTGCAGGAAGAGGTTCACGGCTTCCGCTGGGTCGAAGAGCGCGATCTGAGCGGCTTCGTCGACGGGACGGAAAACCCGGCGGGTGAAGAGGTTCGTCGCGACGTGGCAGTGATTAAAGACGGCGTGGACGCGGGCGGCAGCTACGTGTTCGTGCAGCGCTGGGAGCACAACCTCAAGCAGCTTAACCGTATGAGCGTGCACGACCAGGAGATGATGATTGGTCGTACTAAAGAAGCCAACGAAGAGATCGACGGCGACGACCGTCCCGTTACCTCTCACCTGACCCGCGTTGACCTCAAGGAAGACGGCAAAGGGCTGAAGATTGTTCGCCAGAGCCTGCCGTACGGTACCGCAAGCGGCACGCACGGCCTCTACTTCTGCGCCTACTGCGCGCGCCTGTATAACATTGAGCAGCAGCTGCTGAGCATGTTCGGCGATACCGACGGTAAGCGCGACGCCATGCTGCGCTTCACCAAACCGGTGACCGGCGGCTACTACTTTGCGCCGTCCGTTGAGCGTCTGCTGGCGCTGTAAAACCGCTCTCCATACGTAGGCCGGGTAAGCGTTAGCGCCACCCGGCAATTTTCCCCGCCCCCCTTATTCCCTTTTCTGCTTCTAAATCACCAAACGGTATATAAAACCGTTACTCCTTTCATCCCCGTTATAAATATTATGACTATAAGATAGTCATCACATTTATAAGGGTGCGCAATGGCCGTTACTGTACTAAAAAAAGGAACTCTGGCGCTGGCAGGTTTACTGCTGGTGGCACAGGCGCAGGCGACTGAACTGTTAAACAGTTCGTATGACGTCTCCCGCGAGCTGTTTGCCGCCCTTAACCCCCCGTTCGAACAGCAGTGGGCGAAAGACAATAACGGCGATAAGCTGACCATCAAGCAGTCCCACGCCGGTTCGTCCAAGCAGGCGCTGGCCATTCTCCAGGGGCTGAAAGCGGATGTGGTGACCTACAACCAGGTCACTGACGTGCAGATCCTGCACGACAAAGGCAAGCTGCTTCCGGCGGACTGGCAGAGCCGACTGCCGAACAACAGCTCGCCGTTCTACTCCACCATGGGCTTCCTGGTGCGTAAGGGCAACCCGAAGAATATCCACGACTGGAGCGACCTGGTCCGTTCCGACGTGAAGCTGATTTTTCCGAACCCAAAAACCTCCGGTAACGCGCGTTATACCTATTTAGCCGCGTGGGGCGCGGCGGACAAGGCTGACGGTAACGATAAAGCCAAAACCGAGCAGTTCATGACCCAGTTCCTGAAAAATGTCGAAGTGTTTGATACCGGCGGCCGTGGGGCGACCACGACCTTCGCAGAACGCGGTCTCGGGGATGTGCTGATCAGCTTTGAATCGGAAGTGAATAACATCCGCAAACAGTACGAAGCGCAGGGCTTCGAGGTCGTTATCCCGAAAACCAACATTCTGGCCGAATTCCCGGTCGCATGGGTGGATAAAAACGTGCAGGCAAACGGTACCGAGAAAGCGGCAAAAGCCTATCTCAACTACCTGTACAGCCCTCAGGCGCAGACCATCATTACCGATTACTACTACCGCGTGAACAACCCGGACGTGATGAACAAGCTGAAAGATAAATTCCCGCAGACCGCGCTGTTCCGCGTGGAAGATCATTTTGGCTCCTGGCCAGACGTGATGAAAACGCATTTTGCCAGCGGCGGTGAGTTAGATAAATTGCTGGCGGCGGGGCATAAGTAATGTTTGCAGTATCGACAAAACGCGTGCTGCCGGGCTTTACCTTAAGCCTCGGGACCAGCCTGCTGTTCGTCTGCCTGATCCTGCTGTTGCCGCTCAGCGCGCTGGTGATGCAGCTTGCGCAGATGAGCTGGGCGCAGTACTGGGACGTGGTCACCAACCCGCAGGTGGTGGCGGCCTATAAGGTGACGCTGCTGTCGGCGTTTGTCGCCTCCATTTTTAACGGCGTGTTCGGCCTGCTGATGGCGTGGATTTTAACCCGCTATCGCTTCCCGGGCCGTACGCTGCTTGACGCCCTGATGGATCTGCCGTTTGCGCTGCCGACGGCGGTGGCGGGCTTAACCCTCGCGTCGCTCTTCTCCGTGAACGGGCTGTACGGCGAGTGGCTGGCGAAATTTGACATCAAGGTGACCTATACCTGGCTCGGTATAGCGGTGGCGATGGCCTTTACCAGCATCCCGTTTGTGGTCCGTACCGTGCAGCCGGTGCTGGAAGAGCTGGGTCCGGAATACGAAGAAGCGGCGGAAACGCTGGGCGCCACGCGCTGGCAGAGCTTCCGCAAGGTGGTGCTGCCGGAGCTCTCTCCGGCGCTGATGGCGGGCGTTGCGCTGTCGTTTACCCGCAGCCTTGGTGAGTTCGGCGCGGTGATTTTTATCGCCGGGAACATCGCCTGGAAAACGGAAGTCACCTCGCTGATGATTTTCATCCGTTTGCAGGAGTTTGATTATCCGGCGGCGAGCGCAATTGCCTCGGTGATCCTGGCGGCCTCGCTGCTGCTGCTGTACTCAATTAACACTCTGCAAAGTCGCTTTGGTCGACGAGTGGTAGGTCACTGATGGCGGAAGTTACGCAATTGAAGCGATACGATGCACCCCGCATCAACTGGGGTAAATGGTTTCTGATTGGGGCGGGCGTGCTGGTTTCCGCCCTCATTCTCGTCGTGCCGACGGTTTATATCTTCGTTCAGGCGTTCAGCAAGGGCCTGATGCCCGCGCTGGAAAACCTGGCAGACCCGGATATGCTGCATGCCATCTGGTTGACCGTAATGATTGCGTTGATCTCCGTGCCGGTGAACCTCGTGTTCGGGACTCTGCTGGCCTGGCTGGTGACGCGCTTTAACTTCCCGGGACGTCAGCTGCTGCTGACCCTGCTGGATATTCCTTTCGCCGTATCGCCGGTGGTGGCGGGTCTGGTGTACCTGCTCTTTTACGGCTCCAACGGCCCGCTTGGCGGCTGGCTGGATGCGCATAACCTGCAGATCATGTTCGCCTGGCCGGGTATGGTGCTGGTCACCATCTTCGTGACCTGTCCATTTGTGGTGCGCGAGCTGGTGCCGGTGATGTTAAGCCAGGGGAGCAACGAAGACGAAGCGGCGGTGCTGCTGGGGGCGTCGGGCTGGCAGATGTTCCGCCGCGTGACGCTGCCGAACATTCGCTGGGCGCTGCTTTACGGAGTGGTGCTGACCAACGCCCGCGCGATTGGTGAGTTCGGTGCCGTTTCCGTTGTTTCCGGTTCCATTCGCGGTGAAACCCTGTCGCTGCCGCTACAGATTGAATTGCTGCAGCAGGACTACAACACCATCGGCGCGTTTACTGCCGCAGCGTTGCTGACGCTGATGGCGATTTTGACCCTGTTTTTGAAGAGTGTGGTGCAGTGGCGTTTAGAAAATCAGGAAAAACGTCAGCATCAGGAGGGAAATCATGAGCATTGAGATTGCCAATATTAAGAAGTCTTTTGGTCGCACCCAGGTGCTGAATGATATCTCGCTGGATATCCCTTCCGGACAAATGGTGGCGCTGCTGGGGCCGTCTGGCTCGGGTAAAACTACGCTGCTGCGTATTATCGCCGGGCTTGAGCATCAGACCAGCGGGCATATCCGTTTTCACGGCACCGACGTGAGCCGCCTGCATGCCCGCGATCGTAAAGTAGGTTTTGTGTTCCAGCATTACGCGCTGTTCCGCCACATGACCGTGTTCGACAACATCGCGTTTGGCCTGACCGTGCTGCCGCGTCGCGAGCGCCCGGATGCGGCAACCATTAAGGCGAAGGTGACCAAACTGCTGGAGATGGTGCAGCTGGCTCATCTGGCGGATCGTTTCCCGGCCCAGCTGTCCGGCGGGCAGAAACAGCGCGTGGCGCTGGCGCGTGCGCTGGCCGTTGAGCCGCAAATTCTGCTGCTGGATGAACCTTTCGGCGCGCTGGATGCACAGGTGCGTAAAGAGCTGCGCCGCTGGCTGCGTCAGCTCCATGAAGAGCTGAAATTCACCAGCGTCTTCGTAACCCATGACCAGGAAGAGGCGATGGAAGTCGCGGATCGCGTGGTGGTCATGAGCCAGGGCAACATTGAGCAGGTTGACGAACCGGAGCAGCTCTGGCGCGAACCGGCGACCCGCTTCGTGCTGGAGTTTATGGGCGAGGTAAACCGTCTTCAGGGTACTATTCGCGGTGGGCAGTTCCACGTGGGCGCGCACCGCTGGCCGCTGGGCTATACCTCCGCGCATCAGGGACCGGTCGATCTGTTCCTGCGTCCGTGGGAAGTGGACGTGAGCCGCCGAACCAGCCTGGATTCACCGCTGCCGGTGCAGGTGCTGGAAGCTAGCCCTAAAGGTCACTACACCCAATTGGTGGTACAGCCCCTGGGCTGGTATACCGAGCCGCTGACCGTGGTCATGCGCGACGACGTGCCGCCGCACCGAGGAGAGCGCCTGTTTGTCGGTCTGCAGCACGCCCGTATTTATCACGGCAAGGAGCGCATCGAGACGCGCGAGGATATTGCTCTGGCGGAGTCAGCCTGATAGGTTATTAGGATGTTTATCGCCCGGTGGCGCTGCGCTTACCGGGCCTACAGTTATCACTGCGTCTTGTAGGCCGGGATCGCTGCGCGCGCCCGGCTTTTTTATTGAGTAAAAAACGTGAATACACTCGAAAACACCATCGGCAACACGCCTCTGGTCAAGCTTCAGCGCATGGGGCCAGACAACGGCAGCGAAATCTGGGTCAAACTCGAAGGCAATAACCCGGCGGGGTCGGTGAAAGACCGCGCGGCGCTGTCGATGATTGTCCAGGCCGAAAAGCGCGGCGAGATTAAGCCGGGCGACGTGCTGATTGAAGCCACCAGCGGTAACACGGGTATCGCGCTGGCGATGATTGCGGCGCTGAAAGGCTATCGCATGAAGCTGCTGATGCCGGACAACATGAGCCAGGAGCGCCGCGCCGCGATGCGTGCCTACGGAGCCGAGCTGATTCTGGTGACCAAAGAGCAGGGGATGGAAGGCGCGCGCGACCTGGCATTAGAAATGGCCGAGCGCGGCGAAGGTAAACTGCTCGATCAGTTTAATAACCCGGACAACCCGTACGCGCACTACACCACCACCGGTCCGGAAATCTGGCAGCAAACCGACGGGCGGATCACTCATTTTGTCTCCAGCATGGGTACCACTGGCACTATTACCGGGGTATCGCGCTTTCTGCGCGAGAAGGATAAAGCCGTCACCATTGTCGGCCTGCAGCCGGAAGAGGGGAGCAGCATTCCGGGCATTCGCCGCTGGCCTGCGGAGTATATGCCCGGCATCTTTAATGCGCAGCTTGTGGACCAGGTGCTGGATCTTCACCAGCGCGAGGCGGAAAATACCATGCGTGAGCTGGCCGTGCGCGAAGGCATCTTCTGCGGCGTCAGCTCGGGCGGCGCGGTAGCGGGTGCGATTCGGGTAGCAAAGGCAAATCCGGGCGCGGTGGTGGTGGCGATTATTTGCGATCGCGGCGATCGCTATCTGTCTACCGGCGTCTTTGGTGAAGAGAGTTATTCGCAGGGGGCGGGGATTTAAGCGTCATGGAGATGATTCTATTCCGGGATAATACCCGGGCGCAGCAAACCGATATTGTCGCCGTGCAGTCGCAGGTGGTTTACGGCAGCGTGGGGAACAGCATTGCGGTACCGAATATTCGAACCCACAGGCTGAACGTCACCGCCGTGCCAACGGTACTGTTTAGCAACACGCCGCACTACGACACGTTTTATGGTGGGGTGATCCCCGACGAGTGGTTCAGCGGCTACCTGAAGGCGCTGGAAGAGCGCGAGATCCTGCGCGAGCTTAAAGCGGTCACCACCGGCTATATGGGCAGTGCCAGCCAGATCGTCCTGCTGGCGCAGTGGTTGAAGGGGGTCAAAGCGCAGCATCCTGACCTGCTGGTGCTGGTCGACCCGGTTATCGGCGATATCGACAGCGGAATGTACGTGAAGCCCGAGATCCCCGAAGCGTATCGGGAGCACCTGCTGCCGCTGGCGCAGGGGATCACGCCAAACGTCTTTGAACTGGAAGTGTTAAGCGGCAAACCGTGCCGTACGCCGGAAAGCGCCATCGCGGCGGCACAGGGATTGCTCTCTGACAGCCTGAAATGGGTGGCGATCACCAGCGCGCCGGTCGCTGACGACCCGCAAAACATCCACGTGGTGCTGGTGACGAATGAAGGCGTGACCGTCAGCGCGCATCCGCGGGTAGAAACCGATCTGAAAGGGACGGGAGACCTGTTCTGTTCAGAGCTGGTGAGCGGCATTGTTGAGGGGAAAACCGTTGCCGATGCCATTCGCATGGCCGGCGATCGGGTGACGGACGTGATGCTTTATACCCAGTCGAAAGGCTACGACGAGCTCATTCTTCCCGCATAAACAAAAATGGCGCCCGAAGGCGCCATTTTTCTGTGCGGCAAGAATTACTTCTTGATGCGGATAACCGGGGTTTCACCCACGGTGACGCTGCCAGACAGTTTGATCAGTTCTTTGATTTCGTCCATGTTGGAGATAACAACCGGTGTCAGGGTAGACTTGGCTTTTTCTTCCAGCAGTGGCAGATCGAATTCAATCACCGGGTCGCCAACTTTCACACGCTGGCCTTCTTCCGCGATACGTTTGAAGCCTTCGCCTTTCAGTTCAACGGTGTCGATACCGAAGTGAACGAACAGTTCGATACCGCTATCAGATTCGATAGAGAACGCATGGTTGGTTTCAAAAATTTTACCGATGGTGCCGTCAACTGGAGCAACCATTTTGTTGCCAGTTGGTTTGATAGCGATGCCATCACCAACGATTTTCTCAGCAAACACTACATCCGGCACGTCTTCGATGTTGACGATCTCGCCGGAGAGCGGAGCAACAATCTCAATAGTTCCGGAGTCTTTTTTATCATCAGAAACCAGAGATTTCAGTTTATCGAACAAACCCATGATCTTCTCCTAAGCAGTAAATTGGGCCGCATCTCGTGGATTAGCAGATTGTTTTTTCTTCAATGAACTTGTTAACCAGCGTCATTAACTCGTCCGTTGTCGGTTGAGCAAGAGCCTGCTCTGCTAATACCTTCGCATCTTCGAAGTTCGTGTTACGGATAATCTTCTTAATGCGCGGGATGGAAATGGCGCTCATAGAGAATTCGTCCAGACCCATACCCAGCAACAGAAGTGTAGCACGTTCGTCGCCTGCAAGCTCACCACACATGCCAGTCCATTTACCTTCTGCATGAGAAGCATCAATAACTTGCTTGATCAAGTTCAGTACGGACGGTGACATTGGCTGGTAGAGATGTGAAATCATATCATTACCACGGTCAACTGCCAGGGTGTACTGCGTTAAATCATTGGTACCGATACTAAAGAAATCAACTTCTTTGGCTAAATGACGCGCAATGGTCGCCGCCGCCGGTGTTTCCACCATCACGCCGATCTCGATTGACTCGTCAAACGCTTTACCTTCGTCACGCAGTTCCTGTTTGTAGATTTCGATCTCTTTCTTCAGTGCACGCACTTCTTCAACAGAGATGATCATCGGGAACATGATGCGCAGTTTACCGAAAGCAGAGGCGCGCAGGATCGCACGAACCTGGTCACGCAGGATCTCTTTACGATCCATCGCGATACGCACGGCACGCCAGCCCAGGAACGGGTTCTCTTCTTTCGGGAAGTTCATGTACGGCAACTCTTTGTCGCCACCGATGTCCATGGTACGGACGATAACCGCCTGAGAGCCACACGCTTCAGCCACGGCTTTGTAAGCAGCAAACTGCTCTTCTTCCGTTGGCAGCGCGTCGCGGTCCATGAACAGGAATTCTGTACGATAGAGACCGACACCTTCCGCACCGTTGCGCTCAGCGCCATCAACGTCGCGGACGGTACCGATGTTTGCGCACACTTCAACCTGATGGCCGTCCAGGGTGATGGCTGGCAGGTCTTTCAGCTTAGCGAGTTCCGCTTTTTCAGTCGCAACCTGCTCCTGAACCGCGCGCAGTTTGTCGATCTCTTCATTGGTTGGGTTGACGTAAACCAGATTGTTTACGGCATCCAGAATCAGATAGTCGCCATTTTTCACCTGAGAGGTGACGCTACCGGTACCCACGATGGCAGGCAGTTCCAGAGAACGCGCCATGATAGAGGTGTGGGAGGTACGGCCGCCCGCGTCGGTGATGAAACCGAGGACCTTTTTCAGGTTCAGCTGTGCGGTTTCAGACGGGGTGAGGTCAGCGGCAACCAGGATCACTTCATCCTGAATCGCGCTCAGGTCGATGATGGCCAGGCCCAAGATGTTGCGCAGCAGGCGCTTACCGATATCACGTACGTCAGCCGCACGCTCTTTCAGGTATTCATCATCCAGTTCTTCCAGGGCAGTTGCCTGACCTTCGATAACTTCATGCGCAGCCGCGTCGGCCGTCATGCCTTTATCTTTAATCAGGGCTATGATTTCCTGCTCCAGCTCCTCATCTTCGAGCAGCATGATGTGCCCTTCGAAGATGGCTTCTTTTTCTTCACCGAAAGTTTCGCCAGCTTTAGTTTTGATTGCTTCCAGTTGCGCAGATGCCTTGGCACGACCGCTCAGAAAACGTTCAACTTCCTGATCAACCTTGTCGGCAGAAATTTTTTTCCGGTCGATGACGATCTCGTCTTCTTTCAGCAGCAGTGCCTTGCCGAAAGCGATACCCGGGGATGCTAAAATGCCTGAAATCATAACCCTACCTTACTTGTGACTGATATTTAAAAGAACCCGGAAACTTACTCGAGCTCAGCCATCAGTTTAACCAGATGCTCAACTGCTTTCTGCTCGTCTTCACCTTCTGCAGAGATGGTGACAACGGTGCCCTGAGTCAGGCCCAGAGTCTGCAGTTTGAACAGGCTTTTTGCGCTCGCGCTTTTGCCGTTGGAAGTCACAGTGATTTCAGAAGTGAAGCCTTTTGCTTCTTTAACAAACTGAGCAGCAGGGCGGGTGTGCAGACCGTTCGGAGCGGTAATGGTAACTTCTTGCTGGAACATTGTATTTCCCCAACTTATAGGTTTAGTGTTGTGGAACTAAAGTCTAGCCTGGCGACTGAACTTTAGCCTGTATTGTTAGCGCTGACGTTTCGATCGTCATTAAACATTATGCAGCGAAAGCAAGACTTGAACCAAATCATAAAATCGATTCAGCAAGGCTATTTCGTTTGCCGATTAATTTCACGCATCAAAATAATTGCTGGTTTAAATACCAGACCCTTCGGGGTGAAGCAATGCCAGGAGGGGTAAAAGTTTGAAGCAGGCCACAAAAAAGCACCTGAAAAGGTGCTTTTTTACGCGTTATTAACATGCTGGCACTACTGTTGCAGCTCTTTTTCGGTAAACAGATCGGCAAACAGTGCGGTGCTCAAGTAACGCTCACCCGAGGACGGAAGGATAACCACAATATTCTTGTTGGTAAAGGCTTCATCTTCCTGAAGCTTGAGCGCTGCCGCAACGGCCGCACCGGAAGAGATACCCGCCAGAATGCCTTCCTCATCCATCAGGCGACGCGCGGTAGAGATGGCTTCTTCGTTAGTGATGGTGACCACTTTATCAATAAGCTTCAGATCCAGGTTGCCCGGAATGAAGCCTGCGCCAATACCCTGAATTTTGTGCGGGCCGGGTTTGAGCTCTTCACCCGCCAGTGCCTGGGTGATAACCGGTGAGTCGGTTGGCTCAACGGCAACGGTGATCAGGTCTTTTTTACCCTTTGTGCCTTTAATATAGCGCGACACGCCGGTCAGCGTACCGCCGGTACCCACGCCGGAGATAAAGACGTCAACCTGGCCGTCGGTATCTTCCCAGATTTCCGGACCGGTGGTCTTCTCGTGAATTTCCGGGTTAGCCGGGTTGCTGAACTGCTGCAGCAGGAGATATTTAGCCGGATCGCTGGCCACAATCTCTTCGGCTTTCTGAATGGCGCCCTTCATGCCCTTCGCGCCTTCGGTCAGCACCAGGTTCGCGCCCAGCGCTTTGAGCAGCTTACGACGCTCGATGCTCATGGTTTCTGGCATGGTCAGCGTTAGCTTGTAGCCGCGCGCGGCAGCCACATAGGCCAGGGCGATACCGGTATTGCCGCTGGTCGGTTCCACCAGCTCAACGCCCGGCTTCAGTACGCCACGTTTTTCAGCATCCCAAATCATGTTTGCACCGATACGGCATTTTACGCTGAAGCTCGGGTTACGTGATTCGACCTTCGCCAGAATGCGTCCATTACCGATACGGTTCAGTCGAACCAGGGGCGTATGACCGATAGTCAGCGAGTTGTCTTCATAAATCTTACTCATGGCCTGTCCTTAACTGTATGAAATTGGGATACCGACCCAGCATACCTGTTGAGCAGGTAGGGGGAAGTAAGGAATTCGCATATCTATATACTGCAAGGAAATAATGGGGATCAGTATGGAATAAGGGGCGGCATAAGCCACCCCTGCTTTACACATTTTTGCATTATTTCCATAACGCGTGCTTAGCACGGTAGCCGTCGACCCACATCGCCGTCGCGCCGCAGACGGCGACGGGCATGATGAACAGATTCAGGAAGGGAATCATGGTGAACAGGCTGGTCAGCGCGCCAAACTGCATATTGGCGACCTTCTGGCTGCGCAGGGCGGTGCGCATCGTTTTAAACGGCACCTTGTGGTTATCGAACGGATAATCACAGTACTGGATGGCCAGCATCCAGGCGCTGAACAGGAACCACAGCACGGGTGCCACCGTCTGGCCAATGCCTGGCACAAAGTAGAGGATAAGCAGCACAACCGCGCGGGGCAGGTACCAGGCAAACTTCTGCCATTCACGCTTCATAATGCGAGGGAGGTCTTTCATGATCCCCCATATGCCCGTGTCCGGCGGCGTCGCGCCGGTAAGCCGCGCTTCCAGCTGTTCCGCCAGCAGACCGTTAAACGGTGCGGCTATCCAGTTCGCAATCGTCGAGAAGAAATAGCCAAACACCAGCAGCACGGAAATCACCGCCACCGGCCAGAGCAGGTAGTTCAGCCACTGCAGCCAGTCCGGCACATGGCTCATCATGGACGGGATCCAGCTCTCCAGCTTGGTGAACAGCCACCAGAACGCGCCGCCCATCAGAATAATGTTGATCAACAGTGGGAGAATGACGAAGCGTCGAATCCCCGGCAGGGAGACCAGTTTCCAGCCCTGAGAAAAATACCAGACGCCGCTGCGCGGGGGAGAAGAAGATGTTGAAACCATAGCCAGGCTGTACTCCTTTTTACACAACCAGTGGAATTGCCCGCCTATATTATCCACTTACGGAGCAATGACCAGTTCGGAAATGTTCGAAAAACCAGCAAAAAGCACGATTTCCTTCATCTTTATGCTGTGAATGCTCTGCACACACTTGCACTTGACGTAAACGGCAAATACTCTTAGTGAGTAAATGTTTGCCGTGGTGGCAAGGTGTTAGAACAACAGAGAATATAATGATGCAGGATTTGCGTCTGATATTAATCATTGTTGGCGCGATCGCCATAATCGCTTTACTGGTACATGGTTTCTGGACCAGCCGTAAAGAGCGTTCCTCGATGTTTCGCGATCGCCCACTGAAGCGCATGAAGTCCAGTCGTGATGACGATGACAGTGAAGATGACATCGACGGCAGCGACGACGACGGCGTGGGTGAAGTTCGTGTTCATCGGGTCAATACTGCGCCCGGCGCAGGCCATGGGGAGCAAGAAGCACCTCGTCCTTCGCAGCACCAGTATCAACCGCCGTATGCTTCCGCACAGCCGCGCCAGCCAGCGCAGCAGCCTGTGGAAGAGCCGGTGCGCCAGCCGCCGCAACAGCCTGTCTATCAGCAGCCTGCCCAGCCGGTTCAACAGCAACCGGTGCAGCAGCCCGTGCAACAACAGCCTGCTCAGCCGGTACAACAACCGCAGCAGCCTGTTCATGTACAGCCTGCGCCTCAGCCCGCTCCGGCACCGCACGTTGAGCCTGAGCCCGTTGTAGAGCCAGAGCCGGTTGTTGAAAAACCGCAGCGTAAAGAAGCGGTGATCATTATGAACGTGGCCGCGCATCACGGTAGCCATCTCAACGGTGACGTTCTGCTTAACAGTATTCAACAGGCAGGCTTCAAGTTTGGCGATATGAACATTTTCCATCGTCACCTGAGTCCTGACGGTAGCGGCCCGGCGCTGTTCAGCCTGGCCAACATGGTTAACCCTGGCACCTTTGATCCGGAAATGACCGGTGATTTCGTGACCCCGGGTGTGACTATCTTTATGCAGGTGCCGTCCTACGGCGACGAACTGCAAAACTTTAAGCTGATGCTACAGTCTGCCCAGCATATCGCTGACGAAGTCGGCGGTGTGGTGCTCGACGATCAGCGTCGAATGATGACCCCGCAGAAACTGCGCGAGTATCAGGACCGCATCCGCGAAGTTAAGGAAGCCAACGCGTAATCGCCGCGTTGACTTCAACTCCTCCTCAACCCCCGCCTGTCGGGGGTTTTTTCTCATTGATGGTGCGATATGGACTCAATCGAACAACAACTCACTGAACTGCGAACCACGCTTCGCCATCATGAATACCTCTATCATGTTATGGACGCACCGGAAGTTCCGGATGCGGAGTATGACCGCCTGATGCGCGAGCTGCGCGAATTAGAGGCGCAGCATCCTGACCTCATCACACCAGATTCTCCCACCCAGCGCGTCGGCGCTGAGCCGCTGGGGGCTTTTAGCCAGGTGCGTCATGAAGTGCCGATGCTGTCGCTGGATAACGTCTTCGATGAAGAGAGCTTCCTCGCGTTTAACAAGCGCGTGCAGGATCGCCTGAAAAGCAGCGACTCCCTCACCTGGTGCTGCGAGCTGAAGCTGGATGGCCTGGCAGTCAGCCTTCTCTACGAAAACGGCGTGCTGGTGCGTGCCGCGACGCGTGGCGACGGCACGACGGGTGAAGACATCACCACCAACGTGCGTACCATCCGCGCGATCCCGCTGAAGCTGCAGGGCGACAACATTCCTGCGCGTCTGGAAGTGCGCGGCGAAGTGTTCCTGCCCCAGGCGGGCTTCGAGAAAATTAACGAAGAGGCGCGTCGCACCGGTGGGAAGGTGTTTGCTAACCCGCGTAATGCGGCGGCGGGCTCTCTGCGCCAGCTTGACCCGCGTATCACCGCGAAGCGACCGCTTACTTTCTTCTGCTACGGCGTCGGTATTCTGGAGGGCGGCGAGCTGCCGGATACCCATCTCGGGCGTCTGCTGCAGTTTAAAGCGTGGGGCCTGCCGGTGAGCAACCGCGTTCAGCTCTGCGACTCGCCGGAAGCGGTACTGGCGTTCTACCACAAAGTGGAAGAGGACCGTCCGACGCTCGGGTTTGATATTGATGGCGTGGTCATCAAGGTGAACTCACTGGCGCTGCAGGAGCAGCTGGGCTTTGTGGCGCGCGCGCCGCGCTGGGCGGTGGCGTTTAAGTTCCCGGCTCAGGAGCAGATGACCTTCGTTCGCGACGTAGAGTTCCAGGTCGGCCGTACGGGCGCCATTACCCCGGTTGCCCGTCTGGAGCCTGTGCAGGTTGCGGGCGTGCTGGTGAGTAACGCCACGCTGCATAACGCCGATGAAATCGACCGCCTGGGCCTGCGCATTGGTGACAAAGTGGTGATTCGCCGCGCGGGGGACGTGATCCCGCAGGTGGTTAACGTTGTGGAGTCAGAACGTCCTGATGATACGCGCGAGATTGTCTTCCCGACCCATTGCCCGGTGTGTGGATCTGACGTAGAGCGTGTGGAAGGTGAAGCGGTGACGCGCTGTACGGGGGGCTTAATCTGTGGCGCACAGCGTAAAGAGTCACTGAAGCACTTCGTCTCCCGTCGGGCGATGGACGTCGACGGCATGGGCGATAAAATTATCGATCAGCTGGTTGAGAAAGAGTATGTCCACACGCCAGCGGATCTCTTCAAACTGACGGCGGGCAAACTGACCGGTCTGGATCGCATGGGGCCGAAGTCAGCCCAGAACGTGGTTAACGCGCTGGAAGCCGCCAAAGAGACCACCTTCGCCCGTTTCCTGTACGCGCTGGGCATTCGTGAAGTGGGTGAAGCAACCGCAGCAGGTCTGGCAGCATACTTTGGTACGCTGGAGGCGCTGGAAAAGGCGAGCATCGAGGAGCTGCAGAAAGTTCCGGATGTCGGCATCGTTGTCGCCACGCACGTCTTTAACTTCTTCGCCGAAGAGAGCAACCGCGAAGTCATCGGCAAACTGCTGGAAGAGGGCATCAGGTGGCCTGCACCGGTAGTGGTCAACGCCGAAGAGATCGACAGCCCGTTCGCCGGTAAAACGGTGGTGCTGACCGGCAGCCTGAGCCAGCTTTCACGCGACGATGCAAAAGCGCGTCTGGTGGCGCTGGGGGCAAAAGTGGCGGGCAGCGTGTCGAAGAAAACCGACCTGGTGATCGCCGGGGAAGCGGCGGGTTCGAAGCTGGCGAAAGCCCAGGAGCTCGGCATTGAGGTTATCGACGAAGCGGAAATGATGCGTCTGTTAGGAGAGTAACGTGGAGAAAGAGCAGCTCGTTGAGATCGCCAATACCGAGATGCCGTTCGGTAAATACAAGGGCCGCAGGCTGATCGATTTGCCGGAGGAGTATCTGCTGTGGTTTGCCCGCAAGGATGAATTCCCGGCAGGGCGACTGGGCGAGCTGATGGCTATCACGTTACTGATCAAAACCGAGGGGCTGACCCAGCTGGTGCAGCCCCTGAAACGTCCTTAAGCCTTCGCTGCGCGGGTCTCTTCCTGCGCCAGCTTTTCGGTCTGGCGTTTGTAGCGACGCGCCAGCACCGCGCAGACCATCAGCTGGATCTGATGGAAAATCATCAGCGGCAGCACCATCATCCCAATCACCGAGGTCGGGAACAGAATGTTGGCCATCGGGATACCGTTAGCCAGACTCTTCTTCGAACCGCAGAACACAATCGTAATTTCATCCGCTTTGTTGAAGCCGCACTTGCGTGCCACAAAGACGTTTACCGCTATTACAATCGCCAGCAGGACAATGCTGACCACCACGATAAACAGCAGCGAGCCTGCCCCCACCTTGTGCCAGATCCCGTTCACGACCGCTTCGCTGAAGGCGGAGTAAACCACCAGCAGAATCGAGGTCTGGTCGGTTTTTGAGATCCACTTTTTATGCTTCGCCACAAATGCGCCGGTCCACGGACGGGAGAGATGGCCCAGGACAAACGGCAGCAGCAGCTGCAGACAGATTTTGCCCACCTGCTCAAGGTTACCTTCCGCACCGTGCATGTTCATCAGCAGGCCCACCAGCAGCGGAGAGACGAAAATCCCTAACAGGCTGGATGCGGATGCCGAGCAGACCGCGGCCGCCACGTTGCCGCCTGCCAGCGAGGTAAAAGCGATGGCGGACTGCACGGTGGCCGGCAGAATACAGAGATACAGGAAGCCGGTGTAGAGTGCCGGGTCAACATTAACCGGTGCCCACCAGGCAAACAGCACCCCGAGGATCGGGAACAGAATAAAGGTGCTACACATCACCCACAGATGCAGTCGCCAGTGTCCGCCGCCTGCGATAATGGCTTCGCGGGAGAGTTTGGCGCCGTGCATAAAGAACAGCAGGGCGATGGCCGCCGTGGTCAAGCCTTCAAAGAATGGGACGAAACCGCCGCGAGCCGGGAAAAACGAGGCCAGTAAAACGGTAACCACCAGGGTAAGCGTGAACGGATCAAGGATACGAAAAAGTTTCATAATCTCTCCTGAAAACAGATGTCGCTATTGTGCTTTCTTCCGTTTGAGAAATAAAATTGATTTATTGCATCCATTCATGAATTAAATAGATGAATTATTCATTACGTCAGCTTCGTGTTTTTGTCACCGTGGCGCAGGCTCGTAGTTTTAGCCGGGCAGGGGAGATGATTGGCCTGAGCCAGTCGGCGGTCAGCCACAGCGTGAAAGAGCTGGAGAATCAGACCGGGGTGAAGTTGCTTGACCGCACCACGCGCGAAGTGGTGTTGACCGAAGCAGGTCAGCAGCTGGCCCTGCGCCTCGAGCGGCTGCTGGATGAGCTGAACAGCACGCTCAGAGACGTGGGGAGGCTGGGGCAGCAGCTTTCGGGTACCGTGCGGGTCGCGGCCAGCCAGACGATCTCTGCGCACCTTATTCCGCAGTGTATAGCCGAGGGCAGTCATCGCTACCCGGACATTGATTTTGTCCTGCATGACAGGCCGCAACAGTGGGTGCTGGAGAGCATCCGTCAGGGAGATGTGGATTTTGGTATTGTTATCGATCCCGGTCAGGTGAGCGATCTGGCGTGCGAAAGCATACTTTCGGAGCCCTTTTTGCTGCTCTGTCGTGACGACGATCCGCTGGCCACATTGCCGGAAGTCAGCTGGCAGTCCCTGCAGGGCGCGAACCTGGTTTTACAGGATTATGCCTCGGGCAGCCGTCCGCTGATTGATTCCGCGCTGGTGAATCAGGGCGTAAAGGCAACGATTGTCCAGGAGATTGGTCACCCGGCGACGCTGTTTCCGATGGTGGAAGCCGGGATTGGCATCAGCGTGTTGCCAGCCCTGGCGCTTCCCCTGCCGCAGGGAAGCCGGCTGGCCGTCAAGCGATTAACGCCCGTTGTCGAGCGAAAGCTGATGCTGGTGCGGCGAAAAAATCGTTCACTCTCGGGGGCGGCGCAGGCTATCTGGGAAGTGGTGCGTATCCAGGCACAACGATTAACCGAAGCCCGCATACGCGACCCACTGTTTAACGCATCAGAAGATTAGATGTAGATATCGATCTGATTTTTGTCTGACGGGCTGTTCACCCCTTCAACTTTGCCCAGCTTTTGATCCTGCTTCTTCTGGGCCTCTTCAGCCTGCTGGCGCTGCAGTGCGGCGAGCTGCGCCTGCAGCACTTTGATCTGGGTCTGAATAAGTTCCTGCTGCTTCTTCTTCTCATCCGTGCTGACGGGGCTGTTCGCCAGCTCTTTTAACTGCTGGGTCAGCTTTTTGATCTTGTCGAGAATGCGGGTGATTTGCGCAGAGATATCGTTACTGCTCGAAGTGCCACTCGCGCCGCTGGTTTGAATCTGTTGGGTTGAAGCCTGAATGGTCGTCATACTTTTTCCTCGCGTTATAAAACAGAGGTATCGGCACCGACGGGATTAGCTTGAGCAAAACTGCCATATCTGGCAGGGAGTTGCATCGATACACAATCAGTATTGATGGTGCGGTGAAAGTGTATTGGAGGTCACCAGCAGGCTGCGGATATAAGACGTAAGTCATGCGATCCCCGCTATCGCGATTTTCATCCTTAAGGAGCCTCTATGACCCTCTCGAATAACCCGTGGTACTGCGCCGATATCATTCGCGCCGCTAAGCCGAACTTCACGCCTCGCGTGGCGTTTATTCTCGGCTCTGGCCTGGGTGCACTTGCCGACCAGATTGATGACGCCGTTTCCCTGAGCTACGAAAAGCTGCCGGGCTTCCCGGTGAGCACCGTGCATGGCCATGCCGGCGAGCTGGTGCTCGGGCATCTGGCCGGGGTGCCGGTTGCCTGCATGAAGGGGCGCGGCCATTTCTATGAAGGGCGCGGGATGACCATCATGACCGATGCGATCCGCACCTTTACGCTGCTGGGGTGCGAGCTGCTGTTTAGCACCAATGCAGCGGGTTCGCTGCGCCCAGAGGTTCAGCCAGGAAGCCTGGTTGCCCTGAGCGACCATATCAACACCATGCCGGGTACGCCGATGGTGGGGCTGAACGATGAGCGCTTTGGCGATCGTTTCTTCTCTCTGGCCAATGCTTACGACGCGGATTACCGTGCCGTTCTGCAAACCGTGGCAACGAAAGAAGGATTCCCGCTCCATGAAGGGGTGTTTGTCTCTTATCCTGGCCCGAACTTTGAGACGGCGGCCGAGATCCGCATGATGCAGATTATCGGCGGCGATGTGGTGGGGATGTCCGTGGTGCCGGAAGTGATTTCCGCGCGCCACTGCGGCCTGAAGGTCGTGGCTGTTTCTGCAATTACCAATCTCGCCGAAGGGCTGGGGGAGGTCAAACTCTCGCATGAGCAAACCCTCGCTGCTGCCGAGCTCTCCCGCCAGAACTTTATCAATCTTATCTGCGGTTTTCTTCGCCATATTGCCTGAGTAAAACAATAAAGTGGCCCGCCAGGGCCACACTGCTATAAGGAATGGGTTATGAACATCACGACTCGCTTAAAGCTGATGTCCTTTATGCAATATTTTATCTGGGGGAGCTGGCTGGTAACCCTCGGCGCTTACATGATTAACACCCTACACTTTACCGGCTCCGACGTGGGCATGGTGTACAGCTCCAAAGGACTTGCCGCGATTGTTATGCCCTCGCTGGTGGGAATTATTGCCGACAAATGGCTGCGGGCAGACCGTGCTTACGTGATTTGCCACCTCGTCTGCGCCGTCGCGCTCTGCTATGCCGCACAGGTCAATGAGCCCGGCCTGATGTTCTGGGTCATGCTGGTGAATGCGATGGCCTTCATGCCCACGATTGCGCTGTCGAATACGATTTCTTACTCCTGTCTTGAACAGGCAGGGCTGGATACGGTGAGCCATTTTCCGCGAGTACGGGTGTATGGCACCGTGGGCTTTATTGCCGCGATGTGGGCCATAAGCCTGATGGGGGCGGAGCTGAGCAACGTGCAGCTCTATATTGCGGCTGCCGCGTCCCTGCTGCTGGCGCTCTATTCTCTGACATTGCCAGCCATTCCAGTTGCACAGGCGAAAACCTCTCAGTCGCTGGCAAGCAAGCTGGGCCTCAATGCGTTTATCCTGTTTAAACAGCCCCGCATGGCGGTGTTCTTTTTATTCGCGATGCTGCTGGGCGCCGTGCTGCAGATAACCAACACGTTTGGCAGCCCCTTCCTGCATGATTTTGCGCGTAATCCGGCGTATGCCGATAGCTTTATCGTCAACTATCCGTCCATCCTGCTCTCCGTTTCGCAAATGTCTGAGGTGTTCTTCATTCTGACCATTCCGTACTTCCTCGGACGCTTTGGCATTAAAGCCGTCATGCTGATGAGCATGGTGGCCTGGATGCTGCGGTTCGGTCTATTTGCCTTTGGCGATCCGTCCGCGACGGGCTTCGTGCTGCTCATGCTCTCAATGATTGTCTACGGCTGCGCGTTCGACTTCTTCAATATTTCCGGCTCGGTATTTGTTGAACAGGAGGTCAGCGCCGATATCCGCGCCAGCGCGCAAGGGTTGTTTATGACGACCGTTAACGGTATCGGGGCATATTTCGGTTCGGTATTGAGCGGTATGGCCGTTGATTATTTCTCGGTGGACGGGGTGAAGGACTGGCAGACGATCTGGCTGGTATTTGCGGCCTATGCCCTGGCGCTCGCGGTAGTGTTTTATTTCAGCTTTAACTATCGCCACACCTGCAAAAACAGCGGGATGCGCACAGTTGCGCACTAAATTTCCCCTCCGGACGCGGAAAGGCTTTAAGGTAGGCGCATAAGTGTTATCGCCAGGATATGTTTTGATGGAACGCGTCTATCGGACCGATCTCAAGCTGCTGCGCTATTTTCTGGCCGTGGCGGAGGAACTGCATTTTGGACGGGCTGCGGCCCGTCTCAACATGTCTCAGCCGCCGTTAAGCCTCCATATTAAAGAGCTGGAAAGCCAGCTGGGCACGTTATTGTTTATTCGCCACTCGCGGAGCGTCGCGTTGACGCATGCCGGTAAAGTGCTGATGGAAGAGTCACGACGGCTGCTGGCCAGCGCAAACCAGGCTCTGGCTCGCGTCGAGCAAATTGGCCGGGGGGAAGCAGGGCGCATTGAGCTGGGGATTGTGGGCACCGCCATGTGGAGTGAGGTGCGCACGGTTATGCGCGCTTTTTTGAAAGAACATCCGAATGTTGATGTCGTTTTTCGCGAGAAATCCCCGGTCATGCAGATGGCGCTGCTTGAGCGCCGGGAGCTGGATGTCGGGATCTGGCGAATGGCAACGGAACCTACCGCGGGGTTTACCAGCGTGCGGTTGCGTGAGGCGGCTTTTCTGGTGGCGATGCCGGAAGATCACCGGCTGGTCAGGGAACCTTCTATTGCGCTCGCAGAATTGCAGGATGAGTATTTTGTCACGATGCCGTCGGCCCATTCTGACTGGGCATTTTTACATCGTGTCTGCCAGCAGGCCGGTTTTTCGCCGATGATTGTGCGCGAAGCCGTTGAACCGCAAACGGTGCTGGCGATGATCAGCATGGGCATGGGAATTACGCTCGCCGCAGACAGCTACGCACAAATGCAGTGGCCGGGCGTGGTGTTCCGTCCGCTGAAAGAGCGGATACCGGCAGATTTATATGTGGTGTATGACGAGAAGCAGGCGACGCCAGCGGTGAAGACGTTAATTGCGACGTTGACGGCTGGGAAGTAGACAAATCGCAGATAGTAAAAAAGCGCCTTTAGGGCGCTTTTTTACATTGGTGGGTCGTGCAGGATGACTCGCTTCGCTCGCCCTTCGGGCCGTCGCCGTAAACGGCTCCGGTGCCTCACTGCGTTCGGCTCGAACCTGCAGCAGGTTCGAATCATCCAAATCACAGATAGCAAAAAAGCGCCTTTAGGGCGCTTTTTTACATTGGTGGGTCGTGCAGGATTCGAACCTGCGACCAATTGATTAAAAGTCAACTGCTCTACCAACTGAGCTAACGACCCGAAATGGTGGGCGATGACGGGCTCGAACCGCCGACCCCCTCCGTGTAAAGGAGATGCTCTACCAACTGAGCTAATCGCCCATTTCGGAACTGCTGCGATAAGGTGAGAATGGTGGGCGATGACGGGCTCGAACCGCCGACCCCCTCCGTGTAAAGGAGATGCTCTACCAACTGAGCTAATCGCCCAACCTCAATTCTTATCTACACTGCGAGTCTACCGAAGTAGATGGTGGGTGATGACGGGCTCGAACCGCCGACCCCCTCCGTGTAAAGGAGATGCTCTACCAACTGAGCTAATCACCCCCGCTGTGTGGAGTCGCATTATAGGGAGAGTTGAAAATGAGTCAACGCATTTTCTAAAGTTTTTATTCGTTCGTCGTAAAATTAAACAAAACGATCGCGAAACGGGCTGTGGCGCATGATTTCTAAACAAAAATCGCAAACCCGGTCATGATAAAGGGATCAACATTGAGGATTCCCCCCACAGTGATAGAATATTGCCCATCGTTTTTTCCCCAGGATTTGCCGATTGCCGGCATCTTTATAACGTAAGGCCATTTCATGAAAATCAAAACTCGCTTCGCGCCGAGCCCGACAGGCTATCTGCACGTCGGTGGTGCACGTACCGCTCTCTATTCCTGGCTTTTCGCACGCCACAACAAAGGTGAGTTCGTGCTGCGTATTGAAGACACCGATCTTGAGCGCTCCACGCCGGAAGCAATTGAAGCCATTATGGATGGGATGAACTGGCTGAACCTGGAATGGGACGAAGGCCCGTATTTCCAGACCAAACGCTTTGACCGCTATAACGCCGTCATTGATGAGATGCTGGTCGCGGGCACGGCGTATAAGTGCTACTGCTCCAAAGAGCGTCTGGATGCGCTGCGTGAAGAGCAGATGGCGAACGGTGAGAAGCCGCGTTATGACGGCCGCTGCCGCCACGACCACAGCGAGCATGCTGCTGATGAGCCTTGCGTCGTGCGTTTTGCTAACCCGCAGGATGGCTCGGTGATCTTTGACGACCAGATCCGTGGCCCGATCGAATTCAGCAACCAGGAGCTGGACGATCTGATCATCCGTCGCACCGATGGTTCCCCAACCTACAACTTCTGTGTTGTGGTTGACGACTGGGATATGGAAATTACCCACGTTGTGCGCGGTGAAGACCACATCAACAACACGCCACGTCAGATCAACATCCTGAAGGCGCTGAACGCGCCGGTGCCTGTTTATGCGCACGTCTCCATGATCAACGGTGATGACGGCAAAAAACTGTCTAAACGTCACGGTGCGGTGAGCGTCATGCAGTATCGTGACGACGGTTATCTGCCGGAAGCGCTGCTGAACTATCTGGTGCGCCTGGGCTGGGCCCACGGTGATCAGGAGATCTTCAGCCGCGAAGAGATGATCGAACTGTTCTCTCTGAGCTCTGTGAGCAAATCAGCGAGCGCATTTAATACCGACAAGCTCCTGTGGCTGAACCATCACTACATCAATACCATGCCGCCAGAATATGTGGCGACGTATCTGCAGTGGCACATTGAGCAGGCAAATATTGATACCCGCACTGGCCCTGAGCTGGCGGATCTGGTGAAACTGCTCGGCGAGCGCTGCAAAACCCTGAAAGAGATTGCCGAAAGCTGCCGCTACTTCTATGAAGAGTTTGATGCGTTCGACGCGGACGCCGCGAAGAAACACCTCCGTCCGGTTGCGCGTCAGCCGCTGGAAGTGGTGCGTGATAAGCTGGCTGCCCTCACCGAGTGGACCGCTGAGAATGTGCATCACGCCATTCAGGCGACGGCAGACGAGCTGGAAGTCGGCATGGGTAAAGTCGGTATGCCACTGCGCGTCGCGGTGACCGGTGCGGGTCAGTCTCCGGCGCTGGATGTAACGGTTCATGCCATCGGCAAGTCGCGCAGCGTGGCGCGCATTAACAAGGCGCTGGACTTCATCGCTGAACGTGAAAATCAGCAGTAATCACGTCTACAAAAACGGCAGGGTAACCTGCCGTTTTTTTATGCCTCTTTTTCCGCGATACCCAGACGTGTAAGAAAACCGTGTATACCCTCGCGTTTCAATAAAGCGTCCAGACGCTTCTGCTCTGACGGAGTCATACTCTCCAGCGTCTCAATAATGCCCGGAGACAGGTTTGAAGAGGGTCCATTATAGGCAGACGTGGCCTCAGCGAGATGGTAAACCGCCTGACGGTTACGGATCGCCGGGAGGCTTATAATATGTTCCTTCACGCGCGCATCAACATGAATGAGCCGAGCCCGACCCCCCTTTACGCCGTTGAGTCCTTCCGTTTTCCACCCCTGCTGGCGTATCCAGCGATTAACCGTTTGTCTGGCAACGCCTAAACACTCCGCCAGCTCTTCCGTGGTCATTTTGCTACGTAATTTTTTCATATCAGTTCTGATCGCGAATCCCTAAACGTTGCAACAATCCGGTAATCCCTTCCCGCATTAACAGCGATGTCATCTGCTTCTGCTCTTCCGGCGTCATTTCATTGGCCAGCGTGAGGAGTAGGGTGTGAAGCGAACCGTCAAGGCTGGTGCCTTCTGGCAGTTCAGACGTTTCACTTGCCCGACGTGCGCTGCGGATAAAGTCACGGACTTTTTCGTTCACATGCACCAGGCGCGCTTTCCCGCCCTGGACGCCTGGCTTTGGTGATGTAATCCAACCCTCTTTGCGTACCCATTTATTGATGGTCTGGCGGCTATAGCCAGTGAGGAGGGCTAACTCTTCTGGCGTCATTCGTTCCTTGATCATGCAATTTCCTGAATATCTGTGGGGTTAATTAACGGCTCATTTTATAGCACCGTTTTACGTGAAAACGTGACAGGCTTAACTCCTGACTGCGAGCAGGCTCGCAAAGTGATTCATTTGCATGATTTTTCGGCGATTGAATGGCTTGAATTGATTTTGCCGTTGACACTCCGCAGCGGAATTCATATTATGCCGCCCGTCAACATGACAGCTTTACGATGGGGCTATAGCTCAGCTGGGAGAGCGCTTGCATGGCATGCAAGAGGTCAGCGGTTCGATCCCGCTTAGCTCCACCAAACTCTGAACCCAACAGAGTGCGGTTAGTAAAGTAACATGTGGGGCTATAGCTCAGCTGGGAGAGCGCTTGCATGGCATGCAAGAGGTCAGCGGTTCGATCCCGCTTAGCTCCACCAAAATTGTAAACCCTCGTCAAAAGACGAGGGTTTTTTTTATGTGTTTGTAACACCCTCTCCCGTATTTTGTTATCAAAAAGAAGGTATTCTCGTACCTCACCTCAATCGACATCAATAAAGCAGTCTATAAATAGACTTGAACTTGATTCGTGCAATTAATAAACCTATTATCCACCCGGTCAATGATTCGAACGGATAATATACTCATCAGCTTAATGAATAGAAAAACGTACAATAATGTAAAGATATTTATAATTGCCCTGACACTTTGTCTGATTGCGGTACCTGTCTCCCGTTATCTCTCCCCCCGAGCAATGGTTAATGGTCACGACGTTTATTTAGCATGGCTACCGCTAAGCGTTATGCTGGCAGTAATTCTGCTATTTGGGCGCAGGGCAATTCTTCCCATTGTGTTAGGTTTTACTGTCACTAATTTATTTTATGTTAATTTAGCACCGCTACAATATTCAGTTTTACTGTTCTGTCAGACCTTTGCGCTGTTTGCGGCGTGCGGCCTGCTGCGCCTCATGCTGGGCAAGCGCTGGCGTCACAGCATCCCTAACAAGCACATCGGGCTACGTATATTCTGGCTCGGTTTTATTGTGCCATTAGGTATTAAACTGTCGATGTATATGGCAGGCTATTTGTTTGATTTTCCGGTGACTATTTCCACCTTTTTCGGCGAAGGAACGGTAATTTATAACGTTGTGGATATACAAAGCCTGATATGTGCGGCATTGATTTTTACCATGATGTTCTATTACCCATTAAGAATGATAATTAATCCTCGTTATGCCATGACCTTCTGGCGGCGAAGCGTGAAGCCCGTGTTTAATCACAAGAATCTATTATTTATTTTTGTCTGGCTGATGCTTTTAGGCTTCATTCTCATCATTTTATGTGGTCCTTTTGAATCACCGGTCATTGCGGGCTACTTGATGCCGCTGATTTTTATTCTTTTTACCTTAGCGATAAGCCGCCTGACCTATGCGCTTATCTCTCTGCTGTGGGCTGCATCCGCGCTCCTGCTGTTGACCTACAACTACAACTTCCTTAACGGAGTGGAATCGGGCCATTCGCTCTCTTTTATCCTGTCCGTGCTTATCTCTTTTGCTATCTGTCTGCTTTACATGTCACGAATTTACCAGCGCAGCGAGTGGCTGAAACGGGGCTGGCAGGGCAGGGCGCTGACCGATCCGCTGACCGGTTTGCCCAATATTCGTGCGCTGGAGGATTACCTCGAGATTCATCCGGATGCCAAAGTGTGCATTCTGCGTATGGACAACCTGGAGTTTTTGAGCCGCCACTACGGGATTATCATGCGGGTCCACTGCAAACGTACGATCGCCACGTCGCTACAGCCGCTTTTGCAGAAAGATGAGACGCTCTTCCAGCTTCCGGGAAGCGAACTGGTGCTGGTATTACTGGGGCCGGGAACCGCCGAGCGTCTCCAGCATATGGTCGATCGGCTGAACAGCCGTAAGATTTTCTGGAACAACACCGGGCTGGATATTGAATTTGGCGCGTCCTGGGGAATGGTCGAAAACGGCGAAAAGCTGCATCACACGCTGGGACAGCTGAGCTGGCTGGCAGAGCAGGCCTGCGGAGAGCAAAACGTTCTCGCGCTCACAAATAGCCTTGAGGCGGCATCAGGCCAAACGACAGAGCGTGTCCTGATGCTGGCGCGAATTAAGCATGCCCTTGAGGCGGGGCAGTTCCATTTATACGCGCAACCGATCCAGAAAGCGGACGGGAGCGGGTATTACGAAATCCTGGCGCGTATGGAGAGCGAGGGCGAGATCTTCACCCCTGACCGCTTTATTCCGCTGATTGCCCAGTTCAACCTCAGCCATCGGTTTGATATGTGCGTCATGGAAAAATTACTGGTGTGGCTGCGCGATCACCCTGCAACGCAGGCTGGCGCCCGTTTTTCCGTCAATCTGATGCCGCTCACGCTGATGCAAAAAGAGGTGGCGAACGAGATTTGCGCGCTCTTTGAACGCTACGGCGTTGCGCCGCAGGCCGTCGTGATTGAGATCACCGAAGAGCAGGCCTTCTCAAACTCTGGCTGCAGCATCCACAATATTCAGCAGCTGCGGGATTACGGTTTCCGGATTGCCATTGATGATTTTGGTACTGGCTACGCCAACTACGAGCGTCTCAGACGTCTGCAGGCAGATATCATTAAAATTGACGGCTGTTTTGTTAAAGACATTTGTACCGACGATATGGATGCGATGATCGTGCAGTCGATGTGTAATCTGGCGAAGACGAAATCGCTGTGCGTTGTAGCGGAATATGTAGAAACACCCGAGCAGCGGGAGATGCTGCTTCGCTTCGGCGTGGATTACCTGCAGGGCTACCTGATAGGCAAACCTAAACCGTTGGATGAATTGCGGGCATAAAAAAACCGGGAGCCAGCTCCCGGTTTTTTGTTTAACGGTAAAACGTTAGAGTACCAGCGCCGCGATGGAAGCAGACAGGACGCTCACCAGCGTAGAGCCGTAAACCAGCTTCAGGCCAAAGCGAGAAACCACGTTACCCTGTTCTTCGTTCAGACCTTTAATCGCACCCGCGATAATCCCGATGGACGAGAAGTTAGCGAAGGAGACCAGGAACACGGAGAGAATGCCTTCCGCGCGCGGAGAAAGCGTGCTGGCAATTTTCTGCAGATCCATCATCGCAACGAATTCGTTAGAAACCAGCTTGGTTGCCATGATACTGCCCACCTGCAGCGCTTCGTGAGCCGGAACACCCATCACCCATGCAACTGGGTAGAAGATGTAACCCAGAATGCCCTGGAAGGAGATACCCAGCACCGCGGCGAACAGGGCGTTCAGGCCAGAAATCAGCGCAATGAAGCCGATCAGCATGGCGGCAACGATAATCGCCACTTTGAAACCGGCCAGAATGTACTCACCCAGCATTTCGAAGAAGCTCTGGCCTTCGTGCAGGTTTGACATCTGGATGTTCTCTTCGCTGGCGTCAACGCGGTACGGGTTGATCAGCGACAGAACGATAAAGGTGCTAAACATGTTCAGAACCAGCGCCGCAACAACATACTTTGGCTCCAGCATGGTCATATACGCGCCCACGATAGACATGGAAACGGTAGACATTGCGGTTGCCGCCATGGTGTACATGCGGTTGCGGGACATTTTGCCGAGAATATCTTTATACGCGATGAAGTTCTCAGACTGACCGAGGATCAGGGAACTGACGGCGTTAAAGGATTCCAGCTTGCCCATGCCGTTCACTTTGGATAACAGGAAGCCAATTCCACGAATAATGAACGGCAGAACGCGGATGTGCTGCAGAATACCGATCAGTGCGGAGATGAAGACGATTGGGCAGAGAACCTTCAGGAAGAAGAACGCCAGACCTTCGTCGTTCATTTTACCGAAGACAAAGTTGGTCCCTTCATTGGCGAATCCGAGCAGTTTTTCGAACATTTCGGAGAAGCCTTTTACGAAGCCGAGGCCTACGTTGGAGTTCAGGAAGAACCACGCAAGTAAAACTTCAATGACCAGCAGCTGGACAACATAACGGATACGAATTTTTTTGCGGTCTGTGCTGACCAGCAATGCAAGTGCAGTAACGACAACAAGTGCCAGGACAAAATGAAGGACGCGGTCCATATTTGCTCCAAATATGAGGCAGGTTTAATTTTCGTGCACATTCTATGTAACAAGCGAAAAGAAAACGAGATCGAGGGCACACTATAGTTACATCCTGTGACGAGTCTCAAAAATAGTGATCCACAATACATTTTTGTTATGTTAGGTAAATGAGTGAAAAGTTAAGTTTGTGTGCTAGTCTTCACAAAAGCGCGCGCGATTTCAGTTTCTGTTAGATCGCCCCACTTACCCGCCCGTCTATCGTTCAAAGCTATCAGAGAAATCACTGTAAACTTCACAAATGAACTTGATAATCATTCTCATTTTGATAGCATTAAACATAGCAAAGGCTATATTTCAGAGGCAGAAATGACAAACAGTCGCGTAGAGGGTAGCAGTGGCAGAGCCGCGCGCAAGTTGCGGTTCGCATTAATGGGACCTGCGTTCATCGCTGCCATTGGCTATATCGATCCAGGTAACTTTGCGACCAATATTCAGGCCGGGGCCAGCTTCGGCTATAAGCTGCTGTGGGTGGTCGTCTGGGCTAACCTGATGGCGATGCTGATTCAGATGCTCTCTGCAAAGCTGGGGATTGCCACGGGCAAAAACCTGGCGGAGCAAATTCGCGACCATTATCCGCGTCCGGCCGTCTGGCTCTACTGGATCCAGGCGGAAATCATCGCTATGGCCACTGACCTCGCTGAGTTTATCGGCGCAGCGATCGGCTTTAAGCTGATTCTGGGCGTGTCGCTGTTGCAGGGGGCGGTACTCACCGGGATTGCCACGTTCCTGATCCTGATGCTACAGCGTCGGGGTCAAAAGCCGCTGGAGAAGGTCATTGGCGGTCTGCTGCTGTTTGTCGCGGCGGCCTATATCGTCGAGCTGATTTTCTCACAGCCGAATCTGGCGCAGCTCGCTAAAGGTATGGCGATCCCAAGCCTGCCAACCTCGGAAGCGGTGTTCCTGGCCGCCGGGGTATTAGGGGCGACCATCATGCCGCATGTGATTTACCTGCACTCCTCGCTGACGCAGCATCTCCACGGTGGGACGCGCAAAGAGCGTTACTCCGCCACCAAATGGGACGTGGCGATCGCCATGACCATCGCCGGGTTTGTCAATCTGGCGATGATGGCTACCGCAGCTGCCGCTTTCCACTTTAACGGTCACACCGGTATTGCCGATCTCGACCAGGCGTATCTCACGCTGGAGCCGCTACTGAGCCATGCTGCCGCCACGATATTTGGTCTTAGCCTGGTGGCTGCCGGTCTTTCTTCCACGGTGGTGGGCACGCTGGCAGGCCAGGTGGTGATGCAGGGGTTTGTCCGGTTCCATATTCCGCTGTGGGTGCGTCGCTCCGTCACCATGCTGCCGTCATTTGTGGTGATTCTGATGGGGCTCGACCCAACGCGAATTCTGGTCATGAGCCAGGTGCTGCTAAGCTTTGGCATCGCACTGGCGCTGGTGCCGCTGCTGATCTTTACCAGCGACAAAAACCTGATGGGCGAACTGGTCAACTCAACGCTGGTGAAACGGACCGGGTGGGCCATCGTGGTGGTGGTGGTGGCGCTGAACCTGTGGCTGCTGATTGGTACAGCGTTGGGACTCTAAAAGAAAAAGGAGCCGTGAGGCTCCTTTTTGCTATTAGTCGTCATGACCGTGGTGGCCATGTCCGTGACCTTTGCCGCGACCCCAGCCGCCGCGACGGTCATCACGATCGTTCCACCCTTCACGGTAGCCGCGCTCGTAGGCGCTGTCTTTATACCAGCCGCGGTGTCTGCCGTTATCATGTTTCCACCAGCGGTCTCCGCGCCACTCATAGTGACGGTTCCAGTAGTCACGGTCGCGCCAGTAGCCACCGTCCCAGTATCTGCCGTAGTCATCACGATCGCCAATTTGTAATTTTACTGATGGCAACAGGGTGATTTCGCCCGCAGTGGCGATCAGCGGGGCTGAAGCCAGTAATACCGCTGCAAGAATCAGTGACCTGAACATACTCTTTCTCCTTCACGATCGGGGCCTTTGTGGGGCCTGTTAACGCAATTTTACGAGTTGGTAAAGCCTCGTTTCATCGCCTCAACTCCGAATTCCTGAGGGAGAGCACTTTTTGCTAAAAGTGGTTCTATTTTGAGCTGATCAGAATGCCTTCTATACGGGACAGTTCTTCCTCAGAGAAATGGCGGTTTGCCAGCATGCCCACGGCGTCATCAATCTGCGCCGCTTTACTTGCCCCAATCAGCACCGAGGTTACTTCCTCATGGCGCAATACCCAGGCCAGCGCCATCTGGGACAACTTCTGGCCGCGCTCTTCCGCCATGGCGTTCAGCTTTCTAACCTTCTCCAGCTTCTCTTCGGTTATCTGGTCAGGGTTAAGGAACTGACTGCCGCTTGCCGCGCGTGAGTCTGCCGGAATGCCGTTCAGATAGCGGTTGGTCAGTTGCCCGCCGGCCAGGGGCGAGAAGGGAATACAGCCAACCCCTTTTTCCTGCAGCACGTTCAGCAGTCCCGCTTCCGGCGCACGTTCAAAGAGGGAGTATTTCGGCTGGTGGATCAGACAGGGCGTACCGAGGTCATTAAGGATATCAATCGCCTGGCGAGCCAGAACAGCCGGGTAGTTGGATAACCCGACATACAGAGCTTTTCCCTGGCGCACCACATGGTCAAGCGCTTTCATGGTTTCCTGCAGCGGCGTTTCCGGATCTGGCCGGTGATGATAGAAGATATCCACATACTCCAGCCCCATGCGCTTCAGGCTTTGATCGAGGCTTGCCAGCAGATATTTGCGTGATCCCCAGTCGCCGTAAGGCCCCTCCCACATGGTATAACCCGCTTTGGTGGAGACGATCAGCTCGTCGCGCCAGGGCAGGAAATCCTCCTGCAAAATACGGCCGAAATTACGTTCCGCGGATCCGGGCGGCGGGCCATAGTTGTTGGCAAGGTCGAAATGCGTAATGCCCAGATCGAACGCACGCTGTAAAAGTTGACGGCTGTTTTCGATAAGGGTGGTGTCACCAAAGTTATGCCACAGCCCAAGCGAGATGGCGGGCAACTTGAGCCCGCTTTGCCCGCAGCGGCGATACTCCATTGTCCCGTAACGATTTTTATCCGGCTGATAACCCATTTTCGTAACCTCTGGCGCTGAAGTAAAAAATCAGTGTATGCGTTTACATTTACGTGAAAAAAAGCAGCATAGCGCAGCCTTTTTTGTAAAGCATTCTTTCCATGGTCTTCTTATCGCCAATTCTGGACAGCCATCACGCTTATTTAATACTCAAGGTGAGGTCAAAACATTAGAAGGATACCTGTTTATGCGTACCCCATACTGCGTCGCCGATTACCTGCTGGACCGTCTTACAGATTGTGGAGCCGATCATCTGTTTGGCGTGCCGGGCGACTATAACCTGCAGTTTCTCGACCATGTGATAGACAGCCCGGATATCTGTTGGGTGGGCTGTGCCAACGAGTTAAACGCCTCTTATGCCGCGGACGGATATGCCCGATGTAAGGGCTTCGCCGCGCTGCTGACGACATTTGGCGTAGGAGAGTTAAGCGCCATGAACGGCATTGCGGGCAGCTACGCCGAGCACGTTCCGGTCTTGCATATTGTGGGTGCGCCGGGTACGGCGTCACAGCAAAGAGGTGAGCTGCTGCACCATACGCTGGGCGACGGTGAGTTTCGTCATTTTTACCATATGAGCGAACCGATCACCGCTGCACAGGCGATCCTGACCGAACAAAACGCCTGTTATGAAATCGACCGGGTATTAACGACCATGCTCCGGGAACGTCGTCCCGGCTATCTGATGCTGCCCGCCGACGTGGCTAAAAAGGCCGCCACACCGCCTGTAAACGCTCTCACTCTCCGGCACGCGCATGCCGATAGCGCCTGTCTGAAAGCGTTCCGGGATGCCGCAGAAAACAGGCTTGCCAGGAGCAAGCGTACTGCGCTGCTGGCCGATTTCCTTGTCCTGCGCCATGGCCTGAAGCATGCGCTACAGAAATGGGTAAAAGACGTGCCGATGGCACACGCCACCATGCTGATGGGCAAAGGGATATTCGACGAGCGTCACGCCGGTTTTTACGGCACGTACAGCGGTTCGGCGAGCGCTGGCGCGGTAAAAGAGGCGATTGAAGGGGCGGATACCGTGCTGTGCATCGGCACACGTTTTACCGACACCCTGACCGCCGGTTTCACGCATCAGCTTACCCCGGCACAGACGATAGAAGTTCAGCCTCATGCCTCACGCGTCGGTGATATCTGGTTTACCGGCATCCCCATGCTCCAGGCAATCGAAACGCTGGTGGAGCTGTGTAAACAGCACGTACACGATACGCCGGTACCGGCCTCTCAAAGCTCGATGGCCTACCCGCAGCCGGATGGCTCGCTGACGCAGGCGAATTTCTGGCAAACGTTGCAGACGTTTATCCGCCCGGGGGACATCATTCTTGCGGATCAGGGCACCTCGGCCTTCGGCGCGATCGACCTTCGTCTGCCGGCTGACGTGAATTTTATCGTCCAGCCGCTGTGGGGATCGATCGGCTATACGCTGGCGGCGGCATTTGGCGCGCAAACGGCCTGCCCGAACCGGCGCGTGATTGTGCTGACGGGGGATGGCGCGGCGCAGCTCACTATTCAGGAGCTAGGCTCGATGCTGCGGGATAAACAGCACCCCATCATTCTGGTTCTGAACAACGAAGGGTACACGGTAGAAAGGGCGATCCACGGGCCTGAGCAGCGGTATAACGACATTGCGCTATGGAACTGGACGCAAATCCCGCAGGCACTGAGCCTTGATCCTCAGGCCCAGTGCTGGCGGGTCAGTGAAGCGGAGCAGCTGGCGGACGTCCTTGAAAAAGTAGCGCACCACGAGCGGCTCTCGCTGATTGAGGTGATGCTGCCGAAAGCAGATATCCCACCGCTGCTGGGGGCGCTTACCAAAGCGCTGGAAGCGCGCAATAACGCCTGACTACTTGTCGTTTCGCCAGGCCATCATCATCGGTTTGCCCGCCAGCAGGAGCCAGGCGGGCAACATCACGATACAAAGCAGAGGGAAAAGCGTCGAATCCGGTACGACTACCGCCGCCATGAACAGGCTGAGCCACGCGTCGCGCGTGACCACCAGAACCAGTCCCAGAATAGAGCATGAGACGGTAATCGCCGCCGGCACCGCATCGACATGTTCGTGCAGCATCAGCCCCAGCGCGACGCCAACAAAGACCGCCGGGAAGATGCGTCCACCGCGGAAACCGCAGGCGGCCGCCACCACCAGCGCTGCCAGCTTGATTACGGCAAACAGCAGATAGTCGGAGACGCTAAATACCTGGCTGAAGGCCAGCTGCTGCATCTCGTCCAGACCTTTAAACAGCGTCACCGGCCCACCGATTGCCCCTAAAATACCGAGGATCAAACCGCCAGCCCCCAGAATTAACACCGGGTGTTTGAGTCTATGCATTAGCCGGTGCAGACGTGGAAGGCACCATACCGCCACCATCCCCAGCGCGATGGCGATAGCAACGACGATGGCGCCGCTGAAAATATCGGCGATTTGCATCTGGCCGTAGTGGGGGAGTGAGAGGGAAAAATGAGGATGGAAAAACAGGCTGGTGGTCAACGCCCCGGCGGCGGCGGCCATCAGCGGCGCAAAGAGTTTATCCCAGAGGGGGACGTCGTTATTGCTGCTGAGCGTCTGCGAAAAGATCAGTGCGGCAGCGACGGGTGTACCGAAAAGCGCTCCGATGGTGCCTGCGGAGGCGAGAATGGTCCAGTCCAGCGCGCCGACGCGGGGCAAAATGCGTGAACCGAGGAAAACCGCCAGGCCAATGTTGACCGCCATAATCGGATGCTCTGGTCCCAGGCTGACGCCACCGGCCAGACCGAGAATCAACGCGATAATCAGCCCCGGCAGTGCCGAAGGGGAAACCGGGGCACCAATCAGCGGTTCCTGTGCCGGGTCTGGTCCAGCATGGCCAGGACTGAAACGGATCACCAGGCCCACCGCAATACCGGTCAACGTTAGCATCACAACGATCCAGGCAGGAGAATCCGCGGTGACCCCCAGTCCTGCAGGAAGCGCGTTCCATAATAGTGTTTGCAGCACCGACGCGACTTTCATCACGACAATGAGCACCAGGCTTGAAACCACGCCAATGATTAGCGCCGGAATAGCCAGCAACAGCATGGTTCTGGCTCGCGGGTGGAGCATGATGATTTCCTTGTACAAAACGGTATTACGTTACTTTGCACATTAAGCTTTATGGCAATAGTGCAAAAGGTGCTGAAACGGTAAAGTTATTCTGTGACGAAGATCGATAATCCATGGGCATTCACCTTACGGCCGTTGTTGTTATCACGCCTTGAATTTACAGTGTCCCAAAGATTTATTCTGACTTTAGCGGAGCAGTAGAAGAATGACAAAGTATGCTTTGGTAGGTGATGTGGGCGGCACAAACGCGCGCCTCGCATTATGCGATGTAAGTAGCGGTGAAATTTCCCGGGCGAAAACCTACTCAGGGCTGGATTATCCAAGCCTTGAGGCCGTTGTCCGCGTCTATCTGGACGAGCATCAGGTTAGCGTTGAAGATGGCTGCATCGCCATTGCCTGCCCGATAACCGGCGACTGGGTCGCAATGACCAACCATACCTGGGCATTCTCCATCGCCGAGATGAAAAAAAACCTCGGCTTTGCGCATCTTGAAATCATCAATGACTTCACCGCGGTGTCCATGGCGATCCCGATGCTGAAGCCGGAGCATCTGATCCAGTTTGGCGGCGCTGAACCTGTCGAAGGTAAGCCGATTGCGGTTTACGGGGCCGGTACCGGCCTGGGCGTTTCACATCTGGTGCACGTTGCTCAGCGCTGGGTGAGCCTGCCGGGTGAAGGCGGCCACGTAGACTTTGCGCCAAACAGCGAAGAAGAGGGCATTATCCTCGAAGAATTACGCGCTGAGATCGGCCACGTCTCCGCCGAGCGCGTCCTTTCGGGGCCGGGGCTGGTGAACCTGTACCGTGCGATTGTGAAATCTGACGGTCGTCTGCCGGAAAACCTGCAGCCGAAAGACGTCACCGAACGCGCGCTGGCGGACAGCTGCATTGACTGCCGTCGTGCCCTGTCGCTGTTCTGCGTGATTATGGGACGCTTCGGCGGCAACCTGGCGCTGACGCTGGGCACCTTCGGTGGGGTCTATATTGCGGGCGGGATCGTACCGCGCTTCCTCGACTTCTTTAAAGCCTCGGGCTTCCGCGGCGGGTTTGAGGATAAAGGGCGCTTCAGAAGCTACGTGCAGGACATTCCGGTTTATCTGATCGTGCATGATAATCCAGGCCTGCTGGGGTCGGGTGCCCACCTGCGTCAGGTTCTCGGTCAAATTCTCTGATGCATGGCCCTCTCCCGCGGGAGAGGGCTTTTTCTTTACAGGTGCATCAGCTGGCGGAACTCTTTCACCTTGCTGCGGCTCACCGGCACCTGAAAATCCAGATCCTTCAGGCGCAAAATGTAGGTGTTGTTAAACCACGGTTCGATTTCGCGGATCTTGTTTAAATTCACGCAGAACGACCGGTGGCAACGGAAAAAGTGCGACGCAGGCAGCTTGTTGCAAAACTCGGTGATGTTCATCGCCATCACGTAAGATTCCCGCCGCGTATAAACAAACGTCATCTTTTCATGGGCTTCGGCATAGTAGATATCATTGACCGGCGTCACGATGATGCGCTCATCTTTGACCAGATTAATGGTGTCGTTTTCCCGTACCGTTGGGGTGGCGCTAGCGGGGGCGGTCTGCTGCTGCCATGCGGCCTCCAGCTTTTGCAGCATGCTGACAATCCGCGACTCCTGGTAAGGCTTAAGGATATAGTCAAACGCCTCCAGCTCGAAGGCCTCAACGGCGTGCTCTTTCCAGGCGGTAACGAAAACGATAAACGGCTTATGGGCAAACTGATTGATGTTTTGCGCCAGCAATACGCCATCCAGCGACGGAATGTTGATATCCAGGAAGATGGCGTCGACCCGGTTATGCTGCAAAAACTTCAGCACGTCCAGACCATCATCAAACGTACCCACAATCTCCATCTGGCTGTGGGTGTTGATAAGCCAGGTGAGCTCCTGTTGAGCCAGGAATTCATCTTCTACGATGATAACTTTCATGGGTTACTCCACCTGGGGTAACAGTGATGTTGTCGAATGAACGGGAGAGCGCTCATTCGGGACGTAAAAAGCAATTTCGGTGCCCGGCTCAAGACGCTGAATATGCAGTCCGTCGCCGTAAAGCAGCTTGACCCGGTGGTGCACGTTCAGCAGGCCGATTTTATTTCCGGGCATCTCGTTAGACTCCACGCGCTCAATGACTTTTGGGTCAATCCCGTGGCCGGTATCGCGCACGGCAATGCGTACCCGGTTACCGCTTTCGGTGATGCTGATGGTGACCACCCCTTTGCCTTTACAGGGCTGAATGCCGTGAACAATCGCGTTTTCGACCAGCGGCTGGATAAGCAGGCTCGGAATCACGCAGTTGACCTCTTCATCAATATCGTAAATGACCGTGAGCTTGTCACCAAAGCGCGCCTGTTCAATGGCGATGTAGTCCTTGATCTGATACAGCTCTTTTTTGATGTCGATCTGCTCGTCATCTTTCAGCTCGATGTTGTAGCGCAGATAGCGGGACAGGTTAAAAATCAGCTGGCGCGCGGTGTCCGGATTAAGACGAATGGACGAGGAGATCGCGTTCAGCGCGTTAAACAGGAAATGGGGATTGATTTTGCTCTGCAGCGCGCGCAGCTCTGCCTTATTTGCCATCTCACGCAGCTGTTCTGCACGGGAGACTTCCAGCTGGGTGGAGATAATCTGCGACAGGCCAATCGCCATCTCCTGGAGCGAGGAGGTGATCTGATGCGCGTGACAGTAATAAATTTTCAGGGTGCCCGTCACGACGCCTTTCTCCCACAGCGGGATCACCAGCATCGAGTGGATTTCCGGCGTTCGGTGGGCTTCATCATTGTTTTTAATGATGATTTTACCGTAGTTGATCGCCTGTCTGGTGGTTGGGCTGATGGTGTCATCGTTGTCGCGATAGTTGTGTTCCCCGACGCCAACGTAGGCCAGCACGTGGTCAATGTTGGTGATGGCGACGGCGTCAGCGTGGATGTCGTGGCGGATAATTTCGCAGACCTGACGCAACGACTCCGCGTTAACGTGGCGGAAAAGCGGTAGCGTTTTGTTGGCGATATCCAGCGCCAGCTTGGCCTGACGGGCGGCGCTGGCCTCTTTTTCCCCTTCAACGCTTTGCACCAGCAGCACGATAAAACCGATGCACACGCTGCCCAGGATCATCGGAATCCCGATTTTCGAGACGATATCCAGCCCCAGCGCGGTGGTCGGGGCCCAGACGACGACCAGGATCATGGTCAGCGTTTCGCATACCATGCCTGCGACGATCCCTGCGCGCCAGCGCTGTTTTTTCGGGATTTTGCGGCTGATCCAGCCGGAGAGCATCCCGGCGATAATGCTGGTAATAAAGCAGGGCACCGCCGTTACGCCGCCGATATCAATCAGGTAGCGATGGGTTCCGGCAATCACGCCGGTGATAACGCCCACCCACGGGCCAAACAAAATTCCGCCGGACATCACGGCGATAATGCGTACGTTAACAAGCGAGCCCTCTACCGGCACGCCTGACCAGGTGCTGAACAAGGCGAACAGCGAAAAGATGGCGGTAACGGCCAGCAGCTCTTTTGGCGAGTGGGCGGATTTGTGCAACAGCTCGCGAAACAGGCGAATGCGGATGAGGAAGAACAGGCAAATCAGCATTAATGCCGCACGGTCAAAAACCGCCAGCAGCATAGTGAATATTTCGTGCACGAGTAGACCTGGGAAAACGGGAAAGAACCATGATAAAAAACCTGACGCGTATTGACCAGCTATCCGTCAGGTTTATCAAATGAGGAAAAACCATAATTCTTAAAGGGGATTGTCCGGCGGTCACGGACACGGCCTGATTTTTTATAGCCAGCGTATCGTCAGGTAACTGTTTTGATATCATCCTGTTAAATAACGGCTATCAGAAAGCCAACCCTGAAACAGGGGCTTCCGCTTTTTAGCACTGCCGGGTTCCGGTTTTCAGGCGATCGCTTTTTTTTCATTTCCCTCTCGACAGCATGATTTTTTTCAGGTTATTTTCTAAGCATGCCACATCGGTGGCAGCGTCGCTCGGACGGTCCGGGCGCTAACGTTAATCTGAGGAATCTATGGCTGAATTCAGTCCTGAACGCCGTTTTACGCGTATCGATCGTCTCCCCCCTTATGTTTTCAACATCACTGCTGAACTGAAAATGGCTGCGCGTCGGCGCGGCGAAGACATTATCGATTTCAGCATGGGTAACCCTGACGGCCCAACGCCACCGCATATCGTTGAAAAGCTCTGCACGGTTGCCCAGCGTCCGGATACGCACGGCTACTCGACCTCTCGCGGTATTCCCAGATTGCGTCGCGCGATCTCGCGCTGGTATCAGGATCGCTATCAGGTTGATATCGATCCGGAAAGTGAAGCGATTGTTACCATCGGCTCGAAAGAGGGGCTGGCACACCTGATGTTGGCCACGCTGGATCATGGTGATACGGTGCTGGTGCCTAATCCAAGCTACCCGATCCACATTTACGGCGCGGTGATTGCCGGGGCGCAGGTCCGTTCCGTTCCGCTGGTGGAAGGTGTTGATTTCTTTAACGAACTTGAGCGTGCGATTCGCGAAAGTTATCCGAAACCGAAGATGATGATCCTCGGTTTCCCGTCGAACCCAACGGCCCAGTGCGTGGAGCTCGATTTCTTCGAGAAAGTCGTCGCCCTGGCTAAACGTTATGACGTGCTGGTGGTTCACGATTTAGCCTACGCTGACATCGTCTATGACGGCTGGAAAGCCCCTTCCATTATGCAGGTCCCGGGGGCGCGTGACGTGGCGGTAGAGTTCTTTACGCTGTCAAAAAGCTACAACATGGCGGGCTGGCGTATTGGCTTTATGGTGGGTAACAAAACGCTGGTGAGTGCCCTGGCGCGCATTAAGAGTTACCACGACTACGGTACCTTCACGCCGCTACAGGTCGCGGCTATCGCTGCCCTGGAAGGCGACCAGCAGTGCGTTCACGAGATTGCCGCCCAGTATAAGCGCCGCCGTGACGTGCTGGTAAAGGGCTTGCATGAAGCGGGCTGGATGGTGGAAATGCCGAAGGCGTCCATGTACGTCTGGGCGAAAATTCCGGAGCCTTACGCGGCGATGGGCTCGCTGGAGTTTGCCAAAAAGCTGCTGCAGGATGCGAAGGTGTGCGTATCACCGGGCATTGGCTTTGGTGATTACGGCGACACCCATGTGCGATTTGCCCTGATTGAAAACAGCGATCGTATCCGTCAGGCGGTGAGGGGCATCAAGAGTATGTTCCGGGCCGACGGTCTTCTCACTTCAAAGAGCGTCGCTGAACATCCCGCGTCGTCATGACATAAAAAAACAGGAGCCGATGGCTCCTGTTTTTTTGACCGCATGTTCTTCACTAGATCATCAGGGCAAAGGTTCCGGCCCAGACTAAAACAATCACCGAAATGCCCATAAAGAAATATTTCACGTTTCATCGCTCCGCGTATCTTGTGGTACGCATTTAAAAACAGAGTCCACCTGATTATAGAGAACTGAAATCCGGTCAAAACGGAAATGAGAATTTTCCCGTTACGCCGCTCACTCCAGCTCAGAATTCTGTGCTTTCCTGTTGCCAGACGGCGCTAATGTACGCCTAAAAATGAGGGGTGACAAGAGGGATTTTTTTAAATAATTTCCGTTACTTACGAGTGTCGTGGAACGGCGACAGTTTGATTTCGCATCGCAATAAATTCACTTTGGGCGACGCAATGAAAGACGATTTCTCAACGGGATGACAGGTGATTGAAAAGGTTAGTTTCTTAGCGAAACTAACCTTCCTAAAAGACTTAAATATAGAGCGAGGCTTCGCCAAGAGGGCGGGTTTTGAAACGACGATGCATCCACAGATACTGCTCTGGCGCACGCATGATTTCAGTTTCGATGACTTTATTGATAAACGCTGCGGCTTCGCACTCGTTTTCCGGATAGTTAGCCATTTCAGGGGAGATGTGCAGACGATAGCCTGACTTATCTGCTTTTCTCACCATCGTTACGGTCAGCATGGAGGCGCCCGACAGACGCGAAATGACAAAGGTGCCGTTAGTCGTCGCAACGTCTTTCACCGCAAAGAAGGGCGCAAAGCTGCTGCCTTTACGTCCATAATCCTGATCGGGTGCAAACCAGACGGCTTCACCTTTCTTCAGAGCACCGACCATACCGCGCAGGTTATTACGGCTGATCATCGCCTTATTGGAACGCATGCGGCCACGCGTCTGGACCCACTCCATCAGCGCACTGTTGTGGGGTCGATAGGTCGCCATCATTGGCTGGCAAAGGCCCATCACGCGGCCACCCAGTTCCAGCGACATAAAGTGAACGCCGACGACCATCACGCCGCGTTTTTGCATCTGCGCGCGTTTAAGGTTATCCAGTCCTTCTACATCAAACCACTTACGGACACGCTCATCCGGCCAGAACCAGGCCATGCCGGTTTCAAGCAGCGCCATGCCGATAGACTTAAAGTTTTCAGCGATGAGCTTCTCGCGCTCTTCGGCATTGTACTGCGGAAAGCAAAGCTCAATATTTTTCCGTGCGATGGATTCGCGACGTTTCAGGAAAACGCGGGAAGCGCTGCCCAGTTTCGATCCCAGCAAACGCAGAACAGGGTACGGAAGTTGAACCAGCAGCCAGAGAACGCCAAGACCAAACCATGTAAACCAGTAACGCGGGTGTAAAAACGCGCGTTGAAATTTGGATTGAGACAAAATAGTAAAACCTATGTGAAGCCTGTAAAGGTAGCGCAGAGTTTGCGATACGACGTGCCGATAAGACCGTTCTTCAAGGTGATGGTTGCAGGCTTTACCGAACTTTACGGCGTTGCCTGGCCACTGCTGATTTGGGCGGGCGGCGTAATGTAGCACCGTTATACGATATGTGCTATTACTCGTTTTTGATTAAAAAAGCAGCAGTTTGGAAGGTGCTTGATTTTACAGATTTTATAATCACTCGCATGCAAGAGTATGCCGTCTGCCCTATCCGGGAAGAGAGAGCATCTTCTGATGAGGGTGTGTGGATAAAAGAGCAGCGTACTTATTCGTGACCGATTACGCACTTGTGAAGTTTATTTATCGCTTCAACATTCGCGAATAGGAAAATTCCATGTGAAAATTCTCATGTATTATTTATGCAACCAATAATTCAGTTTGTATCCATTACTGAAAAGCATTCTGTTTTATTGCGCTGCAATAATATATTGCCCTCAATTCATGATTTTTGGTCTCAACATTTTGATGCAAATCAATATAACGTATTTTTCCTGGCGTCTATCTGTATGCGATCATTTTTTCGATACAAATATTCGGTTTGCATACCAAAAGCAGTGTCTTTTTCTGAGATGGCAGAGTAATTCGCCATAATGTTTTAGTGGAAAATTCTTAAGAAATTTCTTATCTCAGATAAAAGATCTGTGTATTTGATTTTGATTCGATCATTATTCTATTATTGCGCATCAAGAACGATACCGTGAAGTTGGCATAGCAAAACAAAAAGGGGTG
Source organism: Enterobacter sp. PL_is514 (assembly GCF_055816715.1). NCBI lineage: Bacteria > Pseudomonadati > Pseudomonadota > Gammaproteobacteria > Enterobacterales > Enterobacteriaceae > Enterobacter > Enterobacter sp. PL_is514. The sequence continues at coordinate 133,980 of NZ_JBVPGN010000030.1, read as the reverse complement.
ATGAGATGGCTGACAGTTTTCAGAATGAGGTGCCTAAGGCACGTATTAACCTGAAGCTTGACCTGCATACTGGCGGGGCAAGCAAGAAAATGGAATTACCATTGAAATTACTGGTTACAGGTGATTTCAGTAATGGGCGGGAGTCTTCTTCAATATCTGAGCGTGAAAAGGTTAATATCACGAAAAATAATTTTGATAGCGTTCTTTCCGAATATTCCCCAAAAGTTAATCTGGCCGTTAAAAATACGCTGTCTGACGATGGTGGTGAAGACAACATTCAGCTGACTTTCCAGAGCATGAAAGATTTCACGCCAGAGCAGGTGGCAGCCCAAATTCCACAGCTGAAGGCGATGCTGGCGATGCGTAACTTGCTCCGCGATCTGAAAGCCAACCTGCTGGATAACCAGACTTTCCGAAAAGAGCTGGAGAAAATCGTTCTTGACCAGTCACTTAGTGCTGAGTTGCGTAATGAACTATCCGCACTGGCTTCAAAAAAACCTTAACCATCATGCTGTTTTAACGGATTAATCAAGGAATGCTCATGTCTGTACAAAATAATACTGCTGGCGGGGAAAGCGTGGTGCTGGAACGCCCTGGTGTGGGTGGGGTATACGCCTCACTGTTTGAGAAAATCAATCTGAACCCTGTCTCCGAGCTGAGCGCGCTGGATATCTGGCAAGATGCGCAGGCGATGTCGGATGCGACCGCTGACGAGCGTCTCACCGCAGGTATGCAGGTCTTTCTGGAATGCCTGACCAAGGCAGGCTCGAAAGTCGAAAAACTGGATAAAAGCCTGATCGATCACCACATCGCTGAGCTCGATTACCAGATAAGCCGCCAGCTCGACGCCGTTATGCACCATGAAGATTTTCAGGCGGTTGAGAGTCTGTGGCGCGGCGTGAAGTCGCTGGTTGATAAAACGGATTTTCGCCAGAACGTGAAAATTGAGCTTCTGAGCATGTCTAAAGAAGACCTGCGCCAGGACTTTGAAGACAGCCCGGAAATCATCCAGAGTGGTCTGTATAAACACGCCTATATTGATGAATATGATACCCCGGGCGGCGAGCCGATTGCGGCGCTGATTTCCGCTTATGAGTTCGATGCTTCAGCTCAGGATGTCGCTCTGCTGCGCAACATCTCTAAAGTATCCGCGGCTGCGCATATGCCGTTTATCGGCTCGGCAGGACCGAAATTCTTCCTCAAGGAGTCCATGGAAGACGTCGCGGCGATTAAAGATATTGGTAACTATTTTGACCGCGCAGAGTACATCAAGTGGAAATCGTTCCGCGATACGGACGACGCTCGCTACATCGGTCTGGTGATGCCGCGCGTACTGGGACGTTTACCGTACGGCCCGGATACCGTTCCGGTTCGCAGCTTTAACTATGTTGAAGAAGTCAAAGGTCCGGATCACGACAAATACCTGTGGACGAATGCGTCGTTTGCCTTCGCGTCCAACATGGTGCGTAGCTTTATCAATAATGGCTGGTGCGTACAAATCCGTGGCCCACAGGCCGGCGGTGCGGTTCAGGATCTGCCTATCCATCTTTATGACCTGGGTACCGGCAATCAGGTAAAAATCCCGTCTGAGGTCATGATCCCTGAAACGCGTGAGTTCGAGTTCGCGAATCTGGGCTTTATTCCTTTGTCCTACTATAAAAACCGCGACTACGCCTGCTTCTTCTCAGCCAACTCCGCCCAGAAACCGGCGCTGTATGATACCGCAGATGCAACGGCCAACAGCCGCATCAACGCCCGCCTGCCGTACATCTTCTTGCTGTCGCGTATTGCCCACTACCTGAAGCTGATTCAGCGCGAGAACATCGGTACCACCAAGGATCGCCGACTTCTGGAGCTGGAGCTGAACACCTGGGTCCGCAGTCTGGTGACCGAAATGACCGATCCGGGCGACGAACTGCAGGCATCTCATCCGCTGCGTGATGCAAAAGTGGTGGTGGAAGATATTGAGGATAACCCGGGCTTCTTCCGCGTGAAGTTGTATGCGATCCCGCACTTCCAGGTGGAAGGGATGGACGTAAACCTGTCGCTGGTTTCCCAGATGCCGAAAGCGAAATCGTAAGGCGAGGGGTGATCAGGGATGAAAATTTACCGCCCACTTTGGGAGGATGGGGCCGCTCTGGCCCCGCAACAGTTCCAGCAGCAGGTCCGCTGGAGTGAGCACGTTGCCAGCATGGTCGCCCGGATGGGTATTTCTCATCCCTGGGGCGTGGTTGCGGCAGAATTTGATGATGCTGCACTTGCGCTCTCGCGTCTGAATGCCATCCGTCTGGTCGTAAGTTTCCAGGATGGCACGATTGTTGATACGGATCTGGCGGATAATATTCCGCCGGTCTGTGATTTGTCTGCCGCAAACGGCTCAGAGGCTGTTGAGGTGGTTGCCGCATTGCCGCTGCTGAGCGCCAGTGGTGGCAACCTCGATAACGGACAGGACAGTGAACGCCCGCGTCGCTGGAAAGCCGAACGTGTGGTGGTGCAGGAACTGGCTGGTCATGAAAGCGGGGAGTTGGCCATTTTGCGTCATGCGCTGACCCTGCGTTTGTCCAGCCAGGAAAATACGGCATACCTGACCTGTCCGGTGACCCGCCTGGTGCGTAATGCTCAGGGGCAGTGGAGCCGGGACCCGGCTTTCATTCCGCCGATGCTTTCCCTTTCTGCAAGCCCGTCGCTGGCCACCGAACTGGGTGACCTGCTGGTTCGTCTGCAGGCCCGCCGCCGTCGCCTGATGGCTATGCGCCGTGAAAGCAATGAGCGGATGGCAGACTTTGCTGTCGCGGATGTCTCCCTGTTCTGGCTGCTGAATGCGCTGAACAGCGCCGAGCCGGTGTTAACGGAACTTCTGCAGACGCCTGATCGTCACCCGGAACTCCTGTACCGCGAACTGACTCGTCTTGCCGGCAGCCTGCTGACATTCTCCCTGGAACATGACGCCGGGGACATTCCTGCTTATCAGCACGATGCACCGGAACGGGTATTCCCGCCTTTGCTGGCATTGCTGGACAAGCTCTTTGAAGCGAGCCTGCCGTCGCGGGTCGTAAGAATCCACCTCGAGCATCAGGACCAGATCTGGAAAGGTGCCCTGCACGACGCGCGTCTGCGCGAAGGGGCGGACTTCTACCTCTCAGTACGTTCTTCCATGCCGAACCATGAGCTTCAGACAAAATTCCCGCAGTTGTGTAAAGCGGGCAGCTTTGATGATGTTTCGGATGTGGTGAATGTAGCGCTGAGTGGGATGCTGATTAAGCCTTTGACGCATGTTCCGGCCGCTATCCCGTTGCGCCTTGAGAATCAGTATTTCTCGCTGGATCTGAGCAGTGAGGCGGCTCGCGCCATGCTTGAGATGGGCTGTTGCACCTTCTATACCCCGCGCTCGCTGGGGGATGTTGATCTCGAACTCTTTGCGGTGCTGCGTACATGAATAAATCTGAACTCAGCCAGATAGAACGTATTTTCTACCCGGGCTGGCTGATGGCCAGCCAGATACGGGGCGGTCAGGAAGTCCGTGAAGGGGAAGGGCTATACCGGAGGGCCTGCCGTCTGGTGCAAGAGGCGAAAGCGGCGCTCACTGAGGCTGGTTACAGCGACATCAGCCGTGACCATATGGTGTATACCCTGTGTGCACTGCTTGATGAGAGCGTGATGAACCGGGGAACCACCGATGCTGGCTACCTGACCTGGCGCCGTGACCCGCTGCAGGCACACTTCTTTGGTACCCTCAACGCAGGTGAAGAGCTGTGGGAAAGGATCCGTAACCTGCTGAAAGAAACAGCCCCTGATACCGCCGTCCTGACCTGTATGTACCGGGCTCTGCAACTGGGGTTCGTGGGACAGTATCGCGCTCAGGATGATGAGCGTAGGGAAGATATTGTTCGCGCTCTCGCAGAGCGGGTGCCCGCCTTCACATTGGCACAAGATGCCCCCATTGTTGCCCGCGCATCGCGTCTGCGCAGCGGCCGTCGCTGGTACTGGCTGAGCTGGGTTGTGGCCGCTGTCGCCCTGGCAGCGCTCTGGTTCTTCCTTTCGTCTTCGCTTACCGAACTGGTAAGCCAGATCGTCAGGCCGGGGTAAGCGATGCGGGATATGTACCGAAGTCTGTTAACTGCCCTGGGTGCCATTCTGGCGCTGTGGCTCGTTCTGGGATTCTGGCCACTGTCCACGGGCAGCCGTGTAGCACTCGGTCTTCTGGTTGCTCTGGCGGCCGGAGTTATTTTCTGGTGCCAGCGTCGGGGTTCTCTGGCGAGGGCAACCGCTGTTCGTGAGATCGTGGATGAAAGCCTGCCGCCGGAAGATTTTCAGGGGGCGGTTATCTTTGTCTGTGGTGATAACGCTCCACTCTTTGTGTCCGGAACCCGTTACCGGGAAACCCGGCAGGGCTGGTATCTGTGGGTAAAGGATGCAGAGCAACTACCGCTCTTTGCACAGCACCTGAGTTTGGTGCGCCCGGCTCTGGTGTCGCAAATCTCGGTCATGCTGGCGGTTGTGCCTGAGCAGCACATATCCAGCGATGATTTTACCCAGTCTCTTCGGGGCTGGCAGCGTGCTGTCGTCCAGTGTCGCGCGGCATTCGGCACGCTCCCTCCATTATGGACCGTAACCTGGGTGTCACCACCGGCGGCGTATGCGGAAGCCGATCCTGTCTGGTTTACCACGGTAAGCCAGCGGAGCGGTATTCAGGTCTATCAGCCTGGTCAGGGCAATGTGTCACTGACGGAGTGGGCCCGGGATACTGGGTCAGACGGACGTTTTTCCCGTCTGAGTCAGATCCTGTGGCTGGACAGTCTGCTTGCCTGGCAGAAGAGCGCGGTGAATGACTTGTTGTCGGTACGGCGGGGTGAGTTACCCGTGATGAAGCCCTGTGTGCAGGGCATGTGCATGGTGCGAGTGAACGGTATCGCGGGCAATCTCTGGCAACAGCACATTACCTCTGTGACGGCGCTGCCGCCGGATGCGGCCGTGACCACAGAGCCACTGCCGCTACCTGAACTGCTTCTGCCGGCGTTACCACGCCGACATGGTATTAGCCGTCGGAAGGTATTCTGGGGTTATGCCGGGCTACTCGGGGGCATTTTCCTTGCGTTGGCGATGCTGGCGTCCTGGATGAACAATCAGCGTCTCATCCGTAACGTTGGCGATCATCTTGCACTGTATCACCAACTGAGCGGTAAGCCTGTTGAACCGAAACTGCACGCGCAGCAGCGTCTACGGGCTGATAGTGCGTTGCTCGACGACTGGCTGCGTCGTGGGGAACCACTACGTTATCGCCTGGGACTATATCAGGGGCTGCGCCTGGTTCCGCTCGTTGAGGCCGCTCTCAGCGACTGGGCACCTCCGCCACCGCCTCCACCAGTCATTAAGAAAATCATCCAGGGACCGAAAACCATTCGCCTCGACAGCATGTCGCTGTTCGATTCCGGCAAGTTCGTGCTGAAAGCGGGTTCCACCAGGATGCTGGTGAATTCACTGGTTGGCATCAAAGCGAAACCGGGCTGGCTGATTGTCGTCTCCGGGCATACCGATAACACGGGCAATCCGCAGCTGAACCAGACGCTGTCTCTGAAACGCGCCGAAGCGGTGCGCAACTGGATGCGTGACACCGGCGACGTGCCCGAAAGCTGTTTTGCGGTGCAGGGCTATGGCGAAAGCCGTCCTGTCGCAACCAACGACACCCTGGAAGGGCGTGCGCTCAACCGCCGTGTCGAAATCAGTCTGGTACCGCAGGCGAACGCCTGTCAGATACCCGGCAAACACCCGGCGCCATCGCAGGATGATGGCGCTTCACTACACAATGGAGAGTAATTCCATGGCAATTCCTGTTTATCTTTGGCTGAAGGACGACGGCGGCGCGGACATCAAAGGGTCTGTTGACGTTCAGGATCGTGAAGGCAGCATCGAAGTGGTTGCACAGGAGCATAACCTGTACATCCCAACCGACAACAACACCGGCAAGCTGACCGGCACCCGCATCCACACGCCGTTCCTGTTCACGAAGGAAATCGATTCCTCCAGCCCGTATCTGTACAAGGCGGTGACAACCGGTCAGACCCTGAAATCCGCTGAGTTCAAGTGGTACAAAATCAACGACGCGGGCCAGGAAGTGGAGTACTTCAACACCAAACTGGAAAACGTGAAGGTAGTGAAAGTGAATCCTGAAATGTATGACATCAAGGATCCTTCTAAAGAGAAGCACAACCACCTTGAACGCGTTGAACTGCGTTACGAAAAAATCACCTGGACCTACAAAGACGGCAACATCATTCATTCCGATTCCTGGAACGAACGCGCCACGGCGTAATCCTGATGCGGGCAGGTTTTCCTGTCCGCAGTTTTTTGCTGAGTGCCTGAGATGCGGGTACTCAGCAAAGAAAAAACAATCTGCCTGCCTGACCTTATGCGCTTTGGTGAACAGCGAGGGGCGGTAGCGTGTCCAGGAACCGACAAAGAGAGAATCTCATGGAAAATCCAGCCATCCTGTTACGTCGTCTGAACCCTTACTGTGCCCGAGCGATGGAAGGCGCAGCTTCGCTCTGTCAGACCCGTGCGCATGCCGAAATTCTGCCGGAGCACTGGCTGCTGAAGCTGCTGGAGCAGGGGGAAGGTGACCTGACGGTGTTGGCGCGTCGCTATGAATGGGATATGGATGGCATCTGGCAGGATTTGCTTGGCTGGCTCGACAGACAACCTCGCTCCGTGCGCCATCGGCCCCAGCTCTCTGATGACATCCAGACTCTGATGCAGCAAGCCTGGCTACTGGCCTCACTCAATGGTGAAGAGCACATTCGCAGCGTCCATCTGCTGATGGCGCTGGTGGAAAAACCAAAACTGGCACGTTGTGACGGCCTTTGGCCGTTGTTAACGCTTGCTCAGAGCCAGCTGGAACGTCTGCGACCTTTGCTGGATGCGCAATCGGATGAGCGTCCGGAAATGCAGCGCGAAGCCGAGCTGGCACAGAACCATGGTGGTGAGGTGGAGTTTGTCGGGCGTCCGGCTGGTGCGGAAATGAAAGAGGGGGAACTGAGTCCTGCGCTGCAGAACGCGCTGGATAAATTCACCCTCGACGTCACCGCCAAAGCGAAGGAAGGGAAGATCGATCCGGTGTTTGGCCGTGACACAGAAATCCGCCAGATGGTGGATATCCTCTCTCGTCGCCGCAAAAACAACCCGATTCTGGTCGGCGAGCCGGGCGTGGGGAAAACCGCACTGGTTGAAGGTCTGGCATTGCGTATTGCCGAGGGTAATGTGCCTGAATCCCTAAAAACGGTCACTCTGCGTACCCTTGACCTGGGCCTGCTGCAGGCCGGTGCAGGCGTGAAAGGCGAGTTCGAACAGCGGCTGAAAAACGTCATCGATGCGGTGCAGCACTCCCCGTCCCCGGTCCTGCTATTTATTGATGAAGCGCATACCATCATCGGCGCGGGCAACCAGGCGGGGGGCGCCGATGCAGCGAACCTTCTGAAACCGGCGCTGGCGCGTGGTGAACTGCGTACCATTGCGGCCACTACCTGGAGCGAGTACAAGCAGTACTTCGAACGCGACGCGGCCCTGGAGCGTCGTTTCCAGATGGTAAAAGTCGATGAGCCTGACGACGACACCGCCTGCCTGATGCTCCGTGGTTTGAAATCCCGTTACGCCGAGCACCATCACGTGCACATTACCGACGATGCGGTGCGCGCTGCTGTTACGCTTTCCCGCCGCTATCTGACGGGCCGCCAGTTGCCGGATAAGGCGGTTGATCTGCTCGACACCGCCGCAGCGCGCGTCCGCATGAGCCTCGACACGGTGCCGGAACAGCTGACCTGCATTCGCGCGAAGATTACCTCTCTTGAAATAGAGAAGCAGGCGCTGCTGGAAGATATTGCTGTCGGCAATCAGAGCCATGGTGAACGCCTGACCGTCATTGAGCAGGAAGAGAGCGCTCTCATCGTTGCTCTCGACGAGCTTGAAACGCAGTACGGGCAGGAACTGAAACTCACCGAACAACTGCTGGAAAGCCGCCAGGACATCTCCCGTCAAAGCGAGACGCGCGCGCTGCAGCAGGAACTGAACGGCATGCAGCACAGCAACCCGCTGCTCTCGCTGGATGTGGACGTACGCACCGTTGCCAATGTGATTGCTGACTGGACAGGCGTTCCGCTGTCATCGCTGATGAAAGATGAGCAGACCGAATTGCTGGCCCTCGAAAATGAAATGGGTAAACGTGTGGTCGGGCAGGATGTAGCGCTCGAGGCCATCGCCCAGCGTTTGCGTGCGGCAAAAACGGGTCTCACCTCCGAGAATGGCCCGCAGGGCGTATTCCTGCTGGTGGGACCGAGCGGGGTGGGGAAAACCGAAACCGCGCTTGCGCTGGCCGATGTCATGTACGGCGGTGAGAAGTCACTCATTACGATTAACCTCTCAGAATACCAGGAGCCGCATACGGTTTCCCAACTGAAGGGCTCACCTCCGGGTTACGTCGGTTATGGCCAGGGAGGGATCCTGACCGAAGCCGTGCGCAAGCGCCCGTATAGTGTGGTTTTGCTCGATGAAGTCGAAAAAGCCCACCGCGACGTGATGAACCTGTTCTATCAGGTCTTTGACCGCGGCTTTATGCGCGACGGCGAAGGACGTGAAATCGACTTCCGCAACACCGTCATTCTGATGACCTCGAATCTCGGCAGCGACCACCTGATGCAGCTGCTTGACGAACAGCCGGAGGCCAGCGAAGGCGATCTTCACGAGCTGCTGCGTCCGATACTGCGCGATCACTTCCAGCCAGCGCTGCTGGCCCGCTTCCAGACCGTGATTTACCGCCCCCTCTCGGAAGCAGCCATGCGTACCATCGTGGAAATGAAACTCTCACAGGTCAGCAAGCGCCTGCATCGACACTACGGCCTGAGCACGCAGATTGATGAAAGTCTTTATGATGCGCTGACCTCAGCCTGCCTGCTGCCAGATACCGGTGCGCGTAACGTCGACAGCCTGCTCAATCAGCAAATTCTGCCGGTGCTGAGCCAGCAGCTGCTCACGCACATGGCCGCGAAGCAGAATCCACACAGCCTGACGCTGGGCTGGGATGACGAAGAAGGGATTGTGCTGGCGTTTGATTAACTGGTTTATCTAAAGGGTAGCAATTATGGACAGCGCAAAAGAGATTGCCAGAGATATGCTTGAGGCCATTCATATCGATGGGTCTGGGTTTATCGGTGCTGTGGCGAAAGGTGTTATTTCCTTACCCGTCAGCCTTGCCTATCTTGGCTATGATTTTATAGATACGGAACACCGCAGAGAGAATCAGGATGATAAATTTCGGTTAGCAGCACTGGTTAAAAAAGTAACTTTTAACGATGAGGTTATTTATAAGGTTATTAAACCATTTATAGATGATTTTGTTTCTCATGTAGACACGCATAAAATTTCACATTTTTCAAGAAATATATCTGGAAGTGTTATGGGTAAAATGATGTTCTCGCAGTTTACGGGGGTTAACCTCGGAAGGGCGATTATATCTCAAGGAGTTGGTGCCTTTTTTTCTGGTTCTATTGCTGGTGGTGTATTGGGAGTTGGTGCTGAAGCATCAAGATCTATTTATACATCGCGGTACTTGCGTGAAAGAAACCCCATAATGTATGAGAAACTAAACAGCATGGGTGATTTTGATCTTTTTTATTATCTTGTTGAGGACATTGTTAGGCCTTATGAGACGGCTTGTGAAATTGAAAAGATAAATCCTGAAGAGTTTAATAATGTCTGCGAATACTTCTTTGGAGGTTTATGAATATAAAAGATTTTATACTTATCATTGTTTCACGGATCATAGCCAGTATCGGGATGACGCTAGGAACTATCAGTATGATTTACTCTTTCTACTGTTTCTTTTTTTCAGCCGATCCTTACCGATTTATTCTGGGTGGGGCAGGTATAGTAGCCTTTTTCATAGGTTATGGACTTTATAAATTCGCCTTGAAATATATTTATGATGAATGGAAGTATTATAGATAATATTTATCATGTTTGTTGAGTTTGGTTCTATTTAATATCATTCTAACCCAGGACAGGAATTATAGAAATGGAAAATACATTTAAAATGACAGAGGGTATCCTTAATCGCTATAAACTGGATATTCCTTCCTGCCCTTATCCATTGGATGTGGAACGTTTTGATGGTTTAGAACAAATGAGTGCTCTCTATCATTACACCATTCGTTTTACCAGTTCACATCCAGATCTTACGGCTGAAATGATGTTAAGTAAAACCGCTACGCTGAGCATGGGGGTGGGGAAACTATTAGATTCTGTTGTCGGTAAAATTGTTCATGGTGTGGTGACAAATTTCCGACGCCTGGCCGGTTCACGCGATCAGGTTACGTATGAAATTATTCTGGAACCTTTTATATCCTTACTGGATAAGCAGTTTCGTACTCACCGTTTCTTCGTCAACAAATCAGTGCCGGAAGTGGTAGAGCAAATTCTTGGCGAGCATGGTTTGAAGGGGTGGGAATATGAATTCAAGCTTAAACAAACCTACCCAAAACGGGAACAGATAAATCAGTACCAGGAAAGTGACCTCGCGTTTATCGAGCGTCTGCTGGCTGAGGTGGGGATTTTTTACTTCTTCACCCTGCAACCGGATACCCAGACTGAAGTGGTGCACTTTGCGGATAAGCAGAGCGCCTGGACATTCGGTAAAAAACTGCCACTTAATAGCCCTTCGGGCACCAATGACAATGCTGTTGACTCGGTGTGGGATATCCACGTCTGGCACAACGTGGTTGAACGTTCGGTCACCGCCAGCGACTATAACCATCGCGAAGCGCAGAATATTCTGACGTCCGTCCCGGCAGACATGACTCAGGGCGAAGGTGACGGTATCACTTATGGTGATGTGTATCACTATCGTCCGCGTCACCTCGAGCGGGGTGACAAAATTACCCCTGCAACCGAAACCGGTAACTTCTGGGCTCGTCTGGAGCATGAACGTTTTTTGTCCGCCCAGACTACAGTGACCGGCAGCAGTACGGACCATACCCTGGGCCCGGCGCAGGTTCTTACCATTACCGAAACCGCTATCTTGCCGACACTACCCCGTGAAACGGAGAATGGTGTTGTTATTATCCGCACTGGCTACTACGGCAGCCGTAAGAATGCCTTGAAAGTGACATGGGTAGCGATGCCGTACTACGAGAACCGATGCTGGCGTCCAGCCGCGAAAAAGCGCCCGGTGGTCAGCGGCACCCTGATGGCCCGCGTGACCAGTGCCAAAGATAACGACATCTACGCCTGGCAGGATGCATCCGGCATGTACCGGGTGAAGTTTGATGCCGACCGTGATGATAAAAAGCAGGGCATGGAAAGCATGCCAGTGCGCTTTGCCAAGCCTTATGGTGGGGACAAATACGGATTCCACTTCCCGTTGATCCAGGGTACTGAAGTCGCCATTGCCTTCCATGAAGGCGATCCGGATCGGCCGTATATTGCCCATGCCATGCACGACTCCCGCCACGTTGACCACGTCACTGAAGCCAACAGCACGCGCAATGTTATCCGCACAGCTGGCCTGAACAAGCTGCGGATGGAGGACAAGCGCGGCGAAGAGCATGTCAAGCTCAGTACAGAGTATGGTGGAAAGACCCAACTCAACTTAGGCCACAATGTAGATGCTTCCCGCACTCTTCGTGGCGAAGGTGCTGAGTTACGCACCGATAAATGGGTGGCCGTTCGTGGCGGAGCTGGTGTATTTATTAGTGCGGACAAACAACCATCTGCCAGTGACAAAATGCTTTCCATGAAAGAGGCTGTAGCGCAGCTTGAAAATGCGTTAAGTATTGCCAGAAGCCTTTCAGATGCGGCAGAAAGTGCTCAGGCGTATCCGGCGGATATCCAGAGCCAGAAAATGCTGACGGATGCATTGATGGAACTGGCGCAGCCGGGGATGGTATTGAATGCACCGCAAGGCGTTAGCATCAGCAGCCCGGAAGGTGTACGCGTTTCCTCGGGAAGTGCCAGCGTGGGGATCGTCGCGCAAAACAATGCAGATATCAGTGCGATGAAGCGCTTCACGGTGGCGGCAGGTGAAGCTATCAGTATGCTGGCCCGTCAGGCGGGTATGAAGCTGTTTGCGGCGAAGGGCAAAGTCGAAATCCAGGCGCAGGATGATGCGCTGGACGCAATAGCCAAGAAAGACGTTACGGTAACGAGCGCCGAAGGCAAAATTGAAATCACAGCAGCAACGGAACTGGTCGTTAACTGTGGTGGTGCCTATATCAAGTTAAGTGGCGGAAATATTGAGTTAGGTTGCACAGGGAATATCTTACTGAAATGTGCCAATGTTCAGAAAATGGGAGCAGCCTCGCTGAACACACCTGCTCATGAATTTCCAAAAGGGTATGGTGGAGTTTACTCTCTGGCTGACGAAGAAGGGAAAATCATCCCTCAGACTGAATATAAAGTAACGACAGCTGACGGGCAGGTATTCCATGGAATTTCAGATGCTAATGGCAAAACACTGCCAGTTTTTACCTCAATGCCCGGTAAATTAAAAATTGAGATCATTGGAACCGGCAATTCAGCTACAGGGAGTGAAGAAGCATGAGTGATTACCATGCATGGGAAGCCAGTGAGTGCGAGCATTTCACTGATGTTAATATTTCCGAGAAAACAGTTGTCTGCAAACGAAAACCCGTTCCGGGAATAATTATCACGATCGGGATGTTTTTTGATGGTACAGGGAATAATGCGTTTAATACCCAGAATCGCATCCTGGAGTCCTGTTCTCATCTTGACGTTGGAATGAAGCCAGAAGACGCTGAAGCCTGCGCCAAAAAGCTAGGGAAAAAACTTGATAATGCGGGGAGTTATATTGGCTATTATTCTAACATCCACTGGCTTAATACGCTTTACGCCACAAATGACGAAGTGATTGAGGGACAAACAGTTTATCAACGAGCAGTCTATGTACAGGGGATCGGTACCGATAAAGGTAATAGCGATAGCTCGATAAGTATGGGGACAGGCAGTTGGTTTTATGGCGTCGTTGATAAATCTGATGAAGGTGTTGGTCTTATTGCTGAACAAATTTCGAAATTCCTGGTTCTTAACCAAGGGCAAAATTTTGCAATTGAGAAAATCCAGTTTGATGTTTTTGGATTTAGTCGCGGTGCGGCGGCGGCTCGCCACTTTGTTAACCGTGTAAGAAATAACGATAAAGCTATACAGCAGGCCATAACGAAAGGGCTTGGTGGTCGAAATCAGCATGGGAAACCTGCAGGTGAGACCCGCTTTCTGGGGTTATTTGATACCGTGTGCGCAGTAGGTACAGTCAGTAATCTCTTTGATGTTCATAGTGGAGTGAATCCCGGCGTTGAGCTGGATCTGCCTCCAGATATTGCACAGAAAGTCTTTCAGATCACGGCAATGCATGAGTGCCGCTACAACTTTAGCCTTAACAGCATTAAGGAATCGTGGCCGGAACTGGCTCTGCCGGGAGCACATTCCGATATCGGCGGTGGCTATAATCCAAAGGAAAAGGAGTATCTTTTTCTGACCCAGCCCCAAAATGAAACTGTCAGTGAGAGTATCCCTCCTGAAGTGACCGATATCTACCGGCGTTCAGCGGCTGAAATACCTGACTTAAAGAGCCTGCCAGCGTTAAGTGCGATCATTCCGAGTGGTGAAGTAAAGACAGAAACCTGGTACGACTATCTTGTTAACGAGGATAAAAAACGTGGTGGCATCACACAAAAACGTGTAGGTGCGGCAGTCACTATTGAGAGGGTAGTGACTAATGACTGGAGTAAAGTTAGTTTACGGGTGATGCTGGATGCGGCTCAAGAAGCTGGAGGGATTTTTGAGGCTTACGACCCTTTATCACCAGATATGAAACTTCCTCCTGAGCTTGAGCCGTTGTGTCAAAAAGCAATTGACCAGGGAAAGACTGTAAGAGGTGGTGGTGTACCGACGCCTTTTATCTCAGCGGAATTAAAGTTGATTGGCAAATATATTCACTGCTCCGCTCACTGGAACCCTGTAGTTGTTAAAGAGGTCTGGCTGGATGGAGATAAAGTGAAAACTATTTATGGGGCAGTCAAATCGTCTGATTTACTTTGTTTTATCAATCGTCCTAACCCCGGTTGGATTCGTGCTGTCTGGAATATGCAAGGAAGAAAATCATGAAAATTATCGCCAGAATTATTTCGCTTTTATTACTTGCGAATTCTGCCAGTGCCTGTGCCAGTGAGAAAACTAACAGTCTCAAAACTCCCTGGGACAAGTGGTTCTTTGCTTTTACTACTCCAAAAGCTTTACCGGCACAGGTTACGCTATTGAAGTTGTTGGATGTTGATGGGTATGCGTCTACATATCGGACAATTGATCAGCCGCGTGGCATCAGTGTCGGAAAATGGAGCGAGCGGAATTCAGCGGGGAGTACGCAGTTTAATAAAGCCGACAGGTTGCCGCAAATAATGATGTTTTGCTGGGACTCAATTATTGATAAAAAAACATATCAATCAACTCTATTTTTCTCCCAAAATGCATGGGATAAAATGATCGCTCCTTATCCTGATGTTTTAGAACCTGGGAAAAGTGCATATCGGCAAACGATTTTAATAGGATTAGCGCCGGAAGGAAAAGTACGGGTTTGGTTAAGGCAATATGGCCATTCGGATATCCCATTAAATGATATCAAAATAACGACTGTTTCAGGTAAAGACCTTGATATGTGCAAAGGGGTTACAGGGCATCCTGATGGATATATTTACTATGGAGAAACTCCTGATTTTATTAAAGATAAAAAGTATCCTTATGGGAACTGGTAAATGCACAATAATATTTAGTTTTTCAATATATTGTATTCGTGTAGCCTGGGGCGTGCAGGGAGGAAAATCATGAAAACAATTAGCAGAATAACTCCGGTTTTATTTCTTGTGGGTTTTGCTAACGCCTGTGCCAGTGAACAACCTAAAAGTCTAAAAACACCATGGGATAAATGGTATTTCGCTTTTACTACCCCTAAAGATTTACCAGCACATGTTACATTGTTAAAACTGTTGGATGTTGATGGTTATGCATTGACGTATCGGACTATCGATCAGCCACAAGGGAGCAGTGTAGGTAAATGGAGTGAACGTAACTCTGCGGGCAATACACAATTTAATAAAGCCAACAGGTTGACACAGATAATGATATTCTGCTGGGATTCAATTATCGATAAAAAACATATCAGTCAACTTTATTTTTACGCATGATACATGGGCTAAAATGATTAGCCCTTACCCTGATGTCTTAGAACCTGGGAAAAATGCATACCGACAGACGATGCTGATAGGGTTGGCCCCGGAGGGGAAAGTACGAGTCTGGCTAAGACAATATGGCCATTCGGACATCTCATTGAATGATACAAAAATAACGACTGTTTCAGGTAAAGACCTTGACATGTGCAAAGGTGAAACGAACTTTCCTAATGGATATAAATATAGCGAGGGTATAATGAAATTTATAAATGGGAAAAAATATCCTTATGGGTCTTGGTGATCACTCACTAAAATAACCCCATTATTACGAACTCTACCTGCTGAGTGCCCATGCAGTTAATCCATAGTTGCCAATGCTATTTATCTTGGCTTGCACGAGGTTTGATCATGTTGTTCTAAAATAAGGTGAAATATGAAATGTAATATATTTAAGGTATTTTACGCTCTATTGATTGTGTTCGGGCTCACATCTTGTCTTCCTCCGATGTATGCGAATGGGTATAACCCTCCATCAAGTAGCGATGATACTGGGTATATAATACACCCCTTAACATTTAATGTTGGGGCCTTTATAAATCAATGTTGGCAATCAAAGTATTATACTAATGAATTGCATGATGAAATGCTGTCTGCCTATATTGCAGAGCATGAAAAAATGACAGGCTTGAAACCAGTTATAACCGACTATAAGCAGTATGTTGATTACAGCATTTGCAAAAAGCTTGTCTATAATTTTGTTAATCCAGGATACATTCCAAGCGTAAATAAGAGAGAAGAAAAATGGTATAAGAAACCGGAAGGGGGAACTTGGGAACTTGTAAAATAAATGTGCTATCGGATATGGATGCGCGTTATTTGGCTTTGATTTATTGGGTGAGATGCATGCATTGCATTAAAATTATTTAATAGGTCTCTTATGTCTAAAGGCTTTGTATTGATTGGTGATAAAACCACGCATGGCGGCCAGGTTATTTCTGCCTCATCAACAATGGTAGTAAATGGAAAAAACGTTGCCCTCGTGGGTGATAAGGTCAGTTGCCCAATAGTGGGGCATGGCATTAATGCCATTATTGAAGGATCGCCTGAATGGATCTCTGACGGTAAAGCCGTGGTTGTGGATGGTTGCCACTGTGAGTGCGGTTGTCAGGTGATCTCCAGTGCACCGGATTGTGTAATAGGATAAGTAATGAGCTGGGAGCGTCAGAAATCAATAATATCGACTAAGCCTGAAGAACCTTCATTCATCCTGTGGATGATGTTGGGAGTTTTCGCGCTGGTCGGTTGTGTACTGCTGTTTGTCCTGCATGCCAATAAACTGGCAGGGCCACTTCAAACATTTAATCTTTGGGCTGTCACCTCAGGCCCTGCAGTTGTCTGGTTTTTCTTTTTGTGTCTACGTGGCTGGATCTATAACAATGCTTTTGACAGACACGAATTTGAAACCAACGAGGCAGAGTATGCGCAACAACAGTGGATGGCGTGGTCTGGACGCAATATCGCAGTGTTACACAGCGGTGTAATGCTCCCTGCAAATCTGACACCGCAAAATTTTATTGCAGCCCCGCCCACGCTGGAGCAGAGCACATCTCTGACCCGACGAATTTGTCTGCAAGATCATGAGACACATTTTTCAGTTCTGTTGACCGGGTTAAGTCCTGTGCTGGCAAAGTTGCCTTTAGATTTGGTACCCGCTGTCACGCTACTGACAGATTTCCACGATGACATACAGGTATTGCAGGATGCATTTACGCAGGCCTGGCAGGCAGCTATTCTGGATCTCCCTGTTCCACAGTTGACGATTCTTACTTCAAAGACCTTCCTCTCACTGGATGAGCGAATTAAATCACCAACGCTGGAAGTGGATTTAATCCTTATTCACCAGACACGGGGACGGGACGCGTACAGTGATGCACTCGCAACCCTGTTGTTGACCTCCGATGATGTCGCTACAAAATATAATCTTTCGCTTAATGCCCGTCTTTTGCGGCCAATGGCTTTTGATATGGCGATTTCAGAAAAATCGCTGGATACATTTTTTTCAACACAAACTCAGGCCTGTGCCACCGCCAGTATTGTCGGCGACAGAGTGGAATGGGGTAAGGCATTTTCTGATTTGCTCGCAGCGACACAGGATTATGGCGGTCACTGGAAACCTGAACAACTCCACTGGCTGGAAAAATATGCCGGGCTCAGCGGCCCCTTTTCTCCATGGATAATAGCAGCAGTCGCCAGCGATATCGTGAACATACAAAAAGCAGACTGTCTGATGCTTTCTACAGATGGTGAGCAGAAATTTATTAATACCGTGCAAACAGGGAACAGAAACGATGACAACGGGTGATTCAGCATGGCGCGGAGGATGGGGAAAACTGGGGTTCTCTGCGCTTTTAGCGGGCGGGATTGCCTGGGGCATCTGGCACTATGGTGATCAGATGGGGCTGCATACCCCGTTACTTAAAGGGCTGGTCATTGCCGGAGCCCTGATTTTATTGATGCTGTTCCGTCACGGCAAAACCATTACGTTCGCCATTAAACAGGGCTGGCATCGTTTCCAGTCTAAGCGAAAAAATGTTCTGCCAGCCGATGAAGGCCGCGTTGAACAGACCGAGCCGCGTAACGTCACCGTCGATACCATCCGTGAAGCCATGCGTAACCTCTACGGTCGTCGCTGGGGGCGTAACACACGCATTCTGCTGATAACCGGTACCGTCGAAGAGGTGGAACAACTGACCCCAGGTTTCACGACTCAGCTCTGGCAGGAAGACCGCGGCACGCTGTTACTGTGGGGCGGAGACCCCAATACCCCGGCAGACAGTGCCTGGCTGAGCGCGCTGCGTAAACTGCGCCGCCGTCCGGTGGACGGGCTGGTGTGGGTCACATCGGCCTTTGACCAGCTCTCCGTCCCCGGACTGAAACTGCCGTCGCCGGTGCCGTCTGACAGTACCATGGATTCCCTGTCCCATGCCATCAGCGCCCGTATGGATGCGCTCGGCTGGAAGCTTCCCCTGTACGTCTGGTCCCTGCATCTGCGCGCCGGTCAGCCGGAAGGGCGGGTTGTGCAGGCGGCGGGGTGTCTGCTGCCTGACAGATGTACTGCGGAAGGTCTGGCTGAGCAACTGACTGCCCTGACGCCGGCGCTGACCTCACAGGGGCTGCAACAGACCTGCGATGACGTGAAACATAACTTCCTGCTGACACTTGCCGATCAGCTCATTTGTGAGCCGGAAAGCGTGACCGTACCGCTGTCGGTGATGCTCAATCCGTATCGCCCGCTGCCGCTGGCCGGTGTGGTGTTCAGTCAGCCTTCAGCCGGTGCAGAACGCGCTGTGCCGCACCACTGGGGCATGGATAAGCGCTGGGATGTTCTGCCTGAATCAGTCCGGACGCTTCCTGCCGGGCTGCGTCCTCGCAAGCCCGGTATTCCATGGCGCAAGGTAATGGCATTTGCTGCTGCGCTTACGATGGTGAGCTGGGCTATGTGGATGAGCATCGCGTATGTCACCAACCGCAGCCAGATTGTTGGTGCGAATGCCCAAGCCGCACTTGCCGCCAGACAGAATCAGCCGCTGGAGCTGCGCCTGCACGCGCTGTCTGAACTTCAGAAAACGCTGGCCCGTCTGCAGTACCGTTCTGAGCATGGTGTGCCGTGGTACGAAAAGGCCGGGCTGAGCCAGAATAACGCCCTGCTGGCCGCACTCTGGCCACGCTATCAGGACAGCGCGTTGCCGCTGTTGCGGGATGCGGCCGCAGACCATCTGCAGAAGCAGGTCAGTGCCTTTAACGCGCTGCCTCCGGATAGCCCGCTGCGCGAGCAGAGGGCAAAAGCAACCTATGACCAGCTGAAACTTTACCTGATGCTGGCGCGTCCTGAGCATATGGATGGTGACTGGTTTAGCACGGTGCTGCTTCAGGACTGGCCGAAGCGTGACGGTGTGAAGGACGGTATCTGGCTAGGCGTGGCCCCGTCTCTGCTGTCGTTTTATGGTGAACAACTGGTCACACATCCTGAGTGGAAACTGCGAGCTGATGAAAACATGGTCAGCCAGGCGCGTTCCCTGCTGGTTCGCCTGATGGGGGTGCGTAATAGCGAATCGACTCTGTACCAGAAAATGCTTTCACAGGTGGCACATCTGTATGTGGATATGCGTCTTGAAGATATGACAGGTGATACCGATGCTGCCCGCCTGTTCAGCACCACCGAAATTGTACCTGGCATGTTTACCCGTCAGGCCTGGGAGCAGGCCGTTCAGCCCGCCATCGAGAAGGTGGTGAAAGCGCGCCGGGACGAGCTCGACTGGGTGTTGACGGACAGCAAACGTCCGGTCAATAAGCAGGATGAAATCTCCCCGGAGGCACTTAAAAATCGCCTGACGGAGCGTTATTTTGCCGATTTTGGCGGCGCCTGGCTGGAATTCCTCAACAGCCTGCGCTGGAACCAGGCCACCACGCTGTCGGACTCCATTGACCAGTTGACCCTGATGGCCGATGTGCGTCAGTCGCCTCTGGTGGCGCTGATGAACACTCTGAATGTTCAGGGGCGTACCGGACAGACAGGCGAAGCGATATCAGATTCACTGGTGAAATCAGCCAAAAATCTGCTGGGCGGTGACAATAAGGATGCCATTGACCAGAGTACCGGCGTTCACGGTCCACTGGATGCAACCTTTGGTCCGGTACTGGCGCTGATGGACAAACATCGCACGGGAGCACAGGAGCAGAGTCTGCAGTCGTTTCTGACCCGCGTGACGCAGGTACGTCTGCGCCTGCAGCAGGTGACTAACGCCGCCGACCCGCAGGCTATGACCCAGACCATTGCCCAGACCGTATTTCAGGGTAACGCCGTGGACCTCACCGAAACCCGCGACTACGGCAGCCTGGTTGCCGCCGGCCTGGGGCAGGAGTGGAGCGGCTTTGGCCGAACGGTGTTTGTGAATCCAATGGAGCAGGCCTGGCAGCAGGTGCTGACCCCTGCGGCCGACAGCCTCAATGCCCAGTGGCAGCAGGCGGTAGTGGCTGAGTGGAACAGTGCCTTTGGTAGCCGCTATCCGTTTAACAACTCAAGTAGTGATGTCTCGTTGCCGCTACTGGCCAAATACCTCAACGCGGATTCCGGGCGTATCGCTCAGTTCCTGCAGACCCGTCTCAAAGGCGTGCTGCACAAAGAAGGAAACCACTGGGTGCCGGACAGCATCAACTCGCAGGGGCTGGCCTTTAACCCAGAGTTCCTCAATGCCATTAACACCCTGAGTCATATCTCGGATGTGGTCTTCACCGAAGGCAATGCCGGGATGAACTTCGAACTACGTCCAGGTACTGCCGATGGCGTGATGCAGACCACCATGATTATCGACAGCCAGAAGCTGATATACGTTAACCAGATGCCAGCCTGGAAGCGCTTCACCTGGCCTGCGGATACTGAGGCCCCTGGTGCGAACCTGAGCTGGATAAGCACCCAGGCAGGCACCCGTCAGTATGCGGATATTCCCGGCGCCTGGGGCTGGATCCGACTGCTCGACAAAGCTGCCGTCAGTGCTTATCCGGGCGTGGGTAGTAGCTACAGCCTGAGCTGGATGGCACAGGACGGTCGCAAACTCAATTACACCCTGCGTACCGAAGCGGGAGAGGGCCCGCTGGCGCTGCTGAAGCTGCGTAATTTCCGCCTGCCAGAGACCATCTTCAGCACGACAGGCGTGGCAGCATCAGACCAGGTCGCCAGCGCAAGCAATGATACAGAGGACGTATATTGATGAGCACGCTCAACTCTTTACTCCGCGCCTGCCAGACTGAGCAGGAACCACTCCTTGCGGCCACCCGTGAGCGGGTTAGGCTCTGGGATAGCTGGCTGCAGCAGCTGTCCGGTCCATCTCCTCAGGGTGACGACCCGGGTTATGACGATGACTTTCAGCAGATGCGCGAGGAGGTCAACAAACTCTCAGGTGCAGATACCGAACTTATCTGCCAGCTTGCAGAGAAGCTTCTGACCACGACCGCCAAAGATATCCGTGTGGCCACCTACTACTGCTGGGCAAAGCTGCACCGCGAAGGTGAGCAGGGGCTCGCTGAAGGTCTTGAACTGCTGTGCGGCCTGCTGGAGCGCTTTGGTACACAACTGCATCCACAGCGTGAGCGCAGCCGTAAGGCGGCACTGGAATGGCTGGCGGGATCGCGAATGACTGACTCTCTTTCCCTGTACCCCGAAGTGGTCAGGAACGATGCGATACGTACCACCGGGGCACTGCTGTTGATAGAGCAACTGACGGAAAATGAGCCGGATGAAATCCGACCGGAACTCAATACGCTGTATGGTGCACTTGAAAGCCGCTTGCAGAAAGCGGGTGGTGTGGATGCGGTTGTGCCGCAGAACGCCAGTGCCTGCGAAACCCCTGCGACTGCTAGCCACTACGATGCCCCGGTCATCGGACGTATCACCTCCGGTCAGGATTTGCTGACACAGGCCCGCACGCTCGCCGAATATCTGCGCGAACAGCCGGACGGCTGGCTGTCCGCACACCATCTGATGAAGAGCCTGCGTCACGATACTCTGCGGGCAATTCCGGCCCCGGATGCGCAGGGCCGTACCCGCATCGAACCGCCAAGAGCAGACCAGCGCGCGTTACTTAAGCGTCTCTATCTGCAGCAGAACTGGGTAGAGATGCTTGAAACGGCAGATAGCGCCTTTTCCCGCGGTGCTAATCATCTTTGGCTGGATTTGCAGTGGTACATCCACCAGGCCCTGACGAAATCAGGTCAGGACACTCTGGCTGGCATTATTGCCGCTGACCTGAAAGGGCTGCTGACCCGCCTGTCCGGTCTGGAAACGCTCGCGTTCAGTGACGGAACGCCATTTGCGGATGAAGTCACGCTGAACTGGATCCAGCAAAGCGTGATGGACACAACTGGCGGGTGGGGCAATGACACCCCATCCACACCGATGTCTGCTGGCAATGATGACATTCTGGCGCTGGAGCCAGAAGCCGTGGTGCTGGCGGACAGTGAAGGCCCGGATGCCGCGCTGGCCTGGCTACAGAAGCGCCCAAGTGTGACTAGCGATCGTCAAAAGTGGCTATTGCGTCTGCTAATGGGCCGCATTGCTGAGCAGTACGGTAAAAATGAGCTGGCGATGCATCTGTTTGCTGAACTGGGGGATCGCGCCAGAGACGTGACTCTCAGCAACTGGGAGCCTGAGCTGCTGTTCGAGGTACAGGCCCGTCATCTGAAACTTCTGCGCCTGAAAGCCGGTCGCAGTGAGGCGGATAAGGCCCGCCTGACACCGTTAATGGACCAGTTACTTGCCGGGCTAATTGCTATTGATCCTGCCCGCGCGGCAGTCCTGTGTGGTTAATGAAAAGAAATATGTGCCGGAAATGATGTCGGTGATATTAATGATTTTAGGAATATAAACTTTCATGAAAATAACTAAATCTGCAGCATGTACTCTCATGGTGCTATTACTCTCAGGGTGTACTGCAATTTTGTGGGGCGGAAATAAAATCTCAGGTAGTCATAAGGTGAATGTTATAAAGATGCAGGATAATGTCACCGCTATTTTTCAGTATGAAAATATTTCCGCTTCTGTTGTTCAGGATAAGACTAATATACCTTTGACCGTTCCTTCGAAAGGTATTGCATTTTTAGGTGAAAAAAATGTCTATATTCTGACGAGGGGGGCTGACGAGTTACTATCTTTAAACAAATTAACAGACAAAATCCCACTGATTACAGGTAACGAAGAAAATACGCTCAAACTTCAATTGGTTCGTCCAGTAAAAGGAGATGCTGTCGTTCGCTTTGAGGATTCGTTACGTATCTGGGTTAATAAAAGTGCAGATGAGCTTTCAGAAAATGATATAGGTGTCATTAAGCACTCAGGCTTCCAGCGTGGGAAAGAGGGATACTGTAAAGACGTCACTATTGAGGGCAAGGTTCTTCCAAGGAAAAGTCTCAATTATACATTTACCAATACAGAGTCACTGGGGCGAAAGTATAGCGTTGAATTTTACGCGACTGACAATGAAATCGATTTTTATCCGAAGAATCTTGCTACTAACATTGTGCTCACACCTGTGGTATTGGCTGCAGATATCGTATTTTTCCCTGTCTCCCTCACGTTTCTACGCTTAATCATCGGGCAGCAACACTAGAGCTAACTCCTGCTGGAACGCATATGAAAGATCAGACCTTGCGCTATTTCGATGCAGAAATGCGCTACCTCCGTGAAGCGGCTAAAGAATTTGCCCAGACCCATCCGGACCGGGCAGCCATGCTGGACCTGGATAAAGCCGGCACACCCGATCCGTATGTAGAGCGCCTGTTTGAAGGCTTTGCTTTCTCTATGGGGCGGCTTCGCGAAAAGATTGACGACGATCTGCCGGAGCTGACTGAAGGACTGGTCAGTATGCTCTGGCCACATTACCTGCGGACCATTCCGTCACTCTCGGTGGTCGCGTTCACGCCTGCGCTTCAGACCGTTAAGATGGCAGAGGTGATGCCCGCGGGGCTGGAAGTGTACTCCCGCCCGGTGGGGCCGAAAAACACGGTCTGCCGTTACCGCACAACCCGCGATGTGATGCTCAACCCGCTGAATCTCTCTCGGGTGACTATGACCACTGAGCCGGACGGGCGCTCGTTACTGCGAATGCGCTTTGCCTGCAGCACACAGGCGGACTGGTCCCATGCGGACCTCAGTGACCTGAGCCTCTATCTTGGGGCGGATGCACCGGTCAGCAGCCAGCTACACCTTATGCTGACCAAACGGCAGGCCGCACTCTATATGCGCCTGCCTGGTCAAACTGACCGTATCCGGCTTGACGGATATTTCTCACCGGGCGGCTTTCGTGACGAAGACTGCCTGTGGCCGAAAGGCGATACCGCGTTCAGCGGCTACCAGCTTCTGCTGGAGTATTTCACCTTCCGCGACAAGTTTATGTTTGTCCACCTTAACGGCCTTGAGGGCATCACGCCGCCAGCGGGGGCCGAGTATTTTGATGTTGAAGTGGTGTTCAGTACGCCATGGTCATCTGACCTACCGGTCACTGATGATGCGGTTCGCCTCCACTGCGTGCCGGTGATTAACCTGTTTACGCTGGAGGCTGACCCGCTCACCATCACCGGGCTTGAAAACGAATACCTGCTGCGTCCAAAACGTCTGCAGGACGGACATACCGAGATTTATTCGGTGGATTCAGTCACTGGCTCAAACCGCACCAATGACGCGGAGTATGTTCCGTTTAGCAGCTTCAGGCACAAGGGCGGGATGATGCGCCGTTATGCTCCCCCCCGTTATTACCACACCCGCGTTAAGCGCAGCGTGACCGGGCTCTATGACACCTGGCTTATCCTTGGCGGGCACCAGTGGGAAGATGACCGCCTGTTTGAGCGTGAGGCCGTGTCGCTGCAAATCACCGGCACTAACGGTCAGTTACCACGCCGGGCATTACAGAGCACACTGCTTGACCGCTGTGAGCAGGTGGTGAGTACGCAACTTTCAGTACGTAACCTCTGCAAACCAACGCTGCCAGTCTATCCGCCTTCTGAAGACCGCTTCCACTGGCGGGTTCTGAGCCACCTGGGATCCGGTTTCCTGAACATGATGAGTACCGCCGAAGTGCTGCGCGGCACGCTTGCCCTGTATAACTGGCAGGAAGATGAACTGAACACCCGGCGTCTGGAGGCGATTCAGCATGTAAAGCATCATCGCCTTCAACGCTTTGAACAGGGCTACCTGCTGCGGGGGCTGGATATCGAAGTAACCCTCGACAGCAACGGCTTCACCGGTGAGGGTGATATTCACCTGTTCGGTGAAATGCTCAACCGATTCTTTGCGCTGTATGCCGATATGAACCAGTTCAACCAGCTTACCCTCATTGTTCAGCCAGAAGGAAAATGTATCCGGTGGAAAGAGAATCACAGTCCGCGTCTGCCAGGCTGATAGCGCAACTGGGCGACCGGCTGCCGTACATGAATTTTTACCGTTTCTGTCAGCTACTGGAGCAGAGCCAGCCGGATAAACCGGTCACCGGCAGCACCTGGCAGGTGCGACATGAGCCGGTTCGCTTCCGCCCCCATTCGGGGATGGGGTTCCCAGCCTCTGAAATCAAAGGAGCAGAGCTACCGGAACATCCGCACCTTCCACCCACAATCCGTACCACCTTTATGGGGCTCTACGGCGTGGAGTCTCCGCTGCCGACGCACTATATCGATGACATCGCTCAGCGACGGGAAGGGTACGAAGCTAACGCGGACTTCCTCGATATCTTCAACCACCGGCTGATTGCTCAGTACTACCGTATCTGGCGTAAATATTCGTATCCGGCAACGTTTGAAGAAGGCGGTAAGGACAAAACTTCACAGTATCTGCTGGGTTTGGCTGGGCTTGGGATTGACGGCTGCACAGAAAGTATAGCGGCGCCTGCCTCACGCTTTCTGGCGCTGCTGCCGGTGATGTTGTTGCCAGGACGTACTGCGGAAGGCATGGCTTCACTGGTACGTCTTCTGGCGCCTAATACGCAGGCGAAAATCTGGCACCACGACAGGCGTCGGGTACCGCTGAAGAAACCTTTGAGAATGAGCATTAGCCAGCCTGTCACACTGACGCATCGCCCGGTGATGGGCAGTTATGCCACCGATGTGAACAGCCAGGTACTGATGCGTCTGACCACCACAGACCCTGTGGAAGTACCGGGTTGGTTGCCCGGCGGGGTACTTTACACGGATCTGATGGCGCTATTGCACGTCTATCTTGGTTCTCGCCTGGATGTCCGCCTGCAGCTGTGTGTCGACCGTAGCCTGCTGCCGGACGCGACAATGAGCACTCAACCCAAAGCGGGTGCAGTGCAACTGGGCCGCACTGCCGTGATGCGACCGCTGAATGCGGCTAAGACAACATCACACCCAAAAACAATAACCATCAATCTTGGCCGCTACGAGCGCGTACAGGAAAACATTCACCGCAGGGAGACTGATGAAGATGGCGATTACCGCTGGTAAATTTCCTCTGGTTACGCTGGCTGTAGGCATTACGCTGATGCTGGCTGGCTGTGGACTTACTCAGAGTGTTACGGACGGCACTGTCGCCGTGACTAAATCGATTTTTTATAAGCAGGTGAAGATCCTGCATCTCGATATTCGTGCCCGTGAAGCCGTGAACAGCAATGCTGGAGGTGTCGCTCTGTCGACGGTGGTGCGTATTTATCAGCTTAAAGACCGCAAAACCTTTGACAGCACGGACTACCCGTCATTGTTTAAAGACGACAGCCAGGCCGTCAAGGCAGACCTCGTGGCGGAGAAAGATATAAGGCTGCAGCCGGGGGGGGCGGTAACGGTTGATATGCCAATGGAAAAAGATGCGCAGTACGTGGCAGTGGCCGGGATGTTTATGTCACCTGACCAGGAGAACAACACCTGGCGTGTAGTATTGAGCCGCGATGAGCTTGATCCGGAGAAGGCCCGGGTGATTGACGCGGGCAGCAATCGACTGACTCTGCAGGCGCTGAAAGATGAGTGAGTCATTCCGTCCTTCACTGTATGAAACACTTTATGGCAATTTTACCGGCGGTCTCGACCTGCATCAGGTCAGCGAGCAGAACCAGGTCATTTTGTCCGTACTCGATAACATGCAGCGTATCCTCAACTGTCGTGCAGGCACGCTGGCGCATCTGCCTGACTACGGCCTGCCGGATATGACCAAAATCCTGCAGGGCATGCCGGGAACGGCTCATGAGCTGATGGGCACATTGTCTGCCGTCCTGCTCAAATACGAACCACGCCTGAAAAAAATAACCGTTGTCCTGCTGGAACAGAACGTCCCCGGTGAACTGCGCTATGCCATTGATGCTGAACTTAAAGGGATTGGCCTGGTGCGCTACGGGACTGAATTTATGCCCGAAGGACGGGTCCTGTTAAGGCATCTCAGGCAACAACAATATCTCGACACCACTCTCCGTATATAAGGTCCGATAACATCATGTCCGTAAAATCACAGTTCCTGGAGAAGTTGCAGGCACGCCAACCTGCACCTGTTCCTGCCATCAGCAAGAGTCAGGCTGATATTGCAGAGTTTCGCCAGCGAATGGCCCAGCTTCAGGATCAAATGGACGCGTGGCTGACGGATACGGGACTGAAAGTGGAGCCACTGACCGTATCCGTTCCGGATCTGCTGGTGGAGGGCGGGGTTTTTGAGATTTCCGGTATCGTTTTGCGCTATGACAGCCGGGCGGTCAAATTTATGCCGATCTTTCTGTATGGACAGGGCGTCGCCGGTTGTGTCGAGGTGACTTTCTATTCCGGGGACAAGGTGATTTCTCAAGGACGTCTGTTCATGAGGGTGGGGAAAGCAAATGGCTGGATCTTTACTCCCCCTGATACCTCATCCCGGTCCGGACAACTATTTGATGAAGGTGTATTTTTCGGTCTGATTTTAGCGCTGCTGCCATAGCGATATTTCTGAGTCATTGCACTTTTAAACGCAAAATAGCCCTTCACATCAACTGACGAAATTAACCACACGGATATGCAGGCCCTCCAGGATGACCACAAATATAACGTTAAAAACCGGCGGCGACCCGCGTACGCTGCCAGATTACGCCGCCCTCCGCGATGAGCTCAGCAAGCTGACGCATCCTGCTCGCCCGGATGTGAACTGGCAATATGTCGAAAAACGCTGTCTCTCTCTGTTTGAACAAAACGGTGTGGAGTTGCAGACTGCGGCCTGGTACACCCTTGCCCGGACTCACCTGTCTGGATTGGCTGGCCTGAACGAAGGGCTGGCGATTCTGGAGGCCCTGATTAGCCATCAGTGGGACGTTTTCTGGCCGAAGACGCTACATACTCGTCTGGAAATTCTTAGCGGCCTGAGCCAGCGCCTGCAGCAGCGCATGCGTATGCTTCCACTCAACAATAGCCATCTTAGTGAGCTTTATCGTGCTGAAGCGTTGCTTACCCGCCTGAGTTCGGTGCTCCAGCGCCTTGAACTGAAACACCTAAGCCAGTTCGATACGTTACGAACAATGTTACGTTCGAATGCCGAACGGCTGGAAAGCAGTAATGACGCATCCGATTTGAATGCGAGCATAATGCCCGGTCGCGAATTACCTCTGGAGAGGGCAGAACCGAGTGACGAAGTGAAATGGGTTTATGTTGTGCAGCCGGAAAATCAGCCGAATGCAGAGGATCTTGCGACAGCGCATGGGGCTGTCAGACCATGGAAACCCTTTGTCGCCGGGATGTGTTCTATGCTGGTGGTCTGCGTCGCCGTAGCGTGGGGAAGGGGCTTTCTGTCCAGACCCGATCCCTTAACGACGCAGGCTATTGCCTCGCTGGCATCGTTACCAGAAGTGCTTACCCCTGTTCAGCAAGAGGCGTTAGCACAGCGAGGCACTTTACCGCCCACGTTTATTACAGAAACGCAGCAGCAGCTTGCCCGACTGGAGAAGCTGCCTCCTGACTGGAATATTTCCTACAGCCTTCAGCTGTTAGCACAACTCCAGACATTGCAGCCGGAGGAAGCGAAGCCGCTCGCCGTGCAGTGGCAGCTAAAATTTAGCGCGGCAGCGTTGCCTGTTGATGCCATGAACAGCTGGTATCAGGGAATGATGAAGCTTCAGCAACTGAGCCATCGGCTGAGTAGTCTGGATGAGCAAAAGGGAAAATATATCACTGTGAGTGAGCTTAAATCGGTGGTTTTTTCGACTATACAGTCATTTAACCAAACAATACCGGCTGAAGAACAACTCAGACGCCTGTCACAGCATCCAACAGGAGGTGTGCTTCCTGAAGCCGAAAAGACCCAGCTGGAGTTGCGTCTTAAACAGCTGGCAACGCGTTACGCTCAAATAAAACGGGATTCTTCTTCGCAGTGAATTCTGGCGGTGGACAGGTGAATGTGCTTGAAAAAGCGTGGAGGTCAAAGTGTCCCCTGCAGGAATCGAACCTGCAACTAGCCCTTAGGAGGGGCTCGTTATATCCATTTAACTAAGGGGACGAGGCGGCACGAGTATAGCCTTATTTACACTGTGCGTTAAGCGCATCGCCGCCTGACTGCTCAAAGAGTCACCATTCAGGTCGGTTTTTTTGTCGATTTATCATCATTTTCCCGTGCCTTAAGCTCGGCTTTGCGTTTGTTCGACATGTCGTTACGGATTTGAGCATGGCTTAACAGCGCGAAGATAAACGTTCCGCCGCAGATGTTACCCGCCAGCGTCGGAAGGGCGAACGGCCAGAAAAAATCGCTCCAGTGAAGCGTACCGTTGAAGACCAGATACAGTATTTCAACGGTACCGACCACAATATGTGTGGTATCAGCCAGTGCAATCAGCCAGGTCATCAATATAATCACCACAATTTTGGCGCTTCCTGCTGAAGGAAACATCCAGACCATTGTGGCAATGATCCAGCCGGAGATGATGGCATTCGAGAACATCTCCACCGGCGTGTTTTTCATCACATCCATGCCGATTTTCACAAACGCGTCCCGGGTGGGTTCATCAAAGATCGGCATATATTCGAACGCCCAGGCCGCGATGCCCGTGCCGATGATATTACCCAGCAGGACGACGCTCCACAGACGCATCAATAAACCGAAGTTGCCGAGGGTGGGGTTTTGCATCACCGGCAGAACGGCGGTTACCGTGTTCTCGGTAAACAACTGCTGTCGGGCCATGATGACAATAATAAAGCCGAAGGTATAGCCGAGGTTCTCCAGTAAAAATCCGCCTGGTACACCCTCCAGCTGCACATGAAATATCCCTTTCGCAAGCAGAGATGCGCCCATTGAGAGTCCGGCAGCGATGGCTGACCAGAAGAGGGCCATCGCGTCGCGCTCCATCTCCTTTTCACCGTCCTGGCGGATATGTTCGTGGATGGCCATCGCGCGGGAGGGGAGGCGATCTTCATCAATTTCTATCTTCTCGCCCCGCGCTTTCTCCTCGCTTTCAATTTCAAGTTCCTCACTGTTCTCGCCAATTTTTTCTTCGCCCACGTCTTTCATATTTGCTCCCGGAGGTTGATCTTTTTGTTAAGCGTAGCGGCTTTTATCGGAATGCCTGTGGGGATGCTCTTAAATTAGCGGCAATGGCAACAAAGGTGATACATCTCTTTCAAAAGACATTATAAAATTGCCAGCGAAACGAATTCCAAAAGCCAGGCTATGCTGAGATCAGAGTCACGGTGGTTACTGCCCGTAATTGTGCTCATAGACATCGGTAAACGTGCTGTTACAATCGCTTGCACGTTTACAGACGGAGCGTCAACGGCTCCGTTACGGATGGCAATCAACGATAGCCATACTGAACAGGGAGATATTTATGAAACTTCGGCTGTCGGCGCTTGCGCTGGGCGCGACGATGCTTGTGGGCTGCGCCAGCTCCGGTGAGCAAACGGGACGCTCCGATCCTCTCGAAGGATTTAACCGCTCAATGTATAGCTTCAACTACAACGTGCTGGACCCGTATGTGGTTCGCCCGGTGGCAGTAGCATGGCGCGATTATGTTCCACAGCCCGCGCGTAACGGATTAAGTAACTTTACCAGCAACCTCGAAGAGCCTGCGGTAATGGTGAACTATTTCCTGCAGGGCGATCCGTATCAGGGGATGGTGCACTTTACTCGCTTCTTCCTGAACTCCATTCTGGGGATGGGCGGCTTTATTGATGTCGCAGGTATGGCGAACCCGAAACTGCAGCGTGAACAGCCGCACCGTTTTGGTAGTACGCTGGGGCATTATGGCGTCGGTTACGGCCCTTACGTTCATCTGCCGTTCTATGGCAGCTTCACCGTGCGTGATGACGGCGGCGATATGGTCGATACGCTATATCCGGTTCTGTCGTGGCTGACCTGGCCGCTTTCTGTGGGTAAATGGACGGTGGAAGGGATTGAAACCCGCGCGCAACTGCTCGACTCTGATGGTCTGCTGCGCCAGTCTTCTGACCCGTACATTATGGTGCGTGAAGCGTACTTCCAGAATCATGACTTTATCGCCAACGGCGGTAAGCTGAAGCCGGAAGAGAATCCAAACGCGAAGGCTATCGAAAACGAACTAAAAGATATCGATTCACAGTAAATAAAAAAGGTGAGCAATGCTCACCTTTTTTGATTCCAGTACGATTAGAACGCGTAGTTGAAGTTCGTACCGAACAGCCAGGCTTTACCTTCAGAGGTAAACTCGTAAGGGCCTTCCTGGAACGTCACTTTCTGACCGTGCATATAAGAAACGCCCGCATCGATGGATGCATTCTCGTTGAACGCATATGTCGCGCCTGCACTTAACCAGAAGCGGTCCTGATCCGGAATCGAAATGGAACGCTTGTCTGCCGGAACCGGGCTGTCGTCAAATGCGATACCGGAGCGGAAAGTCCAGTTTTTATCGTAGTAGTAGGTGGTACCCAGCGCAATACGATAGGCGTCGTGGAAGCTTTCGTCCTTATAGAACAGCGTTTGACCATTGGTTCCGGTCGCTTTCAGCTCCTGGAACTGGCTCCAGCTGGTATAGGCCAGGCTATAGTGAATAGCCCATTGTGGTGCAACGCGGTTGTAACCGGACACTTCCCACATTTCTGGCAAATGCAGCGACAGTGAACCTGGAACGGTCTGGTTTGACGTTCCCCAAGGAATGGTGGTACCTGCACCGGGAACCAGGTTGTTCACAGGCTTCAGGATGCCGCTCTTGTAATCGCCGTCGAAGTCAATTTTCACTTCGGAACGATAGGTCAGACCCCAGCGGTTGTTTTTATCCAGTTCGTACAGGATACCGGCGTTCCAGCCATAGCCCCACTCATCACCTTCAAGGCTGGCAATTTTATTGCTGTTTTTTGGCAGGCGAGCAGTCTGTTCCCCGGAATAACGTTCGATTTTGGCATCGGCGTAGACGGCATCAAAGCCCAGGCCAAAACTCCAGTTATCGTTCAGGCGATACGCACCGCTCAGGTTGAGGTTCATCGTGGTAAGGTCTGTTTTACCGCCGTATTCACCTGCCGGGTAGTTGTTATTGAACTCGGTAGCAAGGCCGTAATTAGACGTTACGGATGCACCCCAGCCAAACTGTTCATTGATAGGCGCAACGAAGTGCAGGTTAGGGATCCATGCCGTTGGGGCAATATTGTCCGCCTTAAGACTCGCACCCGTATAAGGCGACTTACCGGAAATGTTTACATCAGGATCGATATAAACCGCACCGGCTGAGAAGGTCGGACGATCAAACATCATGATCAATGCAGGGTTACGACTCGCGTTACCTGCATCATCAGCAATAGCGCCTTCCCCAGAATATGCGCGGCCAAGGCCAGAGGAAGAAAATTCGTTTAACTGAAAGCCCGCTGACCATGCGGAAGTGGAGACGAGTGCCACTGCGACTGCCAGCGCAGTCTTGTTGAACAGGGTTTTCTGGCTCATGACCATAACCTCATTGAGTTATTTTTATTCAATAATTGTTACATACCGTAACAGGAGCGCGAAGTGTAGGGTCTGAGGTATGACAGACAAATCAGACCAGTGGCCAGAGTATAGGTCTGACCAGCCGGAATGTTGCAAGTTTGTTTATTAATATTTTCAAACATGTTTCGTGAAACGAGATCTGGTTGGCAAAATTGTGACCATCGAGACTCACCCAAAAGGGTGGTTTTTGTTTTAGATCATTTTTTAGTGTGATATTGGTCACTTATCCGATTTTGCGCCATTAACGGCTGGAGAGAGCCCGCGCCGGGGCGTAAAATAGCAGCATCGTGTTTATCTCGCGCGCTGCGCGAATACAGAGGAAATTGAGCTATGAGTAAATGCAGTGCTGATGAAACCCCGGTTTGCTGCTGTATGGATGTTGGGACCATCATGGACAACACCGATTGCACCGCCTCTTACAGCCGCGTATTCACCAACCGTGCCGAAGCGGAAGAGACCCTGACTGCGCTGAGCAAGCGTGCGCGTGACGTTGAATCCGATCCTTGTGAAATCAAGTCTACCTTTACCGAAGTGGAAGGCGGCGTGAAGCTGGACATCGACTTTGTTTTCGCCTGTGAAGCTGAAACCCTGATTTTCCAGTTAGGCCTGCGTTAATTTCTGCGGACTGATGCCCTCACCCCGACCCTCTCCCACGGGAGAGGGCGCAAACATTAAAAACGGTAACCTACGGGTTACCGTTTTGCTTTTACCTTGCGCACCCGGCAACATACCGCACAAATGCCCCTGCCATGCAGGGGCATTTTCTTTTTCTTCTCTGTGTTTTAGCTCGCACTTTTTCGTTTCCCCGATTGGCTGAATGTAAAAAAATGGTTAAGACTATTATCAGGTCAGACCACTTTGAGTTTGCAAAAATTTTTTACAGGGGAGTGTTATGAGTCAGGCATTACCGCTTATTACCCGTCAGGGCGATCGCATTGCCATAGTCAGTGGATTGCGCACGCCATTTGCGCGTCAGGCAACGGCGTTTCATGGCATACCGGCCGTCGACCTGGGGAAAATGGTAGTGGGGGAGATGCTGGCTCGCAGCGAAATTCCGCCTGAGGTCATCGAACAGCTGGTTTTCGGCCAGGTTGTGCAGATGCCTGAAGCCCCCAACATTGCGCGGGAAATCGTCCTCGGTACCGGGATGAACGTGCATACCGATGCCTATAGCGTCAGCCGCGCCTGCGCAACCAGTTTCCAGGCCGTGGCGAACGTCGCCGAAAGCCTGATGGCGGGGACTATCCGCGCCGGGATTGCGGGCGGGGCGGACTCCTCTTCGGTACTGCCGATTGGGGTCAGTAAAAAGCTGGCGCGTATCCTGGTCGATGCTAACAAAGCCCGTACGACGGGTCAGAAACTCAAACTCTTCTCGCGTTTACGTCTGCGCGATCTGATGCCCGTGCCACCTGCCGTAGCGGAATATTCCACCGGTCTGCGCATGGGCGATACCGCCGAGCAGATGGCGAAAACCTACGGCATTACCCGTGAACAGCAGGATGCGCTGGCGCATCGCTCGCATCAGCTTGCGGCAAAAGCCTGGTCGGAAGGCAAGCTGACCGACGAGGTCATGACCGCCTACATTCCACCCTATCGCGAACCGCTTGCGGAAGATAACAATATTCGCGGCACCTCGACGCTGGCAGATTACGCCAAACTGCGCCCGGCGTTTGACCGCAAGCACGGCACGGTGACGGCGGCGAACAGTACGCCGCTGACGGACGGGGCTGCCGCCGTGATCCTGATGACCGAATCCCGTGCGAAGGAGCTGGGCATTACTCCCCTCGGCTATTTACGCAGCTATGCCTTCACCGCCATTGACGTCTGGCAGGACATGCTATTAGGTCCGGCATGGTCCACGCCGCTGGCGCTGGAGCGTGCGGGGCTAACGCTGGCTGATTTAACCCTGATTGATATGCACGAAGCATTTGCCGCGCAAACCCTGGCCAATGTCCAATTGCTGGCAAGCGAGCGTTTCGCCCGCGATGTGCTGGGCCGCGCCCATGCCACGGGTGAAGTGGATCAGAGCAAATTCAACGTGCTGGGCGGCTCTATCGCTTATGGTCATCCGTTTGCTGCCACCGGCGCGCGAATGATCACGCAAACATTACATGAACTTCGTCGCCGTGGCGGCGGGTTTGGCCTTGTTACCGCCTGTGCGGCGGGCGGCCTTGGTGCAGCAATGGTTCTGGAGGCTGAATAATGGATATGCCATCTGCATTTAATCTGACGGTTCGCCTCGATAACGTGGCCGTTATCACTATTGATGTGCCTGATGAAAAGATGAATACCCTGAAGGCCGAATTTGGTGTTCAGGTGCGCGCGATGCTAAAGCAGATCCGCGAGAACAAAGCCATTCGCGGCCTGGTGTTTATCTCTGCCAAACCCGACAACTTTATAGCCGGGGCGGATATCAACATGATCGCCCGGGCGCAAAGCGCGCTGGAAGCCGAAGAGCTGGCGCGTCAGGGCCAGCAGGTCATGGCGGAGATAAACGGCCTGCCGATCCCGGTTATCGCCGCGATCCACGGGGCGTGTCTGGGCGGCGGGCTGGAGCTTGCGCTGGCGTGCCACAGCCGTATATGTACCGACGATCCGAAAACCATTCTGGGTCTGCCTGAAGTGCAGCTGGGCTTGCTGCCAGGCTCCGGCGGAACGCAACGACTGCCGCGCCTGGTGGGCGTCAGCACGGCGCTGGAGATGATCTTAACCGGTAAACAGCTGCGCGCCCGTCAGGCGCTGAAGGCTGGTCTGGTCGATGACATCGTGCCTCACTCCATTTTGCTGGAGGCCGCGGTTGAGCTTGCGCTGAAAGGGCGTCAGGCAAGACGGCCTCTGCCGGTACGCGAGCGCGTGCTGGCAGGGCCACTGGGCAGAACGCTCCTGTTCAACATGGTGGGCAAAAAGACCGAACAAAAGACCAAAGGCAATTATCCGGCGGCAAAGCGGATCCTGGACGTGATCGAAACCGGGCTGTCGCAGGGCAGCAGTAGCGGCTATGCCGCGGAGGCCAAAGCCTTTGGCGAACTGGCGATGACGCCGCAGTCCCAGGCGCTGCGCAGCATCTTCTTCGCCAGCACGGACGTGAAAAAAGATCCCGGTAGCGAGGCGCAGCCCGCGCCGCTGCGTGCCATTGGCGTACTGGGTGGAGGACTCATGGGCGGCGGTATCGCTTTTGTTACCGCCAGCAAAGGCAAATTGCCTATACGCATTAAAGACATTAATCCTAAGGGGATCAACCACGCGCTGCAGTACAGCTGGCAGAACCTTGATCAAAAGGTCAAGCGCCGCCATATCAAGGCAAGCGAGCGCGATAAAACCCTTGCGATGATCTCCGGCACAACGGATTACAGCGGTTTTGCGCACCGCGATCTGGTGATTGAAGCCGTGTTTGAGGATCTGGCGCTTAAGCAGCAGATGGTGGCAGACGTTGAACAGCATTGCGCCGCGCATACCATTTTTGCCTCCAATACGTCGTCATTACCGATTGGCGATATCGCGGCGAAAGCCACGCGTCCGGAGCAGGTTATTGGGCTGCACTTCTTTAGTCCGGTGGAAAAAATGCCGCTGGTGGAAGTTATTCCACACGCAACCACCAGTCCGCAAACCATCGCCACGGTAGTCAAGCTTGCGAAGAAGCAGGGTAAAACGCCGATCGTGGTCGCAGACAAAGCCGGCTTCTACGTCAACCGCATTCTGGCGCCCTACATTAATGAAGCCATGCGGCTGCTGACGGAAGGCGAGAAGATCGAGCACGTTGACGAGGCGCTGGTAAAGTTTGGTTTCCCCGTTGGCCCAATCCAACTTTTGGATGAGGTGGGAATAGACACCGGCACTAAAATTATACCTGTACTGGAGGCGGCTTATGGCGATCGTTTTAGCCCGCCTGCAAACATTGTTTCTGCAATTTTGAAGGACGATCGCAAAGGCAGAAAAAATGAACGCGGTTTCTATCTTTACGGCGCGAAAGGGCGTAAAAGCAAGAAACAGGTCGACCCTTCGGTTTATGGGCTTATTTCGACCACCGGTCAGGGAAAACTGTCCGCCGTTCAGTGCGCTGAACGCTGCGTGATGATGATGCTCAATGAAGCGGCGCGCTGCTTTGGTGAACAGGTGATCAAGAGCGCGCGCGATGGCGACATCGGCGCGGTATTTGGCATTGGTTTCCCGCCGTTCCTTGGCGGCCCGTTCCGTTACATGGATACGCTCGGCGCGGGTGAAGTGGTTGCTATCCTGCAACGTCTGGCTTCGCAATATGGTCCACGGTTTACACCGTGTGACGAATTATTGCAGATGGCGGAACGGGGCCAGACATTTTGGCCTGCAAGGGAAACTGTCCTCGTAAGCTGAGGTCAAAGAAGGGTAAATCCTGAAGTGAATGAACCTGTTCTGGCGATTTTGTAAACAGAGATTGACTATACTTACGCCATTGAGGTAAAAAACAGCGTTTCATTCACCGAATGGATCAGGCACAATGCCCGACCATCGGGTTTTCTACCTCGCAGCATTTATCGCGGGTAGTTAACGCCGGTGATTCTGGTTAACAAAAGCGGTGCAATATGCAAGTTTTTATCATGCGTCACGGCGACGCGGCACTCGATGCCGCCAGTGACTCAGTACGTCCTTTGACCGTCTGTGGCTGCGACGAATCTCGTCTGATGGCGAACTGGCTTAACGGTCAAAAAGTGGACATCGAACGCGTTCTGGTGAGTCCGTTCCTGCGTGCAGAACAGACGCTGGACGTGGTAGGGGAGTGTATGAACCTGCCATCCAGTGTGGATGTTCTCCCTGAACTCACCCCGTGTGGTGATGTCGGCCTTGTCAGCGCCTATCTTCAGGCGCTGTGCAATGAAGGTGTCGCTTCCGCGCTGGTCATTTCCCACCTGCCACTGGTTGGCTATCTGGTATCTGAGCTGTGCCCTGGCGAGACCCCGCCGATGTTCACGACATCCGCCATTGCTAATGTTTCTCTCGACGAAACGGGCAAAGGTGTCTTCAACTGGCAAATGAGTCCGTGCAACCTGAAGATGGCAAAAGCCATCTGACGTGACGTGCGATATGGCGGGGGCAATATGTTTCCCGCCATTCTGTCAGGGTAATTCTGGCGGCTGCCACTCTTCCACTTCAATCAACACCAGCAATGCGGCATCTCCGCCGTACTCTTTGGGTGCCTGATGAAACGCCATCACGTGTGGATGCTGAGCCAGCCACAGCGGCGTCTGTTGCTTGAGGATATGTTTACCGTGGCCATGCATCACGCAGGCGCAGAAAACATGTTCACGACTACAGGCTGCAATCAATGCCCCCAACTCCTGTTTCGCCTGCATCTGCGTTAAACCATGCAGATCGAGAAACAGCTCCGGCGAATAATCTCCGCGACGTAACTTTTTCAGCTCAAAATGGCTGACGTCTTCGCGTACGTATTTCACCGCACCCTGAGTATTGAGCAGCGGCTGAAATTCATCTGAAAAATAGTGGCTGTTATCCGCCTGCTCCTGCAGCAGACGTTTGACCGGTACTTCGCTGATTTTTTTACGCTGCGGGCGATGGACAATGGTGTCCTGCGCGATTTTACGCGTCCCGGTCATTAGCTGCCGGAAGAGCGCCTGATCCTCCTCGCTGAGCGATGTTTTCTTTTTCATTCGTCATTCTCATCTCGTATTTCCGACAGTGTACCCGACTAAACGCATTTTTTAACCTCAAGCGAGACGCGTCATTGCTGATTTATCGCCGTCTTCATGGCAAACTAGCCGCCGAAAATTATGCGAGCATGCCCTGGAGGAAAGAGTGGATAAAATTTTTGTCGATGAAGCAGTAAACGAGCTGCATACCATACAGGACATGTTGCGCTGGTCGGTTAGCCGCTTCAGCGCCGCCAATATCTGGTACGGTCACGGTACCGATAACCCGTGGGATGAGGCCGTCCAGCTGGTGCTGCCGTCCCTCTACCTGCCGCTGGATATCCCGGAAGACATGCGCACCGCGCGCCTGACATCCAGCGAAAAACACCGCATCGTTGAGCGCGTGATCCGCCGCGTGAACGAACGTATTCCGGTCGCCTATCTGACCAACAAAGCCTGGTTCTGCGGCCACGAGTTCTATGTCGATGAACGCGTGCTGGTGCCGCGCTCGCCGATTGGTGAGCTGATCAACAACCACTTTGAAGGCCTGATCGGCCATCAGCCGCAGCACATTCTGGATATGTGTACCGGCAGCGGCTGCATCGCCATCGCCTGCGCGTACGCCTTCCCGGAGGCGGAAGTAGACGCCGTTGATATCTCCACCGACGCGCTGGCCGTGACCGAGCACAACATCGAAGAGCATGGGCTGATCCATCACGTTACGCCAATTCGCTCTGACCTGTTCCGCGATCTCCCAACGCTGCAATACGATCTGATCGTCACCAACCCGCCGTACGTTGATGCGGAAGACATGTCCGATCTGCCGAACGAATACCGTCACGAGCCGGAGCTGGGTCTGGCGTCAGGATCTGACGGCCTGAAGCTGACCCGCCGCATTCTGGCCTGCGCGCCGGATTATCTGACCGACGACGGCGTTCTGATTTGTGAAGTGGGCAACAGCATGGTACATCTGATAGAGCAGTACCCGGATGTGCCGTTCACCTGGCTTGAGTTCGACAACGGCGGTGACGGCGTCTTT
Organism: Enterobacter sp. PL_is514; assembly: GCF_055816715.1. Lineage (NCBI taxonomy): Bacteria > Pseudomonadati > Pseudomonadota > Gammaproteobacteria > Enterobacterales > Enterobacteriaceae > Enterobacter > Enterobacter sp. PL_is514. The sequence continues at coordinate 94,656 of NZ_JBVPGN010000030.1, read as the reverse complement.
ATGCTGACGAAAGCGCAGCTGCTCGACGCGCGCGAACACTTCAGCATCTATAAAGATTAATCCAGCGGGCTTCGGCCCGTTTCACAACGCTCAAACACAAACAACAACATCGGAGCCGTGATGGCAGGAAACAGTATTGGACAGTTATTCCGCGTGACCACCTTTGGCGAGTCGCACGGGCTGGCGCTGGGCTGTATCGTTGATGGCGTACCGCCAGGCATCGAACTGACCGAAGCCGATTTGCAGCACGACCTCGACCGTCGTCGTCCGGGCACCTCTCGCTACACCACGCAGCGTCGCGAGCCGGACCAGGTCAAAATTCTCTCTGGCGTCTTTGAAGGACGCACTACAGGCACCAGCATTGGTCTGCTGATTGAAAACACCGATCAGCGCTCCCAGGACTACGGCGCCATCAAAGACGTGTTCCGTCCGGGCCACGCCGACTACACCTACGAACAAAAGTACGGCTTCCGCGACTATCGCGGCGGCGGGCGTTCTTCCGCGCGTGAAACCGCGATGCGCGTGGCGGCTGGCGCCATTGCCAAAAAATACCTGCAGCAGAAATTTGGTATCGTTATCCGCGGCTGTCTGACCCAGATGGGCGACATTCCGCTGGCGATCAAAGACTGGGATCTGGTCGAGCAAAACCCGTTCTTCTGTGCCGATGCCGACAAGCTGGACGCGCTGGACGAACTGATGCGCGGCCTGAAAAAAGAGGGCGACTCCATTGGGGCGAAAGTGACCGTCGTGGCCGACGGCGTCCCACCAGGCTGGGGCGAGCCGGTATTTGACCGTCTCGACGCCGACATCGCCCACGCGCTGATGAGTATCAACGCGGTGAAGGGCGTTGAGATTGGCGACGGTTTTGACGTGGTATCCCTGCGCGGCAGCCAGAACCGTGACGAGATCACGAAGGCGGGCTTCCAGAGCAACCACGCGGGCGGCATTCTGGGCGGTATCAGCAGCGGGCAGCAGATTATTGCCAACATCGCGCTGAAGCCAACCTCCAGCATTACCGTGCCGGGCCACACGATTAACCGCGATGGCGAAGAAGTTGAGATGATCACCAAAGGACGTCACGATCCGTGCGTGGGGATCCGCGCGGTGCCGATCGCAGAAGCGATGCTGGCGATCGTGCTGATGGATCACTTCCTGCGCCAGCGCGCGCAGAATGCGGACGTGACGACCACCATTCCACGCTGGTAAACATGAAAAAAACCGCAATTGCTCTGCTGGCGCTGCTGGCCAGTGGAGCCAGTCTGGCCGCAACGCCATGGCAAAAAATCACCCACCCGGTGGCGGGGAGCGCGCAGTCCATTGGCGCCTTTTCCAACGGCTGTATCGTCGGTGCCCAGGAGCTTCCTCTCCAGTCTGATACCTATCAGGTGATGCGCACCGATCAGCGGCGTTATTTCGGCCACCCGGATCTGGTGCTGTTCATCCAGCGTCTGGGAAATCAGGTGCATAACCTGGGGCTGGGCACGATGCTGATTGGCGATATGGGGATGCCTGCCGGGGGTCGCTTTAACGGTGGACACGCCAGTCACCAGACCGGACTGGATGTCGATATCTTCCTGCAGCTGCCGAAAACCCGTTGGACCTCCGCCCAACTGCTGAAACCGCAGGCGCTGGATCTGGTGGCGAGCGACGGCAAGCGCGTTGTGCCGTCCCTGTGGACGCGAGACGTATCCAGCATGATCAAGCTGGCCGCGGAAGATAACGACGTCACGCGGATTTTCGTCAATCCGGCCATCAAGCAGCAGCTCTGCCTGGATGCCGGAACCGATCGCGACTGGCTGCGCAAAGTGCGTCCGTGGTTCCAGCATCGTGCGCACATGCACGTTCGTCTGCGCTGCCCGGCGAATAGCCTGGAATGTGAAGATCAGCCGCTACCGCCGCCAGGCGATGGCTGCGGTGCGGAACTGCAAAGCTGGTTTGAACCGGCAAAACCTGGAACCTCAAAGCCTGAGAAGAAGACACCGCCTCCGTTGCCGCCTTCCTGCCAGGCGCTACTGGATGAGCATGTACTTTAATGGATAATTTCGTCGATCTGTTTATGGTGTCACCGCTGCTGCTGGTGGTGCTGTTCTTCGTGGCCATGCTGGCCGGTTTTATTGATGCCCTTGCGGGCGGTGGCGGGTTATTAACCGTACCCGCGCTGCTGGCGGCGGGCATGAGCCCGGCGCAGGCGCTTGCCACGAACAAGCTGCAGGCCTGCGGCGGCTCGCTCTCGGCGTCGATCTATTTTATCCGCCGCAAGGTGGTGAGCCTGGCCGACCAGAAGCTCAATATCCTGATGACCTTTATCGGCTCCACGTCGGGCGCGCTGCTGGTTCAGCACGTGCAGTCGGATATTTTGCGCCAGATCCTGCCGGTTCTGGTCATCTGCATCGGTCTCTACTTCCTGCTGATGCCAAAGCTCGGCGAGGAAGACCGCCAGCGTCGTCTGCACGGCCTGCCGTTTGCCCTGATTGCCGGGGGCTGCGTCGGCTTTTACGACGGATTCTTCGGCCCGGGGGCAGGCTCGTTTTACGCGCTGGCGTTCGTGACGCTGGCCGGGTTTAACCTCGCAAAATCGACCGCTCATGCCAAAGTGCTCAACGCGACCTCGAACCTCGGCGGCCTGCTGCTGTTTATCATCGGCGGCAAGGTCATCTGGGCAACCGGATTCGTCATGATGGCAGGGCAGTTCCTGGGCGCACGCGCGGGTTCGCGTCTGGTGTTAAGCAAAGGACAAAAACTTATTCGCCCGATGATTGTCATCGTCTCGGCCGTAATGAGCGCCAAACTTCTTTATGACAGCCATGGACAGGAGATCCTCACCTGGTTGGGGATGAATTAATGAACAGTACGCATCACTACGAACAGCTGATTGAGATTTTCGACGGCTGTTTTGCTGACGATTTTAATACCCGTCTGATTAAAGGCGACGACGAACCGATCTATCTTCCTGCTGATGCAGAGGTTCCGTATAACCGCATCGTGTTTGCGCACGGCTTTTACGCCAGCGGTCTTCACGAGATTTCACACTGGTGCATTGCGGGGAAAGCGCGGCGCGAGCAGGTGGACTTCGGCTACTGGTACTGCCCCGACGGACGTGATGCTGCCACCCAGGGGCAGTTTGAGGATGTGGAAGTGAAGCCGCAGGCGCTGGAATGGCTATTCTGCGTCGCGGCGGGTTTCCCGTTCAACGTGAGCTGTGACAACCTTGAAGGCGACTTCGAGCCAGACCGTATCGTCTTCCAGCGCCGCGTTCATGCGCAGGTGATGGAATATCTTGAGAAAGGCATCCCGGAACGTCCGGCGCGCCTAATCGAGGCCTTACAGAATTATTACCACACGCCGGCGATAGCGGCGGAATGCTTCCCTTGGCCGGAAGATCTTTAACAGAGGAAAGAAGATGATCGCAGAATTTGAATCACGCATTCTGGCGTTAATTGATGACATGGTGGAACACGCCAGTGATGATGAGCTGTTCGCCAGCGGTTATCTGCGTGGTCACCTGACGCTCGCGGTAGCCGAGCTGGAAGCGGGTGACGATCACTCTGCCGACGCCGTTCACGCTGAAGTCACCCGCAGCCTGGAAAAAGCCATTCTGGCCGGGGAGCTCTCTCCGCGCGACCAGTCACTGGTGCTGGGTATGTGGGACAATTTGTTCCAGCAGGCGAAAGCGAAGTAAGTGTTTCACCACCCTCTCCCTGTGGGAGAGGGACGGGTGAGGGCACCAGGCCGCCCCCTACTTAACCTTCTTCCCCTTCAGCAGTTTCCGTACCCACAAGCGATTCGGATTCAGCCCCGCAAGCGTAACACTGTCCAGCGGAACCGGCTCGTCGCTCATTTGCGCGGCCAACACTTCTGCCAGCAGTGGGGCAGAGCACAACCCGCGAGACCCTAATCCACCCAGCATATACAGCTCCGGATAAACCGGCGCGCTTACCGCGTTATCCCGGTTATCAGCAAGGTCCTGATAGGCCTCAAGCGTTGCCTCATAGTCCGGCACATTTCCCGCCATCGGCAGATGATCGCGGGTGGCACAGCGAACGCCGCAGCGCGCTTCCCCCTCGCTGACGTCAACCTCTTGCGCCCATGCCGCATCCGGGAAACAGTCAATCAGGCGCTGTCGGTTCTGCGCCTGATCCGCGTCGCTGTAGCGCATATCCGTTTCGCCACGATGATAGCTGGCCCCGATGCAGTGATGGCCGTTAGACGGATTTTGCGGCGTCAGATAGCCGTCATAGCAAAGCACCTGTCGCAGTTTGCCGAGCTCAGGCGCGGAAGGAATATGGCTCACCTGGCCGCCGACCGGATAAACCGGCAACGTTTCTGTCTGGATAAACTGATTGATGTTATGCCCGTTTGCCAGCACAACGCTGGCATGGCTTACCGCTTTGCCATCCGCAAAACGCAGATTCCAGCGCTCGCTTCGGCTCAGCGATTCAACGGTGTGAGCATAATGCGCCGTCAGCCCGCGCGACTGCGCCAGGGAAATGACCGCCGCGGTCAGTTCAGCCGGGCACAGCCAGCCGCCGAGCGGATACTGAATGCCCCCACAGCCGGTTTCCACGCCAGCGGTGGCTGCCACCTCCTGCGCGCTTACCGCGCGAGCAATCTCGTCAGGCAGGCCCAGCGACAGCATCTGCGTGATTTTTTGCTGGCTCTTTTCATCCCAGCCGAGCTGCGTCACGCCGCACCAGTCATGATCGAACGCCACAGGCAGGGCGTCGTAGAGGCGACGAGCAAAGGTAAACGCCGCCGGGAAAAACCGGAACAGGGCCGGGTCGTGCGCGCTTAAAAGCGGATAGAGCGCCCCCTGGCGGTTGCCGGACGCGCCGCTGGCGGGCACATCGTCAGCACAGTAGAGCGTGACCTGCCAGCCACGGTGGAGAAGCGCGAGAGACAGCAGGGCGCTGGCGATCCCCCCGCCTACTATCGCCACCTCACGTGATGCACTGGCGCGGCGTGCAAACCAGGGCGCCTGAGCGGGAACGTCCAGCGTCTGATCCATCCTGCCGACCAGCATGTCGCGCTTGCGGCCAAAGCCTTTGGTCTTCTGCATGATAAAGCCCGCCTCCTGCAGCCCGCGGCGGACAAAGCCCGCCGAGGTGAAGGTGGCAAGCGTTGCGCCAGGGCGCGCCAGCCGCGCCATCGCGCTAAACAGGTGCTGGCTCCACATGTCCGGGTTTTTGGCGGGGGCAAAGCCGTCCAGGAACCACGCGTCCACCGTCTGATTCATCGAATCATCGAGCGTATCGGTCAGGTCATTGATGTCGCCAAGCCATAAATCCAGCGTCACGCGTCCGCCGTCCAGAATCAGACGGTGGCAGCCGCCGATGTGAGGCGGCCACTGTGCCTGAAGCTGTTCCGCCCAGGTGGCAAGCTCTGGCCAGCGCTGATGAGCAAGCCGCAGATCGTGCGCGGTGAGCGGGAATTTTTCGAAACTGATGAAATGTAATCTTTGTAGCGTAGCCTCAGGGTGTGCAGCGTGAAACTGGTTAAACGCCTGCCAGAGGGTTAAAAAATTCAGCCCGGTACCGAACCCACTTTCCGCGACCACAAACAGGCTCCGCGGATGCGCCGGGAAGCGGGTGCTGAGCTGGTTTCCGTCGAGGAAAACATAGCGAGTTTCTTCGAGCCCGTTATCATTAGAAAAATAGACGTCATCAAAATCTCGGGAAACAGGTGTACCCTCAGCGTTGAATTCGAGGTTGGCGGGTTGTATAGCGTTTTGTTTCACGTAAGTTACTCGTCTGACAGGCAGTGGCACGATCTTAACGATGTGAGTCCATCGGTGCAAATTTCCGCAGAAAATGTCTGATCGGACTTGTTCGGCGTACAAGTGTACGCTATTGTGCGACTCGAAACTTACTATAGTGCGACTTACAGAGGTATTGAATGAAACGTGCAGTGATTACTGGCCTGGGCATTGTTTCCAGCATCGGTAATAACCAGCAGGAAGTCCTGGCATCTCTGCGTGAAGGACGCTCCGGGATCACTTTCTCTGAAGAGTTTAAAGATTCAGGTATGCGTAGCCACGTATGGGGTAACGTCAAACTGGACACCACCGGTTTGATTGACCGCAAAGTGGTTCGTTTCATGAACGATGCCTCTATTTATGCTTATCTCTCCATGCAGGAAGCGATCAAAGATTCTGGCCTGAGCGAAGAGGTTTATCAGAACAACCCGCGCGTGGGTCTGATCGCCGGTTCCGGCGGTTCATCTAAAGCGCAGGTATTCGGTGCTGACGCAATGCGTAGCCCGCGTGGTCTGAAAGCGGTAGGTCCGTACGTGGTCACCAAAGCTATGGGCTCTGCGGTTTCCGCGTGCCTGGCGACCCCATTCAAAATCCACGGTGTGAACTACTCCATCAGCTCCGCGTGTGCGACTTCCGCGCACTGCATCGGTAACGCTGTTGAGCAGATCCAGCTGGGTAAACAGGACATCGTATTTGCTGGCGGCGGCGAAGAGCTGGGCTGGGAAATGGCCTGTGAATTCGACGCGATGGGCGCATTGTCTACCAAGTACAATGAGACCCCGGACAAAGCCTCCCGTACCTATGATGCGCACCGTGACGGTTTCGTTATCGCGGGCGGCGGCGGTATGGTTGTGGTTGAAGAGCTGGAGCATGCCCTGGCGCGTGGCGCGCACATCTACGCTGAAATCGTGGGCTACGGTGCAACGTCTGACGGCGCCGACATGGTTGCGCCATCCGGCGAAGGCGCGGTGCGCTGCATGAAGATGGCGATGCACGGCGTTGACACCCCAATCGACTACCTGAACTCTCACGGTACCTCTACGCCGGTAGGCGACGTAAAAGAGCTGGGTGCGATCCGTGAAGTCTTCGGCGACAACAGCCCGGCGATCTCCGCGACCAAAGCCATGACCGGTCACTCTCTGGGTGCGGCTGGCGTGCAGGAAGCGATCTACTCGCTGCTGATGCTGGAAAACGGCTTTATCGCTCCAAGCATCAACATTGATGAGATGGACGAGCAGGCTGCTGGCCTGAACATCGTGACCAAACCAACAGAAGCGACGCTGACCACCGTCATGTCCAACAGCTTCGGCTTCGGCGGCACCAACGCCACGCTGGTCATGCGTAAGCTGAAAGCATAAGTTTTATATTTGATTCAGAAGGGGAGCCATAAGGCTCCCTTTTTTATGCATTGACAAGCAGCTGATCTCACAGGCAAACTTCACCCCTCAACATTATCCTCACGATAATGCGTAAGCGTTTAACGTCAACCAACGCACCTTAATCCTGATAATCAGGTAGAGGGGGCGTGGCATTTCCTCGCCTTACTCTTCATTTCGGAGTAAAGCATGACTGCAGTAACTCAAACAGAAACAACCCCTTCAGCGAACGTCTCGCTGTTCCGTATCGCCTTTGCGGTATTCCTGACCTATATGACCGTTGGCCTGCCGCTGCCGGTGATCCCGCTGTTCGTTCATCAGGAACTGGGCTATGGCAACACCATGGTCGGCATTGCCGTGGGCATTCAGTTTTTAGCCACGGTATTAACCCGCGGTTACGCCGGACGGCTGGCGGATCAGCACGGTGCTAAACGCTCGGCGCTGCAGGGGATGTTTGCCTGCGGGCTGGCGGGCGGCGCCTGGCTGCTGGCGGCTCTCCTGCCGGTAGACGCCGCGTATAAATTTGCGCTGCTGGTGCTGGGCCGTTTAATTCTTGGCTTCGGTGAAAGCCAGCTGCTGACCGGCACCCTGACCTGGGGAATGGGGCTGGTGGGGCCAGCACGTTCCGGCAAGGTGATGTCCTGGAACGGCATGGCCATCTACGGCGCGCTGGCCGCCGGTGCACCGCTTGGCCTGCTGATCAACAGCCAGTTCGGGTTTGCGGCGCTGGCTGCAACGACCATGGCGCTGCCGCTGGTGGCATGGGCGTTTAACGGCTCGGTGCGTAAGGTACCTGCGCACAAAGGCGAGCGTCCTTCCCTGTGGAGCGTGGTCGGCCAAATCTGGCAGCCGGGCCTGGGCCTGGCGCTGCAGGGCGTGGGTTTTGCGGTAATAGGGACGTTTGTATCGCTCTATTTTATGAGCCGCGGCTGGGCGATGGCCGGTTTTACGCTTACTGCCTTTGGCGGCGCGTTTGTGCTGATGCGAGTGCTTTTTGGCTGGATGCCGGATCGCTTTGGCGGCGTGAAGGTGGCGGTGGCATCGCTGGTCATTGAAGCTATCGGTCTTCTGCTGTTGTGGAATGCTCCCGTGGCATCCGTGGCCCTGCTGGGTGCTGCGCTGACCGGCTGCGGCTGTTCTCTGATCTTCCCGGCGCTGGGCGTTGAAGTGGTGAAGCGCGTGGCCCCGCAGGTGCGCGGGACGGCGCTCGGCGGCTATGCGGCGTTTCAGGATATCTCATACGGCGTTACCGGACCGCTGGCCGGGGTGTTAGCGACCTCGTTTGGCTATCCGTCCGTCTTTCTGGCCGGTGCGGTTTCTGCGGTGGTGGGGGTCGTGGTGACGCTGGTGGCGTTTCGCAGGCGTTGAGCCGTTGTTGCCGGGTGACGGCTGTGCCTTACCCGGCCTACGATTCGAGCCGTTGTAGGCCCGGTAAGCGCAGCGCCACCGGGAAAAACCTCAGGCAACTAGCCAGAAAATCGCCAGGGCAATCAGCAGTGCAATAAACATCAGCCCCGGACGCGCAGAGAGCGTTCTGAAGGTCTCGACGACAGGCGCAAACAGCGGGCTGTAGATCGGCTGAACGTTTCTCACCTCCGGCACGCCGCCTTCACGTTCGGCGCGACGAACGAAGATTTGATTGAGCAGATCCTGCACCTGCGCGGTGGTCAGCACCGTCTGCGGCGTGGCCTGCCAGTTTTGCTGGGCGTAATCCCGAATCACGTCGAACTCATGCGGCTCAAGCGGCTGCTTCAGCGCGGCCTGGACGGTATGCAGGGTAGGGGCATTCTGGGTGCTGAGCGTCTGGCGCGCCTGGAGCCATGTCACCAGATGGGTAAACTGTTTGGCCGGGATCAGTTCACCCGCCTTCACGCCAGACAGCTCCAGCATGGATTGCCAGATAAGCTTCGTCGGTTCGCCGGTGGCCGCAGCCAGCTTTGTCACCATCTGCTTGAGCGTGTTGTGCTCGGCGGGCAGCAGCGGACGCTCGGTCGACGGGCGCACCTGAGGCTGCGGAATTGACAGCTCGTTGTTCTGCAGCAGCGTCAGCACGGTTTTAAGCTGGTCGGGCGTCAGCTGGCCCAGCGCGGTCTGACCATACTGCTGGCGAATAAAATCACTCACCGCCTGGCGGTTATTTCCCTGACCCAGCAGCTCCGTCAGCTGAGAAACAATCTGGCGCGTGGTGTGGTTCTGCTGCGCGGTCGTAATACGCTGGTTCAGATTTTGCTCGGCAGCGGGGAAATGACGCGACTGCAGCGGTGCGTCGTTCCTCACGCCTAAATCATGCTTTACCCCGGCCCAGACTTCCGCGTTTTGCTGTGAAGTCAGCGCAATCAGGCGCGTGATCAGTCGCTCCAGCACGGTGCGCTGTTGCGTGGATAGCGGTTGTTCACCGGCAACGTTTGGCGTGACGGGGCCTTCACCCGGAGGGCGTGGCGGCGTACCTGAAATGGGCTGCATCGTCAAAAATCCTTAAAGTCAAAACTCAGCGTAAACCAGGTATACGTATATGCCTGGCGGCCAGATTATGGCACACTTGGCAGGTTTTCTTCCTCTCAAACAGGTACTCAGACGTGAAAATCCTCGTTGATGAAAATATGCCTTATGCCCGTGAGCTGTTTAGCCGCCTGGGTAACGTTAAGGCTGTCCCTGGTCGCCCGATCCCGGTCAACGAACTGGATGACGCAGACGCGCTGATGGTGCGCTCGGTGACCAAAGTAAATGAGGCGTTGCTCGCCGGTAAAGCGATTAAATTTGTCGGAACCGCAACGGCAGGGACCGATCATGTGGATGATAAGTGGCTGAAGCAGGCTGGAATCGGTTTTTCCGCCGCGCCGGGCTGTAACGCCATTGCCGTTGTGGAATACGTTTTCTCCTCGCTGCTGATGCTGGCCGAGCGCGACGGGTTTGCGCTGAAGGACCGCACCGTGGGGATTGTTGGCGTGGGTAACGTCGGCGGACGCCTGCAAAAGCGTCTTGAAGCGTTAGGGATCCGCACGCTGCTGTGCGATCCGCCGCGCAAAGACAACGGTGATGACGGGGATTTCCGCTCGCTGGACGAGCTGGTCGAACTATGCGACGTGCTGACTTTCCACACGCCGCTGTTTAAAGAGGGGCCGTATAAGTCGCTGCATCTTGCTGACGAGGCGCTGATCCGTCGTCTGAAGTCTGGCACTATTCTGATAAATGCCTGCCGTGGCCCTGTGGTCGATAACGCTGCGCTGCTGACATGTCTGAATGAAGGACAAGACCTCAGCGTGGTGCTGGACGTCTGGGAGCCGGAGCCGGATCTCAACGTTGAGTTGCTTAACAAGGTGGACGTGGGCACAGCGCATATCGCCGGTTATACCCTCGAGGGGAAAGCGCGCGGCACGACGCAGGTCTTCGAGGCCTACAGCGCTTTTATCGGCCATCCGCAGCAGGTGGCGCTGGATACCTTACTCCCCGCGCCTGAATTTGGCCGCATTACCCTGCATGGTCCGCTCGATCAGGCAACGCTGAAAAGGCTGGTGCATTTGGTGTATGATGTGCGCCGCGATGATGCGCTGCTGCGTAAAGTGGCGGGGATCCCGGGTGAGTTTGATAAGCTGCGCAAGAACTATGTTGAGCGCCGCGAGTGGTCTTCCCTGTATGTAATGTGCGACGACGCCTCGGCGGCGACGCTGCTGCATAAGCTGGGGTTTAACGCCGTTCATCATCCGGCACGTTAATGTCTTCTTAATGCTCCCTGTCGGATACTCCGACAGGGACGCTTTTTTATTTCTGGAGTAAACCACCATGTCTGAAGGCTGGAACATTGCCATTTTAGGTGCCACGGGTGCCGTGGGCGAAGCCCTGCTCGAAACCCTTGCTGAGCGTCAGTTCCCGGTGGGCGATATCTATGCGCTGGCGCGTACCGACAGTGCAGGTGAGCATCTGCGTTTTAACAGTAAATCCGTGATGGTCCAGGACGCGGCAGCATTCGACTGGACCCAGGCGCAGCTGGCGTTTTTCGCTGCGGGCGCTGAAGCCACTGCTGCGTACATTGAAGAGGCGACCAATGCAGGCTGTCTGGTGATCGACCTGAGCGGCCTGTTCTCGATGGAGCCGGATGTGCCGCTGGTGGTGCCGGACGTGAACCCGTTTGTGCTGGCTGACTACCGCAACCGTAACGTCATTGCGGTGCCGAACAGCCTGACCAGCCAGCTGCTGACTGCCCTGAAACCGCTGATCGACGACGGCGGCCTGTCGCGCATTACCGTCACCAGCCTGCTGTCCGCGTCCGCGAACGGTAAAAAGGCCGTTGACGCGCTGGCCGGGCAGAGCGCGAAGCTGCTGAACGGTATCCCGATTGATGAAGATGATTTCTTTGGCCGCCAGCTGGCGTTCAACATGCTGCCGCTGCTGCCGGACCGCGAGGGTTCCGTGCGCGAAGAGCGTCGTATCGTCGATGAAGTGCGTAAGATTTTGCAGGACGATGGCCTGATGATCTCTGCGAACGTCGTGCAGTCCCCGGTCTTTTACGGCCACGCGCAGATGGTCGGCTTTGAAGCGCTGCGTCCGCTGGCGGCAGAAGAGGCGCGCGATGCGTTTGGCCGCGGTGAAGACATCGTGCTTTCTGAAGAGAGCGAGTTCCCGACCCAGGTGGGCGATGCCACCGGCAGCGCGCATCTTTCCGTTGGCTGCGTGCGTAACGATTACGGCATGCCGGAACAGGTTCAGTTCTGGTCCGTTGCCGACAACGTTCGCTTTGGCGGCGCGCTGATGGCGGTCAAAATCGCTGAAAAACTGGTGCAGGAGTACCTGTACTGATGTCAGACGTGGAACAAAAGCCGGTCCATAGAATTGCCCTCGGCATTGAGTACGACGGCAGTAAGTATTATGGCTGGCAGCGTCAGAACGAGGTGCGCAGCGTCCAGGAGAAGCTGGAAAAAGCGCTCTCTCAGGTGGCAAACGAGCCGATTAACGTCCTGTGCGCAGGACGTACGGACGCGGGTGTTCACGGTACGGGGCAGGTCGTGCACTTTGAAACCACCGCCGTGCGTAAGGATGCCGCCTGGACCCTGGGTGTAAATGCGAATTTGCCTGGTGACATTGCGGTGCGTTGGGTAAAAGCTGTGCCGGATGATTTTCACGCGCGTTTCAGCGCCACGGCGCGTCGCTATCGTTATGTCATCTACAACCAGCGCCTGCGTCCGGCGGTGTTAAGCCAGGGCGTGACGCATTTTTATGAACCGCTTGATGCTGAACGTATGCATCGCGCGGCGCAGTGTCTGATTGGTGAAAATGACTTTACGTCGTTTCGTGCGGTGCAGTGTCAGTCCCGCACGCCGTGGCGAAACGTCATGCACATAAACGTCAGCCGTTTTGGCGCGTATGTGGTGGTGGATATCAAAGCCAATGCCTTTGTACATCATATGGTTCGGAATATTGTGGGCAGCCTGATGGAAGTGGGCGCCGGACACCAGCCGGAGAGCTGGATTGCAGACCTGCTGGCAGCGAAGGACAGAACGCTTGCGGCAGCTACGGCGAAAGCGGAAGGGTTGTATCTGGTCTCGGTAGACTATCCGGATCGGTTTGACCTGCCGAAACCGCCAATGGGCCCGCTTTTTTTAGCGGACTAAACAAAGGTGCAATTAGGGCTTAGACAATATGGACGTAATTCGTTTTTTGATTGATTTCATCCTGCATATTGATGTTCACCTGGCGGAGCTGGTCGCGCAGTATGGCGTCTGGGTTTACGCCATTCTGTTCCTCATTCTGTTTTGTGAAACCGGTCTGGTCGTTACCCCATTCCTGCCAGGGGATTCCCTGCTGTTCGTTGCCGGCGCGCTATCGGCGTTACCCACTAACGATTTGAACGTGCATCTTATGGTGGTGCTGATGGTGATTGCCGCCATCGTCGGTGATGCGGTCAACTACACGATTGGACGCGTATTCGGTGAGCGGCTGTTCAGCAATCCGGATTCGAAAATTTTCCGTCGCAGCTATTTAGACAAAACCCATGCGTTTTATGAACGCCATGGCGGAAAAACCATTATCCTTGCGCGCTTTGTGCCTATTGTGCGCACATTTGCACCGTTTGTGGCGGGAATGGGGCATATGTCCTATCGTCATTTTGCCATGTATAACGTCGTGGGGGCGCTGTTGTGGGTGCTGTTGTTTACCTATGCAGGCTACCTGTTTGGCGATCTCCCGGTGGTTCAGGAAAATCTTAAGTTACTGATTGTAGCGATTATTGTGCTTTCCGTACTGCCGGGCGTTATCGAAATTATTCGTCATAAACGTGCGGCGGCAAAACAAGCGAAGTAAATGCACGCTGGCGGTTCGACCACTTTTTTATCCAAAGTTTCGGGCTGTTATGTTTTAATGTGCAACATTCATGGTCTGTTGGAGGCAAAAATGGCATTATTCGCCTCTTATAGCAAAACTGGCAAACGACCAGGTTCAGGCAGAAAGGTTATCAATGAGCTGGATTGAACGAATTAAAAGCAACATTACCCCAACGCGTAAAGCGAGCATTCCTGAAGGGGTATGGACGAAGTGTGATAGCTGCGGTCAGGTTCTGTATCGCGCAGAGCTGGAGCGCAACCTTGAGGTGTGTCCGAAGTGTGACCACCATATGCGTATGTCGGCGCGCAACCGCCTGCATAGCCTGCTGGACGAAGGCTCTCTGGTAGAGCTGGGTAGCGAACTTGAGCCAAAAGACGTGCTGAAGTTCCGCGATTCCAAAAAATACAAAGATCGTCTGGCCTCTGCACAGAAAGAGACTGGCGAGAAAGACGCGCTGATCGTCATGAAAGGCACCCTGCATGAGATGCCGGTTGTTGCCGCTGCGTTTGAGTTCTCCTTTATGGGCGGCTCAATGGGCTCTGTGGTTGGTGCGCGCTTCGTGCGTGCCGTTGAGCAGGCGCTGGAAGACAACTGTCCGCTGATCTGCTTCTCTGCCTCCGGCGGTGCGCGTATGCAGGAAGCGCTGATGTCGCTGATGCAGATGGCGAAAACCTCTGCTGCGCTGGCGAAAATGCAGGAGCGCGGTCTGCCGTACATCTCCGTGCTGACCGACCCAACCATGGGCGGCGTCTCCGCGAGCTTCGCGATGCTGGGCGACCTGAACATCGCTGAGCCTAAGGCCCTGATCGGCTTTGCCGGTCCTCGCGTTATCGAGCAGACCGTTCGCGAGAAACTGCCGCCGGGCTTCCAGCGCAGTGAGTTCCTCATCGAGAAAGGCGCCATCGACATGATCGTCCGCCGTCCGGAAATGCGCCTGAAGCTGGCGAGCATCCTGGCGAAGCTGATGAATCTGCCAGCGCCGAACCCGGATGAGCCGCGCGAAGGCGTGGTGGTACCGGATCAGGAACCCGAGGCCTGATAACTGAAAAGGGCAGGGCCGGTTGGCGCTGCCCTTTTGCTTTCTAATCTGTTAATGACAACCGGGCATTATGGAAAATAAAAGCATTCCCCAAGCCACGTCGCCCCTGGCCGCGTGGCTTTCTTATCTGGAAAACCTGCACAGTAAAACCATCGATATGGGGCTTGAGCGCGTAAGCCAGGTCGCCGCGCGTCTTGATGTGCTCAAACCGGCACCTTTCGTGTTCACCGTCGCGGGGACCAACGGTAAAGGCACGACCTGCCGCACGCTGGAATCTGTCCTGATGGCCGCGGGTTACAAAGTTGGCGTGTACAGCTCGCCACACCTGGTCCGCTATACCGAGCGCGTTCGTGTGCAGAACCGCGAACTGCCGGAATCGGCGCATACGGCGTCGTTCGCGGAAATTGAAGCCGCACGCGGTGAGATCTCATTAACCTATTTTGAATACGGCACCCTGTCGGCGCTGTGGCTGTTCAAACAGGCGCAGTTGGATGTGGTGATTCTTGAGGTTGGCCTCGGCGGACGTCTTGATGCGACCAATATGGTGGATGCGGACGTGGCGGTAGTCACCAGCATCGCGCTGGACCATATCGACTGGCTGGGACCGGATCGTGAAAGCATTGGCCGCGAGAAGGCCGGTATTTTCCGCGCAAACAAACCCGCCGTTGTCGGCGAGCCGGATATGCCGCATACCATTGCTGACGTGGCGAACGAGAAGGGCGCGCGTCTGCTGCGCCGCGACGTTGACTGGCAGTACGAGGTCCAGGATAACGGCTGGCGCTTTAGCGACGCGCAGGGCGCGCTCGACAACCTGCCGCTGCCGCAGGTACCGCAGCCGAACGCAGCAACCGCGCTGGCGGCACTGCGCGCCAGTGGCCTCACGGTCAGCGAGCAGGCGATCCGCGACGGCATTAAGAATGCGCTGTTGCCCGGGCGTTTCCAGATAGTTAGCGAGTCACCGCGCCTGATTCTGGACGTAGCGCATAACCCCCATGCGGCGGCGTATCTCGCGGGACGTCTCAATTCGTTACCAAAAACCGGGCGCGTGCTGGCGGTTATCGGTATGCTTCATGATAAAGATATCGGCGGGACGCTGGCCTGCATGGAGAGTGTGGTCGATAGCTGGTATTGTGCTCCTCTGGAGGGGCCGCGCGGCGCGACGGCTGAGCAACTGATGGAACATCTCGGCAAAGGCGCAATCTACAGTAGCGTGGCTCAGGCCTGGCATGCCGCGATGGCGGATGCTAAACCAGAAGATACCGTGCTGGTGTGTGGGTCATTCCACACGGTGGCACATGTCATGGAAGTGATGGACGCGGGGAGAACCGGTGGCGAGTAAGTTTCAGAACCGTTTAACAGGAACCATTGTGCTGGTCGCGCTCGGGGTGATTATTCTCCCGGGTCTGCTCGACGGGCAGAAAAAGCATTATCAGGATGAGTTTGCCGCTATTCCGCTGGTGCCAAAACCGGGTGACCGCGATGAGCCGGATATGCTGCCCGCGGCGACGCAGGCGCTGCCTGCTCAGCCGCCGGAAGGGGCGGCGGAAGAGGTGCGTGCAGGCGATGCCGCCGCACCATCGCTCGATCCGTCTCGCCTGGCGGCAGCGAGCAACAGCGATATCGATCCGGTGCCGGTCGAGCAGCCTAAACCGGTTGAAAAACCGAAGCCAGTTGAGAAGCCGCAGCCGAAACCGCAGCGGGATAAAGCCGCAGAACAGCTAGCCGCGGCGTCAGAGACACCTCCGCCAGCAAAACCGGCGCAGCAGGATGCCGCTGCCCCAACGGGTAAAGCCTACGTGGTGCAGCTTGGTGCGCTGAAAAACGCCGATAAGGTCAACGAGGTCGTGAGCAAACTGCGCAGTGCGGGATATCGTGTTTACACTTCACCTTCCACGCCGGTGCAGGGTAAAATTACCCGTATCCTCGTGGGGCCAGAAGCGTCCAAAGATAAGCTTAAAGGTTCGCTCGGTGAGCTGAAGCAGATCTCCGGCCTGAGCGGTGTGGTGATGGGCTACAGCGCGAACTGATAAGATCTTACCCATTCCCGGAATGGTTTGCTCCCTCTCCCTTGAGGGAGAGGGTTGGGGTGAGGGGGGAGCAGACGTCCACAGAGACGTCAAATGGACCGTGGCGTTGAACATTTTTTCAGCGCCTTTTTTATTTACGCGCGGGAAGGAAATCCCTACGCAAACGTTTTCTTTTTCTGTTAGAATTCGCCCCGAACTGGATGACAGGGCGTTAAATCGTGGGACACATATGGTCTGGATTGATTACGCCATCATTGCGGTGATTGGTTTTTCCTGTCTGGTTAGCCTGATCCGTGGCTTTGTTCGTGAAGCGTTATCGCTGGTGACATGGGGTTGTGCTTTCTTTGTTGCCAGTCATTACTACACTTACCTGTCTGTCTGGTTCACGGGCTTTGAAGATGAACTGGTCCGAAATGGAATCGCTATCGCGGTGCTGTTTATCGCAACGCTGATTGTCGGCGCTATCGTGAATTACGTGATAGGTCAGCTGGTCGAGAAAACCGGTCTGTCAGGAACGGACAGGGTGCTCGGGATCTGTTTCGGGGCATTACGAGGCGTGCTGATTGTGGCCGCGATCCTGTTCTTCCTGGATACCTTCACCGGGTTCTCCAAAAGCGAAGACTGGCAAAAATCGCAGCTCATTCCAGAGTTCAGCTTCATCATCAGATGGTTCTTTGACTATCTGCAAAGCTCGTCAAGTTTTTTGCCCAGGGCATAAACCCTGAGATGTGGCTTAACGAGGAAAAGACGAATGTGCGGTATTGTCGGTATCGCCGGTTTCATGCCGGTAAACCAGTCGATTTATGACGCGTTAACGGTGCTTCAGCACCGTGGGCAGGATGCTGCGGGTATCATCACCATTGATGCAAACAACTGCTTCCGTTTACGTAAGGCGAATGGCCTGGTAAACGATGTGTTTGAAGCCCGCCATATGCAGCGTCTGCAAGGTAATATGGGGATCGGTCACGTTCGTTATCCTACTGCTGGCAGTTCCAGCGCCTCTGAGGCACAGCCTTTCTACGTCAACTCACCGTATGGCATTACCCTTGCTCATAACGGCAACCTGACCAACGCGCATGAGCTGCGTAAAAAGCTGTTCGAAGAGAAACGTCGCCACATTAACACCACCTCTGATTCTGAAATCCTGCTCAATGTGTTCGCCAGCGAGCTGGATAACTTCCGTCACTATCCGCTGGAAGCAGACAACATTTTTGCCGCGATTGCCGCGACAAACCGTCAGATCCGCGGCGCGTACGCCTGCGTTGCGATGATCATCGGTCACGGTATGGTCGCCTTCCGCGATCCTAACGGCATTCGTCCGCTGGTGCTCGGTAAGCGCGACCTCGGCGATGGCCGTACTGAATATATGGTTGCCTCTGAGAGCGTGGCGCTGGATACCCTGGGCTTCGAATTCCTGCGCGACGTTGCGCCGGGCGAAGCGGTCTACATCACCGAGAAGGGCCAGCTGTTTACCCGCCAGTGTGCCGACAACCCGGTCAGCAACCCGTGCCTGTTTGAATACGTTTACTTTGCCCGTCCGGATTCCTTCATCGACAAGATTTCCGTCTACAGCGCGCGCGTCAACATGGGCACCAAGCTGGGCGAGAAGATTGCTCGCGAGTGGGACGATCTCGACATCGACGTGGTGATTCCTATCCCGGAAACCTCCTGCGATATCGCGCTGGAGATCGCCCGCATTCTGGACAAGCCATACCGTCAGGGCTTCGTGAAGAACCGCTACGTTGGCCGCACCTTTATCATGCCGGGGCAGCACCTGCGTCGTAAGTCCGTGCGCCGCAAGCTGAACGCCAACCGCGCGGAATTCCGCGACAAGAACGTTCTGCTGGTGGATGACTCCATCGTTCGCGGCACCACCTCTGAGCAGATTATCGAGATGGCGCGCGAAGCGGGTGCGAAGAAAGTCTACCTGGCCTCTGCTGCGCCGGAGATTCGCTTCCCGAACGTGTACGGCATCGATATGCCAACCGCCAACGAGCTGATCGCTCACGGCCGTGAAGTAGATGAAATTCGCCAAATCATCGGTGCCGACGGCCTGATTTTCCAGGATCTGAACGATCTCATCGACGCGGTGCGTGCCGAGAACCCGGAAATTCAGCAGTTTGAATGCTCCGTGTTCAACGGTATTTACGTGACCAAAGACGTTGACCAGCAGTACCTCGACTATCTTGATTCGCTGCGTAACGACGATGCGAAAGCCGTCCAGATGCAGAACGATCTCGAAAGTTTAGAGATGCACAACGAAGGTTGATGCTCCGGCAGGTGAGGGCGAATGCCCTCACTTGCAACTCCCCGCAAAATCCTGCACAGTCTGCCCTGAAATCAGTAAGGGCGAAAATCATGAAACGACTCATTGTTGGGCTCAGCGGCGCCAGCGGCGCGATTTACGGCGTACGTCTGTTACAGGTTCTGCGTAACGTGGCGGAAGTCGAGACCCATCTGGTGATGAGCCAGGCGGCGCGTCAGACCCTCTCTCTGGAAACCGATCTCTCCCTGCGCGATGTTCAGGCAATGGCGGACGTGGTTCACGATGCCCGTGATATCGCCGCCAGCATCTCCTCAGGCTCGTTTAAAACGGCTGGCATGGTTATCCTGCCCTGTTCAATTAAAACGCTCTCCGGCATTGTGAACAGCTATACCGACACCCTGGTCACGCGCGCGGCGGATGTGGTGCTGAAGGAGCGTCGTCCTCTGGTGCTCTGCGTGCGGGAAACGCCGCTGCACCTTGGCCACCTGCGTTTGATGACCCAGGCCGCGGAGCTGGGAGCCATCATCATGCCGCCGGTACCGGCATTTTATCATCGCCCGACCTCGCTGGATGACGTGATTAATCAGACCGTTAACCGCGTGCTGGATCAGTTTGACATCGACCTGCCTGAAGATCTCTTCACCCGCTGGCAGGGTGCCTGAATCTGTGCACAAACCAGGTGCATGAAAAGACAAGTTGCCCTGTTTCAGGGCAATTATGCAACGGCGATCATATCCTCGACATTTAATTCGTTTTTTCCCTTTTTCTCTCTCCGGTTCGTTCGGCAGACCTGCTATCTTTCACCATTAAGGCAGTATCGCAACGTTTTATTAACATATTTAACGTCGAAGTTTTGACCAGACGGCAATGTGGCATAAGACCTGCAAGATGAAGCCTGCAACACAACACACAACACAATACATAATAAAATCACGGTACTTGAGGGTAAATGTATGAAGAAGACGGTTCTGGCTCTGTCTTTGCTCGTGGGGTTAAGTGCGGCAGCAGGTAGCTACGCAGCGCTTCCACAGACGGTTCGTATCGGTACAGACGCAACCTACGCGCCATTCTCTTCCAAGGATGCGAAAGGCGATTTCGTTGGGTTTGATATCGATCTGGGAAATGAAATGTGCAAACGCATTGCGGTGAAATGCACATGGGTGGGCAGCGACTTTGACGCGTTAATCCCGTCGCTGAAAGCCAAGAAAATCGACGCCATTATCTCTTCTCTCTCCATCACCGAAAAACGCCAGCAGGAGATTGCCTTCTCTGACAAGCTCTACGCCGCGGATTCTCGCCTGATTGCGCCAAAAGGCTCCCCGATTAAGCCCACCATCGACTCGCTGAAAGGCAAGCATGTTGGCGTGCTTCAGGGATCGACCCAGGAAGGTTATGCCAATGCCACCTGGCGTGAGAAGGGTGTCGACGTGGTGGCTTACCAGAACCAGGATCTGATCTACTCTGACCTGGCGGCAGGCCGTCTGGATGCGGCATTCCAGGATGAAGTCGCCGCGAGTGAAGGCTTCCTGAAACAGCCTGCGGGGAAAGACTACGCGTTTGCGGGCCCGTCGGTGAAAGACAAAAAATACTTTGGTGACGGCACCGGTATTGGCCTGCGTAAGGATGATACCGAGCTGAAAGCCGCCTTCGACAAAGCCTTTGCAGAGCTGCGTAAAGACGGTACTTACGACAAACTGGCGAAGAAATACTTCGACTTCAACGTATACGGTGAATAATACCTGGCGATAACGCACCGGAAAGGTGCGTTACGGGAACGGTTGACCCAATACGGTGCGCTCGTTGCACCGTATTGGATCGCTTTGTGCATACTTACGCATTTATAATGCAAAAATTCCCGCCTGAAGGGCATTAGTCTTTGCCTGTCAGAGGGAATTAATGGCACATTAGCACCACCCCGTCGTCGTAAAAATCCCGTATGAAGACAGTTTGTTGAGGACAAATATGAAAAAACTCGTGTTGTCACTATCTCTGGTGCTGGCCTTTTCCAGCGCTACCGCGGCATTCGCAGCCATTCCGCAGAAAATTCGGATCGGTACCGATCCCACCTATGCGCCGTTCGAATCGAAGAATTCAAAGGGTGAACTGGTTGGTTTTGACATCGATCTGGCCAATGAGCTGTGCAAACGCATCAAAGCACAGTGTACCTACGTTGAGAACCCGCTGGATGCGCTGATCCCGTCCCTGAAAGCGAAAAAAATCGACGTGATCATGTCCTCCCTCTCCATCACCGAAAAACGCCAGCAGGAGATTGCCTTCACAGACAAACTCTACGCGGCCGATTCTCGTCTGGTGGTGGCTAAATCGTCTGACGTTCAGCCAACGCTGGAGTCCCTGAAAGGTAAACGTGTCGGCGTGCTGCAGGGCACTACCCAGGAAACCTACGGTAACGAACACTGGGCGCCGAAGGGGATTGAAATCGTCTCCTATCAGGGCCAGGAAAATATCTACGCTGACCTGACGGCAGGCCGAATTGATGCGGCATTCCAGGATGAAGTCGCGGCAAGCGAAGGCTTCCTGAAAACGCCTGTCGGTAAAGATTACAAGTTTGGCGGCCCGTCCATTAAGGACGTGAAGCTGTTTGGTGTGGGTACCGGTATGGGCCTGCGCAAAGAAGACAACGAGCTGCGTGAGGCGCTGAACAAAGCGTTTGCTGAAATGCGCGCTGACGGCACCTACGACAAGCTGGCGAAAAAGTACTTTGATTTTAATGTTTACGGCGGCTAATCGCCCCGTCAAATAACGTGCGGCCCCTCCCTACGCGGGAGGGGGAAAGACACGGTTCCACCACTCACGATACGACAGGGCTCGCGGTATGCTGTACGGATTTTCTGGCGTTATTTTACATGGCGCGCTTGTCACCCTTGAGCTGGCTATCAGCTCCGTGGTGCTGGCGGTGCTGATAGGTCTGGCAGGCGCAGGGGCGAAGCTTTCGGCTAACAAACCGCTGGCGCTAATTTTTGAAGGCTACACCACGCTTATTCGCGGCGTTCCCGATCTTGTGCTGATGCTGCTTATCTTTTACGGTCTGCAGATTGCGCTGAACAGCGTGACGGACGCGATGGGCATGGGACAAATTGATATCGACCCGATGGTGGCCGGTATTATTACCCTCGGTTTTATCTACGGTGCCTACTTCACCGAAACCTTCCGCGGTGCTTACATGGCCGTGCCGAAGGGGCACATTGAGGCGGCAACCGCATTTGGTTTTACCTCTTCACAAACGTTTCGTCGGATTATGTTCCCGGCCATGATGCGTTACGCGCTGCCGGGCATCGGCAACAACTGGCAGGTTATCCTCAAAGCGACAGCGCTGGTCTCGCTGCTCGGTCTGGAAGACGTCGTGAAAGCGACTCAGCTGGCGGGCAAGAGCACCTGGGAGCCGTTTTACTTTGCGGTGGTCTGCGGCGTGATTTATCTGGTCTTTACGACCGTCTCCAATGGTGTGCTGCTTCTGCTCGAGCGTCGCTACTCCGTGGGTGTGAAGAGGGCTGACCTGTGATTGAGATTATTCAGGAATACTGGAAATCGCTGCTGTGGACAGATGGCTACCGCTTTACCGGCGTGGCGATTACGCTCTGGCTGCTGATCTCCTCCGTGGTGATGGGTGGCATTCTGGCGGTGTTTCTTGCCATTGGCCGCGTGTCGAACAATAAATTTATCCAGTTCCCGATCTGGCTGTTTACCTACGTGTTTCGCGGTACGCCGCTGTACGTACAGCTGCTGGTGTTCTATTCGGGGATGTATACGCTTGAGATCGTAAAAGGCACTGAGATGCTGAATGCGTTCTTCCGCAGCGGTCTGAACTGTACGGTGCTGGCGTTGACGCTCAACACCTGCGCCTATACCACCGAGATTTTCGCGGGAGCCATTCGTTCGGTTCCGTACGGTGAAATTGAGGCGGCGCGCGCGTACGGCTTTTCCTCAGTGAAACTTTATCGCTGCATTATTCTGCCGTCGGCATTGCGTATCGCGTTACCGGCGTACAGTAACGAAGTGATTTTGATGCTGCACTCCACCGCGCTTGCCTTTACCGCGACGGTGCCGGATCTGCTCAAAATCGCGCGCGATATTAACTCCGCGACCTATCAGCCGTTTACCGCGTTTGGCATTGCGGCGGTGCTCTATTTAATTATCTCTTATGTTTTGATTAGCCTGTTCCGTAAGGCTGAAAAACGCTGGTTGCAGCATATAAAACCTTCTTCGACGCACTGAGAAAGATGATGGCTGAGAACAAATTAAACGTTATTGATTTGCACAAACGCTACGGCGAACATGAAGTGCTGAAAGGGGTGTCGCTGCAGGCTAACGCAGGCGATGTAATCAGTATCATCGGTTCATCCGGCTCGGGTAAAAGTACTTTCCTGCGCTGCATTAACTTCCTCGAAAAGCCGAGCGAAGGCTCGATCGTGGTGAGCGGGCAGAACATCAACCTGGTGCGTGACAAAGACGGCCAGCTGAAGGTGGCGGATAAACACCAGCTGCGCCTGCTGCGTACGCGCCTGACGATGGTGTTCCAGCATTTTAACCTCTGGAGCCACATGACGGTGCTGGAGAACGTGATGGAAGCGCCGGTTCAGGTACTGGGGCTGAGCAAGCAGGAAGCCCGCGAGCGTGCGGTGAAATACCTTGCGAAAGTGGGTATCGACGAGCGCCAGCAGATGAAATACCCGGTGCATCTCTCCGGCGGTCAGCAGCAGCGTGTCTCCATCGCGCGCGCGCTGGCGATGGAACCCGAGGTGCTGCTGTTCGACGAACCGACCTCCGCGCTCGACCCGGAACTCGTTGGCGAAGTGCTGCGCATCATGCAGAAGCTGGCTGAAGAGGGCAAAACGATGGTGGTGGTGACGCACGAGATGGGCTTCGCCCGTAACGTCTCGAACCACGTGATTTTCCTGCACCAGGGGAAAATTGAAGAGCAGGGGCATCCGGACGAGGTGCTGGCGAACCCGCAAAGCCCACGTTTGCAGCAGTTCCTGAAGGGGTCGTTGAAGTAGGTTTGCCTTTCTCCCTCTCCCTGTGGGAGAGGGGCGGGGTGAGGGCATCAGGCCGCAGTACAGCCCAATCGCCCGGTGGCGCTTCGCTTACCGGGCCTACTAATTCTGTTGCTGGCCGGCATACTCCAGCCGATAGACCCAATCGTCATAGCGCACGCCGTCAATTTCATACGCCTTTTCCAGCTCCTGCGTACGCACAAACCCGGCTTTCTCCAGCACGCGCACCGATCCGCCGTTGTCCGCCAGCACGTACGCGTTAATCGCCTTCACGCTGGTCTGGTTGAACGCATAATCACACACCGCGCGCAGCGCCTCGCTGGCGATACCTTTCCCTTGCGCGGCAGGTACAACCGTATAGCCGATATCGGCCTCCTCACGATTCTCAGGGCTGATTTGCAGGCCAATATCGCCAAGCGGCGTATCATCATCCCGGGCGCGAATGACAAACACATGAGCAGCAGCGAGTCGCGCGGCAAACACGCGTCGGGTCTCTTTTTCTGGCGCGATGGCGGCCATGTAGCGCATGATACGGCGATCTTCACGCAGCGAGCGGAAGAAGGCCCAGTCAGTGGGTTCGAAAGGGGTGAGGTAAAGCCGGGGAGTGGTGATCGTTGCCATTGTGACGCCATATTTTCGGAACATGGCCTGTCACTGTAACATATTCACCGCACCACATCCCCCAGCGCCTCTTCTAATTCATACCAGCGGAACGCAAAGCCGGCCGCTTCCAGCCGTTTTGGCAGCGCCCGCTGCCCGCCTAATACCAGTACAGACGCTTCTCCCATCAGCAGACGAATGACCGTGGCAGGCACGCGCAGTATCGCCGGACGGTGCAGGGCATGCCCCAGCGCGTGGGCAAACTGTTCATTACGCACTGGATACGGCGCAACCATGTTAAACGGTCCGCGCAGATCGTTATCCAGCAGCCAGAGAATACCGTTGACCATATCGTCGATATGGATCCACGCCATATATTGACGGCCATTACCGATGGGACCGCCGAGTCCGAGCCTGAAAGGGGGAAGCATCTTCGCCAGGATGCCGCCTTTCGGCGCGAGGACGACCCCGGTCCGCAGCAGGCAGACGCGGGTACGATCGCTTTGCGCCGCACAGGCGATACGCTCCCACTGGGCGCAAAGTTTATGGGTAAACTCGTTATGGGGTGGTTCTTCCTCGGTCACCACCACCTCGCCGAGATCGCCGTAATAGCCCACCGCTGAACCCGAAATCAGCACTGAAGGTGGGGTGTGGCTATTACGGATCAGCTCGACGAGCTTTTCGGTAATGTTCCACCGGCTGCTGCATAACAGCTGTTTTTGCTCTTCCGTCCAGCGCTTATCGGCGATGGGTTCACCCGCGAGGTTAATGACGGCGTCGAAACCGTCCAGATTTTGCTGCTCAGCCAGATTTTTCCAGATATCGACACCCGCCCCCAGCACCTGACGCGCTTTCTCCGGGCTGCGCGTGACTACGGTGATGTCGTGATGCAAGGCCTGCAGACGCGCAATGAGGTGACGACCAATCAGGCCTGTCCCGCCGGTCAGCAAAATCTTCATACAACCTCCAGGTTTACGCCTGGCGCCGCCAGCTTAACGTCATGGAGACGGAATCGGCGTAGCGCAGGGCGTGAAGTTTATCGATCTCAACTTCAGCATAAGTGACCCAGTGATGTTCGCGTGCGATATCGAGCACATCCTGAGTTAATTTTTCCAGCAGGGAGAAGCGGTTATTCTCCACGTACTGAATGATGTTTTTGGTTATTGTGCGGTAGTTAAGCGCGTCGTTGATGTCTTCGCTGGCCCGCGCTTTATCTGCGGGGTAGTGAATCACCACGTTAATGACAATATCCTGACGGTTGGCGATCTCTTCCTCTTTGATACCGATGAAGGTACGCAAGCGTAAATTTTTTATACGAATAATGGCGTCTGGCTGTGACATTGCAGGTCTTCTCCGTGTCAGTATTTCCTGCTCATAATACATGAGAGGCTCGCAGGCACCCAGCCTCATAGAGGGTTAAATCTGCTGGATTTTTTGCATCGCCCGCTCGGTCGCCGGGCGGGTCCGGATGCGCTCAAACCAGTTGTTCACCGCCGGGTAAGAGGCCAGGTCAATTCGGTGTTTTTCATGCGTATTCACCCAAGGCCAGCAGGCGATATCGGCAATGCTGTAATGATCCCCCCCGAGCCACGGCGTTTTCTTCAGCCGACGGTTCAGAACGTCATAGAGCCGCTGCGTCTCGACCTGATAGCGTTCTATCGCATAGGGAATGGGCTGCGGGGCGTAAGCGGTAAAGTGATGGTTTTGACCCAGCATGGGCCCCAGCCCGCTCGCCTGCCAGAAGAGCCACTGCAGGGTATGGTGACGCTCACGCAGCTCGCCGCTCAGCAACTTGCCGGTTTTCTCTGCCAGATAGAGCAAAATTTCACCGGATTCAAACAGGCTCAACGGTCTGCCCCCGTCCGCCGGATGGTTATCAATAATGGCCGGGATTTTATTATTCGGCGAGATAGCCAGAAAGAGAGGGCTGAACTGTTCGCCCTTGCTGATATCCACGCGAATGATCCTGTAATCCAGCTCGGCTTCTTCAAGAAAGAGGGTGATCTTATGGCCGTTTGGGGTAGGGGCGTAATAAAGGTCGATCATTCTCAACTCCTGTCCATGCGAAGAGTGGTGCCATGACAAATGAGTATAGGTGGTTGTTGTAAATCGTGAGTTTTCATCAAGTGACAGCGAGGCAAAGAGATTATATGTTGAGTAAAAACCGATCAGCCTATGAGGATGTTATGAACCAGCCCGTCATCACGTTGTGGTCCGATGCGAATTTCTTTTCTCCCTATGTTATGAGCGTATACGTTGCGCTGGCCGAAAAAGGGCTCACGTTTACGCTGAAGACCGTTGATCTCGACGGCGGTGAACATCTTAAACCGCAGTGGCAGGGTTACGATCTGACCCGACGCGTGCCGGTGCTGGAGATTGACGGTTTTGCCCTGAGCGAATCCTCGGCGATTGATGAATATCTGGAAGATCGGTTCGCGCCGCCGGAGTGGGAGCGCATCTATCCTCACGATCTGCAAAAGCGCGCCCGGGCGCGACAGATCCAGGCGTGGTTGCGAAGCGATCTGGTACCGATTCGCGTCGAACGCTCGACGGACGTCGTGTTTGCCGGGGTGAAAAAACCAGCTCTCAGCGCAGAAGGTGCAGAAAGCGCGCAAAAACTCATTGAAACAGCCACCTCGCTCCTCGCACACGGCAACCCGAACCTGTTCGGCGAGTGGTGCATTGCTGATGCCGATCTGGCGTTGATGCTAAACCGCCTGATCCTCAATGGCGATGAGGTGCCGCAGCTGCTGGTGGATTATGCCGCGTTTCAGTGGCAGCGCGCCTCCGTGCAGCGCTATGTGGCACTCTCGGCTAAGCGTGCGGGCTGATAAGCCCTGACGCTTCAGGTATGATGGGGGCAGTCTGTTTTCCCGAGGAGTGACTGATGAAACTGATGTTTGCGTCGGATATCCATGGATCGCTGCCCGCTACCGAGCGTGTCCTCTCCCTGTTTGCACAAAGCGGCGCGCAGTGGCTGATTATTCTGGGTGACGTGCTCAATCACGGCCCGCGCAACGCGCTGCCGGAAGGCTACGCCCCTGCGCAGGTCGCGGAAAAGCTCAACCCGTATGCCTCGCGCATCATCGCCGTTCGCGGCAACTGCGACAGCGAAGTGGACCAGATGCTGCTGCATTTTCCCCTTACTGCGCCGTGGCAGCAGGTGCTGCTGGAACAAAGCCGACTGTTTCTGACTCATGGGCATCTTTTTAGCCCGGATAATCTTCCGGCGCTCGCGGCTGGCGATGTCCTGGTTTACGGTCATACTCATATTCCGGTTGCTGAAAAGCGCGGTGAGATTTATCACTTCAACCCGGGTTCGGTCAGTATCCCGAAAGGTGGGTATTCTGCGAGCTATGGCATGCTGGATGGAAATACCCTGAGTGTTATCGCACTTAATGATCAGCAAGTTATTGCGCAAGTAGCGATTAATCCGTAAGTTACACCTCAACTGCAAACGCGCCGAAAGAGCGCTTAGAAGAGAAGGTTTCCCGATGGTGGAGCAGAGTCATTTGGCAAGTAAAGAGTGGGTTGACATTGTCAGCGAAGAGAATGAAGTGATCGCGCAGGCCAGCCGCGAACAAATGCGTGCGGAGCGTCTGCGCCACCGCGCAACGTACATCGTTGTGCATGACGGGATGGGCAAAATTCTGGTCCAGCGCCGTACGGATACCAAAGATTTTCTCCCGGGTATGCTGGATGCCACTGCAGGCGGTGTTGTCCAGGCAGATGAAGTGCTGCTGGATTCCGCA
Source organism: Enterobacter sp. PL_is514 (assembly GCF_055816715.1). Classification (NCBI taxonomy): domain Bacteria; kingdom Pseudomonadati; phylum Pseudomonadota; class Gammaproteobacteria; order Enterobacterales; family Enterobacteriaceae; genus Enterobacter; species Enterobacter sp. PL_is514. The sequence goes on along the minus strand of NZ_JBVPGN010000030.1, from coordinate 66,517 downwards.
CGTCGTGAAGCAGAAGAAGAGTTAGGCATTGCCGGTGTGCCGTTTGCCGAGCACGGTCAGTTCTATTTTGAAGACGAAAACTGCCGCGTCTGGGGCGGGCTGTTTAGCTGCGTTTCTCACGGCCCGTTTGCCCTTCAGGAAGAAGAGGTGAGTGAGGTCAGCTGGATGACGCCGGAAGAGATCACCGCGCGCTGCGACGAGTTCACGCCGGATTCGTTAAAAGCGCTGGCGCTCTGGATGAGCCGCAACGCCAATAACGAATCGACAAAATCAGAGAAAGAGGAAGAGGCTGAGTAAGCTTCAGCAACTCTCTCTCAGACACAGACTGGACGCGATGGGCTTTTGATCGCGCCAGTCTCCGCCATTCAGGCGCTCCAGTAACGCTTTCCCGGCTTCAATTCCAATCTTACGATGCGGCACCGCCATGGTCGTCAGCGGCGGCTGACAGACGCGGCTCACGTCGCTATCGCCAAAGCCTACTACCGCCAGATCGTCCGGTACTTTGATTCGCCTGCGCTGGCACTCATACAGCGCGCCGCACGCCAGCTCGTCAGAGACGCACACCAGCGCATCCAGCTCCGGCCAGGCCAGCAGGAACTCGGGCAGCTGTGCTGCACCGGTCGAGAAGCTCGGCGGCATCGCAGCGTTAATGACCCGGTTCGGCGACATATGGTGGCGAAGCATGGCTTTGTACCAGCCCTGCAGATGCTGCTGGAAAATCCACTGTTCCTGGTTGGCGCACAGCAGGCCTATGTTTTGGTAGCCGCGCTTAATCACCATTTCCGTGAGTTCATACATGGCCGCCACGTTATCAATCCCGATATTCATATCAATCGGATCGGCGCGCATGGCACCCATCTCCATCACCGGGATAGAGGCATTTTTCAGCCAGTGGCGAACGGTGTCGGTATGTTCAACGCTGAGCAGGATAGCGGCGGCAATATTCGACGCCAGAAGCGTCTCCAGCAACTTCTCCTCCTGCTCAAGACGATGCTGGGATTCTGCCAGCATGATCTGATATCCGGCAGGCTGTAGCACCTGCTGTAGCCCGGCGAACATCTCCGAGCAGCCGGCTTCGGAGAGGTTGGGCACTACCATGGCTATCGTCCATGACGACGCCGAGGCCAGCGCGCTGGCGGCAAGATTAGGCATATAACCCAGCTCCTGCACGGCAGCTTCAATTTTTTCACGTAGTTTATCGGAAACCTGTTCGGGCGTGCGGAGTGCACGGGACACGGTCATCGTGCCCACACCGGCAAGCTGTGCGACATCGGCGAGTGTCACTTTACCAGTACTGCGCCGTTTTCGGGTTAGAGACATACACCTTCCTGCTGACCAGACGCGTTCTTCTTTTCCTTCGTTTCACGTGACAGGCAGTATACGCCTTAAATCCCTTTTTTTGCTGTGATTTAGCAACGTGATTGCAATTTGATAGCGCTATCACATTTCTGCATGATAACGATTGGTAGCGCTATCTTTGTGATAGCGATCACAGTCAATCACTGATGCGTTGAATAAAGTTTGCTCATCTTAAGCGTGTCGCGGGAGTGAAAAGTGCTCAAAAAATGGATATATGATACAACCATCACGCTGCAGGAGAGCGTGGAAGGCTGGCCGCAGGCGCTGGAGCTGTGCGCGAAGCCGCTGCTGGATTTGCAGGTGATTGAGCCTGAATACGTCACCGCCATCATCCAGCAGCACCACACGTTAGGACCCTATTATGTGCTGGCACCAGGGCTGGCGATGCCGCATGCGCGGCCGGAGGAAGGCGCCAAAGGACTGGGGTTGTCGTTATTAAAACTAAAACAGGGCGTCTCGTTTGGTGCCGGTGAGTTTGACCCTGTCGACGTCATTATTATGCTCGCGGCACCCGACAAAAATAGCCATATCGAGATGATCTCGTCGCTGGCAGAGTTATTTTCCAGCGATACCGATATGGACGAACTGCATCAGGTGAATACCCTGGAGGAAATTAAAACGATTATTAACCGCTTCTGATTTAATTCTTTAATCCGGTTTTTCACAACATTACGCGTCAGCGTGATGGGGCGTACTCTACTCAAAATAAGGGGACAACAATGAAAATCATGGCTATTTGTGGTTCTGGCCTGGGCAGTAGTTTTATGGTCGAAATGAATATTAAAAAGGTGCTCAAAAAGCTGGAGATTGAAGCTGAGGTTGAACACTCCGATCTCTCCTCGGCCACGCCGGGCGCGGCCGATCTGTTCGTGATGGCAAAAGACATTGCCGCCAGCGCCAGCGTGCCGGAAAGCCAGCTGGTGGTGATCAACAACATCATCGACATTAACGAACTTGAAGCGCAGCTGCGCGGCTGGTTCGAAAGACAATAACCCTGATAAGGCGAGGTGGATATGTTTATCCTTGAAACGCTGAATTTCGTTGTTGATATTTTAAAAGTCCCTTCGGTGCTGGTCGGTTTAATCGCGTTAATCGGTCTGGTTGCGCAGAAAAAAGCGTTTTCCGACGTGGTGAAAGGGACCATTAAAACCATCCTGGGCTTTATTGTGCTGGGCGGCGGCGCTACGGTGCTGGTCGGGTCATTAAATCCCTTAGGCGGTATGTTTGAACATGCCTTTACTATCCAGGGCATCATTCCAAACAATGAAGCGATAGTGTCCATTGCGCTGGAAAAATACGGTGCAGCGACCGCGCTGATTATGGCCTTCGGGATGGTGGCGAATATTATCGTCGCCCGCTTTACCCGCCTGAAGTATATCTTCCTGACCGGACACCACACGTTTTATATGGCGTGCATGATTGGCGTGATCCTGACGGTGGCGGGCTTTGAGGGCGTGGGGCTGGTCTTTACCGGCTCGCTGATCCTCGGCCTGATCATGGCCTTCTTCCCGGCGATTGCCCAGCGCTACATGAAGCGCATTACCGGCAATGATGAGATTGCCTTCGGCCACTTTGGCACGCTGGGCTACGTGCTGTCCGGCTGGATTGGCAGCAAGGTCGGTAAAGGCTCCCGCTCAACTGAGGAGATGAACCTGCCGAAGAACCTGAGCTTCCTGCGCGACAGCTCGATCTCCATCTCCCTGACCATGATGATCATCTACCTGATCATGGCGGTGAGCGCCGGGCGCGAGTACGTGGAGGCCACCTTCAGCGGCGGTCAGAACTACCTGGTCTACGCCATCATCATGGCGATTACCTTTGCGGCGGGCGTGTTCATCATCCTGCAGGGCGTACGCCTGATTCTGGCGGAAATCGTTCCGGCCTTTACCGGCTTCTCGGAAAAACTGGTGCCGAACGCGCGTCCTGCGCTGGACTGCCCGGTGGTCTATCCCTATGCGCCTAACGCGGTGCTGATTGGCTTCCTGTTCAGCTTCCTCGGCGGGATTGTGGGGTTGTTCATCTGCGGTCAGTTTAGCTGGGTGCTAATCCTCCCGGGCGTGGTGCCGCACTTCTTCACCGGCGCAACGGCGGGCGTGTTTGGTAACGCCACCGGCGGACGTCGCGGGGCGATGATTGGCGCTTTTGCTAACGGCCTGCTGATTACCTTCCTGCCGGTCCTGCTGCTGCCGGTACTCGGCGCCATTGGCTTTGCCAACACCACCTTCTCTGACGCCGACTTCGGCGCGGTCGGGATTGTGCTCGGCAACCTTGCACGCTTCCTGTCGCCGCTTGCTATCACCGGGCTGGTCGTGGCGCTGTTCGCGCTGCTGGTGGCGTACAACGTCTTCGCGAAAAACAAACCTGCGGGCGGTAACGCGCAGGAAAACACCGGAGCCAAATCATGAATGAGAAAGAGATAACCGAACTCGCGCGTCAGATTCGTCTTGAGACGCTGAAATCCCTGACGCAGCTGGGCTTTGGCCACTACGGGGGCAGCATGTCGGTGGTCGAAACCCTGGCCGTGCTGTACGGCGCGGTGATGAAAATCGACCCGGCGGATCCGGACTGGCCGGAGCGAGACTACTTTGTCCTGTCGAAAGGCCATGCGGGCCCGGCGCTCTACAGTACCCTGGCGATCAAGGGCTACTTCCCGACAGAAGAGCTGAGCACGCTAAACCAGAACGGCACGCGGCTGCCCAGCCACCCGGACCGCCTGAAAACGCGCGGCGTGGACGCCACCACCGGTTCGCTGGGGCAGGGGATTTCCATCGCGGGCGGCATGGCGCTGTCGCACAGGCTGGCCGGGCGACCGAATCGGGTCTTCTGCATCGTCGGCGACGGCGAGCTGAACGAAGGGCAGTGCTGGGAGGCGTTCCAGTTTATTGCCCACCATCGCCTGAATAACCTGACGGTATTTGTAGACTGGAACAAACAGCAGCTCGACGGCGAGCTGGACGAGATCATCAGCGCGTTTGACCTGGAGGGCAAATTCCGCGCCTTTGGCTTTGATGTGGTGACGGTGAAGGGGGACGACATTCCTGTGCTGCTGGAGGTGACGTCGCGGGTTCCGGCTGCTGATGCGCGTCCGTTAGTCGTCATCCTCGACAGTATCAAAGGGCAGGGTGTGCCGTATCTGGAGCAGCTCAGCAACTCGCACCACCTGCGATTGACCGCAGAGAGCAAAGCGGCCCTCAACGAGACGATTCGCCAACTGGAGGCTTCACATGATTAAGGTTGCACCGGCAGGACAGAAAGACGCCGTTGAGATGCGTAAAGTTTACGCTGGCTTCGTGGCAAAACAGATTGAGGCCGGAAGTGACATCATTGCGCTCGAAGCAGACCTGATGAGCTCGATGGCGATGGACGGCGTGGCGCGCGATTATCCGCAGCACGTGATTAACTGCGGCATTATGGAGGCCAACGTCATTGGCACCGCGGCGGGGCTGTCGCTAACCGGACGCAAGCCGTTCGTTCATACCTTTACCGCGTTTGCCAGCCGCCGCTGTTTTGATCAGCTGTTTATGTCCCTGGACTATCAGCGCAACAACGTGAAGGTGATTGCCTCGGATGCGGGCGTGACGGCCTGCCACAACGGCGGAACGCATATGTCGTTTGAGGATATGGGCATCGTACGCGGTCTGGCCCACTCGGTGGTGCTGGAGGTGACCGACGCGGTGATGTTTGAGGACGTGCTGCGCCAGCTTATCGACCTCGAAGGCTTCTACTGGGTGCGGACCATCCGTAAGCAGGCGCCGAGCGTGTATGCACCGGGTTCCACCTTCACCATCGGCAAAGGCAACGTGCTGCGTGAAGGAACTGATATTACCCTGATTGCCAACGGCATCATGGTGGCGGAAGCGCTGGAGGCGGCGCGCCAGCTGGAGCAGGAGGGCGTCAGCGCGGCGGTCATCGACATGTTTACCCTGAAGCCCATCGACCGGATGCTGGTGAAAAACTACGCCGAGAAAACCGGACGCATCGTCACCTGTGAAAACCACAGCATTCACAACGGCCTGGGGTCGGCGGTGGCGGAAGTGCTGGTGGAAACCTGCCCGGTGCCGATGCGGCGGGTGGGCGTCAAGGAGCGCTACGGTCAGGTAGGGACGCAGGATTTCCTGCAGAAGGAGTATGGCCTGACGGCACATGACATTGTGTCGGCGGCGCGCGAGCTGCTGTAAATAAAAAAGGCGACCGGTTAAGTGGTCGCCTTTCTTGCCGGATGGCGCTTCGCTTATCCGGCCTACAAAACCGTAGGCCCGGTAAGCGCTAGCGCCACCGGGCTTTTTAACATTACTGCTGCTGCGAAGACTGAATCGCGGTCAGAGCGATGGTATAGACGATATCGTCAACCAGCGCGCCACGGGACAGGTCGTTCACAGGTTTGCGCATCCCTTGCAGCATCGGCCCGATGGAGATCAGGTCTGCAGAACGCTGTACCGCTTTGTAGGTGGTGTTACCGGTGTTCAGATCCGGGAAGATGAACACGGTAGCGCGACCTGCAACCGGCGAGTTCGGCGCTTTGGATTTCGCAACGTCAGCCATAACCGCGGCGTCATACTGCAGCGGGCCGTCGATCATCAGATCAGGACGTTTTTCCTGAGCAATACGGGTCGCTTCACGCACTTTCTCTACGTCGCTACCTGCACCAGAAGTACCGGTGGAGTAGGAGAGCATCGCTACGCGCGGTTCGATACCGAAGGCAATCGCAGAGTCCGCGGACTGGATAGCGATTTCTGCCAGCTGTTCTGCGGTTGGATCCGGGTTGATCGCGCAGTCACCGTAAACGTAAACCTGTTCAGGCAGCAGCATGAAGAACACGGAAGAAACCAGAGAACTGCCCGGTGCGGTTTTGATCAGCTGCAGCGGTGGACGGATGGTGTTCGCCGTGGTGTGAACCGCACCGGAAACCAGACCGTCAACTTCGTCCTGCTCCAGCATCAGCGTGCCCAGCACCACGTTGTCTTCCAGCTGTTCGCGCGCAACGGCTTCGGTCATGCCCTTGCTCTTACGCAGCTCAACCAGACGGGCAACGTAGCTTTCACGAACCACTTCCGGGTCAACGATTTCGATGCCAGCGCCCAGCTCAACGCCCTGAGACGCCGCTACGCGGGTGATCTCATCCGGGTTACCCAGCAGAACACAGGTCGCGATGCCGCGCTCTGCACAGATAGCAGCCGCTTTAACGGTACGTGGTTCGTCGCCTTCTGGCAGAACAACGCGTTTGCCTGCTTTACGCGCCAGCTCGGTCAGCTGGTAACGGAATGCTGGAGGAGACAGACGACGGCTGCGCTCGGAGGTCGCCGTCAGGGATTCGACCCAATCTGCGTTGATGTAGCCTGCAACGTATTCCTGAACTTTCTCAATACGCTCGTGGTCATCAACCGGCACTTCCAGGTTGAAGCTCTGCAGGCTCAGGGAGGTCTGCCAGGTGTTGGTATTCACCATGAAGACCGGCAGGCCGGTGGCGAACGCGCGTTCGCACAGCTTGCTGACGCGTGGGTCCATCTCGTAGGCACCGGTCAGCAGGATCGCACCGATTTCCACGCCGTTCATCGCGGCCAGGCAGGCTGCAACCAGCACGTCAGGGCGGTCTGCGGAAGTCACCAGCAGGGAACCTGCGCGGAAGTGTTCCAGCATGTGCGGAATGCTGCGCGCACAGAAGGTCACGGACTTCACGCGGCGGGTGTTGATGTCGCCTTCGTTAACCACGGTGGCGTTCAGGTGACGCGCCATATCGATTGCACGGGTGGCAATCAGATCGAAGCTCCATGGCACCGCGCCCAGTACTGGCAGCGGGCTGGATTCCTGCAGCTTAGCCGGGTCAACTTTGATGACTTTCGCTTTGGACGAGTCGTCGAAGATCTCGGACAGGTCAGGGCGAGTACGACCCTGCTCATCCACCGGTGCGTTCAGTTTGTTCACGATCACGCCGGTGATGTTGGTGTTTTTCGCGCCGCCGAAGCTGCTGCGCGTCAGTTCGATACGCTCATTCAGCTGCTCTGGGGTGTCGGTGCCCTGAGACATCACGAAAACGATCTCTGCGTTCAGGGTTTTCGCGATTTCAAAGTTCAGAGACTGGGCAAACTGGTGTTTGCGGGTCGGGACCAGGCCTTCAACCAGCACCACTTCCGCGTCTTGCGCGTTAGCATGGTAGTTGGCGATGATCTCTTCCATCAGCACATCTTTCTGGTTGCTGGACAGCAGAGACTCAACGTGGCTCATCTTCAGCGGTTCAGCCGCTGGCAGATTGGAATTCCTGCGAACGATGGTGGTGGTCTGGTCTGGCGCATCGCCACCGGCACGTGGCTGGGCGATTGGCTTAAAGACGCTCAGACGAACGCCTTTGCGTTCCATAGCACGGATAACGCCAAGGCTGACGCTGGTCAGGCCGACGCTGGTTCCGGTAGGGATCAGCATAATAGTACGGGACACGGTTTATCCTCTTTCGTTACCGCCCAAATGTAGCGGGTTACAAAACAGCACCGCCAGCATTGCTGGCGGTGTGGAATCAGGCAGTCAGGCGATGCGCGTCTTGCGCAATGACCAGCTCTTCGTTAGTTGGGATAACGATAGCCGGGCGGGTGCCTTCTTTGTTGATGAAGCCAGACTTGCCGAAGCGGGCAGCCAGGTTACGCTCGTGATCAACTTCGAAGCCCAGAACGCCCAGTTTACCCAGGGACAGTTCACGTACCATCGCTGCGTTCTCACCGATACCACCGGTGAAGATAACCGCGTCCAGACGGCCTTCCATCAGCGCAGTGTAAGAACCGATGTACTTCGCCAGACGGTGGCAGTAAACGTCCATTGCACGTTTAGCGTCTTCTTTGTCTGCGTAGTTGTCTTCAACATAACGGCAGTCGCTGGTGACTTCGGTCAGACCCAGCAGGCCAGACTCTTTGGTCAGCATTTTGTTGATCTGGTCAATGCTCATGCCCAGGGTGTCGTGCAGGTGGAAGATGATCGCCGGGTCGATGTCACCGGAACGCGTACCCATCACCAGACCTTCCAGCGGGGTCAGACCCATGGAGGTATCAACACATTTACCGTTACGGATAGCAGAAACAGAACCACCGTTGCCCAGGTGGCAAGTGATGATGTTCACTTCTTCAACCGGCTTGTTCAGAACTTTTGCCGCTTCCTGAGTTACATAGAAGTGGCTGGTGCCGTGTGCGCCGTAACGACGTACGCCGTGTTCTTTGTACAGGCTGTACGGCAGGGCATAGAGGTAAGATTCTTCCGGCATGGTCTGATGGAACGCGGTGTCGAACACGGCCACGTTTTTGTCTTTCAGATTCGGGAAGGATTTCAGCGCTTCAGCGATACCGATCAGGTGAGCCGGGTTGTGCAGCGGTGCGAAGGATGCAGAGTCTTTGATACCCTGAATCACAGACTCGTCGATAACGACAGAGCTGGTGTATTTTTCGCCGCCGTGGACGATACGGTGACCAATCGCAGTCAGCTGAGCAGACAGTTCTGGTTTTTGTGCCAGAATAGTGTTAACGATAAAGTTCAGCGCTTCACTGTGAGCGGCGCCTGCACCTAAAGCCGCTTCTTGTTTGCTGCCGTCCATCTTCCACTTGATACGTGCTTCAGGCAGATGGAAACATTCGGCCAAACCAGAGAGGTATTCGTCACCGTTGAGCGCATCGATGATGGCGAATTTCAGTGAGGAGCTACCGCAGTTCAGAACCAGTACTAACTTACTCGACATGGAAGTACCTATTATTGATACGTGGCTAAAAAAACGTCAGTGAGTCTAACAGCGTAACGCATGATGACTCAGACATTTATGATTAACATCATGCCAAACGAACATTGTGGCATGATGGAAGAAATAACTATGATTTTATGCCATTTTGCACAATTTTCAGCCAATGGCATAATATGCAATAATTTGACGAGTTAATGATTCTCGTCTATGGCCCTATCAGGCTGGCACAGGATACCCGATACGGGGTAGAGATGACAAAATATTTTGAACGTTGTCATAGCTTGTTGTGGTTTTGCACGAAAATTTTAATTTTTATATGTGAAGTTGAGGTACAGCCATGTCGACACCAGAGAACCCGTCCGTAAATTTCTTTAGTCTGTTTCGTCGGGGACAGCATTACGCAAAGACGTGGCCGATGGAAAAGCGCCTTGCGCCTATGTTTATTGAGAATCGCACCATCCGCGCCACGCGCTATGCGATTCGCTTTATGCCGCCTGTCGCTATCTTTACGCTGTGCTGGCAGATTGCGTTGGGTGGGCAGCTTGGACCTGCGGTCGCCACGGCGCTCTTCGCATTAAGCCTGCCGATGCAGGGACTGTGGTGGTTAGGTAAACGGTCCATCACCCCACTTCCCCCTTCTATTTTACACTGGTTTTATGAAGTGCGCGGCAAGCTGGAAGAGGCCGGGCAGGCGCTCGCCCCGGTTGAAGGCAAGCCGGATTACCAGGCGCTGGCGGACACGTTAAAGCGTGCTTTTAAGCAACTCGATAAAACATTCCTCGATGACTTGTGATTGATCATCGAAACGACGACGAAAAGAAGGCACAGTAACAATCAGTTACCGTGTCTTTTTTTTAAGTGCAATGCGCTACAGGAGTCGAAAGATGGAAATGACCCATGCTCAACGTCTGATTTTGTCCAATCAGTACAAAATGATGACTATGCTTGATCCCGATAACGCTGCGCGCTACAGCCGCCTGCAGACCATCGTCGAACGCGGTTTTGGTTTGCAAATGCGCGAACTGGACCGCGAGTTTGGCGAGCTGAAAGAAGAAACCTGCCGCATCGTGATCGACATTATGGAGATGTATCACGCCCTGCACGTCTCCTGGACGAATCTCAAAGATCAGCAGTCCATTGACGAGCGCCGCGTGACCTTCTTAGGCTTTGATGCGGCAACGGAAGCGCGTTATCTGAGCTATGTTCGCTTTATGGTGAATACGGAAGGGCGCTATACCCACTTTGACGCGGGCACCCACGGCTTCAACGCGCAGACTCCGATGTGGGATAAATATCAGCGTATGCTGAGCGCGTGGCATGCCTGCCCGCGTCAGTACCATTTAAGCAGCAACGAAATTCAACAAATCATTAATGCCTGACGGAGGTGCGTGTGCAGTGTAGAGGTTTTCTGTTTGATCTGGACGGTACGCTGGTGGATTCGCTGCCGGTTGTGGAGCGTTCCTGGTGCCATTGGGCTGACAGACATGGCATCGACCATCAGGACGTGCTGAATTTTATCCATGGCAAACAGGCCATTACCTCGTTACGGCACTTCCTGGCCGGACGTTCTGAGGAAGAAATTCAGGCGGAGTTCAAATACCTGGAACACATTGAAGCCACGGATACGGACGGCATTACTGCGTTACCGGGCGCGCGCGAGCTGCTTGAGCATCTGAACGAGGCGCAGATCCCGTGGGCTATCGTCACCTCAGGCTCCATTCCGGTTGCCCACGCCCGTCATAAGGCAGCTGGTTTACCGAAACCGGAAGTGTTTATCACCGCGGAGCGCGTTAAGCGCGGCAAACCTGAACCCGATGCATTTTTACTGGGGGCTGAACTGCTGGGCCTCGACCCCGCAGAGTGTGTGGTGGTGGAAGACGCTGCCGCTGGCGTACTGGCCGGGCTGAACGCAGGAAGTCACGTCATCGCCGTTAACGTTCCGGCCGGATCCCCCCGGCTGGACGAGGCAGATTTGGTGCTGGATTCACTGACGGCCCTGTCTGTTTCAAAAGCCTCTGACGGAGTTGTAACCGTCTCGCTAAAAGTGTAATCCCATGATATGGCCCCACATTGCTGGGGCTTTTTTATGGCAAAATTCCTCATCTTCCACTGACAAGGATAAGTTGTGAACGGTGAACTGATTTGGGTCCTGAGCCTGCTTTTAATCGCCATCCTTCTTTTTGCAACGGGCAAGGTACGCATGGACGCCGTCGCCCTGTTTGTCATCGTCGCGTTTGTGCTGAGCGGTACGCTCACACTACCGGAAGCCTTCTCCGGATTTAGCGATCCCAACGTTATCCTGATTGCTGCCCTGTTTATCATCGGCGATGGGCTGGTGCGCACCGGTGTGGCGACCATCATGGGGTCGTGGCTGGTGAAGGTGGCGGGCAACAGCGAAACCAAAATGCTGATTTACCTGATGGTGACCGTCGCCGGGCTGGGGGCGTTTATGAGCTCCACGGGCGTGGTCGCCATCTTTATCCCGGTGGTGCTGAGCGTCTCCATGCGGATGCAGAGCTCGCCGTCACGCCTGATGATGCCTCTGAGTTTTGCCGGTTTGATCAGCGGCATGATGACGCTGGTGGCAACGCCGCCGAACCTGGTCGTCAACAGCGAACTGATCCGCGAAGGATTTGAGGGCTTCAGCTTTTTCAGCGTCACCCCGCTGGGGCTGGTCATTCTGGTATTGGGCGTGGTCTACATGCTGCTGACCCGGTTTGCCCTGAAAGGTGAAAAACAGGAAAAAAATAAGGAAGGGTGGAAGCGACGCACCTTCCGCGATTTGATTAAAGAGTACCGCCTTACCGGGCGCGCGCGCCGTCTGGCTATTCGTCCTGGCTCGCCGATGGTGGGGCAGCGGCTGGATGACCTGAAGCTGCGTGAGCGCTATGGCGCGAATGTGATCGGCGTAGAGCGCTGGCGGCGGTTTCGTCGGGTGATCGTCAACGTCAACGGGGTGTCGGAATTCCGCGCGCGGGACGTCCTGCTGATTGATATGTCCACCGCGGATGTGGATCTGCGCGAGTTTTGCAGCGAACAGCTGCTGGAACCAATGGTGCTGCGCGGGGAGTATTTCTCCGATCAGGCGCTGGATGTTGGCATGGCCGAAGTATCGCTCATCCCTGAATCGGAACTGTTGGGCAAAACCGTGCGGGAAATGGGGTTCCGAACCCGCTATGGCCTGAACGTCGTGGGGCTGAAGCGCGATGGCGTAGCGATGGAAGGGGCGGTGGTGGATGAACCGATCCTGCTGGGCGATATTTTTCTCGTCGTCGGTAACTGGAAGCTGATAAGCCAGCTCGGGCAAAAAGGGCGTGATTTTGTGGTGCTCAACATGCCTGTTGAGGAGAGCGATGCCTCCCCGGCGCACAGCCAGGCCCCGCACGCAATTTTCTGTCTGGTGCTGATGGTGGCGCTGATGCTGACCGATGAGATCCCCAATCCGGTCGCGGCAATTATTGCCTGCCTGTTGATGGGCAAATTCCGCTGTATTGACGCCGAAAGCGCCTATAAAGCCATTCACTGGCCGAGCATCATTCTCATTGTCGGGATGATGCCTTTCGCCCTAGCGCTGCAAAAAACCGGCGGGGTGGATCTTATCGTTAAAGGCTTAATGGACGTGGGCGGCGGGTATGGGCCGTACATGATGATGGTCTGTCTGTTTATCATGTGTGCCACTATCGGTCTGTTTATCTCCAATACCGCGACGGCGGTACTGATGGCGCCGATTGCGCTGGCGATGGCCAAATCCATGGGCGTGTCGCCGTATCCTTTTGCGATGATGGTCGCAATGGCGGCCTCAGCGGCATTTATGACGCCAGTTTCTTCACCGGTGAACACGCTGGTGCTGGGGCCGGGGAACTACACATTCAGTGATTTCGTGAAGCTGGGCGTGCCGTTCACCGTGCTGGTGATGGTGGTATGCGTGGTATTGATACCGGTTCTGTTCCCGTTCTGAGCATTTTGCCGGGTGGCGGCTACGCCTTACCCGGCCTACAATCCCGTAGGCCCTGCAAGCGCAGCGCCGCTGGGCGAAAATCAGAGTGGCGAATCCTGGCTAATCTCATCCAGCGACAGATGGAAGCTCGGCACAAACACCTGCATAAAGTAATCCATCTCTTCGCTGCGGCGGGATTCCAGCGTTTTTTCCAGACGCGTTTTTGCCAGTAAAAATTCGTTATTCCCCGCGGACAACTCTTCCAGACACTTGAGGTAGGCGCAGAGCGCGTCGGCCTGTTTGACCAGCGACTTTTCATCTTCCGTGTACTGATGCTCATCGATGAGCGGCTCAAAGATGTCGCGCAGTTCTTCAGGCACCATGTCAATCAGCTTCTGCTGGGCAATTTTCTCGATGGCCTTATATTCCTGCGCAATCTGCGAGTTGAAATACTTTACCGGCGTAGGCAGATCGCCGGTCAGCACTTCTGACGCATCGTGGTACATCGCCAGCAGGGCAATGCGCTCTGGATTGACCTGACCGTTGAATTTGCGGTTTTTAATGGCGGCCAGTGCGTGAGCAACCATCGCAACCTGCAGGCTGTGCTCTGACACATTTTCCGTGCGGACATTGCGCATCAGCGGCCAGCGGTTGATGAGTTTCAGGCGGGAGAGGTGGGCAAAGAAATGACTCTGACTCATAGGGTACCTTTTGTCTTCACTGCGACAGGCGTTCATTGTGCGGGGAGGGGAGGGAAGATGCAAATCAGGCTACCGAAGTAGCCTGATTTTAAGATTACTGATGGTATCCGGAGAGGAAGCGCCCGAAGCGGCTGATGGCCATTTCCAGGTCATCTTCGCGCGGCAGCGTCACGATACGCACGTGATCCGGCCACGGCCAGTTAAACGCCGTACCCTGAACCAGCAGCACTTTTTCCTGGAGCAGGAAATCGAGCACCATTTTCTGATCGTCATGAATATTAAAGCGCTTCGCGTCAATTTTCGGGAACATGTAGAGCGCGCCATTCGGCTTCACGCAGGAGACGCCAGGAATATCGTTGATCAGTTCCCACGCACGGTTGCGCTGTTCGTACAGGCGACCACCGGGAACGATGAACTCGCTAATGCTCTGATAGCCACCCAGCGCCGTCTGGATCGCGTGCTGCGCCGGAACGTTGGCACATAAACGCATGGAGGCCAGCATCTCCAGCCCTTCAATATAGCCTTTGGCGTGCTTTTTCGGACCGTTCAGTACCATCCAGCCCTGACGGAAACCGGCCACGCGGTAGGTTTTAGACAGGCCGTTAAAGGTGACGGTCAGCAGATCCGGGGCCAGCGCAGCGATTGAGTGGTGCTGTGCCGCGTCGTACAGGATCTTGTCGTAGATTTCGTCGGCGAAAATGATCAGGTTGTGCTGACGGGCCAGCTCGACGATCTCCATCAGCAGCTCTTTCGAGTATACCGCGCCCGTAGGGTTGTTCGGGTTAATGATCACGATGCCGCGCGTGCGGGGCGTAATTTTCGCGCGAATATCATCGAGGTCCGGGAACCAGTCAGAGGACTCGTCGCACAGGTAGTGCACCGCTTTACCGCTGGACAGTGACACGGCTGCCGTCCACAGCGGATAGTCCGGCGCGGGTACCAGCATTTCGTCACCGCTGTTCAGCAGTGCCTGCATCGCCTGCACGATCAGTTCGGAGACGCCGTTGCCGATATAGATATCTTCAACGGTAACATCACGCATACCGCGTGCCTGGTAGTGCTGCATGATGGCTTTACGTGCGGAGTAAAGTCCTTTTGAATCGCAATAGCCTTGTGCAGTAGGAAGGTTGCGGATCACATCAACCAGAATTTCATCCGGCGCTTCAAAACCAAATGGCGCTGGGTTACCAATGTTGAGTTTCAGAACCTTGTTGCCTTCTTCTTCAAGGCGTTTTGCCTCTTTCAGAACCGGGCCGCGGATGTCATAACAGACGTTATCTAGCTTGCTGGATTTTTCGATAGGGGACATGAACCTTTAACCTTTTCGCTATGATTGCCACTCCCTGCCGTGGAAGTCAGCACGGAATAATGTACTCCCCCCTCGCTTCGTTTTGAAGGGTGTGCAGTAGAAGATTTTGTGCCGGGAGCAAAATTTTGATAAATCTTTTTCTCTGGGTGTATGCTTTTATGCTGGCTTAAAGTTGTGCGCACGGTGCCATATTGGGTTAAATGTGCTATTAATTTGTCAAAATTGTGTATATTGTGCTGGTAAAAATAGGTGGGAAGCGGGACAAAGGTGGCAATCACCCTGAGTGACATTTCGTTAAACCTGAATGCTTGATACCTGTTTCTGTAATAGCATGCTGTGGCTAAAAGTTACTCATGTGAAATTAATGTTAAGTGCCATTAATGAATGGTCTTAATCTAAATTAAAATTTATTTATTATTAACCTAAAAAATGCAACTTTAGTTAATTCTAATAAAATTAGTTTAGAAGCTTAACATTCTTCTTTAATCCTCAATATTGCAATAAGACTTATAAATAAAGTGGATTTGGGTTAAGATGTCTTCCAGGAAAGCAGAGTGCAGATACACGTTTTTTGTATATCTGTGACTGGTTTTCCTCATTAATTGATTGTTATTGTTGGAGTTATCTCTGGCTGGAATGTGTCGAACATCTCCTGCTACGTTGACAGCGCTGCGATACAGATGGCAGAAAAGGTGTTATACCTTTAATGTAATTTACATAAACCTGCGAACATCTAAATATCCTGAACGTTTAAGAGAATAAAAATAACGTCATGAAACGTGCTTTCTGACTGTTGATATAAAGCAGCACAATAACTATCTGTCAGGCAGTCTGCCGGGCCGGGATGCGAGGGAAAATCTTCAGAGGGAATTGCTTAACTGTACACACACAGCTTCAACCCGGGCAGCTCCGCACGAGCAACCTGAAAGTGAATAGATATGATAAATGCAAATCGTCCGATAATGAATCTCGACCTCGATCTGCTGAGAACGTTTGTTGCGGTCGCCGATCTCAACACTTTTGCAGCCGCTGCTGCCGCCGTTTGCCGAACTCAGTCTGCCGTCAGCCAGCAAATGCAGCGGCTGGAGCAACTGGTTGGTAAAGAGCTTTTTGCGCGTCATGGGCGTAATAAGCTCTTAACGGAACACGGTATTCAGCTTCTGGGTTATGCCAGGAAAATTCTTCGCTTTAATGATGAAGCATGTATGTCATTAATGTTTAGCAACCTTCAAGGGGTGCTAACGTTAGGCGCATCTGATGAGTCAGCGGATACTATATTGCCGTTTCTACTCAATCGTATTAGTTCGGTTTATCCGAAGCTTGCGCTGGACGTTAGCGTAAAGCGTAATGCCTTTATGGTTGAGATGTTAAATGAGAATAAAGTCGACCTGGTGGTCACCACGCATCGTCCCGGGCAGTTTGACTGCCTGACGCTGCGTACATCGCCTACGCACTGGTATTGCGCGGCCGAATATGTGCTGCAAAAAGGGGAGCCGGTTCCACTGGTCTTACTGGATGACCCGAGCCCGTTCCGCGATATGGTGCTCACGGCGCTGAATGAGGCCAACATTCCGTGGCGTCTGGCGTATGTGGCTTCCACGCTGCCAGCGGTCCGTGCTGCCGTGAAGGCCGGTCTGGGTGTGACGGCCCGTCCGGTTGAGATGATGAGCCCCGATCTGCGCGTCCTGGGAAAATCCGATGGTCTTCCTGCGCTGCCGGATACGGAGTATCTGCTCTGCCACAATTCGTCCAGCCATAACGAGTTGGCCAAAGTGGTGTTCGAGGCGATGGAAAACTACCATAACCCGTGGCAGTTCGAACGCGTTACCTCCGAAGGGGGGGATGATTCCCTGATCGTTGAAGGGGATTTCGAGTGATCGATTGCTCAAAATTCTGGTAACAAAATGTAAGTGTAAAAAAAAGCCACTCGTGTGATTTTCACATGCAGTGGCTTTTTTTTAGCAAAAATATCCGCTTATGGCGTATGGGTTTTCAGGATACTTCATATTTATCAACATGCTAAATTCTTTTGCTTAAAACTTGTCCGTTTTCCGTTCTAACTTCAACCACCTACCTCCCATGTTAAAAAAACAGGAAATATGTTGCCGTTTTCCTGGTTGAATTAACAAAAGCGTGTCACAGATCAAGAAAATACTCCTATTTGGGGGGAGGAATCGTTGGCAAATCCTGTCAAAATAGGAGGGTTATTTTTTTTACTTCCGAAACGGACACGATTCAACAACATACATTTGACGGAAAGTCATGCACCCACCAGGGTTAAAGGGCACCAAATGTTAATGAGAATCGCTCGATGTAATTTAATGTGAAGAAACCTTTGTTAAAGTTGACAATAGGTTATAGAAAGGAGTAAAAAACCCCATCATTTTGCTGTCTACGTCTCATTTCTGACAGTTAGTGTAAGGTTATTTGTTCCTCCCCATGAATCGATGTGATGCCCATCTGCCAGCAAGAGCAGTGTCGTTGGTATCACTTTTGATGAGTAAGCAATGAGTATGTCAACATCCACAGAAGTCATCGCTCATCACTGGGCATTCGCAATCTTTCTTATTGTAGCCATTGGCCTGTGCTGCCTGATGTTAGTCGGCGGCTGGTTCCTGGGCGGTCGCGCCCGTGCAAGGCACAAAAACACACCTTTCGAATCAGGTATTGATTCAGTAGGTACCGCTCGCTTACGCCTGTCTGCCAAGTTTTATCTGGTAGCCATGTTCTTCGTCATCTTCGACGTGGAAGCGCTTTACCTTTTCGCATGGTCGACCTCCATTCGCGAAAGTGGTTGGGTGGGCTTTGTCGAGGCCGCAATTTTCATTTTAGTGCTACTGGCCGGTCTGGTTTATCTGGTGCGTATTGGCGCGCTTGACTGGACGCCTGCGCGTTCACGTCGTGAACACATCAACCCGGAAAACAGTATCTCTAATCGTCAGCAGTAACAGCGAGGCAATAAGATGGATTATACGCTCACCCGCATAGATCCTAACGGTGAGAATGACCGTTACCCCCTGCAAAAACAGGAGATCGTAACCGACCCCCTGGAGCAAGAAGTCAATAAAAGCGTGTACATGGGCAAACTCGAACATGCCATGCACGATATGGTCAACTGGGGTCGTAAGAACTCCATCTGGCCGTACAACTTTGGCCTTTCTTGCTGCTACGTTGAAATGGTGACGTCATTCACTGCGGTGCATGACGTTGCGCGTTTTGGGGCCGAGGTACTGCGTGCTTCACCACGTCAGGCTGACCTGATGGTGGTAGCCGGTACCTGCTTTACCAAGATGGCACCTGTTATTCAGCGTCTTTATGACCAGATGCTGGAGCCTAAATGGGTTATCTCCATGGGCGCATGTGCAAACTCTGGCGGTATGTACGACATCTATTCCGTCGTGCAGGGCGTAGATAAGTTTATCCCAGTGGATGTGTACATCCCGGGTTGTCCGCCTCGTCCGGAAGCCTACATGCAGGCGCTGATGCTGCTGCAGGAGTCTATCGGTAAAGAACGTCGCCCACTGTCGTGGGTTGTTGGCGATCAGGGTGTGTATCGCGCGAACATGCAGTCTGAGCGCGAGCGTAAACGTGGTGAACGTATTGCCGTCACCAATCTGCGTACGCCTGACGAAATTTAATTTGCGCCTGTAGGCCTGGAGAACACCTTCGCATATCACTACTCAAATAGCGCGAAGCCAGGCTCAACAGTCACCACGGACCATTTGCAATGGTGAACAATATGACCGACTTAACCGCGCAAGAAGCCGCCTGGCAGACCCGGGATCATCTGGATGACCCAGTCATTGGCGAACTGCGCAACCGTTTTGGGCCGGATGCCTTTACTGTTCAGGCTACCCGCACCGGGGTACCCGTTGTTTGGGTGAAGCGTGAGCAATTGCTGGAAGTTGTCGATTTCCTCAAGAAATTGCCAAAACCGTACGTCATGCTGTTTGACTTACACGGCATGGATGAACGTCTGCGTACCCACCGCCAGGGTCTCCCTGCTGCGGATTTTTCCGTTTTCTACCACCTGATCTCAATAGACCGTAATACGGATATCATGCTCAAGGTGGCATTGTCTGAAAACGACATGCATCTGCCGACGATCACCAAACTTTTCCCGAACGCCAACTGGTACGAGCGTGAAACCTGGGAAATGTTCGGCATGACCTTTGACGGCCACCCGCACCTGACGCGCATCATGATGCCGCAGACCTGGACAGGCCACCCGCTGCGTAAAGACTACCCGGCACGTGCCACCGAATTCGATCCGTTTGAGCTGACCAAAGCCAAGCAGGATCTGGAGATGGAAGCGCTGACCTTCAAACCGGAAGACTGGGGCATGAAGCGCGGTACCGACAACGAGGACTTCATGTTCCTTAACCTCGGTCCGAACCACCCATCTGCGCACGGTGCATTCCGTATTATTCTTCAGCTTGATGGCGAAGAGATTGTCGACTGCGTACCTGACATCGGTTACCACCACCGTGGTGCTGAGAAGATGGGCGAGCGTCAGTCCTGGCACAGCTACATTCCTTATACCGACCGTATTGAGTACCTCGGCGGCTGCGTCAACGAGATGCCATACGTGCTGGCCGTTGAGAAACTGGCGGGTATCGTTACGCCGGATCGCGTTAACGTGATTCGCGTCATGCTGTCAGAGCTGTTCCGTATCAACAGCCACCTGCTGTATATCTCCACCTTCATTCAGGACGTCGGCGCGATGACCCCGGTCTTCTTCGCCTTTACCGACCGTCAGAAAATCTACGATCTGGTGGAAGCGATTACCGGTTTCCGTATGCACCCGGCCTGGTTCCGTATCGGCGGTGTGGCGCACGATCTGCCGCGCGGCTGGGACCGTCTGCTGCGTGAATTCCTCGACTGGATGCCAAAACGTCTGGCCTCTTACGAGAAAGCCGCGCTGCGCAATACCATCCTGAAAGGCCGTTCCCAGGGCGTTGCTGCCTACGGCGCGAAAGAAGCGCTGGAGTGGGGGACGACTGGTGCAGGTCTGCGTGCGACCGGTATTGATTTCGACGTGCGTAAAGCCCGTCCTTACTCTGGCTATGAGAACTTCGACTTTGAAGTCCCGGTGGGCGGCGGTGTTTCCGACTGCTACACCCGCGTGATGCTGAAAGTAGAAGAGCTGCGCCAGAGTCTGCGCATCCTTGAGCAGTGCCTCAACAACATGCCGGAAGGCCCGTTCAAGGCTGATCACCCGCTGACGACGCCGCCACCGAAAGAGCGCACGCTGCAACATATCGAAACCCTGATCACCCACTTCCTGCAGGTTTCCTGGGGTCCGGTCATGCCGGCGCAAGAATCCTTCCAGATGATTGAAGCGACCAAGGGTATTAACAGTTACTACCTGACCAGTGACGGCAGCACCATGAGCTACCGTACCCGCGTGCGTACGCCGAGCTTTGCGCACCTGCAGCAGATCCCGTCCGCCATCCGCGGCAGTCTGGTCTCCGACCTGATTGTGTATCTGGGTAGTATCGATTTTGTTATGTCAGATGTGGACCGCTAATTATGCACGAGAATCAACAACCACAAACCGAGGCTTTTGAGCTGAGTGAAGCAGAACGTGCCGCTATTGAGCACGAGATGCACCACTACGAAGACCCGCGTGCGGCGTCCATTGAAGCGCTGAAAATCGTACAGAAACAGCGTGGTTGGGTGCCGGATGGGGCGATCTATGAGATCGCGAAAGTGCTGGGTATTCCGGCAAGTGACGTAGAAGGCGTAGCCACGTTCTACAGCCAGATCTTCCGTCAGCCGGTAGGCCGCCATGTGATCCGCTACTGTGACAGCGTAGTCTGCCACATCACCGGTTATCAGGGCATTCAGGCTGCGATTGAGAAGAAGCTCAATATCAAGCCGGGCCAGACCACGTTCGATGGACGCTTTACTCTGCTGCCAACCTGCTGCCTGGGTAACTGCGACAAGGGGCCGACCATGATGATTGATGAGGACACTCACAGCCATCTGACGCCGGAAGCGATTCCTGACCTGCTGGAGCAGTACAAATGAAAACTGTAATTCGTACTGCTGAGACGCATCCGCTGACCTGGCGTCTGCGCGATGACAAACAGCCGGTATGGCTCGACGAATACCAGAGCAAAAACGGCTATGCCGGCGCGCGTAAAGCCCTTGGCGGCATGGCGCCGGACGACATCGTTAACGCGGTTAAAGAGTCTGGCCTGAAAGGGCGCGGCGGTGCGGGCTTCTCCACCGGTCTGAAGTGGAGCCTGATGCCAAAAGACGAATCCATGAACATCCGTTACCTGCTGTGTAACGCCGATGAAATGGAGCCGGGCACCTATAAAGACCGCCTGCTGATGGAGCAGCTGCCGCACCTGCTGGTGGAAGGCATGCTGATCTCCGCGTTTGCGCTGAAAGCGTACCGTGGTTACATCTTCCTGCGCGGTGAGTACATCGAAGCAGCGGAAAACCTGCGCCGCGCGATTGCCGAAGCCACCGAAGCGGGCCTGCTGGGCAAAAACATCCTGGGCACCGGGTTTGACTTCGAACTGTTCGTGCACACCGGTGCCGGGCGTTATATCTGCGGTGAAGAGACCGCGCTGATTAACTCCCTGGAAGGCCGCCGCGCGAACCCGCGTTCCAAGCCACCGTTCCCGGCCAGCTCAGGCGTGTGGGGGAAACCGACCTGCGTAAACAACGTCGAAACCCTGTGTAACGTTCCGGCTATCCTCGCGAACGGCGTGGAGTGGTATCAGGGCATCTCCTCAAGCAAAGATGCCGGTACCAAGCTGATGGGCTTCTCCGGTCGCGTGAAAAATCCTGGCGTCTGGGAACTGCCGTTCGGTACCACCGCGCGCGAAATTCTTGAAGACTACGCCGGCGGCATGCGCGATGGCCTGAAATTCAAAGCCTGGCAGCCGGGTGGGGCAGGGACAGACTTCCTGACCGAAGCCCACCTTGACCTGCCGATGGAATTCGACAGCATTGGTAAAGCAGGCAGCCGTCTGGGTACGGCGCTGGCGATGGCCGTCGACCACGAGATCGGCATGGTGTCGCTGGTGCGTAACCTGGAAGAGTTCTTCGCCCGTGAGTCCTGCGGCTGGTGTACACCGTGCCGTGATGGTCTGCCGTGGAGCGTGAAGATCCTGCGTGCAATCGAACGTGGCGAAGGCCAGCCTGGCGATATCGAAACACTTGAGCAACTGTGTCGATTCTTAGGCCCGGGTAAAACCTTCTGTGCCCACGCACCGGGTGCCGTCGAACCTCTGCAGAGCGCGATCAAATATTTCCGCGACGAGTTCGAAGCAGGCATCAAGCAGCCGTTCAGCAATACCCATGCGATCAATGGGATTCAGCCGAACCTGCTTAAAGCGCGCTGGTAACGACAAGAATTTTGATTAACGCTCGGTTTCGACCGAGCCAACTGGAAGCATGCTAATGGCTACGATTCATGTAGACGGCAAAGAATACGAAGTCAACGGGGCGGACAACCTGCTGGAAGCTTGTCTGTCTCTTGGCCTCGATATTCCGTACTTTTGCTGGCATCCGGCGCTGGGCAGCGTCGGTGCTTGCCGCCAGTGTGCGGTGAAGCAATATCAAAACGCGGAAGACACGCGTGGTCGCCTGGTGATGTCCTGTATGACGCCAGCCACCGAAGGCACCTTTATTTCGATTGATGACGAAGAAGCCAAACAGTTCCGCGAAAGCGTGGTGGAGTGGTTGATGACCAACCACCCGCACGACTGTCCGGTTTGTGAAGAGGGCGGTAACTGCCACCTTCAGGATATGACCGTGATGACCGGTCACAGCTTCCGTCGCTATCGCTTTACCAAGCGTACCCACCGTAACCAGGACCTGGGGCCGTTCATCTCTCACGAAATGAACCGCTGCATCGCCTGCTACCGCTGCGTGCGTTACTACAAAGACTATGCAGACGGTCAGGATCTGGGCGTGTATGGCGCGCATGACAACGTCTACTTCGGTCGTCCGGAAGACGGCGTGCTGGAGAGCGAATTCTCCGGTAACCTGGTAGAAATCTGCCCGACCGGCGTCTTTACGGATAAAACTCACTCCGAGCGTTACAACCGTAAATGGGACATGCAGTTTGCGCCAAGCATCTGCCAGCAGTGTTCCCTCGGCTGTAACACCAGCCCGGGTGAGCGCTACGGCGAACTGCGCCGTATCGAAAACCGTTACAACGGTACCGTTAACCACTACTTCCTCTGCGACCGCGGTCGTTTCGGCTATGGCTATGTGAACCTGAAAGACCGTCCGCGTCAGCCGGTTCAGCGCCGTGGCGACGACTTCATTACCCTGAACGCTGAACAGGCGATGCAGGGCGCGGCAGATATTCTGCGCCAGTCGAAGAAAGTGATCGGTATCGGTTCCCCGCGCGCCAGCATCGAAAGCAACTTCGCGCTGCGCGAGCTGGTCGGGGCGGAAAACTTCTATACCGGTATCGCCCAGGGCGAGCAGGAACGTCTGCAGCTGGTACTGAAAGTGCTGCGTGAAGGCGGTATCCATACCCCTGCGCTGCGCGAAATCGAATCCTATGATGCGGTCCTGGTGCTGGGTGAAGACCTGACCCAGACCGGCGCCCGCGCGGCTCTGGCGGTTCGTCAGGCGGTGAAGGGTAAAGCACGTGAAATGGCAGCGGCGCAGAAAGTGGCTGACTGGCAGATTGCGGCGATCCTGAACATCGGTCAGCGCGCGAAGCATCCTCTGTTTGTGACCAACGTCGACAACACCCGTCTGGACGACATCGCGGCGTGGACCTACTGCGCACCGGTTGAAGATCAGGCGCGCCTTGGCTTTGCCATTGCCCACGCGTTGGACAGCAACTCTCCGGCGGTAGAACTGGATCGCGACCTGCAGAACAAGGTTGACGTGATTGTTCAGGCCCTGGCCGGTGCGAAGAAACCGCTGATTATTTCCGGGACCAACGCCGGCAGCGCTGAGATCATTCAGGCGGCAGCCAACGTGGCCAAAGCCCTGAAAGGCCGCGGTGCTGACGTCGGCGTGACCATGATTGCCCGTGCGGTGAACAGCATTGGTCTGGGCATGATCGGCGGCGGCTCGCTGGAAGCTGCGTTAAGCGAACTGGAATCCGGTGCCGCTGACGCCGTGGTGGTGCTGGAAAACGACCTGCATCGTCATGCTTCTGCCGCTCGCGTTGACGCCGCGCTCTCCAAAGCGCCGCTGGTGATGGTGATTGACCATCAGCGCACCGCGATCATGGACAAAGCGCACCTGGTGCTCTCTGCGGCAAGCTTCGCAGAAAGCGACGGTACCGTTATCAACAACGAAGGCCGCGCGCAGCGTTTCTTCCAGGTTTATGACCCGGCTTACTACGACAGCAACACCGTGATGCTGGAAAGCTGGCGCTGGCTGCACTCCCTGCACAGCACCGTGCAGAGCCGTGAAGTGGACTGGACGCAGCTCGACCACGTTATCGACGCGGTGGTGGAAAAACTGCCTCAGCTGGCAGGCATTAAAGATGCCGCGCCTGAAGCCAGCTTCCGCATTCGCGGCCAGAAACTGGCGCGTGAACCGCACCGTTACAGCGGCCGTACCGCAATGCGCGCCAATATCAGCGTGCACGAACCGCGCCAGCCGCAGGATAAAGACACCATGTTCGCCTTCTCCATGGAAGGGAACAACCAGCCGTCTGCACCGCGTTCGCAAATCCCGTTCGCATGGGCACCGGGCTGGAACTCCCCGCAGGCGTGGAACAAGTTCCAGGCTGAAGTGGGCGGCTCCCTGCGCCACGGCGATCCGGGCGTGCGTCTGATTGAAGCTTCCGAAACCGGTCTGGACTTCTTCACCACCGTACCGGCGAGCTTCCAGGCGCAGGACGGTAGCTGGCGTATTGCGCCGTACTACCACCTGTTCGGTAGCGACGAGCTGTCCCAGCGTTCACCGGTCTTCCAGACCCGTATGCCGCAGCCGTACATCAAGCTTAACCCGGCGGATGCCGCGAAGCTTGGCGTTAACGCGGGTGCGAACATCGCCTTTAGCTATGACGGCCAGACCATCAGCCTGCCGCTGATTATTTCTGAAAGTCTGACAGCAGGGCAGGTCGGTCTGCCGATGGGTATGCCTGGCATCGCGCCGGTTCTGGCGGGTGCGCGTCTTGATAATCTGCAGGAGGCAAAAGCATGAGTTGGTTAACGCCGGATCTTATCGACATCCTGCTGAGCATTCTGAAAGCGATTGTTATCCTGCTGGTGGTGGTCACCTGCGGCGCGTTCATGAGCTTTGGTGAACGTCGTCTGCTCGGTCTGTTCCAGAACCGTTACGGACCGAACCGCGTGGGCTGGGGTGGTTCACTCCAGTTGGTCGCGGACATGATCAAGATGTTCTTTAAAGAGGACTGGATCCCGCGCTTCTCGGATCGCGTGATCTTTACTCTGGCACCGATGATCGCCTTCACCTCGCTGCTGCTGGCGTTTGCTATTGTGCCGGTCAGCCCGACCTGGGTGGTCGCTGACCTGAACATCGGCATTCTGTTCTTCCTGATGATGGCAGGCCTCGCGGTTTACGCGGTCCTGTTCGCAGGCTGGTCCAGTAACAACAAATACTCGCTGCTGGGTGCGATGCGTGCTTCCGCGCAGACCCTGAGCTACGAAGTGTTCCTGGGTCTCTCCCTGATGGGCGTGGTGGCGCAGGCCGGTTCATTCAACATGACCGATATCGTCAACAACCAGGCCGACATCTGGAACGTTATTCCGCAGTTCTTTGGGTTTATTACCTTTGCCATCGCGGGCGTGGCCGTGTGTCACCGTCACCCGTTTGACCAGCCAGAAGCCGAACAGGAACTGGCCGACGGTTACCACATCGAATATTCCGGTATGAAATTCGGTCTGTTCTTCGTGGGCGAGTACATCGGTATCGTCACCATTTCCGCGTTGATGGTAACGCTGTTCTTCGGTGGCTGGCATGGCCCGTTCTTACCGCCGTTCATCTGGTTCGCGCTGAAAACCGCGTTCTTCATGATGATGTTCATTTTGATTCGCGCAGCGTTACCACGTCCGCGTTATGACCAGGTAATGTCCTTCGGCTGGAAAGTGTGCCTGCCGCTGACGCTCGTCAACTTGTTGGTAACGGCCGCTGTCATTCTCTGGCAGCAGCCATAAGGGGCAATAGACCATGACCTTAAAAGAATTACTGGTAGGCTTCGGTACCCAGGTACGCAGTATCTGGATGATCGGCCTGCACGCGTTTGCCAAACGCGAAACCCGGATGTACCCGGAAGAGCCGGTATATCTGCCGCCGCGCTACCGTGGCCGTATCGTGCTGACGCGCGACCCGGACGGTTCCGAGCGCTGCGTCGCCTGTAACCTGTGTGCGGTAGCGTGCCCGGTCGGCTGTATCTCTCTGCAGAAAGCCGAGACGGTAGACGGCCGCTGGTACCCTGAGTTCTTCCGCATCAACTTCTCACGCTGCATCTTCTGCGGTCTGTGTGAAGAAGCGTGCCCAACCACGGCGATTCAGCTGACTCCAGACTTCGAGCTGGGTGAGTACAAGCGTCAGGACCTGGTGTACGAGAAAGAGGATCTGCTGATTTCCGGTCCGGGCAAATACCCGGAATATAACTTCTACCGGATGGCGGGTATGGCAATCGACGGCAAAGATAAGGGCGAAGCAGAGAACGAAGCTAAGCCTATCGACGTCAAGAGCCTGTTACCGTAAGGAGAGGGCAATGGAATTCGCTTTTTATATCTGTGGCCTTATCGCCATCCTGGCTACGCTGCGAGTGATCACGCACACCAATCCGGTGCATGCGCTGCTGTACTTAATCATCTCGCTGCTGGCCATTTCCGGGGTGTTCTTTGCACTGGGCGCGCACTTCGCCGGTGCGCTGGAAATCATCGTCTACGCCGGGGCCATTATGGTGCTGTTCGTGTTCGTGGTGATGATGCTGAACCTGGGCGGCTCTGAAATTGAGCAGGAACGTCAGTGGTTAAAACCGCAGGTGTGGATTGGCCCGGCAATTCTGTCGGCCATCATGCTGGTGGTGATCGTTTACGCCATTCTGGGTGTTAACGATCAGGGCATCGACGGCACGCCGATTGGCGCGAAAGAGGTCGGTATCACGCTCTTTGGCCCATACGTTCTGGCAGTGGAACTGGCCTCAATGCTGCTGCTGGCAGGTCTGGTTGTGGCTTTCCACGTTGGCCGCGAAGAGCGTGCTGGCGAGGTGCTGAGCAACCGCACTGACGACCGCGCGAAAAGAAAAACGGAGGAGCGCGCATGATCCCCTTAACACATGGACTGATCCTCGCTGCGATTTTATTCGTTCTGGGTCTGACCGGTCTGGTTATCCGCCGCAATCTGCTGTTTATGCTGATCGGGCTGGAAATCATGATTAACGCCTCCGCGCTGGCCTTCGTGGTCGCAGGAAGCTACTGGGGCCAGACCGATGGTCAGGTGATGTACATTCTCGCCATCAGCCTCGCGGCTGCCGAAGCGAGTATTGGCCTGGCGCTGTTGCTGCAGCTCCATCGTCGCCGCCAGAATCTGAACATCGATTCAGTAAGTGAGTTGCGTGGATGAACATGCTTGCCTTAACCATTATTTTCCCGCTGATTGGCTTCGTGCTGCTGGCGTTTTCTCGCGGCCGCTGGTCTGAGAATCTGTCTGCAACCGTCGGCATGGGCTCTGTTGGCCTGGCCGCGCTGGTGACAGCGTATGCGGGTATCGACTTCTTTAACAACGGGCGTCAGCCTTTCAGCGTGCCGCTGTGGACGTGGATGTCGGTCGGTGATTTCAACATCGGTTTCAACCTGGTGCTGGACGGCCTCTCGCTGACCATGCTTTCCGTGGTTACCGGCGTTGGCTTCCTGATCCACATGTTCGCCTCCTGGTATATGCGCGGTGAAGAGGGGTACTCCCGCTTCTTCGCCTACACCAACCTGTTTATCGCCAGCATGGTGGTTCTGGTCCTGGCCGATAACCTGCTGCTGATGTATCTGGGCTGGGAAGGCGTGGGTCTGTGTTCTTACCTGCTGATCGGTTTCTACTATACCGATCCGAAGAATGGCGCAGCGGCCATGAAAGCGTTCATCGTGACCCGCGTGGGTGACGTCTTCCTCGCTTTCGCGCTGTTCATTCTTTACAACGAACTGGGCACGCTGAACTTCCGCGAAATGGTGGAACTGGCGCCAGCGCACTTCGCCGCAGGCAACAACATGCTGTGGTGGGCAACGCTGATGCTGCTGGGTGGTGCCGTGGGTAAATCCGCACAGCTGCCGCTGCAGACATGGCTGGCCGACGCGATGGCGGGTCCAACTCCTGTTTCCGCGCTGATCCACGCCGCGACCATGGTAACCGCCGGTGTCTATCTGATTGCGCGTACCCATGGCCTGTTCCTGATGACCCCGGAAATTCTGCATCTGGTAGGTATCGTCGGTGCGGTCACGCTGGTGCTGGCAGGCTTTGCCGCGCTGGTGCAGACCGACATCAAACGCGTTCTCGCGTACTCCACCATGAGCCAGATTGGTTACATGTTCCTGGCGCTGGGCGTTCAGGCGTGGGACGCAGCCATTTTCCACCTGATGACGCACGCGTTCTTTAAAGCGCTGCTGTTCCTCTCATCCGGTTCGGTGATCCTGGCCTGCCACCACGAGCAGAACATCTTCAAGATGGGCGGACTGCGTAAGTCCATCCCGCTGGTGTATGTCTGCTTCCTGGTGGGCGGCGCGGCGCTGGCGGCACTGCCGCTGATCACCGCGGGCTTCTTCAGTAAGGACGAAATCCTTGCGGGTGCCATGGCGAATGGTCATATCAATCTGATGGTTGCGGGTCTGGTCGGTGCGTTCATGACCTCCCTGTATACCTTCCGTATGATTTTCATCGTATTCCACGGTAAAGAACAAATTCACGCTCACGCAGGGAAGGGGATCACCCATCACCTGCCGCTGATTGTGCTGCTGGTACTGTCCACCTTCGTTGGCGCGATGATTGTGCCGCCGCTGCAGGGCGTACTGCCAGACACCACCGAGCTTGAGCACGGTCGCGTTCTGACGCTTGAAATCACCTCAGGTGTGGTCGCTATCGCGGGCATCCTGATCGCAGCATGGCTGTGGCTGGGCAAACGTACGCTGGTGACTGCCGTGGCCAACAGTGCGCCGGGCCGCCTGCTGGGCACCTGGTGGTACAACGCGTGGGGCTTCGACTGGCTGTACGACATGATCTTCGTTAAGCCGTTCCTGGGCATTGCGTGGCTGGTGAAGCGCGACCCACTGAACAGCCTGATGAATATCCCGGCGATCCTCTCCCGCTTTGCAGGTAAAGGCCTGCTGTACAGCGAGAACGGTTACCTGCGCTGGTATGTGGCGTCCATGAGCATCGGTGCGGTTGTCGTGCTGGCGCTGCTGATGGTGTTGCGTTGATCGTTAAGTGAATTTTATTCGAATTCGTTGAAAATCAGGCCCCTGCAGGGGGCCTTAAAAAGGAATGTAAATCGCCATGTTACTACCCTGGCTAATATTAATTCCCTTCATCGGCGGCTTCCTGTGCTGGCAGACTGAACGCTTTGGCGTGAAGATGCCGCGCTGGATCGCGCTGATCACCATGGGATTGACGCTCGCGCTTGGCCTGCAACTGTGGTTGCAGGGCGGTTACTCACTGACCCAGTCTGCGGGCATTCCGCAGTGGCAGTCTGAGTTCATCCTGCCGTGGATTCCGCGTTTCGGCATTACGATCCACCTGGCGATTGACGGTCTGTCGCTGCTGATGGTGGTGCTGACCGGTCTGCTCGGCGTTCTGGCGGTACTCTGCTCCTGGCGTGAAATCGAAAAATACCAGGGCTTCTTCCACCTGAACCTGATGTGGATCCTGGGCGGCGTGATCGGCGTGTTCCTTGCCATCGACATGTTCCTGTTCTTCTTCTTCTGGGAGATGATGCTGGTGCCGATGTACTTCCTGATCGCGCTGTGGGGCCACAAGGCGTCCGACGGTAAAACGCGTATCACGGCGGCAACCAAGTTCTTCATCTATACCCAGGCGAGTGGTCTGGTGATGTTGATTGCCATTCTGGCGCTGGTGTTTGTTCACCATAACGCGACCGGAACCTGGACCTTCAACTACGAAGAACTGCTGAAGACGCCAATGTCCCACGGCGTTGAATACCTGCTGATGCTGGGCTTCTTCATCGCGTTCGCGGTGAAAATGCCGGTGGTTCCGCTGCACGGCTGGCTGCCAGACGCGCACTCTCAGGCACCAACGGCGGGTTCCGTTGACCTGGCGGGCATCTTGCTGAAAACGGCGGCCTACGGTCTGCTGCGTTTCGCTCTGCCGCTGTTCCCGAACGCCTCCGCAGAATTCGCACCGATTGCCATGTGGCTGGGTGTGATCGGTATCTTCTACGGTGCCTGGATGGCCTTCACGCAGTACGACATCAAGCGTCTGATTGCCTACACCTCCGTTTCCCACATGGGCTTCGTGCTGATTGCTATCTACACAGGCAGCCAGCTGGCGTACCAGGGGGCGGTGATCCAGATGATTGCGCACGGTCTGTCCGCAGCCGGTCTCTTCATCCTGTGCGGCCAGCTGTATGAACGTCTGCACACCCGTGACATGCGTATGATGGGCGGTCTGTGGAGCAAAATTAAGTGGCTGCCAGCGCTCTCCATGTTCTTCGCGGTGGCGACTCTGGGGATGCCGGGTACCGGTAACTTCGTCGGCGAATTTATGATTCTGTTCGGCAGCTTCAAAGTGGTGCCGGTGATTACCGTGATCTCCACCTTTGGTCTGGTGTTTGCTTCCGTGTACTCGCTGGCGATGCTGCACCGCGCGTACTTCGGTAAAGCGAAGAGCGAAATTGCTGCACAAGAACTGCCGGGGATGTCGCTGCGTGAGCTGTTCATCATCCTGCTGCTGGTCGTACTGCTGGTGCTGCTGGGCTTCTTCCCGCAGCCGATTCTGGATACCTCGCACAGCGCGATGGGCAATATCCAGCAGTGGTTTGTTAATTCTGTTTCTACTACAAGGCCGTAATTCGCCATGACAATAACTCCACAACAACTGATCGCGCTGCTACCGCTGCTGATCGTCGGATTGACGGTGGTGGTTGTGATGCTCTCCATTGCGTGGCGACGCAATCACTTCCTGAATGCCACGCTGTCGGTCATCGGCCTGAACGCCGCGTTAGTCTCTCTCTGGTTTGTTGGCCAGGGTGGGGCGATGGACGTCACCCCGCTGATGCGCGTTGACGGTTACGCCATGCTGTATACCGGTCTGGTGCTGCTGGCGAGCCTGGCAACCTGTACCTTTGCGTACCCGTGGCTCGAAGGCTACAACGACAACAAAGAAGAGTTTTACCTGCTGGTTCTGATTGCCGCGCTGGGCGGCATTCTGCTGGCGAATGCGAACCACCTGGCCGCGCTGTTCCTCGGCATTGAGCTGATCTCTCTGCCGCTGTTCGGTCTGATTGGTTACGCCTTCCGCCAGAAGCGCTCCCTGGAAGCAAGCATCAAGTACACTATCCTGTCTGCGGCGGCGTCCTCGTTCCTGCTGTTTGGTATTGCGCTGGTGTACGCACAGTCCGGTAACCTCTCCTTCATGGCGCTCGGCAAGAGCCTCGGTGACGGCATGCTGCATGAGCCGCTGCTGCTGGCGGGTCTGGGCATGATGATCGTTGGCCTCGGCTTTAAACTCTCTCTGGTGCCGTTCCACCTGTGGACGCCAGACGTCTACCAGGGCGCTCCGGCTCCGGTGTCGACCTTCCTGGCGACGGCGAGCAAAATCGCTATCTTCGGTGTGGTCATGCGTCTGTTCCTGTACGCACCGGTAGGTGACAGCGAAGCGGTTCGCGTGGTGCTGGGCATTATCGCGTTCGTCTCCATCATCTTCGGTAACCTGATGGCGCTGAGCCAGACCAACATCAAGCGTCTGCTGGGCTACTCGTCTATCTCTCATCTGGGCTACCTGATGGTGGCGCTGATTGCGCTGCAGAGCGGTGAGATGTCGATGGAAGCCGTGGGCGTCTATCTGGCCGGCTACCTGTTCAGCAGCCTCGGCGCCTTCGGCGTGGTGAGCCTGATGTCCAGCCCGTATCGTGGTCCGGATGCCGATTCACTGTTCTCCTACCGTGGTCTGTTCTGGCACCGTCCGATCCTGTCCGCAGTGATGACGGTGATGATGCTCTCTCTGGCAGGTATTCCGATGACGCTCGGCTTTATCGGTAAGTTCTACGTGCTGGCCGTCGGTGTGCAGGCGCACCTGTGGTGGCTGACTGCGGGCGTGGTGATCGGCTCCGCGATTGGTCTCTACTACTACCTGCGCGTGGCCGTGAGCCTGTACCTGAGCGCGCCTCAGCAGCTCAACCGCGATGCCCCAACCAACTGGCAGTACAGCGCCGGTGGTATCGTAGTGCTTATCTCCGCGCTGCTGGTGCTGATCTTCGGTATCTATCCGCAGCCGCTGATTGATATCGTGCAGCGAGCGATGCCGCTGATGTAAAAACAAAAAACCCGCCTCGGCGGGTTTTTTTTGGTTTACTCCCTCTCCCTGTGGGAGAGGGCCGGGGTGAGGGCACCAGCCCGCACCATGCTTAAGCCAGCTGCTTCCGGCTAATCAACGGCCCGTCAATCTTCTTCATCGAGCGGTCCAGCACTTCCTCAATCACTGACGACAGCTCGTTCAGCTCAAACTTCGCCACATACCCGTCCGCCTTCACCTTGCGAATATGGTCTTCGTTGGCGTTGCCGGAAAGGGAAGAGTGGATCACCACCGGAATATCTTTCAGTACCGGGTCGGTTTTGATTTTGCGTGTCAGCGTAAAGCCGTCCATTTCTGGCATTTCGAGGTCGGTCAGCACCAGCGCGATCTTATCGGTGATGGGAACCCCTTCAGCCTGGGCCTGTGCCGCCAGCACGCCAATTTTCTCCCACGCTTCTTTGCCGGTGATATGCAGCTGGGCCGGGATCTCCATTGCCTGCAGACCTTTCTCCAGCATCGAGCGCGCCACTTTGGAGTCTTCCGCGACGATGGCGACAGCGCCTGGCTTGATATGGAATTTGGTGGTCTTCAGGTTCGTGGCGTGCAGATCGTGATTGGCCGGGGTGATGTCATACAGGATCTGCTCAACGTCCAGCACCATCGCCAGATCGTTGGTATCGGTCTTCTCGTCAAGACACGCGATACTGGTGATGTAGCGGCCGCTGACGGCGGTTTCCGCCGCGTGCACCTGCTTCCAGTCCAGACGCATGATGTTCTCAACCGACTCCACGGCAAACGCCTGCACGCTGCGCGCATATTCGGTGATCAGCAGAATGTTCATCCCGGTGGTGGGCTTACAGCCCGCCACGGCGGCCAGGTCAATCACCGGGATCACCTGATCGCGAATATTCACCATTCCCATCAGCGGTGACTTCATCCCGGCGGGTTTCGTGAACTCCGGCATCGGCACAATTTCACGCAGCTTAAAGACGTTAATGCCAAACAGCTCAGATTTATTTTCGTTCAGAGAGGTGCCAAGACGGAACAGCAACAGTTCAAAACGGTTCGACAGGGTCAGATTCGCCCTGTCATCAATATCTTTCTGGAAATTATCCATTCTACCCTCGAGAGAAATGCTGACCTTTTAATCGTTATCGGCATCCTGAGCGAAAAATGAAGGACTAAACGCTGACCTGAGCGAAATCTTCGGCCAGCTCACATTCCGGAAACAGCGTGCGGCACTCTGCCAGCAGGCTTGCGCATCCCCGCGCGTCGTAGCGGGAGCTGACGTGGGTGACGATGAGCCTCCCGACGCCCGCGTCACGGGCAAGCTGCGCCGCCTGACGCGTGGAGCTGTGTCCCCGGCTGTTGGCTTTCTCTTCCATCGCCGTTTCAAGCGTCGCTTCATGCACCATCACGTCCACGCCCTGGGCCAGCGTGAGCGCTGCCGGGCACGGGGCCGTATCGCCAAAAATCGCCAGCTTTTTGCCGGGCTGTGGGGCGGCGAGATAATCCTGGCCGTTGATGACGCGTCCGTCCTCCAGCGTGACGGTCTCACCGTGCTTCAGACGCTGGAACAGCGGTCCGGGTTTTACGCCGTCGGCCATCAGCGCGGCGGCATCCAGCGCGCCGGGTTTGTCATGCGCGTCAATACGGTAGCCATAGCATTCCACCGGATGATTAAGTGGTTGAGCAGTAACCTGATAATCCCCGTCATCGAATACCAGGCCTTCGGTAATCTCAACGACCTCCAGCGGATAATCGGTCCATGAGCCGCTCAGGCGCAGCGTGGTTTCAATAAATTCACGAATACCCGCAGGCCCGTAAATCGTCAGCGGGTTGGCGTTACCGGCCATCGAGCGGCTGCACAGCAGGCCCGGAAGGCCAAACAGATGGTCGCCATGCAGATGGGTGATAAAAATTTTATCCAGCTTGCCGGGGTGATAAGCGGTGTGTAATAGCTGATGCTGCGTCCCTTCACCACAGTCAAACAGCCACAGCCCACCGCGGGTGGGGTGCTTAAGATCCAGCAGGATCGCCGTCACGTTCCGTGAGCGGGTTGGCACGCCAGCGGACGTACCCAGAAAAATCAGTTCCATAACGCAATCAGCCCTTTGCCGAACGGGGAGGGGTTTAGTATAACGTGATGAACCCCAGGAAGGAGACTGACATGATCCAGTGGCAAGATTTACACCATAGTGACCTCACCGTTCATTCACTTTACGCTGTGCTGAAACTGCGCTGCGAAGTGTTCGTGGTTGAACAGACCTGCCCGTATCAGGACATCGACGGCGACGATCTCGTCGGCGAGAACCGCCATATCCTCGGCTGGCGGAATAACGAGCTGGTGGCGTATGCGAGGATTCTGAAAAGCGAAGACGATTTTGAGCCTGTCGTCATTGGCCGCGTCATCATCAGCGGCAAAGCGCGTGGTGAAAAACTCGGCTATCAGCTGATGGAAAAAACGCTGGAGGCGTGCCAGAAACAGTGGCCGAACAAGGCGTTATACCTGGGTGCGCAGGCGCACCTGCAGTCCTTCTACGGCCACTTTGGTTTCGTGCCCGTCACCGAGGTGTACGATGAAGATGGTATTCCCCACGTCGGCATGGCGCGAGAAGCGAAGCAGGCGTAATAGCGAGTCGTTGGCTATAGTTAGCGGACTGGTGTACTAACATGGAGAAAAATATGTCATTTCAATCCTGGGATACCCGTATCGACGACGACCTGGCCTTACTGAGCGAAACGCTGGAAGAGGTGTTACGTTCCTCGGGCGACCCTGCCGATCAGAAATATATTGAGCTAAAAGCCCGCGCCGAGCAGGCGCTGCATGAAGTGAAAAACCGCGTCAGCCATGCGTCTGATACCTACTACTACCGCGCTAAAAAAGCGGTGTACCGTGCCGATGATTACGTGCATGAAAAACCGTGGCAGGGCATTGGAGTAGGTGCTGCCGTAGGCCTGGTGCTGGGGCTGCTGTTGGCCCGTCGTTAAGCCGTTTAACCACTCCCTATACGTGGGTACTGATATTTCGTATGGTACCCCGTATAATACGAGGCTTTGACAGGGAGAGGTTCGCGTGAATTCGATTTTCCTCGCGCTGGAGCAACTGCGTACCCAGCTATCGCAAGCGTTACCCGCAGCACCCGGCATACGTCATTTCGACGTCTCTTTCCCGTTAAACGACGCCTTCGATCCCCTCGCCTGGCTGGGCGAGCAGCAGTGTTATCCGCAGTTTTACTGGCAGCAGCGTAACGGCGATGAAGAGCTGGCCGCGCTGGGGGCTGTCACCCAATTTCCTTCTCTGGCGTTAGCCTCGCAGTTTTTGCGCGAGCAAAACGCGGCAGGTGATACCCGCATCTGCGGCCTGAACGCCTTTAATCCGGAGCAGAGCAGCCTCTTTTTACCGCGACTGCTCTGGCGACGCACCGCCGGCAACGCCACGCTGCGCCTGCAGCTGTGGAGCGACCGCTCGTTTGAGGAGGATGCCCGCGCCGCGCGGGATTTTTTACAGCAGCTCCGTCCTGCGAGATCTATCCGTCCGCTGTCCGCTCAGGTTGAGCACGAAACCCATCAGCCGCAGCAGGCCGAATGGATGACGCTTATCCGCATGGCGACGGAGACCATCGCGCGCGGTGATTTTGAAAAAGTGGTTCTCGCCCGGGCAACCGATCTGCAGTTCACGCAGCGCGTTAACCCTGTCGCGCTGATGGCGGCCAGCCGCGCCCTGAATTTACACTGCTACCATTTCTGCATGGTATTCGACGCCAGCAACGCGTTTCTTGGCTCGACGCCCGAGCGTCTCTGGCGGCGGCGCGGCACGCTGCTGCGCACGGAAGCGCTGGCGGGCACCGTTGCCAGCCATACCGATGATAGCCAGGCGCAGCGTCTCGGCGAGTGGTTGCTTAACGACGATAAAAACCAGCGCGAAAATATGCTGGTCGTGGAAGATATCTGTCAGCGTCTTCAGCACTACACGCAGACGCTTGAGGTACTGCCCCCTCAGGTGGTGCGCCTGCGTAAAGTGCAGCATTTGCGCCGCTGTATCTGGACCGAGCTCAAACAGGCCGATGATGAGCAGTGTCTGCTCATGCTACAGCCGACCGCGGCCGTAGCCGGATTACCCCGACAGCCTGCGCGCGAGTTTATCCATAAGGTTGAGCCCTTTAACCGCGAGTGGTACGCCGGTTCTGCCGGGTATTTATCCCCCGATCAGAGTGAGTTCTGCGTGGCGTTGCGCTCCGCCCGCGTTCAGGATGACTCCCTGCGGCTCTATGCCGGTGCCGGCATTGTCAGCGGGTCTGACCCGGAACAGGAGTGGCAGGAGATCGAAAACAAAGCCGCCGGATTGCGCTCTCTGCTCCTAAGGGATTAATACTGAATCGCGCAATCCCGATTCATATCAAAATTCCAATTTTTTCTATTATTTATACTGTGTCGCATTCTTGATACCGGACAATCTCATGTCAGTAAGTTCTTTTAACCGACGCTGGGCGGCGGTGATCCTTGAAGCCCTGACGCGCCACGGCGTCAGGCACGTGTGTATTGCACCGGGTTCTCGCTCAACGCCGCTGACGCTGGCGGCCGCCGAAAACCGGGCGTTGATTCATCACACCCACTTTGATGAGCGTGGCCTCGGGCATCTCGCGCTGGGTCTGGCGAAGGTCAGCAAAGAGCCCGTGGCGGTGATCGTCACTTCCGGTACCGCCGTGGCGAACCTCTATCCGGCCCTGATTGAAGCTGGGTTAACCGGTGAAAAACTGATCTTACTGACGGCCGATCGTCCCCCTGAGCTTATCGACTGCGGCGCCAATCAGGCCATCCGTCAGCCGGGACTCTTTTCTTCGCATCCTTCGCAGACGA
Organism: Enterobacter sp. PL_is514; assembly: GCF_055816715.1. NCBI lineage: Bacteria > Pseudomonadati > Pseudomonadota > Gammaproteobacteria > Enterobacterales > Enterobacteriaceae > Enterobacter > Enterobacter sp. PL_is514. The sequence goes on along the minus strand of NZ_JBVPGN010000030.1, from coordinate 29,213 downwards.
TTTCGTTGCCCCGTCCCACCCAGGATATTCCGGCAAGCTGGCTGGTCTCCACCGTCGATCACGCTCTGGAGACGTTGCGCAGCGGGGCGTTGCACATCAACTGCCCGTTTGCCGAGCCGCTGTACGGCGAGCTGGACGATACGGGTCTTGACTGGCAGCAATCCCTTGGCGACTGGTGGCAGAGTGAAAAACCGTGGCTTCGCGAGCAGACGCACCTTGAGAGCGCGAAGCAGCGCGACTGGTTCTTCTGGCGGCAGAAGCGCGGCGTGGTGATTGCCGGGCGCATGAGCGCCGCCGAAGGCAAGCTGGTCGCCGAATGGGCGCAAACCCTGGGCTGGCCGCTGATAGGCGACGTGCTTTCCCAGACCGGTCAGCCGCTGCCGTGCGCCGACCTCTGGCTGGGTAATGCCAAAGCGGTCACCGAGCTGGCGCAGGCGCAGATTGTGGTTCAGCTTGGATCGAGTTTGACCGGCAAACGGTTACTGCAGTGGCAGGCCACCTGCACGCCGGAAGAGTACTGGCTGGTGGACGAGCTGGAAGGGCGGCTTGACCCGGCGCACCACCGCGGACGTCGTCTGGTCAGCCATATCGACGCCTGGCTCACGCTTCATCCGGCTGAAAAACGCAAGCCCTGGGCGGTGGCCATCCCGGACCTTTCGCGCCAGGCGTGGGAACTGACCAAAGCGCACTGTGAGGCGTTTAGCGAGGCCGGGCTGGGGCACCGTATTCGCCAGTGCCTGCCTGAACAGGGGCAATTGTTTGTCGGCAACAGCCTGGTGGTGCGGCTGATTGACGCTTTTTCGAAGCTGCCCGCGGGCTACCCGGTGTACAGCAACCGTGGCGCCAGCGGTATCGACGGGCTGATCTCCACGGCGGCGGGCGTGCAGCGCGCGAGCGCGAAATCAACGCTGGCGATAGTGGGCGATCTCTCCGCGCTCTACGATCTCAACGCGCTGGCGCTGCTGCGTCAGGCGTCAGCCCCGTTTGTGCTGATTGTGGTCAACAACAACGGTGGGCAGATTTTCTCCCTGCTGCCTACGCCGCAGAGCGAGCGCGAGCGCTTCTATCTGATGCCGCAGAACGTGCAGTTCGAACACGCTGCGGCGATGTTTAGCCTGAAATACCATCGCCCGGAAAGCTGGGAACAGCTGGACGCGGCGTTAAGCAGCGCCTGGAAGCAGCCGGGTGCGACGCTGATTGAGCTGGTGGTAAACGAGGCTGACGGTGCGCAGGCCCTGCAAAGCCTGCTGGCGCAGGTGAGCCAGCTGTGATCCTCTCGGGCGTGCAGCATGACGGAAAAGCAGGCTATCCCTGGCTGGTCTTTTTGCACGGTTTTTCCGGCGATTGCCGCGAGTGGCAGGTTGTTGGTGAGCGACTCCGTGACTACCCCCGGCTGTATCTGGATCTGCCGGGGCACGGCGGATCCCGGAATCTGGGCGTCGCGGGCTTTGACGAGATGAGCAGGCTACTCACCCAAACTCTTATTAGTTACAACATACTGAATTTCTGGCTAGTCGGGTACTCCCTCGGCGGCCGCATTGCGATGTTCCATGCCTGCCAGCAGCCAAAGGGGCTGTTGGGCCTGACGGTAGAAGGGGGACATCCGGGCCTGCAGGATGCCGATGCGCGACAGGCGCGGCTGGCATCCGACCGCCGCTGGGCAGCACGTTTTCGCAGCGAACCGCTGGATAACGTATTCACTGACTGGTACCAACAGCCTGTGTTTGCCTCCCTGACTGACGCCCAGCGCGAGGCGCTGATTACCCTGCGCAGCCAGAACGACGGCGCGATGCTGGCGATGATGCTCGAGTCGACCTCGCTGGCCGTGCAGCCCGACCTGCGTACTGCCCTGAGCGCGCGCGATTTCTCTTTTGATTATCTCTATGGTGAACGTGATGAGAAGTTCGCGGCCCTTGCCGCGGAAGTGAACGCCGTTCGCCATGCAATTCCCAACGCCGGACACAACGCCCACCGGGAAAATCCCGATGCGGTTGCGGCAAGTCTGGCTCAGATACTGCGTCTTCGAATAAAGGACACTCTATGATCTACCCTGATGAAAACATGCTTTACGCCCCGGTTGAATGGCAGGACTGCTCCGAAGGCTACACCGACATTCGTTACCACAAATCCACCGACGGCATTGCCAAAATCACCATCAACCGCCCGCAGGTGCGTAACGCCTTCCGCCCGCTGACCGTGAAAGAGATGATTCAGGCCCTGGCGGATGCGCGCTACGACGATAACATCGGCGTGATTGTCCTGACCGGCGAAGGCGAGAAAGCGTTCTGCTCCGGTGGCGATCAGAAAGTGCGCGGTGACTACGGCGGATACCAGGACGATGCGGGTACGCATCACCTGAACGTCCTCGATTTCCAGCGTCAGATCCGCACCTGTCCAAAACCGGTGGTGGCGATGGTGGCGGGCTACTCTATCGGCGGCGGCCACGTCCTGCACATGATGTGTGACCTGACCATTGCCGCCGAGAACGCCATCTTCGGCCAGACCGGCCCGAAAGTAGGATCCTTCGACGGCGGCTGGGGTGCCTCCTACATGGCGCGCATCGTCGGGCAGAAAAAAGCCCGCGAAATCTGGTTCCTGTGCCGTCAGTACAACGCGCAGGAAGCGCTGGATATGGGCCTGGTGAATACCGTGGTACCGATTGCCGATCTCGAAAAAGAGACCGTTCGCTGGTGCCGTGAAATGCTGCAAAACAGCCCGATGGCGCTGCGCTGCCTGAAGGCCGCGCTCAATGCCGACTGCGACGGTCAGGCGGGTCTGCAGGAGCTGGCGGGCAACGCTACCATGCTGTTCTACATGACCGAAGAGGGTCAGGAAGGGCGCAACGCGTTTAACGAAAAACGCCAGCCGGACTTCAGCAAATACAAACGGAATCCGTAATGCGTCGCGCGCAGGTTTACCGCTGGCAGATACCGATGGACGCGGGCGTGGTGCTGCGTGAACGGCGGTTAAAAACCCGTGACGGCTTCTTCGTGCATCTGCAGCAGGGCGAGCGGGAAGGCTGGGGCGAGATTTCGCCTCTGCCGGGCTTTAGCCTGGAGTCGCTGGATGACGCGCAGACGGCCTTGCTGGCTTGGGCGGACGCGTGGCGCGGGGGGGCGGATCCGGTGCTGCCGGAGGTGCCTTCCGCGGCCTTTGGTATCAGCTGCGCGCTGGCGGAGCTGGACGGCAGCCTGCCGGAAGCGGGGAATTACCGCGCGGCGCCGCTCTGTACGGGCGATCCTGACGAGCTGTTCGCGCTGCTCTCCGCCATGCCGGGCGAGAAGGTGGCGAAAATTAAAGTCGGTCTCTATGAAGCGGTGCGCGACGGCATGGTCGCCAACCTGCTGCTGGAGGCGATCCCCGATCTGCATCTGCGTCTGGACGCCAACCGCGCCTGGACGCCGCTCAAGGCGCAGCAGTTTGCGAAGTACGTCAACCCGGCCTACCGCAGCCGCATTGCCTTCCTCGAAGAACCGTGCAAAACCCGCGACGATTCGTGCGCGTTTGCCCGCGAAACCGGGATTGCCATCGCCTGGGATGAAAGCCTGCGCGAGGACGATTTTGAATTTGTCGCCGAGCCCGGCGTCAGCGCGGTGGTGATTAAACCGACGCTGACCGGCAGTCTGGCGAAGGTGCGCGAGCAGGTCGCAGCAGCGCACGCCTCAGGGCTGACGGCGGTCATCAGCTCGTCGATTGAGTCCAGCCTTGGGCTGACCCAGCTGGCGCGCATTGCCGCCTGGCTAACGCCGGATACGGTTCCTGGCCTTGACACGCTGAACCTGATGCAGGCTCAGCTTATCCGCCCGTGGCCGGACAGCGCGCTGCCGTGCCTCGACGTCGAGGCGCTGGAGCCGCTGCGATGAGTTTTACCGACTGGCCGTGGCGGCACTGGTGCGCGCTGTCTGCTGATAAACCGGCCCTCAGGCTGAACGATGAGGTGCTCAGCTGGCAGCAGCTGTGCACCCGCGTCGACCGGCTTGCGGCAGAGTTTCACCGGCAGGGCGTGGAGGAGGGCAACGGCGTGCTGCTGCTGGCCCATAATCATCCGCAAACCCTGCTGGCGTGGCTGGCGCTCCTCCAGTGCGGGGCGCGCATTCTTCCCGCTAATCCGCAGCTTCCGCGCCCGCTGCTGGACGTGCTGCTTCCGCAGATGACGCTGTGCTTTGCGCTGGTGCTGGACGGCAGCTACGACGCTCTTCCTGCCCTGCGCATGCACGAGGCAGCCGATGCGTATTGCGCTGCGTGGCAACCGGCGCGGCTGGCCTCCATGACGCTGACCTCCGGCTCCACCGGGCTACCGAAAGCGGCGGTGCATACGTGCGGGGCGCATCTCGCCAGCGCGCGCGGCGTTTTGTCGCTGATTCCCTACGGTGAAGACGACGACTGGCTGCTCTCGCTACCGCTGTTTCACGTTTCCGGCCAGGGAATTTTATGGCGCTGGCTGCAGGCCGGCGCGCGGTTAACCGTACGCGAGAAACAGCCTCTTGAGCAGGCGTTGCGCGGCTGCACCCACGCCTCGCTGGTGCCGACCCAGCTCTGGCGCTTGCTGAATGCGCACCAGCCTGTCGCACTGAAAGCGGTGCTGCTGGGCGGGGCGGCCATCCCTGTTGAATTGACCGAACAGGCGCGAGAGCAGGATATACGCACCTTCTGTGGCTACGGTCTGACCGAGTTTGCCTCTACCGTTTGTGCGAAAGAGGCGGACGGCGAGCCGGACGTGGGCTGTGCGCTGCCGGGCAGAGAGGTGCAGGTGGTTAACGGTGAAGTCTGGATCCGGGCGCAAAGCATGGCCTCAGGCTACTGGCGAGACGGCGAAATGATTCCGCTGACCAACGCGCAGGGTTGGTTCGCCACACGCGATCGCGGCGAATGGCATGACGGCCGTCTGACGATCCTCGGCCGCATGGACAACCTCTTTTTTAGCGGCGGAGAAGGGATCCAGCCGGAATCGCTGGAGCGCGTTATCGCCACGCACCCGCAGATTAACCAGGTGTTTATCGTCCCGCTGGACGACGCTGAATTCGGGCAACGTCCGGTGGCGGTGGTGGAGTGCGAACCGGGAACGGATATCACCTGCTTACCCGACTGGGTCAGGGATAAGGTCGCGCGTTTTGAGCAACCCGTCCGCTGGCTGCTGTTGCCGAGTGAACTCAAAAATGGCGGCATCAAAATCTCACGCCGCGCGCTGCAGCAGTGGGTGAACGCATCGCTGAAGGGATAATAGCCGTTTCAAATAGTTACAATCTACTGACCGGCCGCACGCAGAGTGCTTGATCCCCGGGAGACTCCGGTTAAAATCTCGCGGTTTTGGGACTTCTTTATAATAATTGTGCGGGATCACGACAATGAAAAAAGTGGCATTACTGGGCTTCGGCCTGATGGTTGTATCGGCGGCGGCGAACGCCATCAGCATTAACGGCTCGGCGGGTCAGGATTATACCCACCTGGGCTTTGGCATGGGTACCGAGACATCCGGTCTGGCGATGACCGGCGGCTGGACGCATAACGATGACGACGGCGACGCGGCCAGCCTCGGCCTGGGTCTCAACGTTCCTCTTGGCCCGTTCCTGGCCACCGTTGGCGGTAAAGGTATCTATACCAACCCAAATGACGGTGATGAAGGGTACGCGGCGGCAGTGGGCGGCGGCCTGCACTGGAAAATTGGCGACAGCTTCGGCCTGTTTGGTGAGTACTACTATTCGCCGGACTCCCTCTCCAGCGGTATCGAAAGCTATGAAGAGGCCAACGCCGGTGCGCGCTGGACCATCATGCGTCCGATTACCATCGAAGCTGGCTATCGCTATCTGAACCTGGCCGGTAAAGACGGCAACCGTGACAACGCGCTGGCCGACGGCCCGTACGTGGGCGTTAGCGCAGGCTTCTAATCACTCCGGCGCGGCGTTCTGTCGCGCCAGTTTCTCTCTTCTCCACCCCGCGTTTGCGCTATAGTGTTTTGACCATATAAGCGGGAGAACATAATGATTAACGTGGAGATGTTATCCACCGGCGACGAAGTGCTGCATGGACAAATTATTGATACCAATGCTGCCTGGCTTGCCGATCTTTTCTTTGAGCAAGGATTACCGTTAACGCGCCGCAATACCGTAGGCGACAATCTTGAGTCGCTGGTCGCTATTCTGCGTGAGCGCAGCGAGCACTGCGACGTGCTGATTGTGAACGGCGGACTCGGCCCCACCGGCGACGATCTCAGCGCGCTGGCCGCCGCGACCGCAAAAGGCGAAGGGCTGGTGCTGCACGAGGCGTGGCTTTCGCAGATGGAGCGCTTTTTCTCCGAACGTGGCCGCGTCATGGCCCCAAGCAACCGCAAACAGGCTGAAATTCCCGCCAGTGCTGAACTGGTCGATAACCCGGTGGGTACCGCGTGCGGGTTTGCTATGCAGCTGAACCGCTGCCTGATGTTCTTTACGCCGGGTGTGCCCTCAGAATTTAAAGTGATGGTCGAGCAGCAGATCCTGCCGCGCCTTCGCGATCGTTTTACCCTGCCTGAACCGCCGCTGTGCCTGCGTCTGACCACCTTTGGCCGCTCGGAAAGCGATCTGGCCCAGAGCCTCGATCATCTTCCGCTGCCGCCAGGCGTGTCCATGGGCTATCGCTCCTCCATGCCGATCATTGAACTTAAGCTGACAGGCCCGGCCGAACAGAAAGAAGCGATGCTGGCCCTGTGGCCCGAGGTGCAGCGCGTGGCGGGCGAAAGCCTGATCTTTGAAGGTACGGAAGGGTTGCCCGCGCAGATTGCGACGCATCTACAGGCGCGTCAGCTGAGCGTGACCTTAAGCGAGCAGTTCACCGGTGGCCTGCTGGCGCTGCAGCTGTCGCGCGTCAACGCGCCGCTGCTGGCCAGCGAAGTGGTGCCGTTCCAGCAGGAGACTCTCGCGCAAACCGCCCGCTGGGCGTCCGAGAGAAGGGTGAAGCATTTTGCCGGTCTGGCGTTGTTTGTCGGGGGGCTGGACGAGGAATACCTTAACTTCGCGCTGGCGACGCCGGAAGGCACCTGGGCGCTGCGGGTTAAAATGAGCATCACCCGCCATAGCCTGGCGGTGCGTCAGGAGGTTTGCGCGATGATGGCGTTGAACATGCTGCGCCGCTGGCTGAATGGCAAAGAGGTTGCCAGCGAGCACGGCTGGATCCATGTGGTCGAGTCGCTGTTCATCGAGTAAAACCTGTGCCGGGGCCTTTCGCCCCGGCACTGTTCAGCCCAGCGCCTTCGCCAGCAGGGTAATCGGATGTTCACAGCGCTTGCTGGTGGACATCTCAATCTGCCACTTGCAGGTTTCGCAGTCCGTTACCACGATATCCGCGCCGCTCTCTTCAATCTGACGGAACAGCGGGGCGCCAATCGCCTGTGACGTTTCGTAGTTTTCACGCTTAAAGCCGTAGGTCCCCGCAATCCCGCAGCAGCGCGAATCCAGCACCGTCAGCTCCAGGCCTGGAATAAGCCGCAGCAGCTCCAGCGTATAGAGCGACCAGCCCATCTTTTCCATATGACACGGCGTGTGATAGACCACTTTCAGCGGCAATTTTCCCAGCGGCAGCGTCTGCCCGCTATCCAGTTTGCGCCACAGGAAGCGCGTCGCCAGCTCGATGTGCTCGCGCAGGCCGGTGTTATCCACGTCCAGCAGATGCGGGTACTCATCGCGCAGTGTGAAGGTACAGGTGGACGAGGTCGCCAGCACCGGAATACCTTTATCGACAATGGCTTCGCGCAGGGAGGTGACATTGCTTTGAGCCTGCCTGCGCGCTTTATCGGTAAACCCGTTGGCAATTAGCGGTACGCCGCAGCACTTCTCTTTGTTCAGTAACTGAACGCCCGTGCCCATGGCGTTCAGCACCTTCAGTAGGTCTTTACCCAGCTGTGGGTGGTTGTAGTTCACATAGCAGCCGTGGAAAAAGGCCACCTGATCGGCGTACTGCGCCTGCTGTGCCGCGACGGATTTGTACCAGCGGCGGAAGGTGCCGTGAGAATATTTCGGCAGGCTGCGGTGATGGTCTATCTTCAGCGTGGCATCCAGCAACTGACGCACCGGTTTGAGCGAGGTCGCGGCATTCACGATGGGGGCAAAGGGCGTCGAGACGCTGCCCATCAGATCGGTGTGGCTCAGGATCGCATCGCGCAGTGTCGGTTTTTGCGTGCTGTAGCGCGCCCGGGCGCGCTGAATGATATCGCCGATTTTCACATCCGACGGGCAGGCGACTTCGCAGCGTTTGCAGTTAATGCAGTATTTCAGCGCTTCATCGTACAGCTTGCCGTCCTTCAGGCGCAGGCGCTCGCCGTCCGGCCCGGCCTGCTTTGGTCCGGGATAGCGTGGGTTAACGCCGCTGACCGGGCAGACGGTGGTACACACCGTGCATTTGATGCAGCTTTCAAAACGGGTGTCGTTCATTGTTCAGCCTCCGTGCGCTGGCTAATCTGCTCTGCCACATACAGCGCCGTGACGGCGCAGACCCCGCCACCGCATCCCTGGGCAATCGGATCGTACCCGCCCAGCAGCGAGCCGATGGCAAAGAGATTCCTGACGGGTTTACCGGAAAGCTGCGGATGCAGCTGGTTATCGACAATCACGCCGAACTGTTGCCAGGGCTGCGGCGAGAAGAAATCACTCTGATACCAGTCCGCGCGTGAGGCATGCTGGCGAACATCCAGCCCCATAATGGCTTCCCGGATGCCCTCCCGGCTGCTCAGCAGTCCGTTGCTGAAGAAGCTGCCGCTTGCCAGCACCGTATAGCGGGCGCGAAGCGGAATATCGTCGTGGTTGCGCGTCCAGATTTCGCTCACCGCGCCGTCGGTCAGGGTGATTTTTTTCACCTCATCACCCGCCATCCACACGCCGCCCTGCGCGACAAACTGACGCTGGAGCTGGGTATGCAGGCGAATGCCGGGTACGGAAGGGGGCAGCGTTGGCAGCAGGCCGAGCGAGCAGGGCAGACGATCCGAGAGCCAGCGCCAGAGCCGGTTGTCGCGTAAACCGAAGCAGGCGGGCATCAGTATGGCATCGCAGGTTTCGCCGAGCGGCCTGAGCGCGTCATACAGCAGCGGCCATTTGTCCTCGTTATCAAGAAAACGGGCGATATTCACCGCGCGAAACTCGCTCGGGTTATCGCGCAGGACATCAAGCTCGGGCAGTTCTATCTCTGCCGTTTCCGCGTTAACGCCCTGGCGACAGAGCGACGCCGCTGCGAGATGGGGCTGGAAATCCAGAAAGCCGCTAATCCCTACCACCCGCACACGTCCCGCGCGAATGGGGGCAATGGGCACCTCCTCCGGGCTGAGCCACGCGGAACGCAGGGTGCCGAGCGGCGTAACGCGCTGGTGATTGAGCCGGGCGCTGCCCTGCAGACGTGCGCCGCAGTCCGCCAGCAGCGCTTCGGTTTCCAGCGCAAAGCGGTCAATATGCTGCGCGCCAATCAGGTGATACGGGTGTTCCGGCGGCAGCTTATCGCGGTACGCTTCGTCCACCAGATCCAGCGAGCCCGACGAGAAGTGCAGGGCGCTCTGGCCCCGGGTGATAATGGCGCAGCGCAGCCCCTGCTTCGTGAGTTTGATGCCGCAGAGCAGGCCTGCCAGCCCGCCGCCGACGATGACGGTATCAAATTTCATCGCGTTGCTCCTTCTCAAGACCGCAAAGCCCCTGGTAGACCCAGCGGGTAAATTCGCTTTCCCGCAGGGCATCGCCCCAGGCGACAGGCTGAATGCCTTTCCAGCGCTCGTTTAAAAACGCGCTGAGCTGATCGAGCGACTGGGTGGCGGTGGTGGTGTGAAAACGCTGCAGCAGACCGGCGGCACGACAGGCGCACAGCTCGCCCTGACAGGTGCCCATTCCGACGCGGGTGCGGCGGCGAAGATCGAGCAGGCTGTTGACCGTCAGATTCTCCACTGCGTACTGCACCTCACCGGCGGTGACGGCTTCGCACTCGCACACCAGGCTGCGGCTCAGTCGTCCTTCACCGAGCCACTGTGGCGTTCTGTCGCCGTGGCGGTAAATAGCGGACCCGCGCAGCGGCGCGGGCAGGGAGATAATTTTTTGCAGCGTCTTCTCGGTGGACTGACGCGAGCCGGGCAGGGCTTGTTCTGCCGTCACGCACCGTTCGGTATTGCCCAGCTTGCGGCAGACGGCATCGGTCGCCCACTCGGCCATCAGGCGGTAGGTCATCAGCTTGCCGCCGGTGATGGTGATAAACCCGTCCATGCCGTCGCGTTCGGCGTGATCGAGCAGCACGATGCCCCGGCTGACGTTACGTCCGCTCGGGTCGTTGTCGCTGGCGACCAGCGGACGCACGCCCGCGTAGGCGCGAAGAATACGCGTCTGGGCCATCACCGGCGCCAGTTTTTCCCCTTCGCGCAGCAGGATGTCCACCTCTTCAGCAGTGACGCGGTTGTAGTCAATCTCACTGTAGTCCACGTGGGTTGAGGTCGTCCCGATTAACGAAATGGTATCTCCCGGCACGAGGATATCGGCGTCAGACGGTTTGCGGCAGCGGTTGATCACGTGGTTATTGATGCGGTGGTCTAGGATCAGCAGCGAGCCTTTCGCCGGGAACATGCGCACCGACAGGTCCGCGTATTCCGCAATCCGCTGCCCCCAGATCCCCGCCGCGTTGACCACAACGGCGGCATACAGCTCGCTGTGTTCGTTATATTGCGTATCAAGGATCCGCACGCCGCAGATACGATGGCCTTCGCGGATAAGCCCGGTCACTTCATGCCCGGTCAGGATGTGCGCGCCATGCTCGCGGGCGTCCAGCATATTGGCGGCGGTCAGGCGGAACGGATCGACGGTGCCGTCAGGGACCTTCACCGCGCCGATAAGCGCCGGGTTAACCGACGGTTCCAGCCACCGCGCCAGCGCCGGATCCAGGGCCTCAGCCTGAATGCCCGCGGCGCTGCAGGCGGTAATAAAGGTGTCCTGAAAGGCGAGATCATCTTCGGGAAGGGTAATAAAGAGGCCGTCGGTCGGCTCAATGCAGTGGCGGGCGATACGCTTGAGGATCTGGTTTTCAGCAATACATTCGCGCGCGGATTCAGCGTCGGTGACCGCATACCGCGCGCCGCTGTGCAGCAGGCCGTGGTTACGCCCGGTTGCGCCCGTAGCGATATCATGGCGTTCCAGAAGCGTGACGCTCAGGCCGCGAAGGGCGCAATCGCGTGCGATCCCGGCGCCGGTTGCGCCACCGCCAATGATTATCACATCGCTGTAGCGAGGATCGTGAATGGTCATTGTTTACCCTCTATGTTCGTTTTTTATCATTTAGCCATATTAATTTTGTGGTTTGTTTGATTTCGAACATAAACGCGCGGAATTCGAAAGTGAAACGTGATTTCATGCGCTTTTTTGCGCATTCTGTCATATTTCTGTAACAATCTGTGCGTTGATTCACAGTAACAATCACCGTGATTTCTTAACATCCCCGCCTCTGGAATTCAGGTGCGAGCCACCTGCTCATTCATTTCAAGGCCACGGAGGCTGTTATGCTCAGTATCTTCAAACCTGCGCCCCACAGGGCGCGTCTGCCAGAGGCAGAAATAGATCCGCTCTATCGCCGTCTGCGTTGGCAAATCTTCCTGGGGATCTTCTTCGGGTACGCGGCGTACTACCTTGTACGTAAAAACTTCGCGCTCGCCATGCCGTATCTGGTGGAGCAGGGCTTTTCCCGCGGCGATCTGGGGTTCGCGCTGTCGGGGATCTCCATCGCCTACGGTTTTTCCAAATTCATCATGGGCTCCGTGTCGGATCGCTCGAATCCGCGCGTGTTCCTGCCCGCCGGTCTGATCCTGGCGGCCGCGGTGATGCTGTTCATGGGCTTTGTGCCGTGGGCAACCTCCAGCATTGCCATCATGTTCGTGCTGCTGTTCCTCTGCGGCTGGTTCCAGGGGATGGGGTGGCCGCCGTGCGGACGCACCATGGTGCACTGGTGGTCGCAGAAGGAGCGCGGCGGCATCGTGTCGGTGTGGAACTGTGCCCATAACGTGGGTGGCGGTATTCCGCCGCTGCTGTTCCTGCTGGGGATGGCCTGGTTCAACGACTGGCACGCTGCGCTGTATATGCCTGCCTTTGGCGCCATCGTGGTGGCGATTTTCGCTTTCGCGCTGATGCGTGATACGCCTCAGTCCTGCGGCCTGCCGCCGATTGAAGAGTACAAAAACGACTATCCGGATGATTACAGCAAGGAGCACGAAGAGGAGCTGACCGCAAAACAGATCTTCATGAAGTACGTCCTGCCGAACAAGCTGCTGTGGTACATCGCGGTGGCGAACGTGTTCGTTTACCTGCTGCGCTACGGCATCCTCGACTGGTCGCCAACCTACCTGAAAGAGGTGAAGCACTTCGCGCTGGATAAATCCTCCTGGGCCTATTTCCTGTATGAATATGCCGGGATCCCAGGCACGCTGCTTTGCGGCTGGATGTCGGACAAGGTGTTTAAGGGTAACCGCGGTGCGACGGGCGTCTTCTTTATGACCCTGGTGACCATCGCGACGGTTGTTTACTGGCTTAACCCGCCGGGCAATCCATCAGTAGACATGGCCTGCATGATCGTCATCGGTTTCCTGATTTACGGTCCGGTGATGCTGATCGGCCTGCATGCCCTGGAGCTGGCGCCGAAAAAAGCGGCGGGCACGGCGGCAGGCTTTACCGGCCTGTTCGGTTACCTCGGCGGTTCGGTCGCGGCGAGCGCCATTGTGGGCTACACCGTTGACTTCTTCGGCTGGGACGGCGGCTTTATGGTGATGATCGGCGGTAGCGTGCTGGCGGTACTGCTGCTGATTGTTGTGATGATCGGTGAGAAACGTCACCACGCGGAAGTGCTGGCACGTCGTCAATAAGGAGCTTTACGATGAAATTAACTCAGTTAGCGACAGGCCTGCTGCTGGCGGGCCTGATGACAGGCTCCGCGCTGGCGGCGGATAAAATCGTTATTGCCCACCGTGGCGCGAGTGGCTATCTGCCGGAGCATACGCTGCCGGCGAAAGCGATGGCCTATGCGCAGGGTGCGGATTACCTCGAGCAGGATCTGGTGATGACGAAGGACGACCAGCTGGTGGTCCTGCATGACCACTATCTGGACCGCGTGACGGACGTGGCGGAGCGTTTCCCGGACCGCGCGCGAAAAGATGGCCGCTACTACGCCATTGATTTCACCCTGGCGGAGATCCGTTCCCTGAAGTTTACCGAAGGCTTCGAGATTGAAAACGGCAAGAAGGTGCAGGTCTATCCGGGACGTTTCCCGATGGGCAAATCTGACTTCCGCATTCATACCTTCCAGGAAGAGATTGAGTTTGTTCAGGGGCTGAACCACTCAACCGGTAAAAATATCGGTATCTACCCGGAGATCAAAGCGCCGTGGTTCCACCATCAGGAAGGAAAAGACATTGCCGCAAAGACGCTGGAGGTGCTGAAGCAGTACGGCTACACCAGCAAGAAGGACAAAGTCTACCTGCAGTGTTTTGATGCCGCCGAGCTGAAGCGCATCAAAACCGAGCTGGAGCCGAAGATGGGCATGAACCTCAACCTGGTGCAGCTGATTGCCTACACTGACTGGAATGAAACTCAGGAGAAACAGCCGGACGGGAAGTGGGTTAACTACAACTACGACTGGATGTTTAAGCCGGGCGCGATGAAGCAGATTGCGCAGTACGCCGACGGCATCGGGCCGGATTATCACATGCTGGTGGCGGAGGGCTCAGCGCCGGGCCACGTGAAGCTGACGGCGATGGTGAAAGAGGCGCACGACAGCAAGATGCAGGTGCATCCGTATACCGTGCGTGCAGACCAGCTGCCGCCGTATGCCACGAATGTGAATCAGCTTTATGAGGTGTTGTATAACCAGGCGGACGTGGACGGACTGTTTACGGATTTCCCGGATAAAGCGGTTGAATTCATTCACCGGAAGTAGGTTTTGTAGGTCGGGTAAGGCGAGGCCGACACCCGACAATCAGGCTCTGCGGCCTGATGCCCTTATTCCCTCTCCCACAGGGAGAGGGAATAAGGGCAATCACATCTCGATTTCGATATCGCCTTTTGCCCGGCAGCAGCAGGGCAAAATTTCCCCTTCGTTGATAAAGGCCAGCGGCTCGGTCAGCCAGTCTACCTGGCCTGCGACCAGACGGCAGCGGCAGGAGCCGCAGTAGCCGGAACGACACTGGTACTCTACTTCTACCTGATGCGCCTCAAGCGCCACCAGCAGAGAAGGGTGCTCCTCCCGACACAGTACCTCAGTGCCGGAAAGACTTAACGTGACGCGTGGCATCAGAGCTGGAAGTTGCTCAGGTCGTCAGTGTTGACTTCAGAATCAATCTGACCGACCAGATAAGAGCTCACTTCCACTTCCTGCGGCGCAACCTGCACGTTATCGGACACCAGCCAGGTGTTGATCCACGGGATTGGGTTAGAGCGCGTCTGGAACGGCAGGTCGAGACCGACAGCCTGCATGCGGATGTTGGTGATGTACTCAACGTACTGGCACAGGATGTCTTTGTTCAGGCCAATCATGGAGCCGTCGCGGAACAGGTAATCTGCCCACTCTTTCTCCTGCTGAGCCGCCAGTACGAACAGGTCGTAGCACTCCTGTTTGCACTCTTCGGCGATTTCCGCCATCTCCGGATCGTCCGTACCGCTGCGCAGCAGGTTCAGCATGTGCTGGGTACCGGTGAGGTGCAGGGCTTCATCGCGGGCAATCAGACGGATAATCTTGGCGTTGCCTTCCATCAGCTTGCGCTCGGCAAAGGCGAAGGAGCAGGCGAAGCTCACGTAGAAGCGGATCGCTTCCAGCGCGTTGACGCTCATCAGGCACAGGTACAGCTGCTTTTTCAGCGCACGCAGGTTTACGGTGATGGTTTTACCGTTCACGTTGTGGGTGCCTTCGCCCAGCAGATGCCAGTAGCTGGTCATCTCGATCAGTTCGTCGTAGTAATGGGCAATGCCTTCCGCGCGCTTCTGGATCTGCTCGTTGGTGACGATATCGTCAAACACCACCGCCGGATCGTTCACGATGTTGCGGATGATGTGGGTGTAAGAGCGGGAGTGGATCGTCTCGGAGAACGCCCAGGTTTCCACCCAGGTTTCCAGCTCTGGAATGGAGATCAGCGGCAGCAGCGCCACGTTCGGGCTACGGCCCTGAATAGAGTCCAGCAGCGTCTGGTACTTCAGGTTGCTGATGAAGATATGCTTTTCGTGATCCGGCAGCGACTGGTAGTCAATACGGTCGCGGGAGACATCCACTTCTTCCGGGCGCCAGAAGAAGGAGAGTTGCTTTTCAATCAGCTTTTCGAAGATGTCATATTTTTGCTGATCGTAGCGTGCCACGTTGACCGGCTGGCCGAAGAACATCGGCTCTTTGAGCTGGTCGTTTTTCGTCTGTGAAAAGGTGGTATATGCCATGAGTGTGTCCTAAAAACGTAGGCCGGGTAAGCGTAGCGCCACCCGGCATTTACATTAGATCTTACATGCGCCGCTTTCGCAGCCATCGTCCTGAATTGACGGAACCAGGTCGTCCTGCGCGTCTTCCGCACCGTCACGGGTGTTGTGATAGTACAGCGTTTTCACGCCAAACTTATAGGCGGTGAGCAGGTCTTTCAGCAATTGCTGCATCGGAACCTTGCCTGACGGGAAGCGCGTCGGGTCATAGTTGGTATTGGCAGAGATCGACTGGTCGATAAACTTCTGCATGATACCCACCAGCTGCAGGTAGCCGTCGTTGTTTGGCATTTCCCACAGCAGCTCGTAGTTGTTGCCCAGCGTTTCGTAGTCCGGTACGACCTGACGCAGCACGCCGTCTTTCGACGCTTTGATGCTGACGTGGCCGCGCGGCGGTTCGATACCGTTGGTAGCGTTAGAGATCTGCGAAGAGGTCTCGGACGGCATCAGAGCAGAGAGCGTGGAGTTACGCAGGCCGTGCGTTTTAATGGACTCGCGCAGGCCTTCCCAGTCGAGATGCAGCGGCTCGCTGACGATCGCATCCAGGTCTTTTTTGTAGGTGTCGATCGGCAGAATGCCTTTCGCGTAGGTGGTTTCGTTGAACCACGGGCACGCGCCTTGCTCTTTCGCCAGCTCGTTAGAGGCTTTCATCAGGTAGTACTGAATGGCTTCAAACGTCTGGTGCGTCAGGTTGTTAGCGCTGCCGTCGGAGTAACGCTTGCCGTTTTTCGCCAGCCAGTAGGCGAAGTTGATCACGCCGATACCCAGGGTACGGCGGCCCATCGCACCGCGTTTCGCTGCCGGGATTGGGTAATCCTGGTAGTCCAGCAGGGCGTCGAGGGCACGAACCGCCAGCACGGCCAGCTCTTCCAGCTCGTCCAGGCTCTTAATCGCGCCCAGGTTGAACGCGGACAGCGTACACAGCGCGATTTCGCCGTTTTCGTCGTTCACGTCTTCCAGCGGTTTGGTCGGCAGAGCGATCTCCAGGCACAGGTTAGACTGGCGCACTGGTGCAACAACCGGGTCAAACGGGCTGTGGGTGTTGCAGTGGTCAACGTTCTGGATGTAGATACGGCCGGTAGAGGCACGTTCCTGCATCATCAGGGAGAACAGGTCTACCGCCTTCACGCGCTGCTTGCGGATGCTGTCGTCTTTTTCATATTTGGTGTACAGACGCTCGAACTCGTCCTGATCGGCGA
Organism: Enterobacter sp. PL_is514; assembly: GCF_055816715.1. Classification (NCBI taxonomy): domain Bacteria; kingdom Pseudomonadati; phylum Pseudomonadota; class Gammaproteobacteria; order Enterobacterales; family Enterobacteriaceae; genus Enterobacter; species Enterobacter sp. PL_is514. The sequence continues at coordinate 12,586 of NZ_JBVPGN010000030.1, read as the reverse complement.
AGAACGCGTCATACAGGCCTGGAACGTCGGACGGGCTGAACAGGGTGATGTCTTCACCTTTCAGCAGACGGGTGTACATCAGCTTGTTGATCTGCACGCCGTAGTCCATGTGACGCACGCGGTTGCCTTCGACACCACGGTTGTTTTTCAGAACCAGCAGGCTCTCCACTTCCAGGTGCCACATCGGGTAGAACAGGGTCGCAGCACCGCCGCGCACGCCGCCCTGAGAGCAGGATTTTACTGCCGTCTGGAAGTGCTTATAGAACGGGATACAGCCGGTGTGGAACGCTTCACCGCCGCGAATCGGGCTGCCCAGCGCACGGATGCGGCCGGCGTTGATGCCGATACCTGCACGCTGGGAAACGTATTTCACAATGGCGCTGGAGGTGGCGTTGATGGAATCCAGGCTGTCACCACACTCGATCAGGACGCAGGAGCTGAACTGACGGGTAGGGGTGCGCACGCCAGACATGATTGGCGTAGGCAGAGAAATTTTGAACGTCGATACCGCATCGTAGAAACGCTTCACGTAATCCAGACGGGTATCACGCGGGTAGTTTGAGAACAGGCAGGCGGCCACCAGAATGTAGAGGAACTGGGCGCTTTCGTAGATCTCACCGGTTACACGGTTCTGAACCAGGTATTTGCCTTCGAGCTGCTTCACCGCCGCGTAGGAGAAGTTCATGTCGCGCCAGTGATCGATAAACCCGTTCATCTGCTCGAACTCTTCTTCCGTATAGTCTTCCAGCAGATGCGTGTCGTATTTGCCCAGCTCAACCATTTTCACCACGTGATCGTAAAGCTTCGGCGGCTCAAACTGGCCGTAGGCTTTTTTACGCAGGTGGAAAATCGCCAGACGTGCAGCCAGGTACTGATAATCCGGTGCTTCGCGGGAGATCAGGTCCGCCGCCGCTTTGATGATAGTTTCGTGGATATCAGACGTTTTGATGCCGTCGTAGAACTGAATATGAGAACGCAGTTCAACCTGGGAGATAGATACGTTGTTCAGTCCTTCTGCTGCCCAGTCGAGAACTCGATGGATTTTGTCCAGATTGATACGCTCGGTAGTACCGTCGCGCTTTGTCACCAGCAGACTCTGATTCATGTGGGTTTTACCTGTCCGTGAAATAAAAAATATCCCCCGCTTATCCACAGATCCGTCTTGTGACTAACTCTGTGGATAAATACTACATATAGGGGGTTTGCGATAAGAAAAACGCTATATGGTGAGTATTCTAGTATCGAATCTTTTCAGCACAAGGGTTGATTTTGACGTTAAATTGAGGTTGTGAAAGGGTAAAAAAGGCTAAGTCCTCGTACCGTAAGGCCTGGAAGACATGTCAATAATTAAGAAAAAAAATTCAAAATTTGATCGAGTGCTGATTTCTTCAACGAGAGGTCAGAATTGCGCAACATGATGTCGCGCAATCTTTATAAGAATAACGAATGACGTTAGTCGTTTTTGGCGGTTGTGTGCAACATATAGTTAACATCAACGCCCGGTGCGAGTTTGAATTTATTGGTCAGCGGATTGTAGTGCAGGCCGATGATGTGCTGCTCTTTGAGCCACGTCTGGTCAACCCAGCTTAACAGCTCTGCAGGCTTAATGAATTTCTTCACGTCGTGGGTCCCTTTCGGCACCATGCGCAGCACATACTCCGCGCCGACGACGGCCATCAGCCAGGCTTTAGCGTTGCGGTTGAGGGTTGAGAAGAAGACCTGGCCGCCCGGTTTTACCAGTTTTGCACAGGCGTGCACCACCGACTGCGGATCGGGAACGTGCTCCAGCATCTCCATGCAGGTCACCACATCGTACTGATGGGCGTGTTTTGCCGCGTGCTCTTCTACGGTTTCCTGCACGTATTCCACCTGTATACCGGACTCCAGCGCATGAAGGCGGGCCACCTGCAGCGGTTCAAAGCCCATATCCAGGCCCGTAACATTCGCCCCTTCGCGCGCCATGCTTTCCGCCAGGATACCGCCGCCGCAGCCGACGTCGAGCACTTTCTTACCGAACAGACCGCCGGAACGCTCCGCGATATAGCCCAGACGCAGCGGGTTAATACGGTGCAGCGGTTTGAACTCACCTTCGAGATCCCACCAGCGGGACGCCACCGCTTCAAATTTGGCAATCTCTTCGTGGTCAACGTTGTGAACCACCGGGGATTTTTCGGCATTCATGGGCGCTTTTACTCCTTATTTAGCAAGACGAATGAGTATATCAGGCAATCCCCGTGAATAAAGCGTATAGGTTTACCTCAATCACCTCGGCTGTGTTATAATTTGCGACCTTTGAATCCGGGATACAGTAGAGGGATAGCGGTTAGATGAGCGACCTTGCGAGAGAAATTACACCGGTTAACATCGAGGAAGAGCTGAAGAGCTCCTATCTGGACTATGCGATGTCGGTCATTGTTGGCCGTGCGCTGCCGGACGTCCGCGATGGCCTTAAGCCGGTACACCGTCGCGTACTATACGCCATGAACGTATTGGGCAATGACTGGAATAAAGCCTATAAAAAATCTGCCCGCGTCGTCGGTGACGTCATCGGTAAATATCACCCGCATGGTGATACCGCCGTTTATGACACCATCGTTCGTATGGCGCAGCCATTCTCCTTGCGCTACATGCTGGTAGATGGCCAGGGTAACTTTGGTTCAGTCGACGGCGACTCCGCTGCGGCGATGCGTTATACGGAAATCCGTATGTCGAAAATCGCTCATGAGCTGATGGCCGACCTGGAAAAAGAGACCGTTGATTTCGTCGATAACTACGACGGCACCGAGCGCATCCCAGATGTGATGCCCACCAAGATCCCGAACCTGTTGGTTAACGGTTCGTCCGGTATCGCGGTCGGTATGGCAACCAACATTCCGCCGCACAATATCACCGAGGTGATCAACGGCTGCCTGGCCTATATCGACGATGAAGACATCAGCATTGAAGGGCTGATGGAACACATCCCGGGCCCGGACTTCCCGACGGCGGCGATCATCAACGGTCGTCGTGGTATTGAAGAAGCGTACCGCACCGGTCGCGGCAAGATTTACATCCGTGCCCGCGCCGAAGTGGAAGCGGACGCTAAAACCGGCCGTGAAACCATCATTGTTCACGAGATCCCGTATCAGGTGAACAAAGCGCGTCTGATTGAAAAAATCGCCGAGCTGGTAAAAGAAAAACGCGTTGAAGGCATCAGCGCGCTGCGTGACGAGTCTGACAAAGACGGTATGCGCATCGTGATTGAGATTAAACGCGACGCGGTGGGTGAGGTTGTGCTGAACAACCTGTACTCCCAGACTCAGCTCCAGGTCTCCTTCGGTATCAACATGGTTGCACTGCACCATGGTCAGCCGAAGATCATGAACCTGAAAGAGATCCTGAGCGCGTTCGTGCGTCACCGCCGTGAAGTGGTGACCCGCCGTACCATCTTCGAACTGCGCAAAGCGCGCGACCGTGCGCACATCCTTGAAGCGCTGGCGGTTGCGCTGGCCAACATCGACCCGATCATCGAACTGATCCGTCGTGCGCCAACCCCGGCGGAAGCGAAAGCTGCCCTGATTTCCCGTCCGTGGGATCTGGGTAACGTCGCCGCGATGCTGGAACGTGCGGGCGATGACGCAGCGCGTCCTGAGTGGCTGGAACCTGAATTCGGCGTGCGTGACGGTCAGTACTACCTGACTGAACAGCAGGCCCAGGCGATTCTGGATCTGCGTCTGCAGAAACTGACCGGCCTTGAGCATGAAAAACTGCTCGACGAATACAAAGAGCTGCTGGAACAGATTGCTGAGCTGCTGCACATCCTGGGTAGCGCAGAGCGTCTGATGGAAGTGATCCGTGAAGAGCTGGAGCTGGTCCGCGATCAGTTCGGCGACGAGCGCCGCACCGAAATCACCGCGAACAGCTCTGATATCAACATTGAAGATCTGATCAACCGCGAAGACGTGGTGGTCACCCTGTCTCACCAGGGCTATGTGAAGTATCAGCCGCTGACCGACTACGAAGCACAGCGTCGTGGCGGTAAAGGCAAGTCTGCGGCACGTATTAAAGAAGAAGACTTTATTGACCGCCTGCTGGTGGCTAACACCCATGACACGATCCTCTGCTTCTCCAGCCGCGGTCGTCTGTACTGGATGAAAGTCTATCAGCTGCCGGAAGCGAGCCGTGGCGCACGTGGTCGTCCAATCGTTAACCTGCTGCCGCTGGAAGCGGACGAACGTATCACCGCCATCCTGCCGGTACGCGAGTACGAAGAGGGCGTGAACGTCTTTATGGCGACCGCCAGCGGTACCGTGAAGAAAACCGCGCTGACCGAGTTCAGCCGTCCGCGTTCTGCCGGTATTATCGCCGTGAACCTGAACGAAGGCGACGAGCTGATCGGTGTGGATCTGACCTCCGGTTCTGATGAAGTGATGCTGTTCTCTGCGGCCGGTAAAGTGGTGCGCTTTAAAGAGAACGCCGTCCGTGCGATGGGTCGTACCGCGACGGGCGTGCGTGGTATCAAGCTGGCTGGCGAAGACAGCGTGGTTTCTCTGATTATTCCGCGCGGTGAAGGGGCTATCCTGACCGTAACGCAGAATGGTTACGGTAAACGTACGGCGGAAGGGGAATACCCAACCAAGTCTCGCGGCACGCAGGGCGTTATCTCTATCAAAGTTACCGAGCGCAACGGTTCCGTTGTGGGCGCGGTGCAGGTGGACGATGCGGACCAGATCATGATGATCACCGATGCCGGTACGCTGGTGCGTACCCGCGTGTCTGAGATCAGCGTGGTAGGGCGTAATACCCAGGGCGTAATCCTCATCCGTACAGCGGAAGATGAGAACGTGGTGGGTCTGCAGCGCGTTGCTGAGCCGGTGGATGACGAAGAGCTCGACTCCATCGACGGTAGCGTTGCGGAAGGCGATGATGATATCGCGCCGGAAGTCGACACTGACGATGACGCAGCGGATGATGCTGACGAGTAATGTCTTCTGATGCAAAAAAGGGCCGGATTCCGGCCCTTTTCTTTTGCACAAGCAGATAAGTCAACGTTGCGACCTGGCGCGTTTACCGCTACCTTAACCACATTCTTTTGACCCCGACGGCGGAGCCTCGCCCCCTTGAAATACCTCGTCTCCTTTCGTACTACGCTGAAAGTCTCTCGCTATCTGTTTCGGGCGCTGGCGCTCTTGCTTTGGCTGCTGGTGGCCCTGTTCTCGGTGTTTTACATCGTTAACGCGCTGCACCAGAAAGAAGCGGAGATCCGCCAGGAGTTTAACTTAAGCTCCGACCAGGCCCAGCGCTACATTCAGCGAACGTCTGACGTGATGAAGGAGCTGAAGTATATTGCCGAAAATCGTCTGACGGCGGAAAACGGCATCCTTGCGCTTCGCGGGCGTGATGACAAAACTGAAGTCCCGGATTTCCAGCCGCTGTTCCCGGACTCCGATTGCTCCACCATGAGCAATTCCTGGCGCGGGTCGCTGGAATCCCTTGCCTGGTTTATGCGCTACTGGCGCGACAATTTCTCCGCCGCCTATGACCTGAACCGCGTCTTCCTGATTGGCAGCGAGAATCTCTGCATGGCTGACTTTGGCCTGCGCGACGTGCCCGTTGAGCGTGACGATGCGCTGAAAAGCCTGCATGAACGTATTGTGAAATACCGCAATGCGCCGCAGGACGAACGCGGCAATAACATCTTCTGGGTGAGCCAGGGCCCGCGTCCGGGCGTGGGCTATTTCTACGCTCTGACGCCGGTGTATCTCGGCAATCGCCTGCAGGCGCTGCTGGGGATTGAGCAGACCATTCGCATGGAAAACTTTTTCACCCCGGGCAGCCTGCCCATGGGGGTGACCATTCTGGATGAAAACGGTCATCAGCTGATCTCGCTTGCCGGACCGGATAACCGGCTTAACGTCGAACCCCACTGGATGCAGGAGCGGTCGTGGTTTGGCTATACCTCGGGTTTCCGCGAGCTGGTGCTGAAGAAGAGCCTGCCGCCTTCCTCGCTGAGTATCGTCTATTCGCTGCCGGTGGACATGGTGCTTGAGCGGATACGCATTCTCATCATGAATGCCATTCTGCTGAACCTGATCGCGGGTGGGGCTCTGTTCACCCTGGCGCGCATGTATGAACGAAAAATCTTTATTCCCGCCGAGAGCGACGCCCAGCGGCTGGAGGAACACGAGCAGTTTAACCGGAAGATTGTCGCTTCGGCGCCGGTGGGGATCTGTATTCTGCGTACCCAGGACGGTACCAACATCCTGAGTAACGAACTGGCACATAACTACCTGAATATGCTGACGCATGAGGACCGGCAAAGGCTGACGCAAATTATCTGCGGTCAGCAGGTTAACTTTGTCGACGTGCTCACCAGCACGCACACCAACCTGCAGATTAGCTTTGTCCATTCCCGCTATCGCAATGAAAACGTGGCGATTTGCGTGCTGGTGGATGTCTCCGCGCGCGTGAAAATGGAAGAGTCGTTGCAGGAGATGGCGCAGGCGGCAGAGCAGGCCAGCCAGTCGAAATCCATGTTCCTTGCGACCGTCAGCCACGAGCTGCGAACGCCGCTGTACGGGATCATCGGTAACCTCGACCTGCTGCAGACGAAAGAGCTGCCGAAAGGGGTCGACAGGCTGGTGACGGCGATGAACAACTCCTCCAGCCTGCTGCTGAAAATCATCAGCGATATTCTCGACTTCTCTAAAATTGAGTCTGAGCAGCTGAAAATCGAGCCGCGGGAGTTCTCGCCGCGCGAGGTCATGAACCATATCAGCGCCAACTATCTGCCACTGGTCGTGCGTAAACAGCTGGGGCTCTACTGCTTTATTGAGCCGGATGTGCCGCTGACGCTGCACGGCGATCCGATGCGCCTGCAGCAGGTCATCTCTAACCTGCTCAGCAACGCCATTAAATTCACCGATACCGGCTGTATTGTGCTGCACGTCTGTCGGGCGGGGGATTACCTGAGCATTCGCGTGCGCGACACGGGCGTCGGTATCCCGGCGAAGGAAGTGGTTCGTCTGTTCGATCCGTTCTTCCAGGTCGGTACCGGCGTGCAGCGTAACTTCCAGGGAACCGGACTGGGGCTGGCGATTTGTGAGAAGCTCGTCAGCATGATGGACGGTGATATCTCGGTGGATACCGAGCCCGGCATGGGCAGCCAGTTCACCATCCGCATTCCGCTCTATTCGGCGCAGTATCCGGCAAAATCCACGGTAGACGGGCTGAGCGATAAGCGCTGCTGGCTGGCGGTGCATAACGCCTCGCTGAATGACTACCTGACGGCGCTGCTTGCCCACAGCGGCGTGAGGGTGTGCCGCTATGAAGGTCAAACGCCGGACGTGGACGATGTGCTGATCGCCGACGAGATGCCGGATCAGCCGTGGCAGGGAAGAGGGTCGGTGCTCTTCTGTCGTCGCCACATCGGCATTCCTGTCGAGCGTGCGCCTGGGGAATGGGTACATAGTGTCGCAACCCCGCACGAGCTGTTGAGCCTGCTGGCGCGCATCTACAAAGTGGAGCTGGAAGAGCGCGACGGCGCGGGCGGATTGCCGTCACCCGAGTCTCTGGCGTCAGTGAATGACGATATGATGATTCTGGTGGTGGATGACCATCCGATTAACCGCCGCCTGCTGGCTGACCAGCTTGGATCGCTGGGCTACCAGTGCAAAACGGCCAATGACGGTGTGGATGCGCTGAACGTGCTGAGTAAAAATCATATTGATATCGTACTTAGCGACGTCAACATGCCAAACATGGACGGCTACCGTCTGACGCAGCGCATCCGACAGTTGGGCCTGACGCTGCCGGTGGTGGGCGTAACGGCGAACGCGCTGGCGGAAGAGAAGCAGCGCTGTCTGGAGTCAGGCATGGACAGCTGTCTGTCGAAACCGGTGACGCTGGACGTGCTGAAGCAGACATTGTCGATTTACGCGGAGCGCGTGAGAAAAACAAGAATATAAAAAAGGCCCGCAAGGGCCTTTTAAGCTTTTCACCCTCTCCCGGTGGGAGAGGGGCGGGGTGAGGGCATCAGGCCGCACACCCGTTGAGATCAATCCTTGTCCGTTGCGCTCAGCGTGACGGAGGAGAGATAGTTCAGCAGTGCAATATCGTTGTCCACGCCAAGCTTCATCATCGCTGATTTCTTCTGGCTGCTGATGGTTTTAATGCTGCGGTTCAGCTTCTTGGCAATCTCGGTCACCAGGAAACCTTCAGCGAACAGGCGCAGAACTTCACTCTCCTTCGGCGACAGGCGTTTGTCACCGTAGCCACCCGCGCTGATTTTTTCCAGCAGACGAGAGACGCTCTCAGGCGTGAACTTCTTGCCTTTCTGCAGCGCAGCAAGCGCTTTTGGCAGATCGGTCGGTGCGCCCTGTTTCAGCACAATCCCTTCGATGTCTAGATCCAGAACCGCGCTCAGGATCGCCGGGTTGTTGTTCATGGTCAGAACAATGATCGAGATATCCGGGAAGTGACGTTTAATATATTTGATGAGCGTGATCCCATCACCGTACTTGTCTCCAGGCATGGAGAGATCGGTAATGAGCACGTGTGCATCAAGCTTTGGGAGGTTATTGATCAGTGCTGTAGAGTCTTCAAATTCACCGACTACATTCACCCACTCGATCTGTTCAAGTGATTTGCGAATACCGAACAGTACAATCGGATGGTCATCGGCAATAATTACGTTCATATTGTTCATGTATAAGGCTACCTTGCTACAGCAAGCTTTTGACGTAGGCGTCAATGTCGCTGATGTATTTTTCAATGCCAGAGGCATCTTTCTCACGAATTAGATGTTCCAGCGTTTCACATAACTGCTTGCCGGGAACCAGATTAAGCATGGCAAACACCCCTTTAAGCCGGTGTGCTGTCTGTGCCAGCGCTGCAAAATCATTCGCAGCGGACTCAGTATACAACCGCTTAACATCATCTGGTACTGTATCAACAAAGAGTGAATAGTATCCGCTGGCGTGAAGCTCGGCATTTTCATTGCCGCCTAACGGGGATTCCGCTATCTCTTCCTGCGCCAGCTGCTCTTCTATTAGTTGTAGTACAGCTTCCTGCATCGCATTGCTTATATTAAAGTTGACGCGCAGCTGGCCAGGGCCGATTTTCCGCACGCCTGACTCATCATCGCTTAAAAGCAAGCCGGAGGCAGTAAGATTAGACGGATTATCAGTTAAAAACAGATCAAATTCTTGACTTGCAAGTCTTTCATCCGGCGTGATGCAGGCCGCACCCCAGTTTTCTAACTGGCGAACGACAATATTGCGGATCTCGTTCGAGGTCACATCGACCATCACCACGACATCATCCAGCAGACGTTCTTCATCTTCTTCCTGCGGATTGGCCGCCATTTTCACGTGCAGAGAATAACGGGTGCCGAGGGATTCACGGGCTTTGATATTCAGATGGCCGCCGAGCTTACGCGCCAGCTGATCGCACAGCCAGAAGGTCAGGGCATTGGCCTTGCCGTAGCGATCGCTTTGCGTGTCATTCAGGAACGGGAAGTGCAGATTATCAATTTCACTCGTGGTGACGCCTTCCCCGGTGTCCAGGATGCGGAACGTCAGGCGGTCTTCTGCTGACTCCTCAGTGCCAACTTCGAGGGTGATCTTGCCAATCTGCGTGGTGGTCACGGCGTACTGAATAATCATCAGCAGAATACGCCGCAGCGCTTCACGATCGCCGTGGCGTTCGTCATTCGCAGGGAGATTGTTATTGATCAGCAGCTGCAACCCTTTGCGCTTAATGACGGGCAGCACTTCCGGCACCACTTCATCGATCAGTTCCTGAATGGAGAAGAGGGTTGGCGTACCCTTCCAGAAATCATTCTCCAGCATGTTTGCCAGCTGGATCTCATCGACCATTCTGACCAGCGAATCGGCCTGGCAGGCAAGCTGGTGGCTTTCAGCGGTGTTTAACGCCGCCGCCTGGGTCGCCAGCGTTTTTAACGGCTGCTTGAAGGCATCGCCAATGTTCTGCATGAATGCGGCGCGCCCCTGCTGGTTTTTCTCATACAGTCTTTGTGCTTGCTTGAGCTTTTTATTGACCAGCACTTCGCGATCCTGGTCGCGAATAATGAAGATTTGCGTGCGGGGAGCCACCTGGCTGCGGAACTGACGGATTTCGTACAGTTCATTGTTGATGGTGGCCTGAATCACTCCCTGATGCTGATCCGCCATGGTGGTGATGTTCTGCAGGTTAAGATGCGGTAGCAGATGGTCGGCAATTTTGTTGCTCATCACCGTACGATTCGCCTCCTGGTCGTGAACTAAGACCCCAAGTGGCAGCACGGAAACAATCTCTTCATTCAATGCACGCAATACGCGCAGCTCATTGCTGGTGCCGGCCGGAACCGCAGAGGCGTCGCTCTGACGACCCGACTGGAAACGGAAGGTGCTGTAGCCAAACAGCGCCAGCGCCAGCAGACCGATATTTAACAGCAGAGGCAGCAGGATATTTTGCAGGGTATCGAGCAACAGCGTGCCAAACGGCACCTGCCACACCAGACGCATACCGGTCGAATTCAGCGATGAGGCAATTTCGATTTTCGAGCCGTTAAAGGAGATCGATACGCTCTCTGCGGCCTCTTTGTCAGACGCCGCCCGCATGTTCTGGGTGCTGCTGTCGGGCTCCAGACGGAAGCTGTCGAGCGGCATGTCCGGCGGGATTAAATCATTAATCGGTAAATCGAAGGCCACTACCGTCGCCAGGTGTCCCGGCTGGTTGAACGTAGTGCGCAGGGTAAAATAATGACCGTTTTGCCAGGCCAGACGACGCAGGGAAGAGAAGCTCTCACGTTCATCGAGGGCATTCGCCTGCTGCAGCATCTCTGCCCGGCGGGAATCGACGATGCTGCCCACGGTGGTCTCTTTAAACCCGGAAGAGAGATCTTTTAACGGCAACGTTGAGATCAGGATCATGCTGTTGTCCTGACCGTTCAGATAGTACATCGACCATGGCACCGTTTCGGCACCCCAGAGGGTATCCAGATAGGTTGAAATACGCTGCGTCATCTCAAGCGTCGCGCTGTCGTGAGAGCCAAAAATAAGCGCCTCGGTCTTACGCTGCGGTTTTTCGAGATAGTAGACATCCTGCTTAAGCCGTGTCTCCTGAAGTCCATCTCCGGACGAGGAGGCCGGGGCGGCCGCGATATTGTCGTAAATCTGCCAGGTGGCGTAGCGCCAGGTATCGATGCGCTTATGCACGGCATGGGTGATATCGACGACCTGATAGCTCTTATCCTTCAGCCAGGCGTTAACCGCGCTTTGTACCATCACCCCCATGGTCACTAACAGCACAACGATCAAAAGAAGAAAGAAACGGGTGATGCTCCCGGGAAGGAGGGAAAATTTGCTCGGGGCGGTAGTTTCAGTCTGACTCATTGATATCTTTAACCCGTCATGGTCATGCTCTGTGGCGATAGGGCAGTATAAAGGGTAATAACTGAATTTCCAGCGCCACTGCCCGGGAAAAGGCGACTTTTTCAACGGACAATATCGGCGGCAGGTGACGCACTAAACATGTACAAACACGCCGTGCGCGTACAAATAATAAGTGCGCTTAGCTAGCAAATAGCACGAATTAACAAGAAATTAAGTTTTACATCAATATTCCGCTAGCGAAGGATAGCGGTGAAGATTTAGTTAATAGTCGTTACAGTTTCGGTGCGGTAGCACAAAAAATGAGAAGTTACGTAAAGAAAGGTAAAAAAAAAACCGAATGCGAAGCATCCGGCTCAATTAGGGATAAACAGACATTCAAAACTGAATGACGGTAATAAATAAAGTTAATGATGATAGCGAGAGATATTTTAGAGATTAGGCGCGATCTTGTTTTGTCATTCAGTGCTGTAACGATTTTTATTATAACTTGTTGATTTTTATGTGTGTTATTTTTCTTTTGATTATAAGTGCTAAATTTCTAAGCTATTTGTGCTTTGTAAAAGTTCCTTGATATTTACATTTTGAAACATGTTCACAGATAAATGAAACATCTTCAAAGTTTTCGTATCATATTCGCATTGGATTATTCTGTGATTTTGCGGAGAATGAAATTGCCGACTGGTTAATGAGGGTTAACCAGTAAGCAGTGGCAATTATAAGGCATATAACAGAGGGTTAATAAAATGAAAGTTAAAGTACTGTCCCTCCTGGTACCAGCACTCCTGGTGGCAGGCGCAGCAAATGCGGCCGAAATTTATAACAAAGATGGCAACAAATTAGATCTGTACGGTAAAGTTGATGGTCTGCACTATTTCTCTGACGACAAGGGTAACGACGGCGACAAGACCTACATGCGTCTTGGCTTCAAAGGCGAAACTCAGGTTAACGATCAGCTGACCGGTTACGGCCAGTGGGAATACCAGATTCAGGGCAACACCACTGAAGGTGACAATCAGTCCTGGACGCGTGTGGCGTTCGCGGGTCTGAAATTCGCTGAGGCGGGTTCTTTCGATTACGGTCGTAACTACGGCGTAATCTACGACGTAACTTCCTGGACTGACGTTCTGCCAGAATTTGGCGGCGATACCTACGGCGCTGACAACTTCCTGCAGCAACGTGCTAACGGCGTCGCGACCTACCGTAACCAGGAC